>CBFGTM010000006.1:0-91778 GCA_965652025.1 uncultured Gemmatimonadales bacterium
GACCGCGGACCGTCACCGAGTTACCAGGCCTCCGCCACCACTCGGACCATTTGGGCCAGGCTGACTAGATCCTTTAGATCGATGGTTTCGGCGGGAGAGTGAGAATAGCGGAGCGGCCAGCCGACCGGCACGTCGGGCACCCCATACGGGGCGAACGCCGAACCATCGTTGCCTCCATTGGTGGTGCCCACCTGAAGCGGAACCTGGTGCCGCCGCGCGAGCCCAACTAGCGTATCGACCAGCGCGGGCGGGGTCACCGAGCTGTTGTCCAGCGCGCGGGCTACTGCCCCGTCGCCCAGCGTCGCCAGCCCGAAGTTCTTGGGCTCCAGCGGAGAGTCGGCGCTGACAAACGTGTCGATGGCATGAACCCGGGCAACCCGAACGCCCAGAGCGTTCGCAACTGCCTGGGCGCCCTCGAGTCCAATCTCCTCCCGCACACTCCAAATGAAGATCACCCGGTGCCGGAGCCGGGTGCGGTCGAGCGAGCGGAGCGCCAGCAGCTGCGCTGCTGAGCCCACCCGGTCGTCGAACGACCGCCCAGTCGCCCGCGCGCCCGCCAGCCGTACGTACTTCTTGGGCATCGTCAGGGTATTGCCGATGCCGACTCCTAGCGCCGCGGTAGCCTGCCGGGAGCCGGTGCCCACATCCGCTCGCATAGCGGGAGGAGTGCGCCTGAGCTCGGCGGTCGAGTCGCGGGGCATGAAGACCCCGGGCACGGTGGACTTGCCGGTGTGCACCAGGGCGGGCTTGGCCTCCCAGAGCGAAGGGAAGATCCCTCCCACCGGCTCCAGCTCCAGGGTGCCGTCCTCTCGGACCGCCGTGACTCTGAACCCTACCTCATCCAGATGGGCCACAAAGACGACCGTCGGGTCGCCCTGGCCCACAGTGACCCAGAGGTTGCCAGCGCTGTCGGTCTCCTTGGGCACCCCGCTCGGGAGCATTCGCTCCACCAGGCCTCGGACCGGCGCCTCCATCCCGGAGACTCCGTAGGTCTCGACCAGCGAGGCGAGCACCCGCTCGGCCTCCGCCAGCGCTGGTCCCTGGGATGGCTGACTCGGACATCGTGCTGCCAGCACGGTGGCAGGTGCGGCGAGAAGCCAGCCGAGGTGACGCCAGTTCATCGGTCGCCCCCAATCCATGCCACCAGCTGCCGGCGCAGCGAGTCCGCATCCGCGAGGGAGACCGTCTCTACCGCCGTGCCCGCATAGCGAACCGGGAGTGACCAGCGGGTCACCTGCCCCAGTTTCAGCAGAGCGCCGGTGGTATCCACCAGAGGGGTCTTGCCGATAGAACCGAGTGCGCCGGGCCCTCCATCAACGATGATCGTTTCATCGAACGGGCCATCTGCGTTGGCGATCGTGGCGAGACCCGATTGGTCCAATTCCTGCTCCACGACCAGGGCGACCTGAACTGCGGGAAGCAACTTCGCCCGCATCAGCGACTGCCGTACTGCAAGCAGCAGCGCAGCGCAGGCCACCCGTCGGCCGGCCATTGGCGCGGCCAGAAGCTGGTTTCCGTATGCATGTGGACGCTTGGCCAGGGTGACCGGAGCCAGAACCTTGATGCCGAGCTGCTCGGCGTCGGCTGCTGACGTGGCGCCTACATCTAGATAGGCATCGTCTACGGTAAAGGTTGAGTCGGAAGGGCCGGTGCGACCTCGAGTCAGGTGAATCGAGCGGACGGCCACGACGCCCGGAATCCGGCCTCCAGTCCCATAGATGTCCACCCGCTGGCCCTCGAGCTGCTGATCGAAGAGCGGTCCTACCCGCCCCGAAACCCGGCGCAGCGTGAGATAGCCGTCCGATCGGATGCCACCCACGACATAACCAGGCTCATCCAGGGGGCAGACCAGCAGGCGGCTGGCTGAACCGCCCCCCAGCCGCAGAACCGCATTGCCCGCGCGATCGGACCGGGCTCGGGGAAGGAGTTGGAGAACGGTATCGACTAGACGCTGCTCGTAACCGGTGACTCCCGCAATGGATGCCAATCGGACTGCCAGCCCGGACAGGTCGGCCGAGTCCTGGGCTTTGGCTGGAGCGAAGCTGAGGGTGAGCGCGGCACCACTGCCGATGATGAGCCGGATCAGAGGGGGCATGAGAGAGCTGCTCGATGGAAGGCGGGAACCTTTCCCGCCTTCCTCTCGAGGGACTTCAAGCGCGAGATTCGCTGTTTGCTGCGGTGGATTCGACCCGGTACGCTGGGCCTCCGTTTTCGGTGTCCAGGTCATGGAAATAGATCGCAGCACCGAATCCGGTCTCAGTCTCGGACACTACCCCCCGCATCACACTCAGGGCCTCAGCCAGACTGGGTGCAAAGGCGAACTCGAGCGCAGAAGGCGCGGGCTCGCCATCCCTGGTCTCGGGGAGGTAGGCAGTAAGAAAGCGGTCGACGATGACGGGGTGGATCTCTCTATTTACAGGATGGGCCAGGCCGTGGCGACGTTCGATCTCGGACAGGAGGCGCTCCGCCACGAAGAGGCGCTCCTGCTCAATCGCTGCTGGAAGCATCACATAGTTCCTCAGCGGGATTCGCCGGCTGTGGCTGGCGTACTGCCGGCAAGTGGAGAAGGCGGACGACGCCAGGCGTCCTTGGAACGCAGTTCCTTCTTTGTACCATTCGAAAGATGAGGTCATACCGTAAGAGAAGAAAGACCGAACGCTAGCGAACTCCGGCCGACACGCCCGACATCCAACGCTCGCCAGCTTCCAGATCTTCCCGGGTGAGGCCGTGGCCCGCCCGGCTCCAGTGCAAACTCACGTCGGCACCGGCCCGCTGCAGCAGGTCGGCCAGGGCCTCGGTCTGTTCCGGTGTTGCGATCGGGTCCTGTCGCCCACCCGCGATCAGCACCCGCACATCCTTGAGCGACGGGAGCGGGTTGGGAACCAGCGGCACCATCGGTCGGAACAGGAGCGCGGAGCCGAGAGTCCCCGGGTGAAGCAGGAGCAGGGCAGCAGCCATATTGGCTCCGTTGGAAAATCCGACTCCACTGGGCGCCACGCCGAGCCCGTACGTCTGCCGAGCTTCGGCGACGAACCGGGCCAGCTGTCCCGCCCGGAGCTTCAGGTCGTCCAGATCGAAGACCCCCTCGGACAACCGCCGGAAGAACCGCGGCATGCCGTTCTCCAGGACCTGTCCCCTTGGACTGAGTAGCGGCGAGCCCGGGGCCAGCTCCTGTCCCAGCGACAGGAGATCGTTCTCGTCCCCGCCGGTCCCGTGGAGTAGCAGCAGTGGAGTAGTGCCTGGCCGGGAGCCGGGCACGAACCGGTGTGTGAATCCAAGCGCCGAGTCAGTCATGTGGCCTCCCTTGCGGCTGCGTGAGGCAACCGCAGCGGAGGCAGGGCACGCTCGATGGCTGGCCGATCAGGCTGGTACATGGGCGGAAGCTGGAGATGGCTGCCCAGCTCTGCCACCGACTCGTCGATGGCAAAACCCGGCCCGTCGGTGGCGATCTCGAACAACACTCCCCCAGGCTCGCGGAAGTACACCGAGTGAAAATACTGGCGGTCGATCACCGGAGTAATCGCCAGCCCAAGATCCTCGATCGTCGACCGCTTTTCGAGCTGCTCCTGATCGGTGGCCGCACGGAACGCCATATGGTGGACTGTCCCCACCCCACCGGCTCCGCGCCAAAAGCCCGGTGCTCTACGGAGGTTCACAACGGTCCCCAGGCCTTCCTGCTTGGACTGAAATCGGTGAAGACCTCCGGCCTCGTCGGCCGCCTCGAAACCCAGAGTTTCAGTCAGGAGTTGAGCAGTACCTCGATCGCCGTCCTCCCATATGGTTGCGCCGTGGAGACCGCGGATGGCGTGCTCCGCCGGCACCGGCCCTTCCCCCCATGGCACAGCTTCGGCTCCCTCCGCGGTAGCAACCAGCTCGAGCAGCAGCTCATCCGGATCCTTGAACGCAAGGACCTGCTGGTCGAAGCGACGGCTCGGGCCTTCATATTTGATTCCCTGGCTGAGCAGGCGCTCGATCCAGAATCCGAGAGAGCCGGGAGGAATCGCGAGAGCTGTGGTGGCGATCTGGCCGGTGCCCTGCCGCCCCCGCTGCCCTCCTGGCCAGGGGAAGAAAGTCAGAATCGAGCCGGGCCGGCCAATCTCGTCGCCATAATAAAGGTGATAGCTTGCCGGATCATCGAAGTTGACGGTCAGCTTCACCAGCCGAAGACCCAGGAGCCCGGCGTAGAAGTCCAGGTTTCGCTGGGGGTCGCCCGCTATCGCCGTGATGTGGTGGATGCCCATGGGGTTCTTTCGATCGTTGAGTGTCTCACCGGAAGCTACACCTCCGCGCAACCCGCTGCCCGGCAAAGAGTCGGCGGGTGAGTACCTGCCCAGGCTGGGACTGTTCTCCGGCACCATGATGGTGGTGGGTGGGATCATCGGGTCGGGAATATTTCTCAATCCTTCGATCGTTGCCCAGCGGGTGGGAACCGTCGGGCTCACGCTGATGGTGTGGGTCCTCGGTGGAATCGTCGCCCTCATCGGCGCCCTCGTCTTCGCCGAACTGGGGGCTCGTCGTCCGCTGGCAGGGGGAGGCTACGTCTACCTGCGCGAGGCCTTCGGTAGACTGCCGGCCTTTTTGTATGCCTGGACTCTTCTGCTGGTAATTGCCACTGGCGCCATTGCGGCGGTAGCTGTCACCTGCGCGAGTTACACCGCGACGCTTCTCGGCTGGCCGGCTGGGACTCAGGTGCCCCTGGCGGTCGCCGCGATTCTAGTGTTGTCGGTGGTGAACTACGTGGGTGTGCGGCCGGGTGCGGTGACCCAGAATATCCTGACACTGCTCAAACTCGGTGCCCTCGCATTTCTGATCGTGGCCGGCCTCGTCTCCCCAGCCATTCCGCTCAATGCTGAAGCGGTGGAGCCTGGCAGGAATGTGGCCCTGGCAGTAGGCGCCGCCCTGGTGCCCGTGCTCTTTGCGTTTGGTGGCTGGCAGCAGACCAACTTCATTGCCGAGGAGCTGATCGACCCAGCTCGGAACCTGCCGCGGGCGCTTCTGGCCGGTGTCACCATCGTGGTGGTGGTCTATCTACTGGCCAACGTGGCTTACGTGCGGACGCTCGGCGTTGCCGGGTTGGCGGCGAGCAGCGCACCAGCCGCCGATGCAATGAGTGCGGTGCTGGGGACACCGGGAAGGGTTGTCATTGCGGCGGGAATCGCGGTCTCCACCTTTGGATTCCTCAACCTGGTGATACTGGTGTCTCCCCGAGTCTATCGGGCAATGGCCCAGGACGGGCTCTTCTTCCCTGCCCTTGCTCGACTGCACCCGCGCTACCGGACCCCAGCCGGAGCCATCGTCTTCCAGGGCGCCTGGGCAGTGCTGCTTACCCTGACTGGCAAATATGGAGATCTGCTGGACTACGTCGTCTTCGGAGACTGGATTTTTTTCGGTTCCACCGCCGCTACGCTTTTCGTCTTTCGCGCTCGGGAGCGACGGCGACTCGAGCCCCAAGCGGTGCGATTCAGAATGCCATTGTACCCCCTCGGCCCCCTGGTCTTCATTCTGGCCGCACTCTACGTCGTGGCTGGGTCCGTGGTGTCGAATCCCGGCAATGCCGTCCGGGGGAGCATTCTCATCGCCCTGGGAATTCCGGTCTATGTCTATTGGGAACGGAGGAAGTTGAGGCGGCAATAGCTTCGGCGGCTTCCTCGTCGTCGAGATATTCCGCCCGGTACATCCGGATCAGCTCGAAGAAGTAGGAGATGGCCAGCGGGCCGATCAGCAGTCCCAGCAGACCGAAGTACTGGATGCCGGCAAAGGCGCCGATGATGGTCATGAAGGGATGGATCTGAGCCCACCGGCGAAAGACCATGGGACGGATGACATTGTCGACGTTTCCCACCACGACGACGCCCCAGATCGCCAGTGCGATGGCGCGACCGTAGTTCCCGTCCAGAGCAAGGGACAGTGCCCCCGGGCCCCAAACCAGCCCGCTCCCAACCACAGGCAGGATGGCCAGGACCACGGTCACTACACCCCAGAAGATGGCATTAGGAATTCCAATCACCCAGAACGCGAGCCCCACCAGCAGCCCCTGCACGGTGGCGGTGAGGCCGGTGCCAATCAGGGTGGAGATGGTGACGTCCTTGAAGCGCTCCCGCAAGATCTCCGCGTTGCGCCGAGAAAATGGGATGAACGGCTGGACTTGCCGCCAGACCGCCTCCGGAGCCAGCAGCAGGTAGAAAAGGCCGAAAAACGCTATGGTCAGCTGAATGCCGAGTCGGGTGGCGGTGCCGATCAGCCCCAGGGCGCTGGCCCCGATGAACGAGACCAGTCGCGAGCCCAGCGCCTCGATCTGGGCCCCCACGTCATACGGCCCGATCCGCAGCTCGCGCAGCCGGCTCAGGAGTGGACTCCGGATGACGCCCGAAGCCATGTCTTGGGCCTCCCCAGCAATGACCCCGACGAAGGACACTCCCGGACCGAGGACCAGGATGACGCCGAGAAGCACGACCAGTGCCGCGGCCAGACGAGGACGGGTTCGGCGGGCTAGCCAGCGATACACCGGCGCGAACATCACATAGAGCACCGGGGCGCCGATCAGTCCGGTAACAAAGGGCCAGAGAGTCCACACCAGCCCCAGGCCCAGCACAAAGATCAGAAAAGCCGCGCGATCCCGCTTGGAGTCCAGAAAAGCCATCGGGGAAGAGTAGGGTCACAGGGTATCCGCCGCTAGCATTTCGCGTCCTCGACCGGCTCCCTTCCGGGGTGTATCTTCGAGTGTCGGGAATCTCCTGACTTCAACCTGCGTCGGACTCGTGGTTTCACTGATTCAGACCCCTAACAGCATTCTCCTCATCGGCGCCGTGGCTGGGGTGCTGGCAGTCCTTCTCCTGGGACTGTACTGGCGGGAACGCCGGCGGAGGCGGCGCGCTGAGCTACAGGGAAACGAGCTGCGGAGCCAGCTCCAGACCGTGACCGCCACCATGCGGGAGGCGGTCATTGCCTATGACATGGAGCGGCGGCTCAAGTACGTAAACCCCGCGTTCGAGCGGTTGACGGGCTACCCCGAAGAAGACCTCCGCGACCAGGAGTTCCTCCAGTACATCCATAGCGATGACCGGCCCGCCATCCTCGCCGAGTGGGATCGACTGGCACAGGGCCGTGCGCTCCGGGATCAGGAGTACCGGGTGGTCACCCGAAAGGGCCAGATCCGCTGGTGTTCCAGCTCCTGGGAGCCGCTGCGGGATGAGACCGGCCGGCAGATCGGGTATCTCGGCACCGAGTTCGACATCACTGAGCGCAAGCTGGCCGAGGAGGAGATGCGGCTCGACACCGAGCTGTTCCAGGCGGTGCTCGACGTGGAGCAGGCGGTCACCGCAGCGGGACTCGATTCGGGAACCGTCATGAGAGTGATCGCTGAACGAAGCAAGGGACTCACCGGGGCGAGTGGGGCAGTAATCGAGGCCATCGAGGGCGAGGAGCTGGTCCCGCTGATCCACGTGGGAACGGAGGCTCCCCGGCTGAAGCTGAGCAGCAGTCTCTCCGGAGTGTGTGTTCAAACCGGTGAGCTGCAGCGGAGCGACGATGCGCTGACCGACCCCAGGATTCAGCATGAGGCCTATCAGCAGCTGGGAATCCGTTCACTGATGGTGCTGCCGCTGAGGGACGAGCAGAGGATTCACGGCGTCCTCAAGGTGGTCTCGCCTGAGCCCAACACATTCTCTGATCGGGACGCCAAGGCGCTCCGCATGTTGGGCGGCCTCATGGGCGCCGCCCTTGGCCGTGCGGCCGCATTCGAGGGGCGCCAGGTCCGGCTGGAGGAGCGCACCCAGGCCCTGCAAGAAAGCGAGCAGCGGTTCAAGCAGCTGGTGGACGTGGCCCAGGAGGGGATCTGGGTGGCCGACGAACGGGGCGTGATCACGTACGTCAACCAGCGCATGGCCGATCTGCTGGGCTACTCCAATGGCACTCTTCTGGGCCGCCCGGTCTACGACTTCATCGAAGCCGAGTCCCGCTCCGGGGCACGGCATACCTGGATCCGGCGAGGAACTCGGCCAGGGCAGAGTCAGGATCTTCGCTTTCGGAAGCACGACGGCAGTCTCTTGTGGGGTCTGGTGTCATCCAGTCCCATTCTGGCAAAGGATGGAGCACTGGTCGGCACAGTCGGGATGGTTACCGACATCACCGAACGCAAGCGGGCTGAGGAGCAGCTGCGCCGCTCCGCCGACCGGCTGGCAATGCTCCATGACATGGACCAGGCCATCGTGTCCGCCCGGTCGCCGGCGGAGATCGGCCGGGCTGCGCTGGGGCGGATGCGCCGGATGGTGCCCTGTCAGCGCTGCTCGGTCGTGCTGTTCGACCTCCGGCGAGGGCAGGCCCAGATGATTGCAGGCTTTGCTACCGGGGCTTACCTCGACCCGGCACCGCTCCAGCTGGGCGACCTCTCATCCATTGAAACACTGCGTCAGGGAACGATCCGCTATATCGAGGACCTCTCGGCTCTCGAGGATCCCTCTCCGATCCACCGCCAGCTGCTGGCCGAAGGAATGCGAACCATGCTGTCGGTCCCGCTCCTGGCCGAGGGCGAAGCCATCGGGGTGATCACCTTGGCATCGGCCAGCTCTTCCGCTTTCGATGCTGAGCACCGGGACATCGCACTTGAAGTCGCCACCCCGATCGCCATAGCCATCCAGCACGCCCGGCTCCGCGAGGAGGTGGCTCGGCAGACAGCCGAGCTGGAGCGGAGAGTGGCAGAGCGGAGCGCCGCAGTCCGGGCCACCACAGCTGAGCTCGAGACGGTGCTCTATTCGGTCTCCCACGACCTGCGCGCACCGCTGCGGCACATGCTCGGATTCTGCCGCTTGCTCCTGGAGGAAACCGGGTCGAAGCTTCCCCCCTCGGCCCTGCACTACGCCCAGCGAATTCATGAGGCAGCTGACCGGATGACCACACTGGTGGATGATCTGGTTACCCTGTCTCGTATCGGCCGTCAGGATCTGCTCCGCCGGGAGCTGAACTTGACCCCGCTGGTGGAGGATGTGGTCGGGCAGCTGCATTCCGAGTCCGATGGCCGCTCCATCGAATGGCAGATCGAGGAGCTTCCCACCATTGAGGCCGATCCGGGCCTGATCAAAGTGGCGCTGACCAACCTGCTGTCTAACGCGGTGAAGTTCACCCGTTCGCGGGACCGGGCAGTCATCCGGATCCGCCCCATCGATGCGGAGGGTCAGGCCGGGATTGCCATCGAGGACAACGGCGTGGGGTTCAAGATGGCATACGCGGGCAAGCTGTTCGGTATGTTCCAGCGGCTGCATCGATCCGATGAGTTCGAGGGAAACGGCGCTGGACTGGCCGTGGTCCAGCGTATCGTGCACAAGCACGGCGGACGAGTGTGGGCCGAAGCCGAGCCGGACAAAGGCGCGACATTCTATATGACGCTGGGAGGAGTGGAGGCGGGGAAGCGGGGAGGTGAGCCGGCCCGCCGGGAGGAGCGTGGCACCGGCAGCCAGGCGCCATGACATCCCCTCCTCCCCTCCTCCCCCCTTCCCCGCCGTCACCCGACATCCTCCTGGTCCAGGACAACCCGCTCGAAGTGGAGCTGACGGTACGCCCGCTCCGCGAGCTCGACGGAGAGAAGGGGATTGCCGTAGTTCGGGATGGAGAGGAGGCGCTCGATTTTCTCTTTGGGCGGGGAGCACATCGAGGCCGCTCCGGCGGACCACCTCCGCGGCTCATCCTGCTCGACCTCAGACTGCCCAAGGTGGACGGGCTGGAGGTGCTTCGGGCGGTGCGGACCAACTCCCGCACCAGCATGGTGCCGGTTGTCGTACTTACCTCATCCGACGATCCCCGCGAGCTGGCGCAGTGCTATCAGCTCGGGGCCAACAGCTGTGTCCAAAAGCCGGTTCACTACGATCAGTTGCGTTCGGCACTCCAGGGGGTGGCCCGCTACTGGCTGGGCTTGAACCAGAGTCCTCCCCCCCCGACTCTTCTCACCTGAATCGCTGACACTTATTCGGCCGAAATACGTCTGCCTACGTGCCCTGTCGGCTCCACTCCACTGATTCGAGGTCCCCTGTGCCGGGTTTGGTTTGTCGTGTCGCCGTTCTCACCGGATCACTGCTGCTCCCCGCCACCACTACGTCCCTGCCGGCGCAAGGCACGCCTCCGGCGAAGGTGGTCGACATTCCGTTCCAGCGCTTCGTGCTGCCGAACGGACTGACACTGATCGTCCACGAGGACCGGAAAGCTCCCATCGTAGCGGTAAATGTCTGGTACCACGTCGGCTCCAAGAACGAGCGGCCTGGCCGCACCGGTTTCGCCCACCTCTTCGAGCACCTGATGTTCAATGGCACCGAGAATTACGACAAGGACTTCTTCGGTCCGATGGAGCAGGCCGGCGCTACCGACATGAACGGAACCACCAACGAAGATCGGACCAACTACTTCGAGAACATTCCTACCAACGCCCTCGACCTCGCGCTGTGGATGGAGTCGGACCGTATGGGACACCTGACCGGCGCCATCAGCCAGGCCAAGCTGGATGAGCAGCGTGGAGTGGTGCAGAACGAGAAGCGGCAAGGAGAGAACGAGCCCTACGGCAAGGTATGGGACTTCCTCACCCCGAAGCTCTTTCCGGCAAACCATCCCTATGCCTGGACCACGATCGGTTCGATGGAAGACCTGGACGCGGCCAAGCTCGACGATGTGAAAGATTGGTTCCGGACCTATTACGGTGCAGCCAACGCCGTGATCGTTATTGCCGGCGACATCGATGCGAGGACGGCGCGGCAGAAGGTCGAGCACTACTTCGGCGACATCCCCGCCGGACCACCGTTGGCTCGACAGGACGCCTGGATTGCGAAACGGACCGGCACTCAGCGCGGCGTGCTGCAGGATCGGGTCCCTCAGGCCCGGATCTATAAAGTGTGGAATATGCCGGGTTGGGGAACGGCCGACGCAGACTACCTCGATCTGGTGGGCGACGTCCTGGCCCAGGGGAAGTCATCCCGGCTCTATAAGCGACTGGTGTACGACGACCAGATTGCCACCGACGTCTCCGCATACCTCGACCTGCGCGAGATCGGCGGGCTCTTTGTGGTCGAGGCAACTGCGCGCCCAGGCGTCGAGCTTCCCCAGATCGAAAAGGCGGTAGACCAGGAGCTAGGTCGCCTGCTGGCAGGAGGCCCCACCCCGGCCGAGCTCCGCCGGGTCAAGACTCAGTCTCGCGCCAGCTTCATTCGAGGAGTCGAGAGAATCGGAGGATTCGGCGGCAAATCCGATGTCCTCGCCCAGGGGGAGGTCTTTGCCGGCCGGCCGGATTACTACAAGGTGAGACTGAGCCGGATCGAGCAAGCCACGGCGGCGCAGTTGTCCCGGGCAGCTCGTCAGTGGCTGTCCGACGGTGTCTACACGCTGGAAGTGCACCCCTACAGCGAGTTCCGGACTGCCACTGCAAAGGCCGACCGCTCCAAGCTGCCCTCAACGGGAACTCCGCCCGACTCCAAGTTTCCCGAGCTGGAGCGGGCCGAGCTCTCCAACGGCCTCAAGCTGGTTCTGGCGCGGCGGTCTTCCATCCCCCAGGTGCGCTTCGACCTGCTGCTAGATGCCGGCTATGCCGCCGATCTTTCGGGCATACCAGGTGTCGCCAGCCTGACGCTGGCCATGATGGATGAGGGAACGGCGAAACGAAACGCGCTCCAGATCAGCGACGAGCTGGCTCAACTCGGCGCAAACCTGTTTACCGGCTCCCAGCTCGACGTCTCCAGGGTCTCGCTCGAGGCACTCAAGGAGAACCTTGACCCCTCTCTGGAGATCTATGCCGACGTGGTCCTCCACCCCTCTTTTCCTCGCACCGACTTCGAACGACTCAAGAAACAGCGGCTGGCGCAGATCCAGCAGGAGAAGGCGGACCCGGTCGGGCTGGCTCTGCGGGTGTTCCCGGGACTGGTCTACGGCCCGGGCCATGCCTACTCGAACCCGTGGACCGGATCCGGCACTGAGGAATCCACCGCGCGAATCCGCCGGGAGGATCTGGCCCGCTTCCACCAGACCTGGTTCAAACCCAACCACGCTACCATGGTGGTCGTCGGCGCCACAACGATGGCGGAGATCAGGCCTAAGCTCGAGCGATTATTCGCTGGATGGGAGCGAGGCACGGTGCCTTCCAAGTCCATCGCCACGGTCCCCCAGCAGCAGCGACCCACCGTCTATCTGATGGATCGTCCCGGCTCATTGCAGTCGGTCATCATTGCCGGACACGTGGCACCGCCCAAGGCCAACCCGCAGGAGGTCACGATTCAGACCCTGAACAGCGTGCTGGGCGGTGACTTCGGCTCCCGGATCAATATGAACTTGCGCGAGGGCAAGCACTGGTCCTATGGCGCGTTCACATTTTTTCGGGATGCCCGGGGCCAGCGTCCCTTCGTGGCCTACGCGCCGGTGCAAACGGACAAGACCAAGGAAGCGATCATCGAGTTGAGCAAGGAGCTCCGGGGCATCGTGAAGGAACGTCCTATCGAGCCGGCCGAACTCTCCCGCGCCCAGGCCTCACTGACTCTGACCCTGCCCGGCTCCTGGGAGACGATGGGTGCCCTGGCGGGCGCAATCGGCGAAATTGTGAGCTTCGGGTTGGACGATCGGTACTATGATACTTTCGCCGACAAGGTCCGAGCTGAGACGATTCAAAGCCTGACCCAAGTTGCCGGTGAAGTCATCCATCCTGATCAGCTCGTGTGGGTTGTTGTAGGCGATCGGTCTAAGATCGAGCCGGGCATCAGGGAGCTGAAGCTGGGCGAGATCCGGCTCCTCGACAGCAACGGCAAGCCGGTTACCTGATCGGCATAACATCAGCACTGGAGAAGATCATGGCGACACTGGAGAAGATTATGGTGACCAGCAACGCAGAGGCGGTGTGGGAGGGAGTGCTCCGAAGCGGTCGGGGTCGTTTCACGGCGGGATCGGGCGCCTTCGAGGGAGACTATTCCTTTGCCACCCGGTTCGAAGGAGCCCGGGGGACCAACCCCGAGGAGCTCATCGCTGCGGCCGAGGCGGCCTGCCTCAGCATGGCGCTTTCCGCCGAGCTGGAGAAGGCGGGGACGCCAGCAACCCGGATCACCACCCGCGCAGCCTGTACTGTGGAAAAGGTAGGTGAGGGCTTCAAGATCACCCGGATGCGGCTGGAGGTGCGGGGGAAGGTCCCGGGCGCGGATCAGGCGGCCTTTGCCAAAGCGGCTGAAGCGGCTAAGGAGGGTTGCCCGGTGTCGACGGCTCTCAAGGGGAACGTGAAACTCGAGCTGGACGCGAGGCTGGAATAGATCCGATCTGCCACACCCTCGCCGGCGCCGCGCTGTCGGGCAGCGGCCTGGCCCGGCGAACGGCGCTCGGCACGGCAGCACTGGTGATTGGGGCCAATCTGCCCGATATCGACGTGCTGTCCTACTTCGGCGGCCCCCTGGCGGACCTGGAGTGGCGCCGGGGATGGACTCACGGCGTGCTTGCCCTGGTGATCCTGCCCGTACTTCTGGCCGGCGTCCTGCTTCTGGTGGCCAGGATCAGGATTGGTTGGTGGCGCAGTGTTCCGCCCGCCGTGAAACCCCGCCAGCTGCTTCTGCTCTCTTCAGTCGCGGTTCTTTCCCACCCGATGCTGGACACCCTGAACACCTATGGAGTGCGGTGGTTGATGCCGTTCTCCGGCCGCTGGTTCTATGGCGACGTGCTCTTCATCGTGGATCCCTGGCTGTGGCTGATCCTTGGCGGCGGACTAGTTGGGGCCTGGATTCGCCGGAAAAGGGAGAACGCCCCGGCAACCGCGCCGGTAAGCTGGGCGCTGGGCTTGGCCCTCGCTTACATCGCGGTCATGGCGATCTCGTCTCTTGTCGCCCGAAGGCTCGTTGCTCGAGAGGTTCGGGCGCGGTATGGCGGCGCCGTGCTGGCCACCATGGCGGGTCCGCTTCCGCTCACGCCGGTGACTCGAAGCTTCGTGGTAGAGCAAGAGACGCACTATCGGGTAGGAGTCTTTCACTGGCTTCCGCGGCCCCACATCATGCAGGTCGCGAGCTACCCACGTCGCAGCCCTGCCGAGCACCCGGCCTTTGCCTCGGCTGACGCCAACATCGCCTTCCGGCGATTCATGGGCTGGGCTCGCTTCCCCACGCTGTCTCTGCAGCAGACAGGATCCGGACAGTACTTGGTGCACGTGGTGGATCTCCGGTACGCTCGCGCACCCGGCACGGGGTTCGGTGCCCTCACTGTTCCGGTCAGGTTGTCATGTGGAAGCAGGGAATGACTAGGCTAGACCTGAACTAGCATACTGCATACTGTATACAGAATACTTTACGGTGAGGTTCCGGTGATCACTCGAAACCCGCTCCGCGAGCAAGTCTATCAAGCCATTCTGGACAGCGTTCATAGGGGCGAGCTTCTGCCCGGCACTCGGGTCAAGGACACCACATTCGCCACTCAGCTGGGAGTCAGTCGCACCCCGGTGCGGGAGGCTCTGCTCCAGCTAACCCGGGAGGGGGTCCTTCAAGCCGACATGGGGCGGGGGTTCAGGGTCGGCCGCCTGGATCCCGCCGAAATGCGGGAAACTGGTGCGATACTGAGGGCTCTGGAAGTCCTCGCCCTCGAGATCGCGCCGGAGCTCCCCGGCGAGCGTCTTCGGGGGCTGAGCGAGATCGACCGGGTCTTGGGTCAGACCCGCGGCGACGCCCAGCGGATCGTGGCACTGGAAGAGGAGTGGCACCGTACCTTGCTGCAGGACTGTCCCAACAGCCGGCTGCGCGGCATCATTTCGACGCTGTGGCAGGTCCCTCGCAGATACATGAGAGCCTACCTTCGGGACTCCGGGCGGCTCAGCCTGTCGACTCAGCACCATTCGCGCATTATCGAGGCATTGCGCCGGCAAGACCGGCAAACGGCTGCTAGCCGTCTGGGCCAGTACTGGGAAAGAGGAATGGAGGAGCTGGGCTCATGGATGGAGCGATAACCGCAGCCGATCTTGCGCCTGATCTGGAACGCTGGCGGGCAGACACTCCGGGCTGCTCCGGGGTGATTCACCTGAACAACGCAGGCGCAGCGCTGGCCCCCCGCGCGGTCAGCGATGCAATCAGCGAGCACCTGCGCCTGGAGCAGGAGCTTGGAGGGTACGAGGCTGCGGAGACTCAGGTTGGCGGTTTGCGGTCGAGCTACGAGGCGCTCGCTGGGGTACTCGGGTGCGGCGCCAGGAACATCGCCCTGGTTCAAAACTCCACCGTCGCCTTTGCCCAGGCGCTCAGCGCCTTCGATCTTCAAGCCGGCGACGTAGTGCTGACCAGCCGGTCGGACTACGCCTCGAACCAGATCATGTACCTCTCCCTCGCCCGTCGGCGGGGGGTCGAGATCGTTCGAGCGCCTGACGCACCGGAGGGCGGGATCGATCCGGAGGAGGTCAGGAAGCTGGTGCGCCGCCGGCGTCCTACTCTGGTGGCGCTGACCTGGATTCCTACCAACTCTGGTTTGGTCCAGCCGGTCACACCGGTGGGCCAGATCTGTCGCGATGCTGGAATTCCCTATCTCGTCGACGCCTGTCAGGCCGTAGGTCAGTTGCCTATCGACGTGGAGGAAATCCAGTGCGACTTCCTCTCCGCCACGGCCCGCAAGTTCCTCCGCGGCCCTCGAGGTCTGGGCTTTCTGTTCGTGGCCGACCGAATGCTCGAATCCGGTGCTCACCCGTTGCTGGTTGATATGCACGGGGCCACCTGGTCCGAGACCGATCAGTTCGTGCTGACCCCTGATGCCCGCCGGTTCGAGACCTGGGAGTTTGCCTATGCGCTGGTGCTGGGGCTGGGAGCAGCGGCTCGCTACGCTACTGAGGTGGGTCTCGAGCTGGCCGGGGTCCGCGCGCGCGAGCTGGCAGAATATGGGCGAGAGCGGCTGGCGGCCTTGCCTGGGGTGCGAGTGCTCGATCGCGGGCCTCAGCTCTGTGCCATAGCAACCGCCACGTTCCAGGGTCGTGACGCCAAGGACCTGAAGCTCGCGCTGCGGGCCAGGGGGATCAACACCAGCTCACCGGAACGGGAAGATGCGGTGATCGACATGGATGAGAAGCAGGCCAGCTCGGCACTTCGGATCTCGCCCCACTACTACAACACTAAGGAAGAGATCGACACCATGGTCGAAGCCCTGCGTGAGATGCTGAGGAGCGCTTAGGACGACTTCCTCTCCGAATTCTCCATCCTCCTCAGGACCGGCTGGAGCACCCGCCACACTGTTTCCGCCATCTTGCGCTGGCCCTCGGCCGTGGGGTGAACCCCATCCGCCTGGTTGAGCGCACTAATCCCACCGACTCCCTCGAGCAGAAAGGGAACCAGAGTCGCGCTGTTGGACCGCGCCACCTCTGGGTACACCGCCTCGAATCGCTGAGTGTAGGCCCGCCCGTAGTTCGGAGGGATGCGCATCCCCAGCAGCGCTAGCCTCACCGATGGCTGCAGCCGTCGGGCCTGGTCGAAGATCGCCTGGATGTTGGCCCGCAGTGAGTCAGGGGGAAGACCCCGAAGCCCGTCGTTGGCACCGGTCTCGAGCACCAGCATGAAGACTGGTTGCTGGAGCAGCCACTCCACCCGCCGGCGAGCCCCCGCTGAGGTTTCGCCGCTTACCCCGGCATTGATGACCCGGAACTTCAGCCCGGCCGCATCAATCTTTTGCTGGATCAGGGCGGGATAGGCCTGCCCCGGATCGATACCATACCCGGCGGTGAGACTAGTCCCGAGAAACAGAATGATCGGGGCGGCCGAGAGCCGGCTCGAGACTGGGGGGCTCGCGGATGCGTCATCGCGGGGCTGGTCGCAAGCGAGTAGTGCCCCAAAACAACCGGAAACAATCAAGTGTCTGAGTATCATTCGACAATGTCTGCCGTCATGTTGCAATGCCATTCGCTCACCCGCGCGTATCGCTCGGGAGAGCGGGAAATCACGGTTCTGAAGGATATCACGTTCAGTCTGCCGACCGGCGAATTCCTGGCCATTCTGGGGCCATCCGGCAGTGGGAAGACGACACTGCTGGGACTGCTTGCCGGGCTGGATCGGCCGACCAGCGGGACCGTGCATCTGGACGGGCAGGAGCTTGGCGGGTTGAGTGAGGACGAGCGGGCTCGACTGCGAGCCGACAAGATTGGTTTTGTGTTTCAGTCATTTCAGCTGATTCCAACCCTCACCGCGCAGGAGAACGTGCAGGTACCCCTGGAGCTGCGGGGTGAGAGCAGCGCCGCCAGCCGGGCCCGCGAGCTGCTAGGCCGGGTCGGTCTAGGCGGCCGGGAGCACCATTATCCGGCACAGCTCTCCGGCGGCGAGCAGCAGCGGGTTGCGCTGGCACGCGGTTTCAGCATCCGGCCCAAGCTCCTCTTTGCCGACGAACCAACCGGGAACCTCGACGCCGTCACCGGAAGCACCATTATCGAGTTGATGGTGGACCTGAACCGAGCCCTGGGCACCACACTGGTCCTGGTCACCCACGATCTGGACCTGGCCGCGCGGGCCCACCGGACCATTCGCCTGGCCGACGGCCGGGTGGTGTCGGATACCGCAGCGTGACCGGCTTTCTCTTTGCCATGCGCATGGCCGCACGCGAGCTCAGAGCCGCCCCCCGGCGGATGGCATTACTCGTGGGCACGGTGGCAGTGGGAGTTGCCGCACTGGTGGCGATCAACTCGTTCACCGACAACCTCCAGGAGTCGGTCCAGCAGCAGGCCCGCGGCATCCTCGGGGCGGATCTGTCGCTCTCCTCCCGGCAGCCGTTCTCCCGTCGAACCGAAGCCGCGGTTGATAGTCTCTCCCGGCGGGCGGAGCTGGCCCGCATCACCAGCTTTGCCGCTATGGCCTACGTTCCCAGAACGGCGGGCACCCGCCTGGTGCAGGTGGCCGCGGTTCAAGGGGACTACCCGTTCTACGGACAAATCGGAACCGAGCCGCGGGAGGCCTGGCGCCGGCTTCAAACCGGGCGCCACGTCATCGTAGATCCCTCGCTGCTCAGCGCGCTCGACGCCAACATAGGCGACACATTGGCGCTGGGAGAAGCGCGGTTCGGCATCATTGGAACGATCACCGCCACGGCAAGCGAGGCTGGATTCCGCTTCGCGCTGGGTCCCCGGATCTACATCCCGGCGCGACACCTTCACGACACGGGGCTTCTGGGGTTCGGGGCCCGCGTGCAGTACGAGGTCTTCGTCAAGCTGCCTGCAGGGTCCTCGGCTCAGCAGCTGGCGGCTCGATACCGGCAGCAGCTCGCCCCGGACCGAATTCGAGTCCGGACCGTGGCCGACGACCAGCGGAATCTGAACCAGTCACTCTCCCGGCTCGCGGGATATCTAGGTCTGGTTGCCTTGATGGCGCTGCTGCTCGGCGGGATCGGCGTGGCCAGTGCCGCAGTGGTGCTAGTACGGCAGCGATCTGACTCGATCGCCGTGCTGCGATGCCTGGGTGCAACCTCCCGCCGCACTTTTGCGGTTTACCTGATCGAAGCAGCTGCGATGGGCCTCGCGGGCAGCGCTCTCGGAGCCCTGGGGGGCCTGGCACTGCAGCGGCTCCTACCCGGACTCCTGGCCCCGCTGCTGCCGGTTACGATCACCCCATCTCTCTCCGGGCAAGCCGTGACCCTGGGAGTGGGAATCGGTCTCTGGGTGACGCTGGTATTCAGCCTGCTTCCGCTGCTCGGTGTACGGCGCATTTCGCCGCTGCAGGCGCTCCGCCGCCCCTATCAGCCGGAACAGCCCTGGCGCGACGCCTGGTGGGGTGTGGCCCTTCTCGCTATGGCCACAACGACTCTCCTGCTGACCGTTCACCAGGTCGGAAGCTGGAGGCAGGGGACGATCTTCGCCGGTTGGATCGCCGGCACGCTGCTAGTGCTCTGGGGGGTTGCCGGGTTACTCACCCGGATCCTGCGCCGTCGGACTGTCGGTACATGGGCCTACGTCTGGCGACAGGGGCTCGCCAACCTGCATCGGCCGGCCAATCAGACGGCAACCCTGATTCTTGCGATCGGCTTTGCGGCTTTTCTGCTGGCGACATTGTACCTGGTTCAGCACAACCTCTTGCGCCAACTCAGCGAGACCGGAGGCCCGGCTCGCCCCAATCTGGTGATGTTCGACATCCAGCCCGACCAGTTGAGTGGGGTCCGGGAACAGCTGGGCCGAGCCGGTCTCCCGATGGTCGGGCCAACGCCGATCGTACCGATGCGCATCCAATCCATCAACGGCCGGTCGATCTCCAGCCTGCTCACCCGCGATAGTCTTCGGGGCGAAGAGCGGTCGAGCGCATGGGCCCTGAGGCGGGAGTATCGCTCGACCTACCGAGACAGCATCGCCCCGACCGAACGGGTGACCGCCGGCAGCTGGCGCAGCCCGCAGCGATCCCCGGTTCGGATCTCGCTGGAGCAGGAGCTGGCCCAGGAGTTGGGAGTAGGAGTGGGCGACGAAATCGTGTGGGACATCCAGGGCGTAAGCCTCGCTTCCCGAATAGGCAGTCTCCGCCAGGTGGACTGGGCCCGCTTCGAGCCGAATTTCTTCGTGGTTTTTCCCTCGGGGGCACTGGAGCGGGCACCCCAGAGTCTGGTACTGCTTACCCGGATCGCGAACCCGGCGGACCGAGGTCGGTTCCAGCGGGGCATCGCGGAGCAGTTTCCCAATGTCTCGACCCTGGACCTGTCGCTGCTCCAGGAGTCGCTCGAACGCCTGGTTGGCCGGGTGGCGCTCGCAGTCCGGTTCATGGCGTTCTTCAGCCTGGGGGTGGGTGTCCTGGTCCTGATCGCGGCGCTGGCCACCAGTCGGTTTCAGCGGATCCGGGAAGGAGCGCTGCTCCGGACGCTGGGAGCCACCCGATCGCAGCTCTACCAGATCATTCTGGCCGAGTATGCGTCGCTCGGTGTCCTCGCCTCGGCCGTGGCTGGAGTCCTGGCCCTGGGAGCTAGCTGGGGCCTGGCCCGATTCGTCTTCGAGAGCAGGTTTACCGTCCCGCTGATACCGCTGGCCGGTCTCGGGCTTGCAATCGTGGCGCTCACGGTTGCAGTGGGCCTGGCCAACAGCCGCGACGTGGTTCAGCGGGCACCACTCGAAGTGCTGCGCGACGAGTAGGAAGACACTACATTCCCGCCACGCGTCACCGGGAAACGTCACATGCTTGCAATTGATCTGGCGGGAAAGCGGGCACTGGTTGCCGGAGTGTCCGATGATGCTGGCTTCGGGTTTGCCATCGCCAAGGCTCTCGCCGAAGCCGGAGCCAGCATCTGCTTGGGAAGCTGGCCCCCGGCGCTGGGCATCTTCACCAAGCTGCTCGAGCGGGGCAGGATGGAAGAGTCGATGCTGCTGAGTACCGGCAAGAAGCTCGCCTTCGAGCGGATCTATCCCCTCGATGCGGCGTTCGACACTCTGGCCGACGCCCCACCTGAGATCCGCGAGAACAAACGCTACAAAGAGCTTGGCGATTTCAGTATCGAGGGCATGACCCAGCAGCTGCGCAGTGATTTTGGTGAAGGCTCAGTCGATATCGTGGTGCACAGCCTGGCTAACGCTCCCGAGGTCAAGTCGCCGTTGGTGGATACCTCCCGCCAAGGGTACCTCTCGGCCATCAGCGTGAGTGCCTACAGCAATGTTTCGCTGGTCCGCCAGCTGGCACCTCTTATGCGACAGGGCGGCTCCTTCCTCTCTCTCACCTACATGGCGGGCGAGCGGGTCATCCCCGGATATGGAGGAGGCATGTCGTCGGCCAAGGCGGCCCTCGAGGCCGACACCAGGACATTGGCCTTTGAGGCCGGCCGCCGTTGGGGAGTCCGGGTCAACGCCATCTCGGCGGGGCCATGGGCCTCCCGAGCGGCCAGCGCCATCGGTTTCATCGACATGATGATCCAGTACACCTCCAAGAATTCTCCCCTGCCCCGTCCCATCGACGCGACCGACGTGGGAAGCACCGCAGCCTTCCTGTGCAGTCCGCTGGCCCGAGCGATCACGGGAAGCGTGGTCTACGTGGACAATGGCTACCACGCCATGGGTATGGCTGTAGTGGAAGGCGGGAAGTAGACTCAGCGCCCCCGGGCAACGGCCTCGATCAGCTGCACCAGCACCGGGAGCTCGAAGGGCTTCTCGATCAGGGGGCGCGGGGTACGAGCGACAAAACTGCGCCAGGCAGGAGAGGCCAGATCCCCCGTTGTGATGATCAGGCGGGCAAACAGGTCGGGGCGGTTCTCGGCCAGCCAGTCGTGGAGCTCGACTCCCGAGCAGTGTGGCATCCGGAGATCGGACACCACCGCCTGGTACCCGTTCATGCCAACGCGGCCGAGCTTCTTCAGTGCCACCTTTCCGTCTTCCGCCTCGTCGGCTTGCCACCCGCGGCGGCGAAGATAGCGCGCCACCGCCGACCGAATGGTGGGCTCGTCATCGACCACCAGCGCACGTCTCCCGGCAGGGTCGGCCTCTGCAGTGGATGGTGGAACGGAAATGGACACGGGAGCCGGTCGAAGCCGAGGCGAGGAAGACCGGTCAGGGGGGAGCCGCAGTTTGAGCTCGGGCTTCTTCGTATAATAGTAGCCTGAAGTTTGTCACTGGCTAGATTGGCAAAGGTTTTCCCCATGAGCGTGTTCCTATGGCCGAAGTGATCTCTGAGACCGATGGTCGTGTCCACCGGCTGACCCTCAACCGTCCCGCGCGGCGGAACGCGCTGACGCCTGAAGTGGCGCGGGGTCTGGCTCAGGAGATCGAGCAGATCGAGGAGGCTGGCGAGGCGCGGGTGATCCTGCTCTCGGGGGCCGGAGGCCACTTCTGTGCCGGGCTCGATCTCCGCTGGCTCGATTCCCTGGGCGAAGCACCGAGCATCGCTGAACTCCAGCATGGGCTGAGCGACTTCCAGGCCGCCGTTCTCGCCATCGTGCGCTGCCCCATACCGGTAGTAGCCGTTGTTCAAGGAACCGCCGCGGGATTCGGGTTCGATCTGGCCCTCGCCTGTGACATGCGCCTGGCGGGAACCAGCGCCAGCTTCACTTCAGCGTTTGCCCGGATGGGCCTGGTTCCCGATGGCGGATCCAGCTTCACCCTCCCGCGGCTGGTAGGCATCGGCCGGGCCATGCGACTTCTGATCACCGATCAGTCGGTCCCAGCGCAGGAGGCGCTTTCGATCGGCCTGGTCGAAGAGGTGTTCGCCGATGCTGACCTCGATGCAGGCGTATCGCGGGTTACTGGCGCTATCATCGCGTCCGCCGATTCGAGCGTCCGAGCCATCAAGCGGCTGTCCCGGGCGCAGGAGGTCGGGGCGCTGGAGCAGGCGCTCTCGAGCGAAGGGGCCTCGCAGCTTCAGGCGCTACAGGCCACCGAGTTCCGGACTCGGCTCGAGGCCTTTACCGCCCGCGCGGCCAGGAAAGCAGGAGCGTGAAGCAGACTGCTACGGTGTTTCGGCCGGATATACTGGCCGGGCAAGTAGCGCTGATCACAGGGGGAGGCACCGGGATAGGCCTCGGTATTGCGGCCTCCCTGGCAGCGGCCGGGGCCGACATTGCCATAGCGAGCCGCAAGCCGGAACACCTCGAGCCGGCTGCGGAGCGACTCCGTGCCATCGGACCCGGGGTACGCACGGTCGAGGTCAACGTGCGCGAGCCGGATTCCGTGACCCGGATGGTGGAGCAAGTCTCGCAGCACTATGGCCGGCTCGACATCCTGGTCAACAACGCGGCAGGCAACTTCTACGCTCCGAGCGCAACGCTCTCACCCAACGGGTGGCGGGCGGTGGTCGAAACCGACCTATATGGCACCTTCTACTGCTGCCAGGCGGCCTATCCCCTGCTCAAGTCTCGGGGCGGACGCATCGTTTCCATCTCCATGACCCTGCATTACCGCGGCTGGCCCCTCATGGCCCACGCAACCGCGGCCAAGGCGGGGGTGGACGCATTGACCCGCACGCTGGCATTGGAGTGGGCCCGCGACCGGATCACGGTCAATGCCGTGGCTCCCGGCCCTATCCCCACCGAGGGAGTCAGAAAGGCATTCACCCCGCCCGGGGCTGATGCCCCGGATCTCTTCAACATGGAGAAGTTCGCAGCCGATTCGATACCGTTGGGCCGCTGGGGCACTCCCGAAGATATCGGGCAGCTGGTCACCTATCTGGCGAGCTCCGCCGGTGCCTGGATAACAGGTTCGATCTTCGTGGTGGATGGCGGCGCCTGGCTCGCGCGGAGTGGGTAGGCAGGTAAGGGGGTAAGCGAGTAAGTGGGTACGCCGGGGAGCTTGGACGTCTAGTGAAGGAACCAGCATGAGACCGAGCGGCATTTTTCCATATACTTACCCGCCTACCCGCTTACCCGCGTACCCGCAGTGTTTCTAGGCCACTACGGAGTCGCCTTAGCCCTGAAACGTGCCGAGCCCAAGCTCTCCCTCGGCACGCTTTTTTTGGCAGTCCAGCTGGCCGATCTGCTTTGGTGCATCTTCCTGCTCCTGGGATGGGAGCACGTCCGCATCATCCCGGGCTACACTGCGGTAACCCCGTTCGAGTTCTACGACTATCCCATCTCGCACAGCCTGGTGGGTCTGCTCATCTGGGGCCTCGTTGCGGCTGCCGTCTACTATTCCTGGCCAACTCGAGATACCACTCGTCACTGGCAGGCAGCGGCGCTGGTCGGCGTGGCAGTGCTTTCTCATTATCCGCTGGACGTGCTGGTTCACCTAGCCGACCTCCCGCTCAGCAGCAACGAGTCGCCCAAGCTGGGGCTGGGACTCTGGAACCATCCTGTCGCGACTCTCGTTGCGGAGCTGATCTCTCTCTTGGCCGGTGTTGTGGTGTACGTCGCTTTCCGCTCCCACCGACACCCGGTCCGCGTGGTCCGGCTTGCCGTGCTCCTGCTGGTCCTGCTCGGGACTTACTTTGCCAGCCAGTATGGCCCTCTGCCTACCGGCATACCCAGTGTGGCAGTTAGCGGAATCGTGTTCTTTCTCGCCGCGGCTGGGCTGGCATCCTGGGCGGACCGGCGCGCCACGCCGGCAGAGCTCGCGGCCCGCAATCTCTCGCCCCGTTAGCAATGGTCCGGCTGTTCTTCAGCCTCGGCGCCGGCTCAGCGCTCCTCGCGGTGGCTGCGGGCGCATTCGGAGCCCACGGACTCCGGAGCAGGCTGAGCCCTGAATCGTTGGCGATCTTCGAAACCGCGGCCCGCTATCAGATGTATCACGCACTGGGTTTGCTGGCGGTAGCGTGGGCCGCCACCCACTGGGGCGGCGCCCTGCCGAACTGGGCCGGCTGGCTCTTTGTGGTCGGTACACTGCTCTTCTGCGGAAGTCTCTACTCCCTGGCGCTGACGGGCATCGGCTGGCTCGGGGCCATCACGCCGCTGGGGGGACTCGCTTTCATGGCAGGCTGGCTTTGTCTGCTGCTGCGCGCGGTACGCTGACTTCCTGCTCACCGCTCACTGCTTACCGCTTACCGCTCACTGCTTTCATGCGTCTTCACTGGACCATCTGAAGAACAGCACCGCAATCGCGCCGAAAATCCAGAGGTTTCCCGGAATCCACATCAGCAGTCCGCCCAGCCGCTGATCGTCCAAAGGCGATAAGCCCCAGGTGCGAGGCGCCACCTGGTACCAGGGATAAAGTACCTCGTCGGCAAAGGTGATGAGGGCTCCCACTGCCTGCATGGGCAAGCACACCAGAAAGAGGTACAGGATACCCGGTAGCGGCTGAAGCCGAGGGAGCTCCGGTACTTGGCTCATCACCGGCCACCACATCAGGGTCGCCGTTACCATGAACATGAGGTGGGTGGCTATATGGACCTCATGGCTTCGCATCATGAGGTCGTAGAGCGGACCAAGGTGCCAGGCCACGATGGAGGCACTGAAAAGCAGTGCCGCTACTAAGGGCATCGTGAGCGTTCGAGCCAGACTCCTGACGGCAGCACTGCTCAGCAGTGGCCGCAGCAGCCACCCGGGAATCCCATAGAGGAGGAGCGGCGGAAAAACCAGGGTGAGCACGAGGTGCTGCACCATGTGGACCGAGAAGAGGTAGTAGTCACTCAGGTCGTGGACCGGCCCATTGAGGGACAGCAACAGCACCAGAAGTGCGGTGCAGAAGGACAGGATTTGCGCAGGCGAGGCCGGTGGCCCCAACCCGTACCGCCGGCGCAGAGGACCGATGCCGTAAAAGTACAAGGCACCGAGAATTCCGGTGCCGAGGAGAACGCTGGGGTGGAGCGACCAGCTCCACTCGTAGGGAGCGGTAGGTCGGGGTCGGTCGTCGACGGGCAAATGCGGCGATGGTTGGACTGTTCGCTACCCGTGGTTCACCCGGACTTGGCAAACGTCATGTGGTAGGACATGAGAATCATCAGGCCCACGATGATCACGGCGGCGATGGTGAGCGGAAACACAAAGATGCCGCTGAACAGCTTGCTGTCCTGCTTCAGGTGCATGTAGAACATGGCCACCAGGGCGAATTTGGCCGCCGAGAGCAGGAGCAGCATCGGCACGAAGAATGGCTTGATGATGGCGGCCGACGATCCGGCGTGGCCCCCATAGGTAATTTCGTACAGCCCCACTTCGAGTGCCGTCAGGACGAAGAGGACGAGCCCCACCTTGGCATAGAGTCGAGCCGTGGGATGGGCATGCTCCCCATGGGTGACGGAAGTAGCGTGAGCATCCATGGACGACGTCCCTACTTGATGAGGTAAACCACCGGGAAGATGACGATCCACACCACGTCGACGAAGTGCCAGTAGAGCGCCGCCATCTCCAGGTTCAGCGACTTGGCCGGCGGAAGTCGACCGCGCAGCGCCAGAATCCAGATGGTGATCAGCCAGATCACGCCGATCGTCACGTGGGTTCCGTGAAAACCGGTGAGAGTGTAGAAGCTGGAGCCAAAGAGGTTGGTCGTGAAGCCGAGCCCCTCGTGCACAAAGTGGGTGAACTCGTAGACCTGCATCCCCACGAAGAAGATGCCGCAGGCGATGGTGGCCGCGAGCCATCCGATCAGGGCCTTCCGGCTGCCCCGCTGGGCTCCGCTCAGGGCCAGCACCACGAACAGCGAGCTGAAGAGCAGCAGCGCGGTTCCCAGGGTGACCAGCGGGATCTGCAGGATCGGCTCGAAGTGCTGGCCCGTGGGAGAGGTCCAGGGCTCGTGCGCAAATGGGCCTACCAGGCTCCGGCCCTTGTGGACCAGATAGTTCGAAATCAGGCTCGCGAAAAACATGCATTCGGAGCCGATGAAGGTCCAAATGGCGAGCTTGCGGCTGTCGAGCCCGGTGGAAGTGGCGTGCTCGAGGCCGTGGGGTGCGTCGTGCGCGACTGCGGTCAAAGAGTTACTCCTTTTTCTTTACTTTTCACTCTTCACTCTTCACTTTTCACTTCCGCTTGATCATCCCGCGGGCTCGAAGGCCCAGCGATACACTCCAAAGAACACCAGCAACCCCGAGGCAATGACCGGCAGCACCCCGGCCTTGTCGTGCCCCAGCAGCATCAACGTCACGAAGAAGGCTGCGACCCCGATGGCCGTAACCAGCGGCCAGTAGGAGGGGTTCGGCAGGTGGATACCTGTGCCGCTGACCCGCGCAGGCTCCGGTAGCTGCCCTCCGTGCTGGCGCTTGGCTTCCCACAGCGCATCCCGACCATGCACCACCGGAATCTCGGCGAAGTTCCACTCCTGGGGCGGTGAAGGAATGGACCACTCGAGGGTGGCGCCGTTCCAGGGATCGGCCGGGGCGTTTCGCGGCTGACGCCACGTCTGCCAGATGTTGACCAGGAACACGAGGAACGAGAAGCCCAGAATGAAGGCCCCGACCGTCTCGATCTGGTTCAGCGTCTCGAATCCCAAGCCTTGGGGATAGGTGTAGGTCCGCCGCGGCATTCCGTGCAATCCCAAGAAGTGCATCGGGAAGAAAGTCAGGTTGAAGCCGATGAGCATGAGCCAGAAGTGGAGTTTACCCAGCCGCTCGTTCAGCATCCGCCCGAACATCTTGGGCCACCAATAGTACCCGCCGGCGGTCAGCCCGAAGATGCTGCCGCCGAACATGACATAGTGGAAATGGGCCACGATGAAGTAGGTGTCGGTCTGCTGCAGGTCGGCCGGCGGCTCCGAGTGCATGACGCCGGACAATCCGCCGATGATGAACATGGCGATGAAACCGATGGCAAACAGCATCGGAGTGCGGAACTGGAGCGAGCCACCCCACATAGTGCCGATCCAGTTAAAGATCTTCACCCCCGTCGGAATGGCGATCAGCATGGTGGCGAGGGCAAAGAACGTGTCCGCGATGGGACCCATTCCGGTGGAGAACATGTGATGGCTCCACACGCCGAAGCCGAGAAAAGCGATGAACACCCCAGAAAAGACCATTGCGGCGTAGCCGAACAACGGCTTCCGAGAGAACACCGGCAACACCTCGGAGATGATGCCGAAGGCCGGCAGAATCAGGATGTATACCTCGGGGTGGCCGAAGATCCAGAAGAGATGCTGCCAGAGAATCGGATCACCGCCGCCCGACGGGACAAAGAAGTGGGTGCCGAAGAATCGGTCGAACATCAGCAGGATCAACGCGACCGTGATGACCGGAAACGCCATCAGCAGCAGCACCTGGGTGATGAAGCTCATCCAGGTGAACATCGGCATCCGCATCAGCTTCATGCCGGGGGCGCGCAGGTTGATGATGGTGACGAAGAAGTTGACCGCCGCGGCCATCGAGGCGATGCCCAGGATCTGAAGACCCAGCATCCAGAAGTCCACGTTCATGCCGGGCGAATACTGCCGTGAGGTCAGATTGGCGTAGCCGAACCAGCCCTGGTCGGGAGCGGCGCCGAAGAGCCAGCTCACATTGAGAAACAGACCGCCCAGCAGAAAGACCCAGTAACTGAACGCGTTGAGGCGCGGAAAAACAACATCCCGCGCACCGATCTGGAGTGGAATCAGATAATTGAAGAACATGGCCGACAGCGGCATGATCGCCAGGAAGATCATGGTCGTGCCATGCATGGTGAACAGCTGGTTATAGGTCTCCGGCGAAAGGAAGGTATTGTTCGGGCTTCCGAGCTGAATCCGGAGCAGCAGCGCTTCGATCCCGCCCATCAGAAAGAAGAGAAAGGCCGTGGTCCCGTAGAGGATCCCGATACGCTTGTGGTCGACCGTGGTGAGCCAGCTCCACAGGCCCGTCTTCTCGCCGTGCTTGGCGCCGGTCTCTACCCGATGCTGATCAAGAACCCTGGTTGCCATACAAACCTTATCATCATGAGGTCACCCAGCCCGCTCGCTACGGGCGGGGTCGCCACTATTGGTGGGCCCGGAGGAAGGCGACCAGCGCCTTTGCTTCAGCTTCATTAATGCCCAGATTGGGCATGAGGACGCCTTTCTTGATGCCCTGCGGGTCCCGGATCCAGTGTGCCAGATTCGCGTCGGTGTTCTTGAGGGTACCGGCGCCGATGTAGGAGCGGGCTCCCACGTTCGCCAGGTTGGGCCCCACCATTCCCTTGGGTGCATTCACCGCCTGCAGTGAGTGGCACCCGATGCATCCCTTGGTCGTGAACAGCTTCTCGCCCGCTCCGTAGTCCGGTCCCTGCGCCGGCGGAGCAGCCGCCTGGACTGTCCCACCCTGGCTCGCCGTCGTCACCCCGGATTCAGCTGAAGCAGTAGGCTGCTGAGCGGCGGCTGCAGCACCTGCGGCCTTTTTGGGCCCCAGCGTCTGCATGTGGGCGACCCAGGCCTGAAACTCCTCCGGTTTCTGAGCCCGGATTCGGTATGCCATGCGGGCATGCTGGATCCCACAGAATTCGGCGCACTGCCCCGGATATTCGCCGTCGACTTCGGCCTTGAACCAGATTCGGGTTTCCCGGTTGGCGAACACATCACGCTTGGCCGCGAACTGAGGCACCCAGAAGCTATGGATCACGTCGGCGCTGCCCATCCGCAGCGAGACGGTGCGCCCCACCGGCACGTGGATCTCGTTCGCGGTAGTGATGTTGAACTCGGGGTAGCGGAATTCCCACCACCACTGATGTCCCACCACTTCGATGGTGAGCGCGTCCTTGCCTGGGATTGCGCTGGTCTGGAAGATTGCTCGTACGGTCGGCACCGCGATGGCTGCCAGAATGAGGGCGGGAATGACGGTCCAGATAATCTCGACTGTGGTGTTGCCGTGAGTTTGGTGGGGCTCGGGATCTCCGGGCTTCCCCCGGAATCGGAAAATCGCGTAGATCAGCACCCCTTCGACCAGCACAAACACCAGCAGCGCCCACCTCACCGTGGTGTCGAGCAGATCGTCGGCGATGCGGGCAAAGTCTCCCCGGGGGAGCAGCGTCGTCTGGGGGTAGTGCTCTGGACTACAACCGAGGAGCGCCACTGCGAACAGGCAGAGCGCGGTGAACCGGGACGGGCGCCAGGCAGCGGTCCTGAGCATTACGCGTTCATCCTGTTCGTAAATCCACTCAAATCCGAAGGGGAAAACCTGAGCCAGCAGCACTTTACCCTTTGCCCTTCGGAGTGTCAAGGAAGTCAGCAGCTATTCCGCAGTACCCCGGGCCGTGATAGTTTTAAGGAGACTTTCCTTGCGGGCCCGGAAACCTCTCTCCGGGCCGATTCCTTTTTGCAACTGGTTGGACCATGATCCGTGAAATGCGAGAGAAGCTGGGCCGGGAAATCGACCAGCTCAGCCATGAACTGAATATCCTTTTGCCGCAGGCGATCGCTCAGGCGGTCGAGCTGGGCGATCTCCGGGAAAACTCCGAGTACAAGGCCGCGCTCGAGCGGCAGCAGTTCGTGCAGGCCCGGCTGGGGCAGCTGCATCAGCGGCTGAACCAGCTGAGCCAGCTGGCCAACGCCGAGGCACCCACCGACCGCGTGGGGCTGGGTTCCCGGGTGACCGTGCTGGACCTGGAGACCAACGAGACCGACACCTATGTGGTTGTGTTGGCCGAGATGATGGACTTCGATGCCGGCCACATCTCGCTGGCCTCTCCTCTGGGTCGAGCCCTGGGAGGAGGCAAGGTCGGAGAGGAAGTGAGCCTGCGGCTCCCCACGGCAACGCGCCGGCTGCGGATCATCGACCTAGTCACCGTCCACCAGGCCGAGGGTAACGGCGGCAACCGCCAGGTCGGTGATGCCCACCGCCAGGTGGGCGACGCCAACGGAAAGCGCTGATGGAGTTCCCCAAGAAACAACTCCTGGTGGTTGGCGACCGGGTGCTGATCACGCCGGAGGACGGTGACGAGCGCACCCGGGTTGGGCTCTACCTCCCCGCCACCGCCATTGATGCTCAACAGGTGCAAACCGGACTCATCATGGCGACCGGTCCGGGAACCCCAGTCGCAGACCTCAGCAGTCTGGATGATGAGCCCTGGAAGATCGACGCCCGGGAGAACCGCAGCCGGGGCATGCAGGCCAAGGTTGGGGACCACGCCATCTTCTTCCGCAAGGCGGCCGTGGAAATCACCTTCGAGGAGAGGAAGTACCTGGTCGTTCCCCAAGCGGCGATTCTGGTGCTGGTGCGAGACGATCTGCCGATCTGAGTGTGCTACTTCCTTTACATCGCGAGTCCACTCACTCTCAGTGAAATCCGGTCCATGCTGCCGCCCGGGCTGACAGCAGACCTGGCTCCTGCGGCTCAGCGGGCTGCGCTCCAGCGTATCCACCCCTCGGCTCGTACCGTCGCCCAACTGCTGGTAGGCGCCTGCTCCTGCGACCTGGTCCGTCCCCGACTGGACAACCCGATCGACGACGAGCGCGAGCTGCGGGCCCGGTATCAGGGCTGGAAACTTCCCCGTTCCGAAATCATTCGAGAGCTTGAGCGGCACCGCCGGGGCCCCCTTCCCCGACCGCACCCCTCGGGAGGATGGCCCCAGGCGCTGGCCGATTTTGTAGTCGAGCATGCCCGCAACGCCGGCTCCACGGTGTATCTGCTGGACTTTGGACCCCACCTGCCTCGGACCCGCCAGCCGACTACAGCGCACCCCTTAAGCCGCTCGGTCGAGGATGTTCGCGCGCGGGCCGGCCCCTGGCTGGTGGAGGGGAAACCGGTGCTGGTAAGTTGACCGGGGTGGCTGGACCGAGTTCTTGAGGTTCTTTACCGCAGGTTCATTCCGTTGACACTTTCCCCACTGAGGTTCCATGTCCCAAGCCCCTGGCTCCCAGGCTGCATCCGCCGGACTGCTCGCCCTCGCCCTGCTATGTGCCTGTGGTCGCAGGGATGCCCAACCCGAATTTTCGGTGGACACTGCATCCAGCGAGGAATCCGCTGCTCAACCTGAATCGCCGAGCGCTACCACCACCGGCACCCAACCCAGCAATCCGACCTCGGTCCCTCTCACAACCGCCGACATCGAGCGCTGGACCAAGGGCTTGGACGGCGAGCTGGACGCGGTGCGGGAGGCCTCGGCCAAGCTGAAAACCGCTCGCACCAGCGAGGACACACTGAACGCGATGATGGGGGTGCAGGAGATGGCCACGGTCGATGCCGGGGCCAAGGCGGCCGGCTTGGAACCCGAGCGCTACAAGTTCATCCGCAGCAACCTCTCCGCCGTAGTGGGGTATCTGACTCCTTCGCTCGGCGGGATCGACACTACCAGCCTCACCCAGGCCCAGCGGGACGAGCTGCGCAAGGGAAACGAGGCTCAGATCGAGCGGATGGAGCAGGAGGTGCCGCCCGAAGTGGTGGAAGCCATCAAGCCTCGCGCGGTGGAGCTCCGAAAGAAGGACATGGAATTGGTGGCCGCCCGGCTGAAAGGTGCGGGCATCTAGCAGGACCGAGTGACGCCGATCCGCGGAGTTAGCGTAGAACTCATGGGAGAGTCGATAGCGAACGCGCACGCCCACCGCGAAGGGAGATTCGCCGGGAGCGCCGGAGTGCAACTCTTCTATCGGGCGTGGCTGCCGGAAGAGGGCCGCCGCAGTGCGGTGCTGGTCAATCTGCACGGCCTGGGAGACCACAGCGGGCTGTACCCGACTCTGGCCAGTCACTTTCCCGCCCACGGCATCGCGGTTTATGCCTACGACATGCGCGGAAACGGCCGCTCGCCGGGCCAGCGAGCTTACGTTAGAAGTTGGGATGAATATGGGGGCGACCTGCATGCCTTCGTGGAGTTGGTCCGGGAGCGGGAGCGGGGCGCGCCGTTGTTTCTCCTGGGGAACAGCCTCGGCGGACTGGTGGTGCTCGACTATGCCCTGCACCGACCTGGGCACCTGGCCGGGGTTGCGCTGGCTGCCCCTCCTCTCGGCAAGCTCGGCGTTCCGCCGGTCCTGATGGCACTCGGCCGGGTTATGTCGCGGATCATTCCCCGTTTCTCACTCCGGGTCGGTATGGATCTGACCGGCCTGGCTCGCGATCCGGCAGTCGTGCAGGCGGTGGTCTCAGACCCGCTCTTTCACCGCCGGGGCACCGCCCGCCTCTCCACTGAAGTCACCGCGGCTATCGCCCGAGTCCAGGCCCTTGCGGGTAGTCTCTCGGTTCCGCTCCTGATCCTGCACGGTTCGGCAGACCGGATGGTGCCGCCGGATGGAAGTCGGGAGTTCTTTTCCAAGGTGAGCTTTCCCGACCGCGAGTTTCGGGAATATCCGGGAGCCTATCATGGGCTCTTCGTCGATATTGGTTACCAGCAGGTGCTGGCAGACCTGGAACACTGGATCGAAGCCCGGACACCGCCTCCGTGACTGAGCATGACGGTACTCCCACTCGCCTGAAAGTCGGCTCGGCTTTTCTCCGCGCCATGCGACTTCGTTGTCCGCACTGCGGCGGAGGCCCGATTTTCGTGACTTGGTCCCATCTGGTACCCAACTGTCCGGTGTGCGGGCTGGGTCTCGAGCGAGGCGAGCAAGGATACTGGCTCGGCGCCTATTTCTTCAATCTCCTTGCGGTCGAGACGGTGTTCAGCATCTGGATGATCGGCTTCCTGGTGGTCACCTGGCCTAACCCTCCGTGGAAGCTGTTTCAGATCACCACTACCGCGCTGATGCTGGCGGTCCCCTTCGCGTTCTTCCCCTACTCCAAGACTCTCTTCCTGGCCTTTGACCTGCTGGTCCGACCTCCGACGGAAGAGGATTTTATTGTCCCCCACGAGGAAGCGCGAAACCTGCGCCGCAAGCGGACCAACTGATCTACCGGCCTCAGCGTGTCCGGGGCCGAAGCAGCGGCAGATACTCGATCCAGGGACCGACCGCCTCGGTGTACTGGTGTCCCATCACCCGGGCAATCTGGGCCACATGATTGAGGTCGTGCACTACCCAGGTGGCCAGGAGTTGACCCAGTGTGACCGGGCCCAGCTCCGGGTGGCGGCCGGGACGACCGAAATCCCGGGTTCCGAGCTGCAGCGACTCGAGGCGACCGATGCTCTCCCCTCGCAGGTCGGAAAAGGTGTCGAGCAGCTGTTTCAGTGACTTCCCCCTGGAATCCCGGAACTGGGCAAATCGGTCGAAGGGGACAAAGGGGCGGGAATCGCCATGGTCCAGCAGGTGCTCGAGCCGAGGTATCCAGTCGGTACGCTCGCCGTGGATCAAATGGCCCACGACATCGAAGGGGCTCCAAGTGTCCGGTCCTTCGTTGCGGTGGGTCCAGCTCTCCGGCAGATCGGCCAGCCAGGCCCCGAGTAGGCCGGGTGTGGCGCGGAGTACCGGAACGGCGTCGGCAAGTGAGAAGTTCATTGGAGGCTACATCGTCGGTCGGTGGGGGGTCGGCTTTCGAACCGGAAGAACGAAGAACGTGGCCAGCAACCCATGGATGGCCAAGCTGGCCCAGATGTTGACGAATGCGAGGGCGAACGAGATCCCATAGGCGAGGGGCCCGATCAAATAGCGCCGGCTGATGGTTTGTACCGCCTCCTGGTCGGCGTCGGGCTCCAACAGGCGCCCAGCCCGGGCGGCATACCACCAGAGGGCGTTGTAGGCGACCGCGATCAGTATGAAAGAGGCGCTGTACAGCGCGACCGCCACCCGGCGGCCCTTAGGTTCGGGCAGATACTCCGCCAGAACGCCGGTGGGGAACGGGAGGAACGCAATGCACATGAGAAAGAAGACGCTCAGCAGCAGAAAGTAGCGGTCGGTTCGCCGGATGAGGACAAACATGCTGTGGTGGTTGACCCACATGATGCCGATGGTGACGAAGCTGATGAGATAGCCGAGGTAGGAGGGCCACAGACTGAGGAGGGCCTTCCAGAGGGTCTCCCCGTGTCCGGTCAGCTCTGGATTCGGAACCTTGATCTCGAGCACCAGGAGGGTAATGGCGATGGCAAAGACACCGTCGCTGAAGGCTTCGACCCGTGCGGTCTCGGAAGGCCCGGAACTGATAGGCTCCGCCATGTGACCTCGATACCATTGAAGGGAGTTCGTTCAAAGGTAGCCGGTACCTGGGCAGTCATGAGAGCCAGTGATACTGGACGATCGAGGGTCGTAGTAGTCGGACATTCCGGAGAGGAGATCCCGTGTTCGCTTCTTATATCTGTCGCGCGCCCCTGCTGCTGGCGGCCGGTATGGTCATGACGAGCTGCGGAGGGAGCGGCAGCCGCCAGCAGGAGGTCAGTCCGGTCGAGTTCGAGGACCGGCTGGTTATCGGTGAGAACGACGACAAGTCGCCGCTACGTATTCCGGCGGCTCAGCTGCCGGCTGCCGGCCAATGCCGGCTGTGGAAGCCGAACCGGCCGGTCCGGGAGCAGGCGGCAGTGGGCTCGTGCAGTGAGATCGAGCCTACTGCTCCGCCGGAGAGCTGGGTTCTCTACCGGCCCCGGCAGGATCCCCGGCTGGTGGATGTGAGAATTATTGATCTCGACCAGGCTGGGCTGGTCACTCAGGTGCGAGTGTATGACGCGGAGCGAGGAACTTACCTGGGCTCGAGGCAGGCCAAACGACCCGGTTCCACGCCGTCGACACCATACACGCGATAGAGCCAAAGACCTGAAGGGTTGGCCGCCAAGGGGGCTTGCTTGACGGGTCTTGGGTTCGGGTTATATTCGGGTAAGCAGTACCGAATAAATACCGAATCGAGGTCTCAGTGCCCCTCCAGCCCCCGCCCACCCGCCTTCCGCCTCCCGATCGCAAAGTTCCCCAGCTCGAACCCACTCGGCTGATCAGGAGATGCCCCGATTGCGCCGGGCCGCTGGTGCCTTCATCGGGGTGCATCAGCTGCACTCAATGCGGGTGGGGCCAATGCGGGTGATGGAGGCGGGGAGGCGGGGAGGCGAGGAGGCGGGGAAGATCGCCGAGGAAGCTGCTCGGCAGCTCGACCTGCTTCCCCGCTTCCCTGCTTCCCCACTTCCCATCCTCGACCAGCGTGCTCGGGGTACCCGCTTCATCGAGCTATCGGTAAAGTCGGTGCTCAATACGCCGGCCTCTACCCACATGGGGTTTTGGTCCATCAATCCCTATGTCGGATGCGAGTTCGGCTGCATGTACTGCTACGCTCGGGATACTCATAAGTGGGTGGTGGAGAGGCTGGAAGGAAAGCAAACAGCCCCGCTGCCCCGCGCCGCTGCCCTCCCGCCCGAAGAGGCCTTCGAAAAAGAGATCCTGATCAAATCCGAAGTCGCCGACGTCCTGGCCCGTACTCTCAATCCGGCTCGCCTGGCCGGCCAGTCTCTGGTCATCGGTACTGCCACCGATCCGTATCAGCCAGCCGAGCGGCGGTTCCGGCTCACCCGCAGGATCCTGGAGGTGTTGACCTCGTATCACGGCCTTTCCATCGAGATTATCACCAAGTCGCCGCTGGTCACGCGCGACCTCGAGGTCCTGCAGAGGCTCTCCCGACATAATGAGGTGAATGTCAACATCTCGCTGGCCACGGCGGATGCTCGACTTGCCCGCCGGCTGGAGCTGCGCTCGCCGGTACCGGCAGCACGCCTGCGGGCCCTGGGCCGGCTCACGGCCGGAGGGATTTATGCGGGACTCATCGTCGCTCCCATCATTCCCGGCATCACCGACGACTGGGCCGGGCTGGCTCGGCTTCTGGAAGCAGCCAGGGAGGCGGGCGCCCGCTACGTGATCGGGTCGGCGCTCCGGCTCGGCCCCGCAGCGCGGCACCGCTTCCTTCCTTTCCTCCAGCGCGAGTTCCCCCAGTTGTATGAGCGCTATCGCCGGCACTACGCTAAGAGCGATCTGAGCAGCCCGAGCTATCAGGAAGCCCTGACCCGCCGGCTTAATGCGCTCCGCCACGCTTTCGGTTTTGCGGGAGACGAGGCGAGCAGCCGGCGCCGGCGGCGGCTGGAAGAATCCGAGCGCGAAGCAGTCGCTACCCATGAGTCGGTAGAACAGCCAGTCTTGCTCTAGGAGTTCGATGGTATTCAGAGGAGATCTTCATGACCAGCGCCGAGCATGATCGCCGGATCGATTACATCGAGTTCTCCGTCAAGAGTGTGGCAGACGCCAAGCGGTTCTACGGAAGCACATTCGGCTGGAGCTTCGAGGATTATGGACCGGATTACGCCAGCTTTGCCGATGGCAGGTTGACCGGCGGCTTTCAGACAACAGCAGCAGTGAAACCAGGAGGACCGCTGGTGGTGATCTATGCCGCAGACCTGGAAGCGCTGGAGCAGCGGGTCAGGAAGGCTGGCGGCACCATCGTGCGTCCGATCTTCAGCTTTCCGGGCGGCCGGCGTTTTCACTTCACCGATCCCAGCGGCAATGAGCTCGCTGTGTGGTCCGACAAGGAAAAGCGTGAACGGTGAACGGTAAGCGGTAAACGGGAAGGTTCCCACGAAGAACCAGATTCAGCACCCGTTTCACTATTTACCGTTCACTGTTTACTGCGTCTTATGCGCTCAGTGTTGTACGTAGATCCTCCCGCCTTCTGCACCACTCTCGAGGGCATGGTGGATCCCGCGCTCAGGAAGCGACCGCTGGCTATCGCTCCTCCAGCAGCCGATCGGGCCACCATCCTGGCTCTCTCGGCCGAGGCACGGCTCGCCGGGCTGGAGCCGGGCATGCCGATCCGGCAAGCCCAGCGGCTCTGCCGGGATCTCATCGTCTTGCCTCCCAATCCACGGCTCTATGCTCGCGCTTCGCGCGCACTGCATGAGATCCTGCAGATCTTCGCGCCTACTATCGAGCCCAGAGGATACGGGCACGCCTTTCTCGACCTGACCGGGACCGGCCGACTGCTGGGCCCGCCCCAGGACGTGGCCGCACGCATCCGGCGCCAGGCCAGTGAACGACTGCGGCTGCCCCTCTCCGTGGGGGCTGCCGCCAATAAGCTGGTCAGCCAGGCAGCAATCCGGGCCGGCCGGTGGAATAAACAGTCGCTTCTTTACGTCCCGGCAGGAGATGAACGGAGTTTTCTGGCGCCTCAGCCGGTCGATGTGTTGCCCGAGCTGGATCCGAGCATTCGTACTAGGCTGGATGAATATCAGCTCGAACTCATCGGCGAGGTGGCAGTCATTGCCGAAAGCGCGCTGTGTGCGGTGTTCGGCCGGCGAGGGCGCATGCTCCGGGCCCGGGCCCGGGGGATCGATCCGCGCCCGGTGCTGTCGCCGGAGCAACAGTCCGAGTTTCGCGTGGTCCACACCTTCGCCGGCGACACCAACGACCGTGCTATCCTGAACCCGATGCTCCGGCTAATGAGCGAGCGTTTGGGATCCCGGCTGCGGCGGCGTTCGCTGACAGCCGGCAGGCTGGGCGTCGAGGCTACCTATGCCGACTACACTACCACGGCCCATGGGGTCCCACTCAAATCAGCCGTGCTGGATGCTGAGCTGTGGGAGGCGGCAAAGCAGGCATTCGTGCTGGCCAACACCAAGCGGCTGGCCATCCGCTCCGTGGCTCTCACGCTTGATCGCTTAATGGAGGAAGAGGCGCAGCTGGACTTATGGGAGGGGAAGACGGAAAGCTGGAGGGAAAGCGCAGATGCGGATGTGGTCCAAGCGGCCATTCAACAAGCGGTCGATCGTATCCACGCCCGCTACGGTGCCGGTGCCCTGCGGCGGGGAGGCCCGCTCACCGTTCACCGCTCACCGCTCACGTCTTTGTCGTCCCAGACCACCACGACCTTGCCAAAGCTGGTATTGCCTTCGAGCACTCGATGGGCATCAGCCAGCTGAGTCATCGGATAGGTTCGCTCCAGGACCGGCCGCAGCGCCGCCGGCTGGCCGAACCGGGGCTCGAAGAGCGGCAGCATCCGGGCTCCGAATTCCTGAATCAGTGGAATCCGCTCCTCCAATCCCCGGGAGCGCATGACCGTGCCGATGATCTCCAGCCGCTTGCGCAGGACGGGATTCAGGTCCGCTTCCGTCTGGCTTCCGGCCAGAGATCCCAGCAGCACCAGTCTGCCCCGCGGCGCCAGCACCGCAAGGTTGTCAGCCAATGCCGGGCCACCCAGAACATCGAGCACCACATTGACCGGCTCACCGACCGCGTCTCGAAATGCGGTTCTGCTGGTATCGATGCCGATCTCCAGGCCGTAGACCAGCGCCTTGGCCAGCTTGTCCGAACTGCGGGACGTTCCCAGCACCGTGGCTCCGAGCTGCCGGGCAATCTGCGCCGCCGCCGTGCCAAGGCCGCTGCCCACGGCATGGATCAGCACCCGCTCGCGCGCCTGCAGCCGACCCCGAATTACCAGCGCATCGTACGCCGTCAGGAAGGCCTCGGGAATGGCAGCCGCTTCGGCGTAGGACAGTCCCGCAGGAATCGGCAACACTTCGTTCTGGTGCACCACCACCAGCTCGGCCTGGGCTCCGCCGCCAACCAGTCCCATGACCCGGTCCCCGACCCGCCACTGAGTCACTCCCTGGCGAACCGCTTCCACTTCACCGGCGTACTCCAGTCCTGGAATGTTCGCCGGCCATCCGGATGGCGCCGGATAGTGTCCCCGCCGCTGGATCAGGTCAGCCCGATTCACGCCGGCCGCGTGCACCCTGACCCGGATGTGTTCCGGCTTGACCTCGGGTTTGGGCACGTCGCCGATGGAGATGACTTCCGGTCCGCCGGCTCCCTCGTAGATCACAGCGCGCATAGAGCTCTGGGTTCTTTCCCCCGATGGCACGAAGGAACATAGTCCCACTTGGCTGAGATAACGTATTGCGACGCGGCGCCCGGCCATGAATGGCACGGGCCGTATCACGACGAGGAGTACGGGTTTCCGCTGGAGGATGACGCCGCCCTCTTCGAGCGGCTGATGCTCGAGATCAATCAGGCCGGTCTATCCTGGCTCACCATTCTCAAGAAGCGTGAGGCGTTTCGCCAAGCGTACGGCGGGTTCGTTCCTGACGTCGTCGCCCGCTATCGTGCCGCCGACCGGCGCCGGCTGCTCAAGGATGCCGGGATCATCAGAAACCGGCTGAAGGTGGATGCCGCCATCGCCAATGCCCAAAAGATTCTCGAGCTCCGCGCCAGCCACGGCTCCTTTGGCGGCTGGCTGGCGGCCCACCACCCCAGAAGCAAGGAGGAATGGGTAAAGCTGTTCAAGCGCACTTTTCGATTCACTGGCGGCGAGATCGTGAACGAGTTCCTGATGAGCATCGGTTATTTGCCCGGGGCTCACGTACCGAGCTGTCCGGTATATCAGCGTATTCTCGATCGGCGCCCACCCTGGTCGCGGGCATGACCAGGTGTTCGCCCACCTGCACGTCCACTCCCACTTCTCCTTCGGGCTCGGCGTTTCCAGTCCCGACGCACTCGCACAGGCGGCCGCCGAACGCGGGTACCGAACGCTGGCCTGTACCGATACGAATGGGGTCTATGGTGCGGTCGAGTTCCAGCGGGCCTGTGCCGCGCGGGGCCTGCGGCCCATCCTTGGCGCTCATCTGGTCTGGGAAGGACAGGAGGCGGTCGCTCTTGCCATTGATGAGGGTGGCTGGGGAGCGCTGTGCCGGGCGATCACCGAAATACACTGGCGGACAGTCGGAGCGTCGGACAGGCGGATAAGCCCAAAGTCGGAAACCTCCGCCAGCCCGCCCCTCCGCCTGTCCGCCCTGCTCGCCCCCGATCGTGAAGGCCTGATTCTCCTCTCCCGGGACAGTGATTTTCTAAAGCAGGTGCTCCGGCTGAGCGGTCCGCACGACCTGTACGCCGAGCTACGCCCCGGCCCAGCGCGGCATGCCACGCTGGCGGCAGCCCGAGAGCTCGGCCTGCCGGTGGTAGCTACCAACGGAGTGGTGGCTGCCAACGCCGAGGAGTGGAGCCGGCATCGGCTGCTGCGCGCCATTGCGCTGAATACCACCCTTTCCGAGCTCCGTTCCACTGAGGTCTGGCCCCAGCAGTCCTGGCTCTGCATTGACGATGATCTGGCGCGCCACTTTCCCGACTATCCCGAGGCTCTCCGCGCGGCCGGCGAGATTGCGGATCGGTGCGCCTATACCATTCCGATCGGCACCCGAATCGTTCCGCCCCGAGTCGCTGATACCACCGGCGCCTTCGACCAGCTGCGGGCACTGACGCTGGACGGGGCGCGGCGGCGCTACCCGGTCATCACCCGCGAGCTCCAGGACCGGCTCGACCTGGAGCTCGGCATCATTGCTCGGAAGGGATTCGCCGACTACTTCCTGGTCGTCCGCGACATCGTCCGCAACGGCCCCACTCATTGCGGCCGGGGCTCGGTAGCCAATTCGGTGGTGAGCTATTGTCTTGGCATCACCCACGTCGATCCGATTACGTCCAAGCTGGTCTTCGAGCGGTTTCTCAATCTGGAGCGTAGCGACCCACCCGACATCGACCTCGATTTTCCCTGGGACGAGCGTGATCAGGTACTGGACTACGTCTTCCGTCGCTATCCCCGGCTGCACTCGGCCATGGTGGCCAACCACAACTGCTTCAAGGCCAGGGGTGCGCTCAGAGAAGTAGCCAAGGTCCATGGTAGACCGGCCGGCGAAATCCGGGAGGTCACCCGCCGAATCCCGTTCTTCGAGGATGGGGAGCGGCGCCTGCCTGATCTGGTGGCGACCCACCCGAACTTTCGGGGGCTGAACCTGGCTCAACAGTGGCAGGGGTTCGCCCGGGTCGCCGAGAGTCTGGTTGGCATCCCCCGTCATCTCTCGGTTCACGCCGGTGGCGTCGTGATCACGCCGACGCCCCTGACCGACTATGTGCCGGTGGAGCCCGCTGCCAAAACACTGCCGGACCGGCCTGACGGAGTTCCGGTCATTCAATTCGAGAAGGACGGCACCGAAGATGCCGGATTGGTGAAGATCGATCTGCTGGGCAACCGCTCGCTGGCCGTAATTCGGGACGCCATCGAGGCGGTCCATGGCAACACCAGTCATCGAATCGACTACACGTCCTCGACCGCCGGTGACGATGAAGGAGCCAAGGCACTGTTCCGAACCGGCCAGACCATGGGGGTGTTTTACACCGAGTCTCCCGCCTCGCGGCTGCTCTGCGCCAAGAGCCAGGCCGACACCTTCGAGCTGCTGGTGCTCAATACCAGCATGATCCGGCCCGCCTCGAACAAATACATTCAGCTGTATCTGGAGCGGCTGCGGAACCACGCGCCATACGAAGCGCTGGATCCATCGTTGCGGGACACCCTGGCCGACTCGTACGGCATCATGGTGTACCAGGAAGACGTGGTAAACGTCTGCTCCACATTTGCCGGCATGTCACCCGCCGTCGGCGACGGCCTCCGCAAGGCGCTGTCCAAGAAACGGCCGGCCAAGCATCTCGCCGCCTATGCCGAAGAGTTTTTCACCGGGGCGGCCCACCTGGGCCGGGATCCTGCCGCGGCCAGGCGGGTGTGGGACATGATCATGTCGTTTGCCGGATACAGCTTCTGCAAGGGACACTCCTGTTCCTATATCCAGGTTGCCCAGCACGCCTGCGCCCTTCGAGCCAACCATCCTGCCGAGTTCATGGCGGCAGTCCTCTCGAACGGCGGCGGCTACTACCAGCCGTTTGCCTATGTCGCGGAAGCCATGCGAATGGGGTTGACGGTGCTCCCTCCCGACATCAATGCCAGCGACTTCCGGTGTATCGGCAAGGGGCGGGAGATCCGGATCGGGCTGCAGTTCGTTAAGGGACTTTCGGCGGATGCGGTGGAGCGGGTGTTCGGTCAACGGGGCAGCGAGGAAGCGGGGCAGCGGGGAAGTAACAGCCGTGCTTATAGCAGCGTCTTTGATCTGCGTGCCCGCGCCGGCATCGCCCCTTCCGACCTGCGGCTCCTGATCAAGGTGGGCGCTCTGGATTCCATTGCGCAGGGATGGACCCGGCCGATGATGTTATGGATGGTTGATGCAGCGGGTAAGCGGGCAAGCGAGTATGCGGGTAAGCAACAGAACAGCAGCAGTCTCGCTGGCGATGGCTTACCCGCTTACCATCCTACCCGCTCACCTCCCGACTGGTTTGACGATCTTCCGCCCGCTGTTCCTGTGCTCAAGGAGTATTCGCTCGAGCGGCGCCGGCGGGAAGAATACGAAATTTTAGGATTCATCACCGACGCTCACCCCATGCAGCTTCACGCCGAGCAGCTCCGCCGCCTGCGGACCTGTCGCAGCACCGAGCTATCCCGGCACGTGGGCCAGCAGGTACTGGTGGCCGGAATGCTCACAGCAGCCAAGCCGGTGTATGCCAAGACTGACGAGCCGATGGAGTTTGCTACCTTCGATGATGGGTATGGTTTGATCGAGACGGTGCTGTTTCCCAGTATCTATCGGGAGCGGGGTCACGTCCTCTTCGATCAGGGCCCGTTTATCCTGCGAGGCAAGGTGGAAGAGGAATTCGGGGCCGTTACCCTTACAGTCTCCCAGATTGATCGCCTCGAACGCATCCGGCATTCCCCGGCCTCATCCGTCTCCGCGCGCGCCGAACACGAGTGAGCCCTCCTGAGCAAAGCGAACTTTCCTGACCCCAAAAGGAGTCCGGAACGTGGCCCGGCCTCGGACGTCAAATTTATGAGTCCCCGAGCCGAGTGCGCGAAGCCGCTCGCCGGTGACCTGCCGCCCCAGGGGGAGCGGCACCGCCAGGGTGGACACCGTGTCAGTCGCTACCTCGAGAGTGCTGTCGCGCTGGAGCTGGCCAATCGGGACTCCGTCCAGGCGCAGCGACAGCTCGACCCGCTCAGTCGAGATCGGATAGTCGTTAACATTATTCAGGTCCAGCGCCACCACCACCGGCGAGGGGGACGGCGTAGCTCCGCCAACCGCTAGAGTTATCCGGGAGACCGTGACCACCGGGTCGTCGTAAACCCACAGACCCAGCGGTGTACAGCCTGCCGCAATGAGCGCCCAGACCAGGTGCCGCCCTGCTCCCGGTGTCATCGGTCTCCACCGCACCAAAATGAGGAAACCGCATGCCCTGCTGTCATAGAGTTGCCGGCACTTGGCTCAGCCTGCCTCTGTTGCTCACTGCCTGTAGCTCGGGCTCGGGACCGAGCATCCCCCGGGGCCAGGGAGCTCGCCTGCAGACAGTGGTGACCGGACTGAGCTCTCCGCTCTATGTCACGAGCCCGCCCGGCGATATCAGCCGGCTTTTCATTGTGGAACAGACCGGGGCCATTCGGATCGTAAAGGATGGCAGCCTCCTGCCTGCTCCATTTATCGACCTGAGCGGACGGATCGTCGCCGGCGGAGAACAGGGCCTCTTGGGTCTGGCGTTCGATCCGGACTACGCGACCAACGGCAGGTTTGTCGTCCACTATACCGATCCTGCGGGGGACACTCATCTATCAACGTTCCAAGTTACTGCCGATCCTGACGTTGCGGATCCGGCCAGCGAACAGGTCATCCTGACTGCTGATCAACCTTATCCCAATCATAACGGTGGACAAGTCGTCTTCGGCCCCGATGGCTTCCTCTATTTGGGTCTGGGCGACGGCGGCGCTTCCAACGACCCTGAAGGTCGGGGGCAGGATCTTACCGAGCTGCTGGGGTCCATCCTGAGACTGGACGTTCCCGGTGGACCGTCCTATGTCGTTCCCCCGGACAATCCTTTCGTCGGTCAGGCCGGGGTGCAACCGGAGATCTGGAGTTACGGGCTTCGCAACCCCTGGCGATTCAGTTTCGACCGGGCTACCGGAGACCTGTACATCGCAGATGTGGGTCAGAACGCAATCGAGGAAGTGGATGTGGCCTTAGCTGCTGGTGGGGCCGGGCGAGGCACGAACTACGGCTGGAGTGTGATGGAGGGATCCCATTGCCTGAGCGGGGACCAGTGCGATCAGACCGGCCTGACGTTGCCGGCGTTCGAGTACAATCACGGCCAGGGCTGCTCCATCACCGGCGGCTACGTCTACCGGGGGGCTGCCATCCCGCAGCTGCAGGGCGTGTACTTCTTTGGCGACTTTTGCCAGGGCTGGGTCCGCAGCTTTCGCCACTCCATCGAGGGCGCCACCGAACTCAACGACTGGCCTACGCTGCGCCCGGGAGGCAACATCACCAGCTTTGGGGAGGACAACGCCGGCGAGCTCTACGTCACCACGGCCAATGGCGGAGTCTACAAGGTGGTGCCGGACCCGTAATCATGGCTGAAACCGCAGCTGGAGAACTGGACCGCGCCGCGATCGAGCGGCTCGGCTCCAAGATTCCCCGATCGATCCGTTTCGGAACTTCGACCTGGAACTATCCTGGGTGGCAGGGGCTGGTCTATCACCAGGATTATGGGACCAAAGGCGCTGCCGCCCGAATGCTCCGAGAGTATGCGGAGTTTCCTCTGTTCCGGACCGTCGGGATTGATTCCAGCTACTACGGCCCGCCCACGGAAACAGTGCTCCGGAGCTACGCTGAGCAGCTGCCGCGCGGATTCCCCTGTGTGAGCAAAGTGTGGAGTCAGATCACGGTACAGACTTTCACCAAGGCTCAGGATGAGGAGAAGGCCGGGAAGGCCAACCCCGACTTCCTCAATCCCGATCTGTTTATCGAGGAGATCTACCAGCCGTACCAGCGTCACTTTGCGGACAACACTGGACCTTTCGTCTTCGAATTTCAGACCATCGCGAAGTACAGCAGGATGAGCGCGGAGCGATTTGCCGATCGGCTGGATGAATTCTTCTCGGCCTTGCCCCGCGATGCTCAGTATGCGGTGGAGGTTCGGAACGAGGAGTTTCTCACTCCCATGTACTTTGCCGTGCTCCGTGAGCATGGCGTCGCCCACGTGTTCAGCTCCTGGTCCCGAATGCCTCCCATCGGGCACCAGATGGACCTGCCCGGGTCACTCACCGCACCGTTCATCATTGCCCGCGCCTTACTTCGGCCCGGACGGACCTACGACGAAGCAGTGGACGCGTTCGCGCCCTATGACCGGATTCGAGAGCCCAACCCGAAACTCAGACGGGACCTGGTGCGGCTGGTAGAGATGGCGAAGCAGACCCAGCTTCCGGCCTATCTGCTGGTCAATAATCGCGCCGAGGGAAGCGCCCCCCTGACCATTGCCGCAATAGCGGAAATGCTATAGCCACACCTCGAGCGACCACTCCCGCTCTTCCCCCAGTCTCAGCAACTGAGCCGTATGCCACTCCCGTACCGCGATGTCCAGCCGGTCCGGCGCGCCGATGCACGGTTCCAGCGCCAGGTTGTAATACGGCTTCCGGCCCGGCGGAGCCCAGCCCCTGCAGTTGATCCAGATGCCCACCTGGGGGACCTCCTCCCGGCGCACCCTGAACTCGAGTTGTTCGCCCTTGCGTGGGTCGGTGAGCACCATCCGCCCCTCCGGACCCAGATCTCCAAAGAGTTTGACCGCCCAGGCGCCTTCGGCTGGAAAGGTGAACCGATTCGCTTCCCCGCCGATCGCACCGGGCCAACTCACCACGTCGTCCACGTCGAGGTCGTCCCTGCCGTGGACCGCGGCGACTTTCACCTGGCTCAATCCAGGTACCTCGAGCACGGAACCGGGTTGCACGTTGAGCAAGGGATGGGAGGACCAGATCCAGGGAAAGGCCTCGCTGCCGGTGTGGCGAAGGCGGTAGCGAAACCGGGCAACCGGCTCCTCGGGATCCAGGGTGACGTCGCGGTGAAACTCGTAGGGAAACACCTGTCCCAGCGCGGATCCGGACAGGGTAGTTCCTGCGGCATGGTCGTAGACGGAGCTGCTCCAGGCAGCGCTCCAGAGCTCGCCATGATCCGGCAGCGCCTGCCCAGCGAACTTCGAGTCCGGCACCGGACAGGGACCGACCGTAGGGAAGCATTCGTCCCACCCGCCGCTGTCCGCAGTCTCGACATACGATGCGTCCGGCTGGGGAACTGCCAGCGGAATTTGGTCACTGCGCCAGAGCCACTCTCGGCCGGTGAGACGCCGGAGATTGGTGAGCTTCATTCCAATGGCCGGAACCGCGACCACCTCGATTTCAGCTGAACGAAGAGCGACCGCCGGAAACCCCGAGACCTTAGTCTGACGGAAGGACATGAGCGAACGCCCGGACCGGCCAGCTACCGAATCCGGCCACCTTCGCGGGGACGGCAAAGAATTGAAAGCCCGCTGCGGGGAGGGCCCCGAGGTTGCAGAGATGCTCCACGATCGGCACATCGGCCCCGAGCAACGTCGAGTGGACCGGACGCGCCGAATCTCCGGTGTCGTCGATGTTGAGGGAGTCTATCCCGACCAGCGTGACTTCCTGTTCCAGCAGGTACTGGGCGGTCTCGGCCGTGAGATAGGGATGTCCTGACAAGTAGCGGTCGGTACGCCAGTGGGTATCCCAGCCGGTCTGGACCAGGACCGCCTTGCGTCTGACAGAGACGCCTTTGAATGCCGCGGGTGAGATGGCTCGCCTCGAGCCGGGCGAGACTCTTACCACCACTGCATCCAGAGCGGCCAGCGACTCGAGCGACAGCTGCGCGAGATCCTTACCGCCGACGTAGCGATGGAAGGGGGAGTCCACATAGGTGCCGGTGTTGGCCACCATTTCGATCTTGCCGATCTGGAACTCCACTCCCTCCGCGTAGTGGCTGCGGGAGGCCTCCCGGCTCAGGTAATCACAGATGATGGGCCCCGGGAGCCCGGGATACGTGGTCATCCCGTGCTCGATCGTGTGGCTGAGATCTACCAGGCGGGTCTTACCCAAGCACCGCTTCCACGTCCACCCCCGCCACCGAGCAGATCCGCGCCACGGTCTCTCCCACCTTGTTGTTTGGGGTCGAGGCACCGGCGGTTATCCCGACAACTCTGGCCTCGCCTAGCCAGCGCTCTGCCGTCATCTCGCCCTTGGTCCCGATCGGCTGGTGCCGAATCGTGCCGGTGGTGACGTCGATAGCGTCGGCATCCTCGATGTGGAAGGTCGTTACTCCGTGCTGGTGCACCAGAGCGGCAAGGTGGCAGGTGTTGCTGGAGTTGTATCCGCCCACCACAATCATCAGGTCGAGTGGCTCCTCCATCAGCGCCAGCACCGCGTCCTGCCGCTCCTGGGTGGCGGAACAGATGGTATCGAAGGAGCGGAAGTGCTGGTCCACATTCTCCGGCCCGTATCGGCGAGCCATGCTCTTCTTGATCTCCTCCGCAATTGCGAGGGATTCACCCGAGAGCATCGTCGTCTGATTAGCCAAGCCCACTCGGGCGAGATCCCGCTCGAAGTCGAAGCCCGGTGAGACCGCGCCGCCGAAGCGCTCCTGAATCGAGGAGACGTCGCCCCCCCGCTCGATGAAGTCGCATATCAGGCGCGCCTCATCCATGTCGAAGACCACCAGGTAGCGGCCTCCGGGATATTTCATGACCTGGCTGGCGGTTGCCTTGGTCTCCTCATGGTAGTGCTTGCCGTGGATGATCGCGGTGTAACCATCCCGGGCATAGCTCTCAACCCGCTTCCAGACGTTCAGGACCGATCCGCAGGTCGTGTCCACCAGCACACAGCCAATGGCCCGAAGCTCTTCGAAATCTCTGATCGTCACTCCGAATGCCGGCATGATCACCACGTCATCCGGCGTAACCCCGGAAAAGTCGAAGCCATCCCGGTGCTGACCCAGAATGGTTATGCCCATTGCCCGCAGCTTCTCGTTTACATGGGGATTATGAATGATCTCCCCCACCAGGAAGAGCCGGCGGTCGGGGAACTTGGTTCGGGTCTCGTAGGCGTACTCCACTGCCCGGTCGACCCCATAACAGAACCCGAATTCGCGGGCCAGCCGGAAGGTTAGGTGGCCAACCTCGAGCCGGTAGCCCCGGTTCTTCAGGGCCTCCACCAGGCCGCTGTGATAGTCGGCCGTGAGCCGGCCGGCGATCTCGTTCTTGAGCCCGAAGCCCTTGCGGAAGTAGGTCTTCTCCATGGGCTCAATGTACACCGGTGTCAGGACCCTCAGCAGCTTTCTCGGGCAGCGTATCGGCGGGCGAATTTTCCGGCTCGCAGCCGAGAGAATCGGGTTGCACCAGTAGATCACGAAAGGTTCCCGTCATCACGATTCGCTGGGTGTCGACGACAGATCGGGCTCGGGCACCCACCCGTCCGGAGAACCGGCCCGAGCTCGTGCGCTGCAGGACAACTTGGCCACTATCACCCCGAAAGCCCTGGATCACGCTCTTGGTTGGCCACCGTGCCGCCACTGCGGCGGCCGGAGGAATCGACTCGGCCCTGGCGGGCGCAACCACGCCGTAGGTCCCGGGAGTGAGCGCCTTTTCGGGGTATAGAGCGAGCGCAATTCCGGTATCGCCCCGCACGGTCTGGATGGCGAGTACCCGCCGGAGCTCGCACCAAGTCGCGGTTGCGAGTCCGGAGAGCTGGCCCTTGCTCGAGCCTTTCCATTGCACCTCCAGATGGCCCGGTCCATTCGATCGTCCGGGAGCTTCCCGGCATGCTATGACCAGGAGAAAGCAGAGCGAGACTCGCAGCTTCATGGCGCTCAGGTTAGACCTCGCACAGGATCGAGGGGTAACCCCATTGTACTCGATCAGTCCAGCGGCCGCTTGTGCCGAAAGCCGCCGGAGGTCCGGCGGCAATGGTTGGGCCTGGTTTGTGGTTGGAAAGTCGCGCGGGGGCAATACCTACGTGGTCTGGGCCCACCTGGTCCGGCCGTCGCGGTGGAGGCCGTAGGCCTTGAGCCGGCGCCACAGCGTGGTGCGGCTGATTCCCAGCGACCGCGCGGTCTCAGCCAGCTTCCAACTGTGGGCGTCGAGCGTCTTGACGATGGCTTCTTTTTCCCGGGCGGCCAGGGTGGTGGGCCCAGCCAGGCCAGGGATAAACATGGCCTCCCCCAACTCCAGGCCTCCCACCCGCAGGGGGCGTAGCCGGCCGCCCAGGGCGGCCAGACGGGGCTGAAGATCAGGTGCACCCTCGAAGAGGTCCATTCCGGAAAAGGCCTCGCGGGCGGGTTGATTGGCGTAGAGGAGCCTTCCCTCCACGTCGAAAACAACCACCCCTTCGCTGAAGCCATCCAGCAGGGCCTTGGCAAGTGGTGAGAAAACGGATGGCAAAGGACTCACGGACAAGGTATCTGGCATAGTTCAAAGATACGGAGCAGTGGATGGACTGGTTTCTGAATGAGTTCCGGCGCAGGCCAGGATCCGACCATTGTGCCGTTCAACTACTTAGACGCCCGGGGGGCATCGTGGTGCACAATGAGTCGTCCGCCCTATTCGCCCACCGGCTCGAGGGGTATTTCCCGACGCTGTCGAAGCTCGGCCAGGATGACCAGCCCCAGCCCGGCAAAGATCGACAGGCCGGCTGCAACTGCCCGTGGGGTGAGGTGTTCCCCCTCGAGAATCAGGGGGGCAACCGCCGCTGCAAAGAGTGGCTGGAGGTAGATGTATCCCGCTACCAGGTTGGAGGAGACCCGCCGCAGAGCCCAGATGTTGAGCAGGTAGGTCAGGATAGTTGCGAAGACAACGATGTAGACCACCCACCACCACACGTAGCTCGGGACGGAAGAAAATGCGAAGCTGGTCGCGGCCCCGATTCCCAGCGGAAGCACCCCCAGAGATGCGAAGAACATCACATAGAAGCTGACCGTGATCGATCCGTAGCGGCTGAACACCTCCTTGGAATACACGAAATAGGCGGCATAGCAGATCATGCCGAGCACGATGAGCGCATTCCCCAGCGCTACGTCGGGAGCGAGCGAGATCCGGTCCGGACCGATCAGGTACACCGTGCCCACGGCGGCCAGCCCAATTCCGATGAGCAACAGCGGAGAGGCCTTCTCTCTCCCGCTCAGAATGGAGCCGAGCACGGTAAATACGGGGACTGTCGTTACCAGGATGGTGGCGTTGATGGCCGTGGTGTGGCGCAGCCCGTACAGGAACAAGGTTTGATTGGCGGCAATACCCAGCATGCCGAGCACCGCCAGGCGTCTCAGGTTTCGGCGGTCCGCGATCCACTGACCGCCCGCCAACCAGTTCACCACCCAGAGTACCAGGGCGGCACCCAGGACCCTGAAGGAGACCAGAGCGCCGGCGGGGAATCGGGGCAGGACGTACCGGCCCGCCACCGCCAGGCTGGCGAATAGAAGCTGGACCACCACCAGCACCAGGTGAACCAGCGGCTGCACCGAACCCCGTGGCCTCAATCGGCCTAGCGCCGACGGTGCGGCGGTCTGTGGCGATTACCCCGGCGGGCGCGAGGCCGCCGCCCTCCCCTGCGGTGGTGCGCGCCTCCTTCGTCCTCCTCGGCCGTCCGGGGCGCGTGGCGGAGCAGGTGTTGCAGCGCCGGAATGGTATCGGCGAGGAGCGGTGGGTGCCGGCCGCGCTGGACGGCGAACCGAAGTGGCCGGTCGAGCCGGGGCAGCTCGTCGGCTCGAAGACGCCGGGCCTGTCCCTCCCGCAGGCGGACCCGGGCGACACCTTCACCATTCTGAATCTCGTAATCCAGCGGGACGGCATCCCCTTTCAAGTGCACACGCTGAGGCAGAGCTTCCAGCCTCTCCCGGGTAGACGCATCGACCAGTTCCGCGGGATTCAGGGCGAATCGGGTGCGGAGGAACTGCTCCCAACTGGTCGCGCCATCCAGTTGGCGCCGGAGCAGGGCTCGAAGTGAGCCGGGTGAGACCGACGGCAACGTGCCGCCCGAGCGTCGCCAGAGCTCGTCCAGCTCAGCCAGAGTCCGCCGCAGGCGACCCTGGTCGGGGTGCTGAGTCTCGCCCTGCACCAGGGCCGCTGCGAGTGCGTCACCAGCCTGCTCCGCCAGCTCGGCTGGGAATTCCCCCTCGATCACCTCGACTTCGGTGTCCAACTCGAACCCGAAATAGGTCCTTCGCCGCTCGATGATCAACCGTTGGTGTTTGCGGGGACCGGCAAGCACGACCTGGGGAGGACCCAATGAGGCGTATCTACGGACCAGGTCATAGGAAAGAGTGGTTCCCTCGATCGACGCGCGGGGGACGCCGAACCGGTCGGCAAAGTATCTCAGGTTCCCCGCGACAGCACCCCAGCTCCCGGCTACGGACGTCCTGGATACCCGGGCTTCCTGGCCGTCGGCGGTGTGCTCGTCGATTACCAGATCGAAAGGCATGATTCGGGCGACCAGATCGGACCAGCGCCGGCGGATGTCCTTGGAGGCGTAGGGAAGCTGCTTCGGCAGCGGGAGCTCCAGCGAGCGATAGACCGAGGCAACGCCGAGCGCTGTGTCCTCGATGGCCTTGACCAGAACGCCCCGGCGTTCGGCCCATTCCTCCAGCTGGTCCTCAAACAGATGGCGCGGAAGCCCGTACACTTCACCCAGATAGCCATGCTGGTTCACGGCCTCCGCATACAGGTTGTAGGCGGTCAGGTGGTCGCTGCCATTGACGATGACGCCGTGCAGGTCGCGCTCCTCTCGGGTCATCCGGTGCAGTGAGTCGATGTTGGAACACACCGCCGTCATCGGAATCAATTCGGCGTCGGAATGGACCAGGAGCTCGCCCCAGGTCCGCTCCACCGGCAGGGCCTCGACCTCTCTTCCGTAGGGGGTCAGCCGACCTTGCTCGATCAGGCCCCGGCTGGTCAGCAGCGCGATTGCCTTGCTGTACCCTGCCCGGTCGAGTGGCACCGGCAGATCGAGGTCCCGGGCATCCACCGCCAAAGCGGCGCAGGTGATCGCCACCCGCTCCGCGTCGCCGGCCAGCTGGAACTCTGGCGGAGTGGGGCGAAGCGCCTCGAACACGAGGTCCCGGTCGCTGAGGATGACCACCTCCCCATTGGGCACCCGGCCGTGCACCCGTCCTGCCATCTGGAGAATCTCATTGGCGCCGAGATAGAGCCGGTGGAGGACGTTCCGTCCGCGGTCGACCACGTTCCCATAGCGGGCATCATAGATCACCACGGTATCGAGGCCGCGAACGTTCAGGGCGGATTGACCGGCCGCGGTCATTGCCAGCAGGAAGGGACGGGGTACCTCGTCCTCGAGGAAGGGGCGAATCACCCGAATCGGCTCTCCCCCGTGATAAAACGCCGTGGTGAGACGGGGCCATTGTTCACCCAGGCTCGCGGCCAGTTTCTCGACCTCCGCCCGGGTGGGGACGAACGCCGCCACGCCGCGTTTCTCCTTCATGATGCGGCGGATGTACCGGTCGTTGAAGAACTCTTCGGGCTGCTGCGGCAGGACCTGGACCCTGGCCTTGAGGGCAGGATCGAACGCCTGAGTGACCATCACCTCGGAGCTATCCAGATACTCGGCGTAGAACGTGGGATCCACCGTCGCGCTGAGCCAGATGAACCGGCAGCCGGCCCGCTTGCCGAGCGCCAGGCAAAGCTCCAGCTCGGCAGACGTCTGATGAATCTCGTCCACTATGATGGTATCCCGGCCGGTGATCAGATCGTCCTCGAACCAGCGGCGGGCGATACCGGTGGTCACGATCACCACATTCCACTTCGGGGTCTCTGGAGTCGCTTCGCGCTCCCGATTTACCACCCCGGCGTAGATCGGCTCCTGGAGGATGGATTCAGAAATGGGGCGGATACCGAGAGTCTTTCCGGTACCGGTACCGGCCACGATGCCGAAAGCCAACCCCCGTCCCGCCCAATCCCGTAGCTCGGAGCCGTGTTCCCGCTCGAGCACCGTGTCCACCTGCAGCGCAAGAGCCAGCTCGATGGTTTCGCACGCGGCTCGAGTGGGCGCAATGACGAGGATGCGGCCTTTGGGGTGGGGAGCGTGTCGGTAAGCGTCTGGATCGGGCGGGAGATGGTGATCGCGGGCAGGGTGCATGCGTAAAGGAAGAGGGTCGGCGGGTAAGAGGGTAGGGCGGCCGTCGTACCCTCCTACCCGCTTACCATCTGACTCTCGCTAGAACCCCGGCTCCAGCTCGAACTGCCACATCCAGCCTTTGCCCGGCCGGTCGAAGGGATGGACCAGATTCAGCTGCGCCACCGCAAATCCGAGGAGGTTGAATCGGAGGCCGGCACCGGCACTGAACACCGGATCGCGGGTCCCTGAGCCCAACACTGAGGGCTGGTGCTCCGAGTCCCATGCCAAGCCGGCATCGCCGAAAACGGCAAACTCGAGCGGGAAAGCCCCATAATACCCGGAGCCCATGCCCAGAAGCCCAAAGAGCGGGAAGCGGAGCTCGGCGTTGGCCACAACCATCCGGCTCCCGAGCAGCTGGTCAAACACCGGGCACGCAGTGGGATTGCCGGGAGGCGGCTTGCACTCCGAGGCGTCGAAAGACCCATAGCTGTATCCCCGAACCAGGCCGGGATACCCCAGGAACACCGGCTGGAGACGGTCGCTCTCTCCCCCGCTTCCGTACCGGCCGTAGTGCAGCACTCGAGCGGCCAGGGTGAAGGGCCGCACCGGCATGATGTATTTACGGAAGTCTCCCAGCACGCCGACGAAGTTGATCGACCCGAACGTGGGGGAGACCTCCAGCCGGTAGCGCTGCCCAAAAAGCGGACCGGTAGCCCCGGGGAATGAGTTGTCGTACACCAGCGCTGCGCTGGTCACCCCCAGGTTGAGCGCGCTCCCAGCCGGCAAGTCCACCTTGTCGTCAACGATTTGATCTCCAGTCTCCAGGCTGAAGGCCCGGGTCTGGAGCTCGTTATCGAAGCTGATGTTGCTGAAGCCGGCCTGGAACTCGACCCGCTGCACTTCGCTGAAGGGATAGGCGAGCAGACCAGCGATGTCGCGGGTAGTCTGCCGCTGGAGCAGCTGCTGGTCCACCAGCGCCGTCTGTCCATTGACGTTATCGACTCCCTGGGCGAAGGCACCGCTGACGAAGGTCGATTGCTGGCCTATGGCGCCCCAGTTGAGCCGGTGAGTCATGTTCTGGTATCCCAGCAGCGCATTCACGTCCTTGAAGCTGCCCTGCACGCTGAGGCCGGTCACCAGGTTGTGATTGCCCAGCAGATCGCTGAAGTAGAGCGAAGCTCCGCCCCCGAAGTAGGTCCCAAACTCGCTGGTCCCCAGCGAGAGCGAGGGCTGGCCGACGTAAGTGAGGGAAAGGCCCGGCTTGTAGCGCTGCACCGGGAAGTCAGCACTGGGCGGAAGTCCTCGCAGCGGATCGTTCAGCAGAGTGAGCAGGGTCTGTCCCTTGCGCTCGAGCGGCGGCAAAGCTGCAGCCAGTCGCGTGGCCGAGCCATAGGGCTTGTAGGCGGTGGTCGGCTCCAACTGAACCGGCCGTGCCGCGTCGATGGCATACAGGTCGTAGCCATTGGAGCGGAAGACGCTGTAGACCATCCGCCCCGAGTGCTGGGCCACGGATAGGGCTGGGCTGGTCTCGGTGATGCCGCTAACTCCGGTAAACAGGTCGGTGATCTGCGACAGCCGCCCGTCCGCAAGCTCGACCCGGTACACGTTGGTGATGCCGTCCGGATCGGACAGGAAGTACAGGCCGGCGCCGTCAGGGGACCACTGGGGATTCAACTGCCGGACGTCTCCACCTCCGGCAACCCGGCTCACCCGGCCGGTGGCCACATCGACCAGCCCCAGGGCCAGTGCCCCGATCCGCAGATTATTGAGAGTGGTGGTGAAACGGTCTGTGGCAAAGGCGATGGTTTGCCCATCCGGAGACCACGCCGGCTGGAGGTCGGCAAATTGATCATGGGTGAGCTGGCGCAGCTGGTTGGCCTGGAGGTCGTAGATGTAGAGATCGGTCAGACCACCGGCTGATCCGGTGAAGGCAATGGACCGGCCATCCGGCGACCAACTGGGGTTCAGGGCCTGGCCCAACTGCCGCAGTGGGATCTCCCGAGCTCGCTTTCCTTTATCTACGTCATAGATGACCAGCACCGGACGGCCCTTACTGATTCCGGCGAACACGAAGCGCTTGCCATCGGGCGACCAGCTCCCCGCCGACTCGATGAACTCGAGGCTCTGCAGGTGGGGGTCCACCGCGGTCTTGGTCACCTGCCGCTCGATCCGGCCGGTCTTCGCGTCGGCCAAGAACAGGTCGATCGAGAAGAGATCGCGATCGGACAGGAACATCATCCGGCTGCCATCGGGGCTGACCGATGGCGAAACGTTGTACCGGCCATCACCGTGGGCGGCCACAATGCGGGGGCCGAACGTTTCCGCAGGCTGGGTCTCTCCCAGCAGTGGCTCGTAAGTAGCGTGTATCTCCTGGTGCCAACGGGCCACCAAGGCTTCCGGGGTGAGTGACGTTACCTCTCGGATTGCCTGATCCACTCCCCGACGGCGCCCCGCGCGGCGGAGCAGTTGGCCAATGGCCTGGTCCCCCCAATGTCCGGCGACATACGACAGCAGCGCGTGGCCATAGCGGTAGGGGAAGTAGCGAGGATCATCCAGCTGCCTGTAGCTGGGCAGGGTGTCCTTCCCGGTATCCTGCACCGCGCCCCGCATCCACATCGCGGTGGGCGCGTTGATCGGTCCCAGCGACAGGTACTCCGCCATTCCCTCGATGAACCACAGCGGGAGCGATGTCGCGCCGGGGAGCGCCCCCAGGGAGGTGCCCCGGCCGCTGCCGGTGATGTCGTACTGGAATGCGTGCGTAAGCTCGTGGCCGATGACGTGGTCCAGATCGCCCAAGCTTCCGCCGACCGGGAGCACGATGCGGCGGCGGAGGGCTTCGGTGACGCCCCCGGTGCCCTCTCCGATATCTCCGCCGATGGCGTTAGTCTGCTGGAACTGGGCCGGGCTGGCATAGAGAATCAGTGGCTGCCGGCCCGAGAGCTCGTGCTGGAAGACCACCGACAGCCTGGTACGCCACCGCTCGGCCATTCGGGCGGCGTCGCGTGCCGCCTCCAGCTCTGTGGGGTAGTAGTAGATGTCGAAGTGCTCGGTCTTGAGCACCTTGAAATCAAAATTCTCGTACTGAACCTTGTTGCGGCCGAAGTACTGGGCCTCGACGGGTGAGGCGGACGTGGCGAGCGCTGCAAGGAGCAGGATGAGGCGGCCAAAACCGCGCGGCGTACACAGCATAGAATGCCTCCTGGCGAGAATGCCTCGCGTGGCGGCAATCAGGCGGTGATCTGCGACACAGGGGGCCGCGAAGACGAACCGGTGACTACTTGTGACGCACCGGTTTCGCTGCAGCCAAATTTTCTCCGCTCAATTCCGCCTGGCGATCGAGCCATTCGCACACGATGGCAAAGGCAGTGTGCCGGTCGAGGCCGAACGCCTTCATTAAGTACGGCACAGCTCCATACATGTTGGTGCGCCCGCCGGCTCTGAGCTGTCGGAGAAACCGGTCATAGTCACGACGTACCCGTACCAAACTCATAACCCCGAATATAAACCGAAGCAGGCGGAAGGCTCAAGCACGATGGAAAGGCCTCGAGTACGACTGCGAAGACCTGTCAGGAGTAGGAGTTATTCGACTTGACACCGCCAAATGTGGGTTTCATACTAGGGACTTCGTTCGCTAGGGACTTCGTTCGGCACTAAGCGCACTGAGCTACCGCCCTGCGGATCGCGTGGTCGGGTCGTCCGTTCCCCCGCGCTGCTCCTCATCCGAGCTCACCCTTCGCCAACGTCGAGCTGACCATGTGGCGTCGATTTCTCTCCTTCTTCAACAAAACGGATATGGAGGCAGGTATGGCTGGGGAATTCTTCATCGGTGAATCGCTGGTTGGGGACGGCAACGAGATCGCGCACGTCGACCTGATCGCCGGTTCCAAGTCCGGGCCGGCGGGTCTCGCGTTCACTCAGGCGCTCTCTCACAATTCGGACGGCTTCTCGACGCTCCTGGCGGTCGTCACGCCAAACCTCCCTGCCAAACCCGACACTCTGCTCTTCAACAAGGTCACCATCAAAGGCGCCAAGCAGGCGGTCCAGATGTTTGGCCCGGCACAGGCAGCGGTGGCTCGGGCAGTGATGGACAGCGTCGCCTCCGGCGTCGTCGACAAGAGTCGGGCCAACGACCTCTGCATTCTGGTCGGAGTGTTCATTCACTGGCAGGCCGAGAACGACAAGAAGATTTTCGACTACAACTATCAGGCAACCAAGGAAGCCCTTCAGCGGGCTTTGCAGAACAAGCCCTCGGTGGACGAGGTGCTGCAGCGATACAAGGCTGCGCGCCATCCGTTCGCCAGCGGTGCTGAGGGCTGATCGTACAGTCCCGCTGAATCGCGGTGCTACGAGGGGCGGCCTGCAATCCGGGGCGCCCCTCGTCTTTTAGAGACCAATTTACGAGGTGCAGGATTCCCCCATGCGTAAGCTCTTGCTTCAACTCGACAGCTCCAGGCTGCCGAGCGTATTCGATCAGGTCGTAGCCTATGATGCCGGCGCGGACGTGGTCATGAGTTATGGCGGCGTCATCGAGACCGACGTACGCGACCTGATCCACGGTTGCATTTTTACCCGCGGGCCGAAGGACCTGCACAATACCGCCGTCTGGATCGGTGGCAGCAACATGTCTGCCGGCGAGCAGCTGCTGGCCATGGCTCAGGACGCCCTCTTCGACCCGTTTTCGGTGTCGATCATGTTGGACTCCAATGGCTCCAACACCACGGCTGTGGCCGCAGTGGTGAAGATCGAGGAGACGTTGGGCGACCTCAGGGGCAAGAAAGTCCTCATCCTGGCCGGGACCGGTCCAGTCGGCCAGCGGGCCGCCGGACTGCTGGCCAAGGACGGCGCAGAGGTCACGATTACTTCCCGCAAGCCGGAACAGGGAGAAAAGGCCCGGCAGTTCATCAGCGCCCGTTTCAACGTTCCGGTCGAGGCGGTCACGATGAACGATCCCTCCAGCCTTCCCGAGCTGCTTCAGGATGTCGAAGTACTGCTCAACTCCGGTCCCGCCGGCGTGCAGATGGTGCCGCGCGGTGCCTGGACCGCTGCCAAGTCCCTCAAGATTGCAGTGGACCTGAATGCGGTTCCCCCGCTCGGCATCGAGGGGGTCGAGGTGAACGACGACGGCAATAAGCGGAATGGCGTTGTGGTGTTTGGTGCCTTTGGCGTCGGCAACTTCAAGACCAAACTCCACAAGGCCTGCGTCGCCCGGCTCTTCACCCGAAACGACCTGGTGCTCGACGCCGAGACCATTGCGGAGATTGCGCGAGAGCTGATCGGTTCGAAACCACCGGCCAGGAAGGAATCGGAGGCAAAGAAAGAGCTGGTCGGCAGCAAGAAGAAGTAGACCGATGACCCGCGTCGTGGGTATCGACCCGGGCACAGTCAGCATCGATGTTTGCGGTCTAGTCGATGGCCGGCTCTATCTGGATCGGAGCTGGCCCACAGTGGAGGCGGTGGCAGACGCCGGTGGATTGCTCCAGCTCCTGATGGCCGACGGGGCTCCCGATCTCGTCGTCGGCCCGTCCGGTTACGGCCTTCCTCTGGTGCCAGCGAGCCAGGCTTCGGATGAGCAGCTTCGGCTGGCATTCCTGGCGCTGTCCGGAGAAACCGGAGGAATCGGCGGTTTGAGAAGTCTGGCACGGCAGCTCAGCGCCTCTCCGTTGCCGATGGTCTACACCCCCGGAGTCATTCACCTGGACACCGTGCCGGAGCACCGAAAGCTGAACCGCGTGGACCTCGGCACGGCGGACAAACTGTGTGCCGCCGCACTCGGGATTCACATGCAATGCCTGCGGCTGCAATGCTCTGCTGAGGCGGTCTCGTTTATCCTGGTCGAGCTCGGTGGAGGTTTCACTGCGGGCCTCGCGGTGGAGCAAGGTCAGGTGGTAGACGGAGTGGGTGGTACCGGCGGCCCGATGGGCTGGCGAGCAGCCGGGGCCCTCGATGGCGAGGTGGCTTTTCTGGCCGGCTCCATTTCCAAAGCGATGCTGTTTCAGGGCGGCGTGCTCACCTTCCTCGAGCGACAGCCGGACCAGCGAGCTGTGGCCCTGGCAGGGTATGTAGAAGGCGTGGTCAAGCTGGTGCGGCAGCTTCGCTGTTCTGCGCCCTCAGCAAACGAGATCCTCGTCTCGGGGCGCATCGCGGAGGAACCGGGAATACTGGAGCGCCTTGCCAGCGAGCTGGGCGACGTGGGAACGGTGCGACCGCTGGTCGGTTTTGCTCGAGCCGCCAAGCAGGGAGCGCAGGGTGCCGCCCTGCTGGCTGATGGACTATCCGGCGGCCGCCACGCGAGACTGGTAGACCGTCTCCGGGTGCGCGAGGCAAAGGGAACCGTACTCGATCACCTGGTGTTCATCTCGCCTGCAGCTGCACGGCGCCAGCTCGGAATTCCCGCGCAATGATGTCGCCGGCAAACACGCGCGTTCTGATTGCAGGGTTGACCACTCGCCCCTTCGCCGTCTCGGCCGCTCGGGCCGGATATCGAGTGACGGCTGTGGACGGGTTTGGAGACTGCGATCTTCGGGAATGTGCCGAGGTGATCTGTCCCTGGTTCGAGACGGGTCAGAATTATCACCCAGAGGCGGCAGCCCAGGCTGTCGCGTCGATACCGGCTCACCTTGCGGCCTACACCTCGAATTTCGAGAACTACCCCACCGCAGTCACTCGCCTGGCTCAGGCTCGCCGCCTGTTGGGCAACCCCGCCTCCACCCTTACTCGAGTCCGCAACCCGATCGAGCTGATGCATGTGCAGCAGCGCTTCGGCCTCCCTTCGCCCGAGGCTCGAAGCCGCGCTCCCCGGCCGAGCTCACCCAGGGCATGGCTGCTCAAGCCCCGGCGATCGGGCGGAGGCCACGGAATCCGGCGGTGGTCTTCCGGTCAGCCAGTGCCTCGCAGCATGTACCTCCAAGAGCGTATCCCGGGACTACCCGGCTCGGTGTCGTTTCTCGCCAACGGCTCCTCCGCGGTGCTGCTCGGCCTGTCGCGACAGCTCGTGGGAGAGGCTGATTTCGGCGTGGGCTCCTACCGGTACTGCGGAAGCCTCATAGCGGGTCGTGCCACCCAGCTGTTTCCTGACCAGATCGAACTGCTTCAGCGAGCAGCCGAGATGGCCACCCTTCTAACCCGTGAGTTTCGCCTGGTTGGCCTCAACGGCCTGGATTTCATTGCGAGAAAGGGCATCCCCTACCTCACGGAAGTGAATCCCCGCTACTCCTCCTCCATGGAGTTGATCGAGCGCGCCACCGGCTTGTCGATGTTCGAGGCTCACGTCCGCGCCTGCAGCGGAACCCTGGAGGGCGAGCTGTCGCCGGAGACCCCGGTGCATGGAAAGGCCATCGTGTTCGCCCGGCGGGACATCGAGATCAGCCAGCTTCCGGATCAGTCTGGTGCAGCATGGATTGCCGACGTGCCTATGCCGGGAGAGAGGATTTCGCGGGGCCGTCCCATCTGTACCGTCTTTGCAGAGGCGCGCACTGTCGAGGCCTGCCGGCGGACGCTCGGCGCACGGGCGGCAGCAGTGTATCGATGCCTGAGAACACGGGTGGGTCAGGCGGCATGACGGACCGGATTGTGGAGCACGTCACCTGTCTGGGCTGTGGCTGTGGCTGCGATGACGTCAGCGTAACCGTGCAGGATGATCGCATCGTGGCGGCGGCTCCCCTCTGTCCCCTGGGCCAGGCCTGGCTGGTGAATGGACGGATCCCTTCCGAAGTCCTGGTCGAGGGACGCGCCGAGCGATTGGAATCGGCCATCAGCCGAGCCGCTGCGGTCCTCATCGGCGGCGGGCCGGTGCTGGTCTATCTGGCCCCCGAACTCACCTCTCAGGCCCAGCGTGCTGCTCTGGCCGTGGCCGATCTCCTGGGTGCCTCGGTGGACACCGCCACGTCCGAAACCGCTGCCCACGGACTGTTGAGCGCTCAGCGCCGGGGACGCACCAGCGCCACCCTGGGGGAGCTGCGCAACCGGGCAGACACCTACCTCTTCTGGGGAGTCGATCCCACCGAGCGCTATCCCCGCTTTCTTGCCCGATACGCGTTGGACCCGGAGGGTCGCCATGTCCCGCAGGGGCGCCGAGGTCGCCAGGTGATCTCGGTGAGCATCGGGAGCGACCGAGGGCTGCCTGGTGCCGATCTCGAGCTGACGCTGAGCCCGGAGCATGAGATTGCTGCGCTATCCCTCATGCGAGCGGTGGTTCTCGGTGTTGAGCTCTCCCAGCAAGACCCGATCGCGCAAATGGCGGTTGACCTGGCAGGACGGCTCGCGCGGGCGCGCTATGCCGTGTTGGTCCACGATGCGGAGGCGACGGCCGAGCCGCGCAACCCGCTGCGGGCCGAGGCCCTGCTAGCGCTGGCCGAGGCTCTCAATGAGCCCACCCGTGCCGCTCTCTGCAGCCTGCGCGCCGGTGGAAATCGGGTCGGCGCCGAGGCTGTGCTGACGTCGCAGACCGGCTACCCTCTGGCCGTGGATTATTCCCGTGGATATCCGCGATACAGCCTGGCCGAGCGGCCGGTTACGCGGCTCCGAAACGGTGGCTTCCGGGCTGCGCTGGTGGCCGGATCGATCAGCGCTGACCAGACAACCGCGGGAGCCCTGTCGGCCGTGAGCACGGTGCTGGTGGGACCGCGAGCGAGCCAGTCGGAACTGAAAAGCGTGGTAACCATCGACACCGGCGTTGCTGGAATCCACGAAGGGGGCACGGCCTACCGGATGGACGAAGTCCCCCTGAGGCTGCGTCCGCCACTCGAGACATCTCAGCCCACCCACCAGGTCCTGGGCTTACTCGCCTACGCTATCCGGGACGCGCGCCGCAAGGGTTCGGCATGAGCCCGACCACTCAGCTGCGGATTGTCGGGGGAGCCGTCCATGACCCTGCCAACCAGGTTGATGGTGAGGTGCGCGATGTCTGCATCGAAAATGGCCGCATCGTGACCAACCTGTCGGAACGTGCCCCCACGCTGGATGCGAGAGGCATGGTCGTGATGCCGGGCGGAGTGGATATCCATTCCCACTTCGCCAGCTCGAGCTGCAATCACGCCCGCAGACTGCTGCCGGAGGAGCATGCCGCCGATGTTGCGCCCGCTCCCGATCTGCTGGGGGATTGGCTGCCGCGGTCCGGCACCGGAGGAACGGTCCCCAGTACCTTCACGACTGGATATCGGTATGCCGGACTGGGCTACACCACTGCTTTCGATGCGGCGGTTGCTCCCATCATGGCGCGCCACAGTCATGTCGAGCTGGACGACACCCCGTGCGTCGATGGGGGCGTCTTCATTCTCATGGGCAACGACGAGTATCTGCTGCGCCAGGTTGCCGCCGGAGAACGGATCCGAGCTCGAGATTACGCCGCGTGGTTGCTGGGCTCGACCGGTGGGTACGCCATCAAGATCGTGAACCCGGGCGGAGTAGAGGCCTGGAAAGGGGGTCAGCGAAACCTGAACGGAATCGACGATGTTCTGGCCACCCACGGCGTCACCCCCCGAGCCATTCTGGAAACCCTGACCGATACCGCCAATCAGCTTCGTCTGCCTCACCCAGTCCACATTCATTGCAACAGTCTGGGTCTTCCTGGGAACTCCGAGGTCACGCTGGCCACCATGCAAGCGCTCAGTGGACGGCGCGCGCATTTCACCCACCTGCAGTTTCACAGCTATGGCGGTCCGGGCTGGAAATCGGCGGCGGCTCCGATCATGGAGTACGTCAACGCACACCCTGAAGTAAGCGTCGATGTCGGCCAGGTGATGTTTGGCTCGGCGACAACGATTACCGCTGATGGACCGGTTGAATATCTGCTGCACAAGAGCAGCGGTCGCCGGTGGGTCAACATCGACATCGAGTTGGAGACCGGCTGTGGCATCGTCCCCTTTCTCTACAAGGACAAGGCGGCGGTTTCCGCGCTGCAGTGGGCAATCGGGCTCGAGCTGTTCCTTCTGAGTCAGGACCCGTGGCGGGTGGTCCTGTCCACTGACCATCCCAACGGCGGCTCGTTTCTTTCCTATCCGGCACTGATTCAGCTTCTGATGGATCGCGGAGCTCGGCAGGAAAGACTGAAACAGGTCAATCCCAGGCTCCTGGCTGGGTCTGCTCTGGCGGATGGACTGGACCGCGAGTACAGCCTGAACGAGATCGCCATTATCACCCGGGCCGGCCCGGCGCGGCTCCTCGGTCTCAAGCACAAGGGACATCTCGGGCCCGGGGCCGACGCCGATGTCACGGTGTATGCCCGGGACCCTGACGTAGCGCAGATGTTCGCCACGCCCAGATACGTGGTGAAGGAAGGAAGTCTCATGGTGGAGGAGGGACAGCTCCGCCGCGCTCCCGCCGCCCATCGGCTGAGAGTTCAGCCCTCCTACGACGAGCAGCTGCTGCCGGACCTGAAACGATACTTCGAGGCTTACTCCACGGTAGCCTTCGATAACTATCCGGTGGTGGACTTGCCCGATGATCCGCTGCCGCTCTAACCGATGAAGATCCGCGGCGTTTTCATTGAGGATACCTTTGCCGAGGCCTTTACCATGCGGGTGGCGCGGGTCGTCGTCACCGGGCGAAGCCGCCGCTGGGTACAGGCCGCGGCGCTCAAGCTGACCGGCTTCGCGACCTCCGTCATCGGCTGCAAGGTAGAGGCGGGAATCGAGCGGGAGCTTTTGCCTGGTGAGACGCCGGACGGACGCCCCGGCGTCAGCGTGCTCCTCATGACCATGGGCAAGGATGATCTTGGCAAGCGCCTGATCGAGCGGATCGGACAGACCGTGCTCACCTGCCCCACCACGGCGTGCTACGACGGATTGCCGGAGGCACCCGACCGGGTCGGCGTTGGCTCGGCCCTGCGATTTTTCGGCGACGGGTTTCAGGCCAGCAAGGTGATCGGCGGCAAGCGCTTCTGGAGAATTCCCGTGATGGAGGGCGAGTTTCTGGTGGAGGAAAAATTCGGGATGCTGAAAGGGGTCGGCGGCGGCAACTTTCTGATTCTCGCCCGAACCGCCGACGCCGCACTTTCGGCGGCCGAAGCGGCCGCCGATGCGATGGCTTCTCTGGAGGGAGTCATTCTACCATTTCCGGGTGGTGTCGTACGGAGTGGCAGCAAAGTAGGATCCCGGCGCAGCAAGACGATGATCGCGAGCACCAACGACGCCTTCTGCCCCACCCTGCGCGCCGTCACCCGGAGTGCCCTCCCGGAAGACGTGAACTCGGTGCTCGAGATCGTGATCAACGGCACCAAGGCAGCAGCCATCTCCAAGGCCATGCAGTCCGGGATCGACGCCGCCTGCCGCGCCGGCGTGGTTGCGATCAGCGCGGGCAACTATGGTGGAAAGCTCGGTCCCCATCACTTTCATCTTCGGCAGATCATGTCCGGGCGGAACACGTGAACGACGGCCTTACCGCCCGGCTCAAGTCGCCGCTCAGCACACCGGCCGACTTTGCGGAGGTGCTTCCGCCCGGCTGGCCTCAACTCGCAGCCAGAGATTTGGCTGAGCAGCCGGTCTACCTGGCCGAGGAAAGGGTTTCCCTGGGAGACCTGTTTGAGATTCGGGGCACGCCGGCCGGGCGCATTCGGTTCGAGGGTGACTTGAGCGCGACCGTCCAGTTCGCCGCCGGCCTCACCGAAGGCGAAGTCACGGTCGATGGGGATGTCGGGTCCCAAGCCGGCTCAGGCATGTCGGGAGGTGCCCTGGTGATCGAGGGAAATGCAGGCCCACGAGCCGGCGCGGCACCCCCGGGCTTCAAGCGGGGGATGAGCGGCGGAGAGCTGATCGTGCGCGGATCTGCCGGAGTCGAGGCCGGGGCCAGCATGCGCCGGGGCCTGCTCGCTATCGGCCGCGCGGCGGGGGAACGCACCGGACTGGGGATGATCGCTGGCACTGTGGTCGTGTTTGGCGCGTCCGGCGCTGATACTGGGCTCTGGTCCAAGCGGGGCAGCGTGGTAGCCCTGGGTCGGATAACGCCTCCCGTGACCTACCAGTACGCGTGTACTTACCAGCCGCCCCACCTGCGCCTGCAGCTCGGCAGGTTGAAAGTACGCTATGGACTTCCAGTTCAACGCCGGCACCTCACCGGACAGTATCGCCGCTACAGCGGCGATCTGGCGGAGCTGGCCAAAGGGGAGATTCTGGAATGGGCAGCCAAGTAACAGCGCCCCGGATGCACGCGACACCGCTTCACATGAATGAGGCGGCGAGCGAGATCGCGGAGTGGATGGCCGATCAGGCCGAGAGACTCCGTATTAGATCGTACCGGCTGGCCGGCGGGACACGCGTCATCGACGCCGGCATCGAGGTTGACGGAGGCTTCGACGCCGGGCTGGCGCTGGCGAGGATCTGCATGGGAGGGCTGGGGAACATCTCGGTTACGCCGCTGCAGATCGGCGGCCGGGCCCACCCCGGGGTGACAGTGTGGACCGACCATCCGGCGGTGTCGTGCATGGCATCCCAATACGCCGGTTGGGCCATCTCGGTGGGAAAGTTCTTCGCCATGGGGTCGGGGCCACTTCGGGCTCACGCCCGAGTGGAAGGGGAGCTGTTCGAGAAGCTGGGGTACGAGGAGCGGACTGATGAAGGCGTGCTGGTCCTGGAGACTCGCGCGCTGCCCACGGATGAAGTGGCCGGCTGGGTGGCGGAGAAGGCTCGGCTCCAGCCGGCGCAGCTCACCTTTGTCGTTGCACCCACCGCCAGCCTGGCCGGCGGGGTCCAGATCTCGGCTCGAATAGTCGAAACCGGCCTCCATAAGATGGAAACCCTCGGGTTCGATGTGCGCCGGGTTGTGAGCGCGTTGGGAACCGCTCCCCTTCCTCCGGTGGCCAAGAATGATCTGCGAGCGATCGGCCGCACCAACGACTGCATTCTCTACGGCGGTCAGGCGTGGTTTACGGTGCGAGCGGGCGACGACGAGCTGGCGAAGCTGGCGGAACAGGTTCCCGCCTCGGCATCACGGGACTACGGCACGCCGTTCTACGAAATCTTTCAGCGCTACGAGGGGGACTTTTACAAGATCGATCCCCTCCTGTTCAGCCCGGCCGAAGTGTGGCTGACCAGTACGGAGACCGGACATACGTTCTCCGCCGGCCGGCTGAATGCCCCAGTGCTGGAATCCTCACTCTACAACCGTTAGCCAGGAGAGACCCATGCGAGGCGTTCCCAGTTGGATGTTGCTCCCCGCCATCCTGGTCACTGCCTGCGGCAAGACCGGAGATCGGCCGGCCAATGCACCCGGCGCGGACATGGCGGGCGATACCACTGCAGCAGCTCCCTCCAGGGAAGCAGCGATCGTGACGGTCCTCTACAATACGCCCAAGGACACGGCCGCCTTCGAGCGATACTACCGGACCACTCACATACCACTGGTCAAGGCGAACCAGGAGGAAATCGGATTCACCCGGGCCGACCTGACCCGGTTCGAGTCGACCGCGGATGGCAAGAAGCCCACCTTCTATCGCCAGGCTGAGCTGTACTTCGACTCCATGGGCGATCTCGAGAAGGGAATCGCCACCCCAGGCTTCAAGAAGGTGGCTGGGGACCTCGGCAACTTCGCCACCGGCGGCTTTACCGGCATGATCGCCAAGACCACCAATACCCATGAGACTGGCTCGTCCGAGGAACCGGCCGCCATTGTCACAGTGATCTACAAGGCACCGAAGGACACTGCGGCGTTTGAGAAGTACTACGCCGACACCCACCTGCCGCTGGTCACAGCCAATAAGCAGGAGATCGGGTTCGAGCGCGCGGAGCTGACCAGGTTCGATTCCAATCTGGACGGATCCCGTCCGGAGCGTTATCGCCAGGCCGAGCTGTATTTCCCCTCCATGGATGCGCTGAAGAAAGGCGTCGCCACGGCTGGGTTCCAGAAGGTAACCGGCGACCTTCCCAACTTTGCCACCGGCGGTCTGGACGCACTTGTAGGAGTGGAGACCAAGTAGGTGCGGCTGGCTGTCCTGGCTGCCCGCACCGGCTGGCACACCGAGCAGTTGGAGCGGGCGGCGTCGGCTCGAGGCTATACTGCCACCATTCTGCCTTACGAGGATCTGGTGGCCAGCATCGGCTCGGCCCCAGGTCTCAGGAGCCGGACCACCGAGCTCGACGAGATGGATCTGGTGCTGGCCCGCATTATCCCCTCGGGCTCGCTGGAGCAGATCGTGTTTCGGGTCGATGCGCTGCATCGGCTGGAGGACCGCGGCACCCGAGTGGTGAATTCACCCCGGGCGATCGAGCGAACGGTGGACAAGTTCTGGACCTCGGCGCTCCTGGAGCAATGCGGCATCCCCACCCCCGCAACCGTCGTTTGCGAAAACCCGGAGGCTGCATCCGCGGCCGTCCGCCAGATGGGGGACGTCATTGTAAAGCCGCTGTTCGGTTCCATGGGACTGGGTATGGTTCGGGTGTGCGATGAAGAGATGGCCTACCGGGTGTTCCGCACCATCGAGCAGATCAGGGGCGTGTATTACCTGCAACAAACCATAGACCACGACGGCGCAGACCTTCGGGCCTTTGTCATCGGCAGCCGAGTCCTCGGCGCCATTCAGCGCCGCTCTCCCGGGTGGCGCACCAATCTCGCCCGAGGCGGAACGGCAGAGCCGGTCGCGCTCGAGGCCGATCAGGTCACTCTGGCGGTACGGGCTGCCGCCGCGGTTGGAGCGGAATATGCCGGCGTGGACCTCCTCCCGGCCCGGGACGGAAGAACCTACGTCCTGGAGGTAAATGGGATCCCGGGTTGGAAGGGCCTGCAGCAGGCTACCGGGATCGACGTGGCCGGAGCGCTGCTCGACTACCTCGCATCCCGTTGACCACACCGGCGCAGGTTGCCGCCGCAGGCCAGCTCGCCTGCCTGCTCGAGGTGAGTGCGCCCAAACCAGGCAACGTGTCGCCCGAGCGGCACTTTCACGACACCCGCTACGAAGACTTTCTAGCCAGCGCCGTAGCCATCGGTCCGGCGCTGGCACAGGCGCACGTCCAGCCGCTAGGGGCCACCATTCGGCAGGCAGTCGAGGACACGCTCCGGTGGACCAGATCCAACACCAATCTCGGCATCGTGCTCCTGCTGGCTCCGCTGGCCCGGGCTGCCTTGCGGAACGGGGAGAATCTGAGAGCAGAGCTGCACCAGGTGCTGAACGAGACCACCGTGGCCGACGCGAATGAAGTCTACGCGGCCATCCGGCGAGCCAGGCCGGGAGGACTGGGACAGTCCGCCAGGGAGGACGTTGCCGGAGCACCGTCGGTGACTCTGCGGGAGGCGATGGGGCTGGCGGCGGAGCGCGATGCCGTCGCCCGCGAGTATGTGACTGATTTCGCGCTGACGTTCGAGACCGGGGTGCCTGCGCTGCTGCAGGCTCGGCGCGAGGGCCTGGCCTGGACCGACGCGGTTGTGGAGACCTATCTGACTCTGCTGGAGACCGGGCCGGACACCCATATCTCCCGCAAGCTCGGCTCTCAGGAAGCAGCGACGATCTCTCGACGCGCCGCCGAGGTCCGACGCGCCGGCGGGACACGCACGCCGGGGGGAAGAACGGCACTGGTGGAGCTTGACCGCGAGCTGCGCGATCCGCGCAACCGGCGCAACCCGGGCAGCACCGCAGATCTCACCTGCGCCGCGCTTTTCGTCGTTATACTTGAAGGTGGCTGGGATCGCTAGGAGAACCGCCGTGCAAAGCAACTTCAGAGTCCAGGTCAGCAAGGATTACCTGGTCTTTGCCTCCGCCCATTTCATCACTTTCAAAGGCCATCAGTGCGAGGCGCTTCACGGGCACAATTACCGTGTGGGCGTGGCCGTCGAGGGGGCGGTCGACAACGAGTGCCTATTCGTACTGGACTTTAGCGTGCTGAAGCAGATCACCCGTCAGCTGGTGGACATCATTGACCACAAGGTCCTGCTGCCGACCTTGAATCCCAAGCTGAGCTATCGGGAGGAAGGCGACCGCGTCGCGGTGGACTACTTCGGGCAGCCGACCTATGTCTTTCCCAAACGCGACTGCGCCCTGCTTCCCATTCCCAACAGCACAGCGGAGATGCTGGCCCAGTATTTGGGCAACCAGGTGCGGCAGGAGTTGAGCTCACGCGGGTACCGTCACCTGACCCGTCTGGAGCTCGAAGTAGAGGAGAACTACGGCCAGTCGGCTACATACCGTGAGTCGCTGGTTCCCGACTGATTCGAGCGCGAGACCGCGTCGAGATCGGCCGCGGTCAATCGCCCGGTGTGGATAGCGCTGGCCACGAGCGCTCCGTCGCAGCCGCTGTCGCGCATTCGCTCCAGGTCCGGCCGGGTAAGCACCCCGCCGCCCGCCAGCAGGCGAACGCCGGGCAAGCGGCGGCGCAGCGACTCGAGTAGCCCCAGGTCCACTCCACACCCTGTTCCCACCCGTCCCACATCCAGAATCAGGATTGACGCTGCCCCGGCGGCTGCGGCCTGCTCCGCCAGGCTTACGGCGTCCGGCCCGGCTCCGCGAGCATCCTGCATAGCCGGGTGCAGCATGGGGGTACCGAGCCGCAGGTCGAGGCTGAAGACAACCCGCAACGACCCGAGCAGCTTGATGATCGCCGACAGGTCGGCAAAGGCACGAAGGGTCTCCAACCCGACGACGACATCACTGGCTCCGCACGATATGATTTCCAGAGCACCCTCGGGCAGATGAGTGCCCGCGTCCACCATGAGGGCGCCGGAGAACCCGGTGTGAAAGGCAGCCAGCTCGCGGAGGAGGCTGCGCTGCACCGGCCCCCCTTGAATCGCGTCGAGATCCGCGACATAGCATTGGTGAAGACCCAGAGCCGAGTGGAATGCCCGGAGCACCGCCACCGGATCGCCGACCGATCCGGGAACCAGGTCGGATTCGAGCGGAGCGTACCGCGCGCGGTCTCCCGCCTGGGCGTGAACCGCGACTCCACCGGCAACGTCCAGGACGGGAATGATCTGCATGCGTGACCGAAGCCGTGGGTCGAAAGTGGCCGGGCGAACGGCAATTGTGGGCTGGGACATCGGCGGGGTCAACACCAAGGCGGCCCGGCTGGCGGCCGACAGCCGGAGTCCCCAGCACACTCTCTGCCGTCCGTTCGAGATTCAGCGGGACCCCTCTCAGCTGGTCCCAACGCTCAGGGCGGTGGCTGCCCAGCTCGGCGCGGCCGAGACCGACCACCATGCGGTGACGATGACTGCCGAGCTCTCGCAGTTCTTTCGAACCAAGCGAGAGGGCGTGAATTTCATTTTGCACGCACTGGAAACAGCCTTTCCCGCCGGCCCAATCCAGGTATACACCGTCAGGGGCAGATTCGTCACCCTCCAGGAGGCTCGCGCGCGTCCGTTGGAGGCTGCTGCATCCAACTGGGCAGCCACCGCTGTCTGGGTGGCCCGCCAGATCCCCGATTGCATCCTGGTGGATATCGGGACCACGACGACCGACCTGATTCCGATCGAGCGAGGCACTGTGGTTGCCCGAGGCCGCACCGACCCAGAACGCCTGGCCACCGGTGAGCTGATCTACAGCGGCGCACTGCGCACCCCGGCCGAGACCCTCGCCTGGCGGGTTCCGCTGGACGGCACCACCGCGGGACTGTCCGCCGAAGGCTTTGCCCTCAGCGGAGACGTGTATCTCTGGTTGGGCCGTCTCGCCGAGGATGACTACACCTGTCCCACTCCGGATGGCCGGCCGGCGACGCGGGAATATGCGGGTGAGCGGCTGGCACGGGTGGTATGTGCCGATCGTGAGATGCTCGACGAGGGCACTATCGATAGAATGGCGACGGCCCTGGCCCAGGCTCAGTTGGAACGGATCAGTGGAGCGCTGCGAGAGCTACGGTCGCGGTTCCCCGCTCTCGACATGGCGGTGGTCACGGGCCTGGGAGAATTCATCGCCGTAGAGGCGGCTCGGGACGCCGGTCTACGGGTGATTTCTCTGGGCGATACAGCCGTTGGAGCGGGGCAGACGACGGCGGCCACCGCGGTTGCCTGCCTGCTCCAGCAAGCTCTCGTTGAGCCATGAGCGGGTGAGGATCTACGTCACGGCTCGCGGTCGTCAAGGTGGGAGGCGGGCTCGCCCGGGTTCCGGGAGCCCTGGAGCACGTGTCTGCTCGGATCGCGGAAGCCGGCGCAGCCTACCCCCTCGTAGTGGTTCCGGGCGGAGGGCGCTTCGCGGATGCGGTCCGCGGCATCGATGCCGAGCTGGGGCTCTCCTCCGATACGGCCCACTGGATGGCGATCCTGGCGATGGATCTCTATGGCCAGGTTCTGGCAGACCGGATCGAGGCTGCTGAGCTGGTCGAGGAGCCCGGGGCGATATCTGAGGTGGTGTGTCGGGGTAAGGTGGCCGTGCTGGCACCCTACCGCTGGATGCGCGCCGCTGATGTTCTGCCCCACACCTGGGCGGTTACCAGCGACAGCATCGCCGCCTTCATAGCGGGCGCGCTCGACGCGAAGCGATTGGTGTTGATCAAGCCGGCGATGGATGGCCCTGCGGTCGATCCATACTTCAATGCTGCCCTGCCCGTGGGACTGCCGTACCGGATTGTGCCCTGGGACAGCATCGACCAGCTGGAGTCGTGGCTCAGCGAGTAGATCGTTGACGCCGCAGCGACTGCACGCCGATGCGCTTGCGGGCCAGGAAATCGACAAAGCGATCGGCCGGCACGGGCCGCCCCAACAGATAACCCTGGACCTCGTCACAGCCCTGCTTCTGAAGCAGGGTGAGATGGGCCTCGGTTTCCACTCCTTCCGCGATCACCCGAAGACCCAGGGCATGACCCATGGCAATAATGGCGGTGGTGATCGCCGCATCGTCCGGCTGAATGGCGATCTCCCGAACGAATGAGCGGTCGATCTTCAGGGTGTCGAGTGGAAAGTGCTTGAGATAACTGAAGGACGAGTACCCGGTCCCGAAATCGTCCACCGCCAGATGCAGCCCCATGGCCCGAAGGGCGTGCAGCGCCTCGGTGCCTTCCCGCTGATGATTGACCAGTACGCTTTCGGTCAATTCGAGACTCAGGTAGCGCGAGTCCAGTCCGCTGATCTGGAGTGCCCGCCCGATAGTCTCGGTCAGCCCTCGCTTGAGCTGCCGGCTGGAGAGATTGACTCCCACCCGAATGCGGGGAAGTCCAGCGTCCTGCCAGGAACGGTTCTGGAGGCAGGCGCTCTGCAGGATCCACTCACCCATCGGCACGATGAGCCCGTTTTCTTCCGCGATCGGAATGAACTCCGATGGCAGCAGCAGCCCCAGCTCAGGATGGCGCCATCGGAGCAACGCCTCGGCGGCAACAACCGTGTTGGTAATGGCGTCTACGATGGGCTGGTAGTGGACCTCGAACTCGTTGCGCTCCAGCGCCCTACGGAGATCGTTCTCCAGGGTCATTCGCTGCAGCGCGGTGGTCGTCATCGATTTGGAGTAGGTCTGATAACTGCTACCACCCTGCTCCTTCGCCTTGTACATCGCGGTGTCAGCGTGCATCAACAGCGTGTCGATGTCTTCCCCGTCGTAGGGATAGATGGCGATGCCGATGCTCGCGTTGATGAAGATCTCGTGGGTTCCCACCCGCACCGGATGGGCAAAGCTGGAGAGGATTCTGCGGGCCAGCTTCCCCGCATCCTGCGCATCGTGCAAACCCGGCATGATCACAGTGAACTCGTCCCCGCCGAGCCGGGCGACCTCCGGTGTGAGCGTGACCACCGCCGGACCGACCTCGTCCTCCCGCTCCCGGCAGCAGGAGCGCAGCCGAGAAGCTACATGGCGTAGGAGCTGGTCCCCAACATCGTGACCGAGGGTGTCATTGATCCGGCTGAAGTGATCGAGGTCGATGAAGAAGGCCGCGACCAGGCGCTGCTCCCGGCTGGCCTGTTCCAGGGCGTGGGCCAGCCGCTCCTTGTACGAAAGCCGGTTGGGCAAGCCAGTCAAACTGTCGTAGTAGGCCAGCTCCCGGACCTGCTCCAGCATACGTGCGTTGGCCAACGCTACCGCCGCCTGGTCGGCCAGGCGGCGCATCTGATCCTGGTCTTCCTCCGCGGGGTCCAGCTCGTAGCGCTCCCCCAGGGCAATGATACCGGATAATTGTCGCTGGTAGGCCAGCGGAAGCACTACGAATGAGGTAGCGCCTAATTGCGCCAGCGGCCCCAGGTACGAGGGGATCGGCTCGCCCGGTCTGAGGATTACTACCCCTGGTCCGGTCAGCAGACCCTGCACATCTACGGGGCGCAGTCTGATCCGCTCCACGTGACGGCCGCCCTGCTTGTAGTCCTGTACCACACTGGTAAGCGACTTTGCTTCATCCGCGACTCCCAGCGTGACACTGACCATGCTGCAAGGAAATACGTCCCGGATGCGAACCAGCACCGTGTCCACGATGGCTGTAGCATCGGTGGCCGACAGCACCGCCCGATCGATTTCGGCGGCAGTGGCCAGCGCATTGAACTGGCGCCCGAGCTGACCGGCCATGGTGTTGAACGAGGATGCCAGTTGCTCGAACTCATCCTGGCTGGTCACCATTACCCGGCTGGCAAAGTCGCGCTGGGCGATCCGGTGGGTGCCCTTCTGCAGCTCCTCCAGCGGCAACACGCTCCGGCGGATCTGGCTTAGGCTGAGCAGGAGCACGACCAGGCCGGAGAGGCTGAGGACGAGTAGGAACGTGTTGGTGAATTCCACCATCGGCTCCAGCACCTTATCTCTCGATTCGCTGAAGTAGACGGTCCACGGTTCGGCAGCGAACGCGGCGTCCAGCTGAATTGCGGACGACGCTGTGAGGTAAGAATCTCCGTCCGGCACAGCACTGGTATCGACCGACACGATCCCGGTCTGCGCGTCCTTCCGCTGGACCGGAGCAGGAGTCTTCCAGGATCGGAACAGCGCGAGCCCTTGCTGGTCCATAACCAGGACCCGCGTGGTGGGCGATGGCATGCTCTCTTCGACGCTAGCCCAGAGGTACTCGGGGCTGACTTCGGCAACAAACGTCCCGCGGACCTCCCCCTTGCGAGCCAGCCGCCGCAACAGATACACCCGGGAGCGGTCTTTTCCGTGCACCACCGAAATCAGTGGCAGCCCGAGGCGCAGATCTGAGCTATCCCGGCTGGTCAGCCGTGGCCGGCGCGATAGTCGCCCGAACACCTCGATCGTCTTGTTGTCATCGCCCACAAATTCGACCGCGACGAACCGCTGCCGGGCCAACAGGTCGAGTCCGGCGATCAGCGTCTTGCTGGCCTCAATCAGGTCGGCGCGCAGACGGCTGGTATTGGCCCCCCCACGTCCCGGGCGGGCGCCGCCCATCGCGGCTCGGCCATCGAGCGGGCCTGATTGCGTCAGATTGCCGGGCTTGGGTCGGGGAGCCGGCCGGACAGCTGTCTTGGGTAGCCGCTTGGCCGCGGCAAGCTGGAGGACGGCGCTGGGTGGAATACTCTTGAGGGTGGCGTCGAGCAGGAGAATGCGCTCGAAGATGGCCTGGCCCAGGGCGCGATTCGCCTGCTGAAGCCGGGTTTCACTCTGACGATACAGCTGACGCTTGACGTGGCGATAGGACAGTACGGCCAGCACGGCCATCGGCACCAGCGCGCAGCCCACGAATAGAATGAGAAGCCGCCGCCCGAACCTGCTGCGCAGCGGTGTGGCGTGGAAAGTCACATGAATGCCCGATCGTGGGTAAGGCTGGTTAGACCCCTTACCCGGCCTGCCGAGCAAGTGTCATGCCCCTATCAGACGACCGTAATCGTTGATTTTCAGAGGGTTAGCTCTGCCAGGCCGGCAGAGTTTCGCGGGGGCATCGGGCGTTTCGCGCCAGGATTAGCCACTTGTCGGGAGAACTGCCTACTGAACGAATTCCGAATTACTGTCGCCCATCGCGCGACGCAGCAGCCGGACTCGGTTCTCCGTTACCCGTCCGGACCGACCCCCCTCGCAGGCCGCGCCCCGAAAGCCCACGATATCCGGCGCTATTTCACGTAAGTCCGACAGCTGACCGGGACCCAGCGCGCCGGCAACTGCCGTGGTCAGACCTGCCGACCGAGCCTCCTGGATCAGAGCTGCCAGCCGACGGGGCACCATCAGATCGAGGAGAGTCCGGCCATCCTTGCGGTAGGTGTCGATCAGAAGCCCGGCTGCACTGGCCCTCGAGGCGGCCGCAGCCAGCGCGTCGGGAGAGGGGCTCTCGGCGTAGTCCCAATCGGCATAAGCGACTGCTATCACTCTGGGATTGAGCGGGTGATCCCGGGCGGCCGCGACGGCGGCCTGCAGCAGCAGTCCGGCCCGCTCGGACGACGAGACGCGGGCAAATCCCAACTTCAGATAGGTGGCGCTCCGCCGCTGGAGCACTGGAAGCCGGCCGATCACCTGCAGGAGCTGGGATGTTTCGATCAGGTCTCCCAAGGCCACACTGAATTCAACCTTGGGCGGCACCCGGCGCATGATGCCGGCCAGCACCGGTGCAGTCACCGCCCCCAACGGGCCCTCGCTGGGCTCCTTGGCATCGATGATGTCCGCTCCACCGATCAAGGCTGCTGCCACCTCGGCCCGGGATCGCACGCTGACCAGCAACCGCATCTCGGCTCCTTGTATGATTCTAAGGCGCTGGTATGTTGCCATTTAAGAAGTTATCCCCGAGGGGGAGGGAGGCGAGGGGTGGCCCAGTTGGAGCGGAAGAATGTGCTGGTAACCGGCGCCTCCAGTGGGATCGGCCAGGCTATCGCAGTGCGCTGCGCAAGGGCCGGCGCCGACCTGGCAATCACCTATCGCTCCAATGAGAAAGGTGCTCGAGCCACCGCCCAATCTATTCGAGATCTGGGCCGGCGAGCCGAGATGCTGCGCATCGACATTGGACGGGAGGAAGACATCGAGCGGCTTTCTGTTGAGGTGAGCAAGGCATTTTCCCGGATCGATGTCTGGATCAACAACGCCGGCGCCGACATTCTGACCGGTCAGGCGACCCAACTCGCCCGGCGGCAGAAGCTGGACACAGTTCTGACGGTAGACCTCAGAGGCACCGTGCTCGCGTCCTGGGCAGCCGTGGATCTCATGCGAAAGCAGGGTGGCGGCAACATCATAAACATGGCGTGGGACCACGTGAATGTCGGGATGGAGGGAGAGAACCCGGTCCTCTATTCGGCTGCCAAGGGCGGAGTAGCCAGCTTCAGCCGCTCGCTCGCGCGTGATGTTGCACCGGATATCCGGGTGAACATTCTGGCGCCGGGGTTCATTGAAACTGCATTCGGCGAAGGGGCCAATCCCAACTTTCGTCAGAAAGTCGTCGAGATGACGCCGCTCCGCCGCTGGGGCACGCCCGAGGACGTCGCCAGTGCCGCCGTCTTTCTGGCCTCGGACGACTCGGCCTTTCTTACCGGCCAGATGATCATGGTGAATGGTGGAGTGGTGATGTAGACGCAACCAGTGACTAGCGACTATGAGGAGGAGAACATGCCTGCAACCAAAGAACGCACCTACAACGACACCGAAATCAACGAGCGCCTGAAGGAGCTGCCCGGCTGGTATTTCGAAGACGGCTGGATCCGCCGGGTGTACAAGACCGACGGATGGCCCACCACCCTGATGCTGGTCAACGCGGTCGGCTATCTCGCCGAGGCGGCCTATCATCACCCGGACCTCACCGTTACCTGGGGCCGGATCGTGGTGAAGCTGCAGAACCACGCGGCCGGCGGCATTACCGACAAGGATTTCGAGCTGGCCCGAAAGATCGAGGAGGTCGTGCTTTGGCGGCCCCAGGGTGGCGCGCTCGAGGGGACGCCCAACAAATGGGTCCGGTCGGGGGATCCGCGGTAGGCGGTCAGTTGGTCTGCCGGTCAGGCGGTCGACAACGAAAGGCGATAGATGAAAACTGGGTCTGAATCAGCCGACCGGCTGACCGACCGACCGGCTGACGTCCGCCCTGCTTCGCCGCCTCCCCGCCGAGTGCTGTTCGTAACCGGCTCCCTGGCCGAGCCGGCATTGCGCCGGGTGCTGGACCAGATGGACCCGCCCTTCGAGTCCAGTGTCGCCGTTCTCCGCATCACGGTGGCCGCGCTGATGACTACGCCGTGGATCGCCCGCCATCTCGAAGTGCCCGCCGGCACCGATCTGGTCCTCATCCCAGGCCTCTGCGAAGGCGAAGTAACGCTGCTGACCGACCGGTTTGGCGTGGCGGTGGAGAAAGGGCCCAAGGACCTCCGCGAGATTCCCGGATATTTCGGCCAGGCTGCGGTACTGCGGGACTACGGCAGCTACTCGATCGAGATCCTGGCCGAGATCAACAACGCGCCCAAGCTGCCGCCCGAAGACGTCCGTGCCGCCGCGGAGTATTTCCGTAGCAGCGGGGCGGACATCATCGATCTGGGATGCACCCCTGGAGTTCCCTTCCCCGGTCTTCCCAGCCTAGTTCGCCAGCTGCGGGAGGCCGGCATGCGGGTCAGCATCGACAGCTTCGATCCCGGCGAGATCCGCCAGGCGGTGGAGGCCGGAGCTGAACTGGTGCTGAGCGTCAACGGTTCCAATCTGGAGGTTGCCCGCCAACTGGCTGGCACCTCGGCGCGAGTGGTGGTCATTCCGGATTTTGGCGAGGGATTGGAGACGCTCGATCGCAGCATCGATGCGCTGGAGCGCTGGAGAGTGGGATATCTGATCGATCCCATCATCGAGCCGATCGGCTTCGGATTCATGGCTTCGCTGGAACGCTATGCCGAGGTGCATCGCCGGTTCCCTACAGCGGCGCAGCTCATGGGTGTTGGCAACATTACCGAGCTGACCAGCGCCGACACTGCGGGGATCAATGCACTGCTGCTGGCCATCTGCGAGGAGGTGGGAGTGCGCGCGGTGCTGACGACCGAGGTGATCAACTGGGCCACAGGATCGGTGCGGGAGATCGACATCGCGCGCCGGCTGATGCACTACGCTGTTACCCATCGAGCCGTGCCCAAGGGAGTGGACGACCGGCTCCTGACAATCAAGGACCCGGTGATTCTCGAGTACTCGGAGGCCGAGCTGCGGGAACTCCACGCGGCAGTCCGGGACCCGAACTTCCGGATCTTCACCGACCGGCAGACCATCACCGTCTTCAACAACGAGATCTTTGTCCGGGGCACGGACATTCAGGTCATCTTTTCCCAGCTCGGGGTGGACGAACCCACCCATGCGTTCTACCTGGGGCGCGAGCTGTTGAAGGCCAAGCTCGCCATCACGTTGGGAAAGACCTATCGCCAGGAGGGCGCGCTGCGCTGGGGCTATCTCACTCCTCCCGATGATGTCAAATCGGAGCACGTGAAGCTGACTCAGCGGTCGCGCAGGGCGCGGGGGGCCGCCGGACAACGGAGTGCGGGTCCTCAGCGCGAGGAGGCGTGACCACTTTTTCCCCTTTGGTGGAGCCGCTGGGAAAGGCCCCCGAACCGATCGAGGTGGCCGCCCGGTTTGCCGATCTACCCGGGCTGCTGTTCCTGGATAGTGCGGCCCACCAGCACAGTGACGCCCAGTACTCCTTCCTCAGTGCTGATCCCCCGGTCGTCGTGCGCAGCAAGGGACTGCTCACGGAGCTACGGGAGGCCCACCCAAAGTGGAGTCCCGTCTCCGGCGATGCCGTCAGCGCGGGCCGACGTCTCCTGCCGGTGGACCCAATCCCCCCTCTCTCGGGCCTGCCTCCGTTCCAGGGAGGCTTAGCCGGATACATCGGCTACGACTGGGGTGCAGTGCTGGAGCGGCTTCCCCGGACCCGGTATGACGATCTGGCCATTCCGGATGTGATCCTGGGTCTGTACGACTGGGTGATCGCCTGGGATCACCGGCTGGATGCAGCCTGGCTGATCTCCACCGGTCTTCCCGCCACCGGCCCCGAGCGGGAGCAGCGAGCCCGGGATCGACTGGCAATGGTTCAGGAGCGGCTAAGACATCAGCCCGCCGGGGCAGTCGGGGGGCAGCGGAGCTTGGTCACCTCCGGGGAACCGTCGGGAGCAGCCCCTACCTATCCGGTCACCGGCGGCGACGCCGAACAGCTGGCACTCCGCTCCACCTTTACCCATCGCGGATACCTGGATGCGGTCTCCCGAGTTCGGGAGTACATCGTCGCGGGAGACATCTTTCAGGCCAATCTTTCCCAGCGGTTCGAAACCACGCTGCCGGAACCGCCCTTTCACCTCTACCGCCGACTGCGGCAGTGGAATCCCGCTCCTTTCGCGGCCTATCTCGACTGGGGGGACCTTCAGGTGCTCAGCGCCTCGCCCGAACGCTTTCTGCGGCTCGACGGGGAGCGCCGCCAGATCGAGACTCGTCCGATCAAGGGCACTCGCCCTCGCGGACTGGGTCCCATGCACGATGCCGCCCTGGGTCGTGCGCTGGCGGAGAGCGAGAAGGATCGGGCGGAGAACGTGATGATTGTCGACCTGCTGCGGAACGATCTCTCCCGGGTGTGCCGGCCGGGCTCGGTCCGGGTTCCCGAGCTCTTCGCGTTGGAGCATCACCCCACGGTTCACCACCTCGTCTCCACCGTGGTCGGCGAGCTGGCGCCCTCGGCGGACGCCGTCGATCTGATCCGCGCCGCCTTTCCCGGAGGCTCCATTACCGGCGCGCCTAAGGTTCGGGCCATGGAAATCATTGCCGAGCTGGAGCCGACGCAGCGGGGTGTGTATTGCGGTTCCATCGGCTATTTGAGCGCCACTGGGGCCATGGATACCAGCATTGTCATTCGAACCTATCTGGTACTCCGAGGCCAGGTATACTTTCAGGCCGGAGGGGGCATCGTGGCCGACTCGGATCCCGAGCTGGAGTATCGGGAGACCCTGGACAAGGCGCGGGGGTTGATCGAGACGTTAGTGCAGGCGCGCGACCAATGATTCTACTAATCGACAACTACGACTCCTTCGTCTATAATCTGGCCCGTTACGTTCAGGAGCTGGGGGAAACCCCGCTCGTGCGGCGCCATGACGCCGTCGATCCCGACGACATCCTCCGGCTTCAGCCTTCCCACATCATCATTTCGCCGGGCCCGTGCTCACCCAAAGAGGCCGGGGTCTCCACTGAGGTGGTCCAGCGGCTGGGGGCCGAGGTCCCGATCCTGGGAGTCTGTCTGGGTCACCAGTGCATCGGAGCAGCCTACGGAGGGGAGATCGTACGCGCGGGCCGCCCAATGCACGGCAAGATCTCGCGCATCCATCACACTGGACAAGGCATCTTCGCGGGACTGCCGAATCCGTTCATCGCCACCCGCTACCACTCGCTGGTGATTGCGCCGGCGTCGGTACCTCCTGCTCTGGTCGTGACCGCCACTTCCGAGGACGGGGAGATCATGGCGGTGCAGCACACGGAACATCCGGTGTACGGGGTGCAGTTTCATCCAGAGTCAGTCCTGACCGAGCACGGCTACCGATTGCTCGATCATTTCCTCCACGGCGTCCCCGATACACCCCGTCCGGTGCCGCAGGCCGCCGACGGGGCGCTGGTATCAACAGCTCCCGACCGCGACACTCTTGCCTCCGCGCCCCCGCCGGTCGAACTGGTCCGGTGATCATCGAGACGATCGTCACCACAGTAGACGGCCAGGGTGTCATCAACTTCGCCCCCATGGGAGTCGAGTGGGGTGATGAGATCATCGTCCTCAAGCCCTTTCTCGAGACCACTACCTACCGCAACCTGAGCACCAGCCGGATGGCAGTCGTGAATCTGACCGATGACGCCATGCTGTTTGCGCAGGGAGCGATTTCCAGCCCTCAGTTTCCCTCCTTGCCCGCCAGCGTGGTGACCGGATTCGTACTCGAAGCGGCCTGTTCCTGGAGGGAGCTCGAAGTGCTCTCGGTCGATGCTACCCCGCCCCGGTCCCGGATCGAGGCCCGGGTGGTGCACCGAGGCTTTCGCCGGGAGTTCATCGGGTTCAACCGGGCCCGCCATGCCGTACTGGAAGCGGCCATCCTGGCCACCCGGACTCATCTCATTCCTGCCGACCAGATCCGGGAGGAGTATGTGAAGCTCCAGGTGATCGTGGACAAGACCGCGGGCCCCCGGGAGCAGGAGGCCATGCAGCTGCTGACCCAGTATGTCCAGTCCAGATAGCATCTTCGTCGAGGCGCCGGCTCGGCTCCACTTCGGGGTGCTGGATCTTCGAGGACAATTGGGTCGCTGTTTCGGGGGACTGGGCGCCGCCATCCCGTCTCCCTCACTGCTCCTGGAGGTCTCCGGAGCTGACCGGATTTCTGCGGAGGGGCCCGATAGTGAGCGGGCGGTCGAGTTTGCCGAGCGGTGGTTGCGATACCACGGACTGACCGGGGGAGCTCACCTCACTATCCAACGCGCCATCCCCAGTCACTCCGGGCTGGGGTCCGGGACTCAGCTGGCGCTGGCGGTGGCTCGCGGGCTGAGCGAGCTCCACAGTGTGTCGGCCGGCCCCGGGGAGCTGGCCCGGGCGACCGGCCGAGGCAAGCGCTCGGCTATCGGCACGTGGGCCTTCGGATTGGGCGGATTCATCGTCGAAGGGGGACGCCGGCCCGGCTCCGACACGATTGCCCCGCTGCTGACTCGCTTCCCGATTCCCGATGACTGGCGCTATGTGCTCGCCGTGCCGGATGGCGGGCGGGGGCTGAGTGGCGAGGCCGAAGCACTGGCCTTCGAGCAGCTTCCGCCGCCGCCTCAGGGCGAGGTGGAGCGCGTCGCCCATATCGTGCTCATGCAGCTACTTCCCGCCCTGGTTGAAGCCGACCTCCCCAGTTTCGGGGCGGCGCTGTCGCAGGTTCAGCGGATTACCGGTGCCTGGTTCGCTCCCCAGCAGGGCGGCGTCTTTGCCCCCGGGCCCACCGAGCACCTGGTGTCGGCGATGGCCGCGCGGGGAGCCCTGGGCGTGGGTCAGAGCTCCTGGGGGCCAGCCGCATACGGGCTGGTAAGTGGCCAAGCCGCAGCGGAAAAGCTGGCCCAGCAGGTCCGGGGCGCTCTGGGGTCTCGGGGAGAGGTTTTCCACGACAAATTCGCCGCCCAGGGAGCCCGGGTTTGGGGCCCTTGAGCTGGCCCGGAATCTGATTGACAGTTCTTTTTTCGAGATGTATACTGGCCTCTCTAAGCTACCAGCAATCGGCGACTTGGCAGATCAACCAGGGTCCCGCTCAGTCAGTCGCGCTGACCCTCCCACGGGGACGAGCCCCGAGACTTTGGCGGCGTCATGATGCAATGGAATGCTGCCTCCCCAAATGCAGTCACTTACTGGAACACGAAAGGTTCGGCAACGCCCTGAGGAATGTGATGGGATCGTTCCGGCTTGGTGGCACGAACTGCGGAGTATCAATTTCGCGGCGTATAGGCTGGGCGCGGGTTCGCTGGCCTGAAGGGCCGTGGCGCTACCCCAATATCAGGTGGCAGCAGCCCTCGTCGTCTCGTGGTTCTTCCCTGTTTTCAGTGTCCCCATCTTCATCTCATCTTCGCGCGGTCAGCGTCCCTCCTCCGGGCCGCGCATCGAAGTCCATCCAACGAACCGCGGTGCCGCCGGGCTGTTCCCGGACCCGCACCGGGTTCCGCCGATGGATGCTCCCGACGGTCGAGCGCGGGCCTCCAGCCGCAGCAGCGTTTGAACGGTCGGTGTTGTAGTACGGCCCGGGCCGGCTCTCGGGACTTGAACCCTTCGCCGCCCGACCTAGCCAACGGTAGCATCGATGGAAAGTCAGTAGGAGAGTCACCCTTTTCCCTGAGGTCTGTTATGAACCATGTTGCGCAGAAGGTAGTGTCTGGCGGACTCGCTGCGGGGCTGTTGCTAACCGTAGCGTTGTCGGCCAGCGCCCAACAGGCGCGGTCCGGGGCTTGGACCTACGATGCGCCCGAGGGCGAATGGCACATGACCGGTCGGGATTACAGCTTGCAGCGGTTCAGCCCGCTCAAGCAGATCTCGACCTCCAACGTGGCCGAGCTCCGGCCGGTCTGGTCGTTCTCGACCGGGACGCTTCGGGGACACGAGGGCAATCCGCTCGTGATCGGCAACGTGATGTATGTGCACACCAGCTTCCCGAACATTGTGTACGCGCTCGATCTCTCCAAGCCGGGCGCGCCGCAGATCTGGAAGCATGTGCCCAACCAGTCGCCGGATGCGATTCCAATCGCCTGTTGCGACCTGGTGAACCGGGGCACCGCCTACCACAAGAGCGGCAAGATCTTCATTCAGCTGCTGCAGGGTGAGCTGCTCGCGCTCGATGCCAAGACCGGCAAAGAGCTGTGGAAGGCCAAGAACGCCGACTACAAGCAGGGCAGCACCATGACCAACGCGCCGATCGTCATCAAGGACCTCGTCATTGCAGGTATCTCGGGCGGCGAGTTCGGCGTCCGCGGCCGGGTGACGGCGTACAACGTGAACGACGGCAAGGAAGTCTGGCGTGGCTACAGCACCGGCCCGGACAGCGAAGTCCTCATCGAGGGCGACGCGAACGCCAACTATCCTTCCCACAAGGGCAAGGATCTCGGCGTCTCGACCTGGCAGGGTGACGAGTGGAAGCGGGGCGGCGGCACCACCTGGGGCTGGTACTCTTACGACCCCGAGCTGAACCTCTTCTACTATAGCACCGGAAACCCGGGCACCTGGAACCCCGATCAGCGTCCGGGCGACAACAAGTGGTCGATGACCATCTTCGCCCGCAACCCGGACAACGGGAAGGTGAAGTGGGCCTATCAGATGACGCCCCACGATGAGTGGGACTATGACGGCGTCAACGAGAACGTGCTGTTCGAGAGCGGTGGCAAGAAGCTGCTGGCGCACTTCGACCGTAACGGCTTCGGCTACACCCTCGACCGCACCAACGGGAAGGTCCTGGTGGCGCAGCCCTATGGTCCGGTCAACTGGGCCAAGCGGGTCGACCTGACCACCGGCGTGCCGGAGAAGGATCCCAAGTACGGCACCACCTCGAAGAAGAACACCGAGGGCATCTGCCCCGCGGCGATCGGCTTCAAGGATCAGCAGCCGGCGGCGTTCTCGCCGATGACGAACCTCTTCTACGTCCCGGCCAACCACATCTGCATGGACTATGAAGGGGTAGAAGTGAAGTACACCGCCGGTCAGCCGTACGTGGGCGCGATCGTGCGGATGTTCCCGGGCCCCGGCGGCCACCGCGGGAATTTCATCGCCTGGGATCCGATGAAGGGCAAGGCCGTATGGCAGAACAAGGAGAACCTCGCGGCCTACGGCGGGGCGCTCACCACCGCGGGTGGTCTGGTCTTCTACGGCACCATGGAAGGCTGGCTCAAGGCGCTTGACCAGAAGACCGGCAAGACCTTGTGGCAGTACAAGACCCCATCGGGCATCATTGGCAACCCGATGACCTACAACGCGCCCGATGGCCAGCAGTATGTGGCCGTGCTCTCGGGCATCGGCGGCTGGGCCGGTATCGGCGTGGCTGCGGGCATCGGCGCCGAAGATCCGACCGCTGGTCTGGGCGCGCTCGGCGCGTTCGGCGATGCGGGGAACTTCAGCACCCAGGGTGGCGTGCTGACCGTGTTCGGCCTCAAGAACATGGCCGCGAAGTAAGCTGGATCGTCCTGGCCGGGCCGGAGCTTTTCCTTCCGGCCTCGGCTCGGGATACATTACGAGTGTGAGAGACGGCGTCGGGCTGCTGTTCGCTCCGGCGCCGTTTCCTTCTTTCACCCCCAGAGCCCGACGTCTATGTCCTCCGCATCTCTGTTTCGATTCCTGGTCCCGGCCCTCATCCTGGCCATGGCGAGCTCGAGCCTTGCCGCCCAGCTCCGGCCCAACATTGAGAAGCCCGGTGTGCTGCGGGTTTGCGCCGACCCCGACAACATGCCCCTCTCCAATCAGAAGGGAGAGGGTTACGAGCAGAAAATCGCCCAGCTGATCGCCAAGGAGTGGAACTCGAAGGTCGAGTATGCCTGGTGGCCGGTGCGGCGCGGGTTCTTCAGCCGGGCCCTGAACGGACGCTATTGCGATGTCGCCATTCAGGCTCCAGCCGGGTTGGACATGGCCGGAGTCACCAAGCCGTATTTCCGATCCGGCTACGTGTTCGTCACCCGCAAGGACAGGGGGCTCGACATCAAGTCCCTGGCGGATCCCCGCCTCAAGAAGCTCAAGATCGGGGTCAATCTTTTGAACTCCGACGCGGAGAACACTCCCCCCGCCATGGCACTGAGCCAGTACGGGGTCGTCGGGAACCTGGTCGGCTTCACCACCTTCTACAGCGATAGCGCGCGTCCCGAGGACATCGTGAATGCGGTAGCCAAGAAGGACGTCGATGTCGCCATCGTGTGGGGCCCTCTGGCCGGCTACTTCGTCAAGAAGTCCGCGGTGCCGCTCGCTCTGCAGCCCCTCCCCGAGCGCGATTCCTTGAGCCCTGACTTTCAGTTTCAGTACAACATCGGCTTGGGGGTACGCCGCCGCGACCAAGCGCTCCGGGACAGTCTCCAAAGCACGCTTGACCGAAAGGGCCCCGAGATCCAGGCCATCCTCAAGCAGTACGCCGTGCCGGTTTTTCCGGTGAAGCAGGAAGGCGATGGCGATGCCGATGACGACGACAAGCCCAAGGCCGCGGCGCCCCTGCCTCCCCCAAAGGACTCCACCCGGGATTCCACCCGATAGCCTTGGCCCACCTCACCCCTCTACCTCAAGGGAAAGGATCGCAACCCACGTATGGACCGAGCCAGGCAGGTCTTGTTCACTCTGCTCGCCCTGACCGCGTCGACGTCCAATGCCGTCGCGCAGGAGCTCAGGGATCAGTACCACCAGGCCCCGCGTGATACAGTTTCCCAGGAGGTCTACAATGGGTGGAAGCAGTTCAATCTGAACTGCGCGCGGTGCCACGGCGAGGACGTGCAGGGCACCACCATTGCACCCCATCTCATCCTCTCCCTCAAGCCCGATGGTCCGATCAATACCAAGGAGCTGTTCATCCAGACGGTCTGTGCCGGCCGACCCGCCAAAGGAATGCCGTCCTGGTGTGCCCTCGGGATGGAGATGCCCAACATCGAGAAGATCTACGCCTACGTGAAGGGTCGCAGCGATGCCAAGATCGGCCCGGGCCGCCCGGCCGTGAAAGCGAGCAGCTAGGTCGTGACCGCTCGTCCGCTCCTGCCGGCTGCCCTCTGCCTTCTGGTTCAGACGGGAATCCTTTCCGCCCAGGCGCAATCAGCCCAGCGGTTGGGGCTGTTCCCGGTCGCCTTCTATGGCAAGGGAGCGAACTCGCTCGAGCCGGGCGATCCCCGGGTAGCCTCCATGACCGACAGCATCCTGCGAGCTGATCTGGCCCAGTCAGGCCGCTTCGAACTGGTGGATGGTGCGCGCCTGAGCCAAGCGCTGGCGCAGGCGGAAGCCGGCGGCAAGGAGTGTGTCACCTTGGAGTGCCGGCGGGAGATCAACCGGCAGCTGGGAGCGGCCTGGATGGTCACTGCCAAGCTGAGTAAGACCAGCAATCTCATCTGGTATCTCTCGGGGCAGCTGACCGAGGTGAGCACTGGGCGGCGCTTTTTGGACGATGAGTTCGAGCTGAAGGGGATCGCCGAGGACATCGCCAAAGGTGGGGCGCACTCGCTGGCCCGCCGCATCATCAAGGCCGTCACTGAGCGCACGGCGGTGGCGGCTGCACCCGGGTCACGCATGGACGTGGCGGCGGTCAAGTCCAGGCTGGCCTCTGCCACCAACGACCAACCTCCCGATCTCAGCAAAGTGGATGTGAGTGGGCTCGACTTGAGTGGTGTCGACTTCAAACGGGCCAATCTGGCCGGCGCCCGTCTGGTAGGCACCAAGCTGGTTGGCGCCAACCTCTTCACTGTAGACCTTACCGACGCGGTGCTAACCGACGCCGATCTCAGCCGGGCCAATCTGGACGGCAGCGTGCTGCGCCGGGCCAACTTTCAGGGCGCCAATCTGGCCGGGGCAAGCCTCTTTGCCACCATTATCGAGGCCGCCGATCTCAGCAACGCCAACCTGAGCGGCGCCCGAATCATCGGGTACCTGCGCGGTGCCAAGCTTGCTGGGGCCAGTCTTCAGAAGGCCAATGCCGGAGCCGATCCCGGCAACCAGTCCATGGGTGTCATGCGGGCGACCTTCGTGGGGGCCGACCTGAGCGGAGCCGACTTGTCGGACGCCAATCTGTTCAAAGCCGACCTGTCCCACGCCAGCCTCACCAATTCCAAGCTGGTTCGTACCAACTTGATGAACGCCGACCTGGTGCAGACCGACCTGACCCGGGCAGATCTGACCGGAGCCAAGCTGGCCAAGGCCAACGTGGACGAGGCCAACTTCGCCAAGGTGGTCGGGCTCAAGCAGGTGGAGGGAATGGACCAGGTTCGCAATCGGGAAAGGGCAAAGTTCGATGGAGAGTAAGAGATCCTTCGTCGCGTTGAGGACGACAACGGCGGCGCTGCTCGTCCTCGGAGCCTGCCGCGGGGATCGGCCCGACCTCGGCGGCCGATCAGATACCGTCGAGTCAAGCGTTGCCTCCGCGGCTCCGGCCGAGCTGGCATACGTCACCAACGAGGACAGCCAGGAACTCAGCGTCATCGACACTCGTACGGACAGTGTGGTGGCGACCATCCCGGTCGGCACTCGTCCTCGAGGGGTTCGGGTAACACCCGACGGCAAGACCGTGTTTGTGGCCCTGAGCGGGTCACCCAAGTGTCCGCCTACCATGCCCGATGAAGAGTGCGAGAAGCTGAAGGCAGATAAGACGAAGGACGGAATCGCTATGGTGGACGCGGCGAGCCGCAAGGTAATCCGGGTACTGCCAGGCGGCTCCGATCCCGAGGCGTTTGACATCAGTCGGGATGGCTCGACCCTGTTCGTGTCCAACGAAGACGCCGGCACGGCCTCTATCGTCGACATTGCTAGTGGGAAGGTTCGATCCACCGTTCAGGTAGGCAAGGAACCCGAGGGAGTGCGCTTACATCCCGACGGAAATACGGTGTGGGTGACGGGCGAGACCGATCATAACCTGACACTGCTGGACACCAAGACGGGCAAAGTGGTCACCCAGATCGAGGTGGGGAAGCGGCCCCGCGACCTCGGCTTCACCCCGGATGGCAAACGCGCCTATGTGACCAGCGAGGTCGATGGCACGGTGTGGGTGATCGATGTCCCGGCGCGCAAGGTGGTGAAGGTCATTCAAATGCCGAAGGATTCGAAACCCATGGGCGTGGTGGTGTCACCCGATGCTCAGCGGGTATACGTGGCCAATGGCCGAGGAGGCACCGTCTCGGCGATCGATGCCGCCACCAATACGGTCACCGCGACGGTTCCGGTGGGAGCCCGTCCCTGGGGCATCGCACTCACTCCTGATGGCGGCAAGCTCTACAGCGCCAATGGACCTTCCAATGACGTGAGCGTACTCGACACCAGGAATTTGCGGGTCACCAAGAAGATTCCTGTCGGCAAGATTCCCTGGGGGGTTGCGATCGGGCCCGCACCGGGCGCGTCAACGAGCTGACTGTGCTCATCCGTTTCCTCGTCCCCATCCTATCGCTGGCCCTCGTTGCCGCAGTGGCGAGGGACATACCAAGCGCATTCCGGTTCGAGGCCGATGCCCAGCCCGATCTTCACCGGCTGTGGGACGCAAGCTCCGCGGCTAAATCGGAGCGGGTCGCCTGTCTGGCGGCCACGATCGAAAGCGACACGGTGCGCATTACCCGAGTCTTTCCACTCGACGCGGAGCGGTCCGACTCGCTCGGCATCTCTGCTCAGGCCTCACTGGAGGGCTGCGGTCCGCCCCTGTGGCGCGGGACCGTGCATACCCACGTTGCCCTGCGAGATGGCCGGAGCCCCTACTCCCTGTTCTCGGGCGCCGATCGGGGCGTCATGATGCTCTGGTGGCAGCGGTGGAATGTGGATGGGATATTTTGTCTGCTCTACAGCGAGAGCGAGGTCATCTGTGAAATCGAAGGACCTCGCGGCGCGGTGCTGTTTCCCCGGTCCCGCTACTGACCGGTGCGGCTGCCGGTCGGAGCGCTCATACTGGTTGGAATTGCGGGGCCACTGAGTGGTCAGGCAGCGTCTTCCGCCCGGGAACCGGCCTTCCGCTTCAGCCGGGAAGCCGGGTCAGCGTTGCGCGATCTCTGGGAGGCCAGTGTGGCGGCACGGGAGGAACGGGTCGCGTGCCTGGCGAGTAGCATTCGAAATGATACGGTTTTCGTCACCCGGGTCCGACCTCTGGATCCGGAAGACGCCGACTCGCTGGGAATATCGGCCGTGGCTTCAGTCGGAGAGTGTGGCCCACCCACGTGGTCCGGCACCGTCCACACCCACATCGCGCTCTATACCGACGATCTGCCATCCACCAGGTTCTCGGCGCAGGACCGAACCGCCATGCGCCTGTGGTACGATCGCTGGCACTCCGATGGCGTGTTCTGCCTGATCTACAGCAGGGAGAACGCGCACTGCGAAGCCGACGGCGTGGTTGGTGGGCTGCGATCCCCGCCTCGGGTAATCCGCTAGTCCCTCAGCGGGATCAGGAGAAGGGACGCCGGCTGAGCAGCGAACCCGGCTTGCGGCGGGCAATCCACCGGTCGAATCCCCACACCTTGCCTGCCCGTGCGAAGAAGAACGCCAGCATCAGGAAGAAGAGAACCAGGTGGAAGCCCTGCTGGCCGGGAGACATCCACTGGGTGGCGAGACCGTAATTGATGACCAGAATCAGCCCCGTCAGGGATGCCAGTCCAGTCAGCAGACCCAGCGTCAACCCCAGCCCGGTGACGGTTTCGCCCCAGGCTGTCAGATGGGCAAACACATTGCTGTGGGGAAGGACCGTGCCCTCGAGAAATTGCTTGTAGAAGGCCAGGGGATTTTCGGAAGCTTGTCGGGCCACGATCTTGGGCATGACACCGAGCCAGCGCTCGCTGACCGCGGGCACCGGCAGAATACCTCCCACCAGAACCAAGCTCATCTTGGTCACGAGCGATTTGACGAAGTAGAGTCCTACAACGATTCGCAGCAGGGCCAGCCACTGGTCCGGTCTGCTCATTCCCACACTGGTAGCTTCCAGGCGACGAGCCATGGTGCGATGCCCCTTAGGTTGAGCTACTCAAACCTCAACCCCTAACTCCGAAAACACAAAGGTCCAGCTGTCCGCCAGCTCGTCCAGCACCTTGGAGAGGGGCTTCCCTGCCCCGTGTCCGGCGCGCGATTCCAGACGCAGCAGAATGGGCCGGTCGGCAGAGCTGGCCGCCTGCAGTCGGGCCGCCATCTTGCGCGCGTGCATGGGATCCACCCGGGTGTCGCTCTCCGCCGTGGCCAGGAGTACGGCCGGGTAGGCGCGTCCGTCCTGCACGTGGTGGTACGGTGAGTAGGAGCGCAGCCAGCGAAACTGGTCGGGATCATCGGGCGAGCCGTATTCCGGAATCCACAGCCGGGCGATCAGGAAGTGATGGTACCGCAGCATGTCCAGCAGGGGAACCTGAATGAGCACGGCCTGGAACAGCTCCGGCCGCTGGGTCAGCACTGCCCCGACCAGCAGCCCCCCGTTGGAGCCGCCGGCCGCCGCCAGCCGTTCGGGGCGAGTATAGCGCTGCTCGATCAGCCACTCGGCTGCAGCAATGAAGTCGTCGAAGCTGTTCTGCTTGCTGCCCAGGATGCCGGCCTGGTGCCAGCTCTCGCCATACTCCCCGCCGCCGCGGATGTTCGGAACTGCGAGCACCCCACCGGCCTCGAGCCAGAGCAGGAGTGAGCGGGAGAAGGCGGGGGTCATGCTGATGGCGAATCCACCATAGCCGGTGAGATATGTCGGATTGTTGCCCTGGCGTTGCAGATCGGCTCGATGGACCAGAAACATCGAGATCGGAGTGCCGTCGCGGGATGAGTAGCTCACCTGGTGCACCTGGAAGGCGGCGGGGTCAACCTGGGCCTCGACTCGCCGCCACAGAGCGGTCTGGGACGCGGAGAGATCGATGCGGTAGACTGTCGGTGGCACCGTATAGGAGGAGAATCCGTAAAAGATCTCCGAGCCGTTCCACTCGGCGTGAACCCCGAACAGACTGCCGAGTGTGGGCAGGGCGACTTCCTCCTGGCGACGGCCGTCCAGATCACTGACCCGGAGCCGAGCCGAAGCCCGCTCCAGATAGCTCAGCGCCAAGCGGTCGCGGGCAATGGTGAGCGACTCGAGTACCGCGTCCGGTCGGGGAGCTACGATCTCACGCCAGCCACCCCGATCGGGCCGCTCAGGCGTTGTCTGGTACAGCCGATAGGTCGGTGCGCCGAGGTTGGTCCGGATAAAAAGCCGGCCATGGGCGATCTCGCCTTCGAAGATGGCCGGAAGCGATTCGGCCACGGGGACCAGCGGACGATCGAGCTCGAGGTCCTGGAGATAGAGATCGGTCTGATCGAAGGTCCTTGCCACACTGATCAACAGCCAGCGTCCATCGGGCGAGACGCTGGCGCCAGGCCAGAACTCCTTCTCTCGTGGCTGGAAGATCAGTCGGTCGCTCTCCGGATCGGTCCCCAGGCGGTGATAGAAGAGAGCCCGATGATAGTGCTCTTCCCCGGGTAGGACCCGTCCGGGAGCCGGATACCGGGTGTAATAGAAGCCGGACCCGTCGGGGACCCAGGCCAGAGACGCGGCGCGGGTGCGGGGAATCCGATCGTCCAGTATGGCACCGGTCTCTACCTCGAGCACGTGGAGGACGCTCTGCTCCGACCCATCCTCGGACAGCCCGTAGGCGAGCAGCCTTCCATCCCAGCTGGGGTAAAACCAGTCGAGCGCGGTGGTCCCCGCCACATTCAGGGTGTTGGGGTCAACCGCTGCCCGGTCGGGCCCGGTAACGCCGGCTCGCCAGTAGAGCACCGGCTGGTTCTGATTTCCGTCCCGACGGAAGTAGAAGTAGCGCCCACGAGCGGGAAGCGGCACACCGAGGACCCCGATGCCCAACAGCTGCTCCAGGCGCGCCCGGATTCGGTCCCGCCCGGGAACTCGGGCCAGGTAGGCTTCGGTGAGGGCATTCTGCCGTTCGGTCCAAGTCCTGGTCTCCGGCGAGCTCCCATCCTCCAGCCACCGGTAAGGATCGGCCACGAGCTCACCGTGGAGAGTGTCGACGACGTCGAGTCTTGGAGTTGGAGGGTATGGAGGCAAGGGAGAGAAGAGTGAAGAGTG
>CBFGTM010000007.1:0-89310 GCA_965652025.1 uncultured Gemmatimonadales bacterium
CATCATCGCTGCCTGACCCCAGCCCTGGAGCTGTCGTCGCACCACAACGACCGCCCCGACCAGAAAAATCAACACGCCGAGGCCTCCCAGGGTACGGCTGAGCCAGCCGTACGAGTTCGCTGCACAAAACAGCAGTATGAGAGCGATGTAGACGGCGGAGAGGGCGCCGTAAGTCAGAAAAATTCGGCGCTCCCGGGCATCGGCCGGCGGCTCGGGCGCGTCCAGCCTCAGGACCCTGGTCTTGAGCAGCCAGCTCAAGTGCCCGGATGACCGCTGCCGAAGGTTCGGCACCTCGAGATAGTCACTCAGCGCGTAGTAGCCGTCCAGCGGAATGAGAGGATTGATGTTCAGCAACACGGTCACGATGCCACCGATCAGCACGGCGGCAAAGGAGACTTGGGAGACAACGGTATCCGGTGTCGCTGCCCACCAGACCACCGCAGCCACACTGGCAATGGCAAACTGTATCCAGGAACCGGCGGCCGTGACCCAGAGCCGGGCGCTCCGTTCAGGGAAGGTCCAGGCATCATTCACGTTGCAGAAAAAGGCCGGCTCAAAATAAATGAGCATGGCGCCGATCTCGTGGACTCGCCCGCCGAAGTATTTGCAGGTGAAACCGTGCCCCAGCTCATGAAATATGATGATGACGGTGCCGGTCGCCCAGAGTATCGCGTAGTCCGCCACTCCGAATTTCAGAGTATAGAGGTCGGCCAGGGCCTGGGAGAATTCATCCCACTTCAGGGTGATCACCAGGAAGTACAGCGCGAAGAGCACTATCGAGAGAACGATGAAGCTGCGGGAAAAGAAGAAACGGAGCCGCGGCAGCCATCGGTCGAGCATCTTGTCGGGATCTCCTACGGACCAGCGAAGACGCAGCATATCTCCCTGAAAAAGTCCCTTGCCCAGGCGTCGGCGGCGCTCCGCCCGCAACCGTTCCATCTGCAGCACCGACCGTTCTCCCAGGGTCCGCTCGCACAGACCCATCGCCGACAACTTGGCGGCGAACTTCTCGACCGCTGCTGGGGAGACACGAATACCTTCGGCTTGCAACCCGGCCGCGGCTTCGGCCGCGGTATGCTCCCCATCCAGGGTCTGCATTACCGTGATTTCAACGGGACGGAATCGGAAATACTTGCGGGTCTCCGGATCCTTGACCACGAAGCTCTGCTCGCCCCGATAGGTCTGCTCCACCAGGATCAGATCGGGTCGAAGCTTCGGACGGGCGCTCATGGAACGTCCCGCAGGATCCTCTCGCCGGGTGCAAGACCGCTTACCACTTCAATACGGCCGTTGCCTACATCGCCACCGGTCGTTATCCGCCGCAGGGTGGTCTTGTCATTGGACCAGACCAGGGCATATCCATCCTCGCCTACCGCCGTCCGGGGTATGACTACAGCCTGCCGGCGCTCTGACCCCAGCCGTACAGTGACGTTGCTCCCGGGGGTGAGCCGTGCCTTCCCATCCAGCTGCAGAATCAGTTCGCGAGTTCCGCTCCCGGGATCGAGCATCGGTGAAGCCCGGATGACCTTGGCCTCGGCGGTGCTCCCTGCAGTCCCGATCACCTCGGCGCGAGTCCCGACGGCCACGTGCCCGGCCGCGGACTCCGGAACCCGGATGGCCGCCAGAATCGGCCGCAGGGCCGTTATCCGAAAGAGGGTATCGCCGTTATTCACCAGGCGGCCCAGTCTCGCCGCCCGGGAAGTCACCACCCCGGAGAAAGGAGCCAGGATCCGGGTCAAGTCGAGATCTCTCTCGGCCTTGCGCAGTGCGAGAACCGCCTCGCGGTGCTCGAACTCCACCCGTTCTGAATCGGCCTGAGTCACTACACCGGCGACCCTGAGCGCTCGCTGACGTTCGACTGACAGATGGGTGTTGTTGTAGCGCTCCTTTGCCTGCTCCAGCGCAATCTCCTGGTCGGTACTTTCCAGCCGTCCCAGGAGCTGTCCCCGGCTGACCGGGGTGCCCAGGTCCACCAGGATGGACTGCACGATTCCCACGGAGCGGGCGTACACGGTCGCGTCGTGCTCGACATAGAGCTGAGAAGGAATGCTGAGCGGTACGTCGACGGTGACGGTATCGGCGGTGGCTACCGTGGCCGGCAACGGGGCTGCCGAGGCAGTTTCCTGGCCGGCATCAGGTTGGGAAGCCGGTTCCCGGGTACAGGCCACGATCACTGGGAGGAGCAGCAGATATCTCATGGTTTCAGCTTCCACCAGGTCAGCCTTGCCCAGCGCGCCGGGGCTCGGAGAATGCGGTCGAGAGTGCTGGCTGGCCAGGTAAGCACCTTGGTGTACGCCGACATCTGGGGTCGGAGCATGCCATCGGCATTGGCAACCGCTGCCCGAACCGGGTACTGGATCGACGATCCGGAGGAGATGCTGTCCAGTGGAAGTGACCCCACGGAAGTCACCCGCCCCCCAAAGGTGTGCTGGGGGAGAGCATCCACCCGGAGAACAGTCTTCTGCCCCGGTCGCACCCAGGCCACATCCCGCTGATTGACCCCGAACTCGAGCTCCAGCGTGTCGGTGCGGCCCAGTGTCAGTACCAGATCGCCTTCCTCCAGGGTAGCGCCGACCAGTTCCTCGATCCGGGGGGTCAGTACTCGGCCGGAAACCGGTGCCCGAATGGTGGTCAGTTCCACTTCCTCGTCCAGCAGCGCCAGTTCCCGCCGAAGTGCCTCGCTGCGGATGCGCTGCATGCGCTCCTCTGCCACATCGCCGCGGCTTGCTGCCAGCGCTGCCGAACGCTGGGCTGCCTCAATCGCAGCCGCGGTGGAGGTCCGGTCGGTCAGCAGCCGAGTGGCTCGAAGGGATGCCAGAGGGGAGCCGCGGGCCACCAGGCTGCCTTCCTGAACCAGGACCCGTTCGATCACTCCGGGAACTTGCGCCCGTACCGGAGCGAGGGCGGTAGGGCGGAAGACGGCACCGGTGCCGGTTACCCCGTAGGGCCAGCGGATCAGCGTCAGCGCGGCAAGTACAGCCAAGAGGACTGCCGCGTAAACCGCCAGCCGGCGGCGGGGTAGCGCCAGGACTGCCTGCTTCTTGGCAGCCAGCGCTCCCAGCGCGTCGACCATCGGTACCTGGTGATAGAGCTGGGCATTGCGGAGGGCGACAGCGGTCTGGTTCGCCAGAATTGCCGCCACCTCGAGTTGGGTTTCGCTGGCGAACTCGGCGGCCCGCGCTTCAAAGACCAGAACCCCGAGCACTCCCTCCTCGTCCTTGAGGGGCAGGTACAGTCCGCTCACCACCTCGTCCGCCTCCAGGTCCGCACCGAACACCGAGACAAACATCCGCTCGGCATCCGACGACGGCGCTGTGCGGTCGGTCAAGTACAACTGGTCTCCGCGCCCTGCGGCCCACTCTGCCCGGGCTACGAGGTCCTGAAGCTTCGGGTCCTTGGGGTCGAGTTTCTCCTGACCGGCAACGGCTCGGATTTCACATTGCCCCTTCTGGTAAAGGCCAACCGCACCGCGATCGAAGGGCAACGCCCGGGAGGCCAGGTTGACTACCGAGCCGAGTACCCGGTCGAGGTCGAGCGTGGCCGTGATTTCCCGGCTGATCTCCAGGATCAGGGCCAGATCCCGGGCCCTCTTTTCCACGCTATGTAACTGAGCATTGCGGAGAGCGGCTGCAGCGTGGGCGGCAAGTCCTTCCAGTAGCTCGCGATCCCGGAGGTCGAAGATTCCGTCGCCGGTCAGTTTGTTGGAGACCTGGATCGATCCGACGGTCACCCCGCCGCTGACCATGGCGGTGGCCATGACGGTGGTGGCCAGCATCTCGCTGGAGTCGACCGCGGGCTGATATCGGGGATCGTCGGCCGCACGGGTCACGATAGTGGTTCGGGGCCGCTGGGCCACATCACCCACGAACCCGGCCCCGATCGGGACCTGGGCACCCACCAGCTTTTGCCCCGCCCCCCCGGTCGCCAGGCGGCAGCAGAGCACGTCACCTTCGGCGATCCAGAGGGAACCGCCTTCGGCACCCAGGGCCGTCAGTACCCGTTGAAACACGCGAGGAAGCAGCTCGTCGAAGTCGAGCGTCGCGCTGAACTCGAGGCTGATGGAGTGCAACAGCCGGAGACGCTCTACCTCATCCCGGAGCTCCTCGACCGGCGGGACGGGAACGCTAATGATGTCGGGCATCAATCAGGTGGTGATGGTCTTACGAAGGTGTAACCCAGATTTGACATGCGCTAGATGACCGGCTCCGGCCGTTGGGGCCGGAACCGGTCATCTGCCAGACGGAGGCTCGAGATTCGGGATCAGTTCGGCTTGTTGCGCAAACGGACTGGCGCGATCCGCTCTTCAAGCTCCTCGACCGAGAGCTCCACCGCCTCGGCTTCCTTCCCGGTGGCATTCTGGACCTGAGCCTTCTGCTCGGGGGTCAGCTGGATCCTGACCTGATCCTTGGACGTCGACATGTAAGCCTCCGTGCTAGTGCGGTGAATAGGGGACCACATAGTGTGTTACAAACGTGTGTTACGAAAGTCATGCCCTAGCGTGAAAAATCCGTGAAAATCACTGGAGCCTGCGGGGCCTCCCGGCCAGGGTCGCTGGCGCGATCCGCTCTTCCAGCTCCTCGACCGAGAGCTCAATGGCATCCGCGTCCTTCCCCGTCGCCCGGCGGACCTGGTCCCGCTGCTCGGGAGTGAGGGTGATCCGGAAGCTGTCTCTGGGGTCCATGTGCCGCTCCTGTAGAGGTTCGTAACGCAGACCAATCTGAACGGCCAACGTGAACCCAGCGTGAAAAGCCCCCTTGCTGGTCCGTAAATTCGACGTAAGGTTGTAACACCCCTTCATGGCCGTGTATTGTGGCCGATGTCAGCCTGACCCTGCTCGGTCCCCCCTCACTCTCACGCCGGGGAGGCGGAACGTTCAATCCGCAGCCGAGCGCCAAGGCCCTTGGGCTGCTCGCCTACCTGACTCTCGAACCAGGTCCTCATACTCGGGAAGAGTTAGCCGGCCTCCTCTGGGGAGAATCATCCGAGGCCGAGGCTCGCGGCTCGTTACGGCAGGCGGTCAAGCACTTGCGGAGCCGGTTGGGAGATGCTCTTCGCTGCGATCGGGCCACCATCGAGCTCGCGGGGCCGATCGAATGCGAGATCCGAGACTTCCGGCAGCAGGTGGCCCAGGATGCCCGGCTGGCGGTGAAAACCGATGCCACCCGGTTTCTGGCCGGCTTTTCAGTTCGCCATGCTCCCCGATTCGAGGAGTGGGTGGCTGAAACCCGTCGCGGGCTGCTGCGACAGTACCAGGATGCCCTCGGGACGCTGACCCGGGATGCCATGGGACAATGGCGCTGGCGCGAGGCCAGCGGGTACGCCGATCGCTGGCTGGCCAGTGATCCGTTGTCGGACGAAGCGGTCAAGCTGGCCATCGAGGCGCGCTACCTCGGCGGTGACCGTGGCGCTGCCCTCGCGCTCTACCACGAGTACCGAGCAGCGCTCCAGCGCGAGACTGGTTGCGAGCCGAGCCGCGGGCTGCTCAACCTGATCCGCAGAGTTGAAGCTGATGCCTCCATCATCAACGCCCGGCCAATCAGTGACGAGTGGTATGTCCGGGCGCCCTCATTCGAGGCGAGCCTGATCGGCCGGGAGCCGGAATGGGCAGCTCTGGCCAAGACCTGGAAAGACATCAAGCGCGGAAGCAGCCGGGTGGTACTGCTGGAGGGCGAACCGGGCATCGGGAAGTCGCGTCTGGCCGAGGAGTTTCTCCGCTGGGCGGTAGCGGATGGTGGAGGCGTTCTTCGAGGCCATGGATACAGTGTTCACGGGATTGCGTACGAGCCGGTGGTAGAGTTGCTGCGGGACGCACTCAACACGCCGGGCCTGGCGGGGACCAGTCCGGAGTGGCTGACCGAAGTCAGTCGGCTCTTGCCGGAGCTGCGTCAGCGCTTTCCGTCGCTTCCTTCACCGGTGATCTCGAGCGATCCGACCGAGGGCTGGCGTCTCTACGAGGGCGTGGCTCAGCTGGTCCTGTCGCTCGCGTCCGAGCGCCCCGTCGGACTCCTGGTCGACGACCTGCAATGGTGTGACAGTGACAGCTGCAACCTCCTCCGCTACCTAATTCGACGCACCGAGAAAGCGCCGGTACTCTGGCTCAGTACGCTGAGTCTGGGCGAGCTAGAGCGGGAGGCGCCCGCCGCCCGGCTGTACCGGGGCTTACGGGCTCAGCCGCACGTCACCGCCATACCGGTCGGCCCTCTCCAGGAGGAGAATCTCTGGAAAATGATCCGGGAAATGGGACACGTAAGTACTCCCACCGGAGCCCGGCGATTCGCCAATCGGGTGTACGCAGTGACCGGTGGAAATCCTTTCTATGTCATCGAGCTGTTGAAGACGATGTTCGCCCAGGGACTGCTGGCAGTGACTGACGAGACGGGCGAATGGACCGCTCCGGCTGAGGCGCTGGGAAGCCGAGGCCGGGAACTTCCGGTCTCGCAGACGGTACAGGACGTCATTGCCGAAAGGGTTGAACGTTTACCGGAGAAGCTCTGCGAGGTGCTCATCACCATAGCGGTGGCCAGCTCCGGCTGCCGTCCCGAGGTCATCTCCCACGTTCACGGCATTTCTCGGCTCAACGCCGCCGGGATCGCCGACGCCCTGGTGGACCGCAGACTGGTCACCGAAGAAGCCGGTGTCTACCGTTGCACCCACCCCGTCATCGCCCATGTGGTGCGCGACAGCCTGACCGAATCCCGGCGGCGCGAGGTTCAGCGGACTCTGGCGCTGGCGCTCGAGCGGGCTCTGCAGCCTGAGGACCTGCGGGAAGTGGCGCGGGAGATTGCCCGGCATGCCGACCGGGGCGGCGAGGCCGCCTTGGCCTGCAAATACGCAATGATCGCGGCTCAGGAAGCCCTGGAGCGTTACGCCTTCGCCGAGGCGATGTCCTGGCTGGATCTGGCAGCGACCAATGCCCGGGGCGAAGCTGAGGGTGATGCCGTCAATCGGCTCACCGCCCAGGTACTGGAGGCCGCCGGCTGGAATGAGGCTCCCGCCCTGATGAAGCTGGGGGGACCAATTACCCGGGAGCTCGTGAGCGAAGACTTTGATTTAGGCCGGTAAACGTCCTTGATCTCCTGCACGCGGATGCGGCCGACCTACGATGATGGTAATGTTGTCACTCCCCCCGCCCTCCAGCGCATCCCGCAGCAGATCCTCGCACACCTGCTTAGCTGAACTCATGGACCGGAGTCGCTCCCGGATCTGAGCGTCCGAAACGTGATTGGTAAGCCCGTCGCTGCACAGCAGCACCACGGTGCTCCAGGTCATCTCCAGCTGGGACACGACCGGGGAGCTCTGCCGCCCTCCCAGGGAGCTGGAGAGCGTGTGGGCCAGCCGGGTGCTGGGCGCGTCCTCCGGCTTGAGCGCTCCCATATCGACCAGCTCCTGGGCCATGGTCTGGTCCCGGGTTATCTGGCTTAACTCTCCGTCCCGAAGCAGATAACAGCGGCTATCTCCCACTTGAAGCAGGTAGGCCCGAGGCCAGACTCCGAGCCAAAGGGTAAGCGTGGTAGCCATGCCCCGGTGCTCGGGGCTCTGCGCGGCTCGGCGCAGCAGGTCCGCATGACATTCGACGGCCGCGTCGTAAAGGGCCTCGGAAAACCCCCTTACCCCCAATGACGCCGATTCGTAATAGCACCGCATGCTGCGGGACACGTACTGCGCCACTGTCTCGAGGGTGATCTGGCTCGCGATCGCTCCCTTGGCGCCACCGCCAACACCATCGGCGACCATGGCGAGAAAGGCGAGCCGCTCCGATTCACCCAGGAGCGAGTCGGTCTCGGGCAGGCTGGTCAGGTGAACCACCAGCTGCTTTCGCAGCGAGCAGATAAGGAAGTGGTCCTGGTTCTCGCTACGGACCCGCCCCGGGTGCGTCAGTCCGTGCACATCGATTTCGTCGTCTCGTGGCTTTCGCTGCGCTGCTGCCGACGGCTCGCCGGTGAGGGCAGCCAGCTCAGGGGCGGACATGTGGCCTCCTGCCGATCATGATCCTGAATCTGGAGTCTCGGGCGGTGACGGGCTAGTACTGTGCTCGGTTCGGGGCCCAGCCCAGCCGCCGGCACTCCTCGCGGCTCTCCACCACCACTTGCCCAGACTGTTGTTATTGCATATTTATGCACTATGCAAACTGCCAGACCTCGAGCCGCGCTGGCCTTCTCCGGCGGGCTGGATACCTCCTACTGCGTCCCGGTGTTGTCCGACGCCGGATGGGCCGTGCACACCGTTCACGTGAACACGGGCGGCACCTCGGCCGGCGACCGCGCCGCCATTCGGCACCAGGCGCGGTCCCTTGGCGCGCTCGAGCATCACGAGATCGACGCCCGCGGCGAGGTGTTCGATCGCTTCATTCGCTACCTGATCCAGGGCAACGTGCTGCGGGGGGAAATCTACCCCCTCAGCGTGGCTGCCGAGCGGACCCAGCAAACCCTATCCGTAGTGGAGCTGGCCCGGCGGATCGGGGCCCGGGCCGTGGCACATGGCTCGACCGCTGCCGGCAACGATCAAGTTCGCTTCGACGTCGCCTTGCGGGTGCTGGCCCCGGAACTGGAAATCCTTACCCCGATCCGCGATGGTGCTATCCGCCGAGAGCAAGCGATCGCATTCCTGACCGGGCGCGGTCTCCCGATTCCCGGGAAGGCCGGCTCGTACTCGATTAATCGGGGCCTCTGGGGCACGACCTGGGGTGGAGGTTGGACTCACGACACCTGGGCTGGCCCACCGGAGGATCTGCTGGATCCTCCGGCTGGTGGGGCCGAGCCAACCGAAGTCGTGGTAGGCTGGGAGGCGGGCTTGCCGGCCAGTCTGGACGGTTGTCCCCTGGACGGGTTCGCCCTGGTTGAGCAACTGGGCCGGCTAGCCGGCGGCTACGGCATAGGGCGCAACATTCACCTGGGCGAGACCGCGCTGGGTATCAAGGGGCGCATCGGGTTCGAGGCCGGTGCAGCCCTGCTTCTCATCGGTGCCCACCGGGAGCTGGAGAAGCTCGTGCTCACCAGATGGCAGGCCTTCTGGAAGGATCAGCTCGCCCGGTTCTATGGCGACCGCCTGCACGAAGGCCAGTACTTCGACCCGGCCCTTCGCGATATCGAAGCGTTGATTACCAGCTCACAGCGGCGGGTCACCGGCGAGACCCGGATACGCCTGGCTCCCGGTCGCTTCCACGTGGTCGGCACCCGGAGTCCGTATTCTCTGATGGACCCCTCGGTGGCAACCTACGGCGAGGAAAACTTTCTCTGGACCGGTGCCGAGGCCCGCGCCTTTGCTCGCGTGTCTGCCATTCCTTCGATGCTGGCCGCCCGTGCCGCAAGCGGCGAGGCCTAGGAGAGAACATGGTCGTCACCACCCGGGTCCGGCTCGATCGGATCGCCTCCTCGACTCGCAATGCGGCACTCACCCCGGAAGTCATCGTCGGTGATGAGATCATCGCGGCCGAGGGGTATGTGCTCGCCGTCCGGCTCCTGGAAGACAAGTCGTCGTACAATACGGTAGAGGACATCACCGGCCGAATGCTGTCGCTCCGCAGTGGCGACATCCTGGCGGGCACCCTCGGCACGCGGCGCGCCTTGCGAGGCTACGCCGGAGTGGTCCCTGATCGCATCGAGGTGGGCGACCGGATCCATGTGCTGAACCTGGGCGGGATTCTCGGCCGCTGCACGTCGGCCACCGCCGAAGTCGGCCGCCCGTTCGAAGCGGAGGTTCTCGGCGCCGTGCTGGCGTTTCCGGAGCTGGGGGACCGAGTGGGACGCCCGGCTCACATCAAGGATCACGCGGTACCTCCGGCCCAACAGCTGGAAGGCCCGACGCCGGTGGTCTATGTCGCCGGTACTTGTATGAACGCCGGCAAGACCGTTGCGGCAACCGAGCTGGTGCGCGGCCTGGCCCGCTCCGGTCTCCGGGTCGGCGGGGCCAAGCTGACCGGCGTATCACTCATGCGAGATGCCCTGTGCATGCTGGATGCCGGTGCCGTTACGGCGCTCACGTTCAACGATGTGGGCGTGGCAAGCACCCACCCGGGTGTCACCGTCGCGACGGCCAAGGGCATCTTCAACCGGCTGGCGGCGGCCAAGCCGGATGTCATTGTGGCCGAGTTGGGTGATGGGATCCTGGGCGAGTACGGGGTGCAGGACATTCTCCGCGACCCCGAGCTGGTAGGTGTGGGGGCCGCCTTCGTCATGGCCGCGCCCGACCCGGTTGCCTGCTGGGGTGCCGCGACGCTCATGCGCCAGGAGTTTTCGCTGCCGATCACCGTGATGACCGGGCCCGCCACCGACAACGAAGTAGGCTTAACCTACATTCGTCGTGAGCTGAACCTGCCAGCGCACAACGCTCGCCGGGATGCGGCTGGACTGGTGGCGGTGGTCCGGGACGCGCTTCAGCGCTTGGAGCGTAGCGACTCAACCGGCGTGACTCGCGACTTGCGACTCGCGACTGCCATCGGATGAAAGTCGCCGTGGCAGGCGGCGCCGGATACGTGGCGGGGGAGCTGCTGCGGCTGCTGCTGCAGCATCCCGAGATCGATGAATGTGTCGTCACCAGCCGGAGCCAGGCTGGCCGGCCTATCTCCGAGGTGCACCCGGGTCTCGCTCCGCTCACGTCTGCCTCTTTTGCCGGCTTGGATCCAGGCGAAGCGGCCACCGGGTACGATGTCGTCTTCCTCGCGCTCGAGCACGGGGAATCGAGCAAACGGGCGGCCGAAATCCTGAGGGCAAGACCCGGACTGGTGGTCGATCTCTCGGCCGACTTCCGGATCCAGGATCAGGACCTCTATCGAGCCTACTACGGTGATCATGCGGCGCCGGATCTCGTGCCCCGCTTTCGTTATGGTCTGGCCGATATTCTCGGGACAGAGCTGCGCCACGCTTCAGCGCTCGCAATTCCGGGATGCTTCGCCACCGCGGCGCAGATCGCTCTCTTTCCGCTGGCGCGTACGGGACTGAAGATCACCCCATCGATTTTCGGGGTGACTGGCTCGAGTGGTGCGGGCGCGCAGTTGAAGTCCACCACCCACCACCCGACTCGGGCCCACAACCTGTTCGGCTATTCCGTGATGGGCCACCGCCACGAGGCGGAGATCCTGGAGAGCTGGCGACGCTGGACTAGTGATAGCACGGCCCGGGTACGACTGCTGGCTCATGCCGGCCCGTTTGTCCGGGGGATTTACCTTACCTTCCATGCCTTCTTGGGGAACGGTGTCACAGTGGAGCAGGGCGCGGCCGCCCAGTGGTTTCGGGACAGCTATCGCGGCCGCCCTTTCGTACGCATTCTCGACTCGCCGCCCGAGCTCAGCAACGTCATAGGGACGAACTACGCCCTGGTTCACGCGATCACCAGCTTGGATGGGAGAGAGATCCAAGTGAGCGTCGCCATCGATAACCTGGTGAAAGGAGCCGGCGGTCAGGCAGTTCAGGCCATGAACCTGGCGCTCGGCATCGACGAATGCGCCGGGCTGCGGCTGGCCGCGCCGTTTCCACTATGAGCAAGCGCGACTTCCTCGACCTGGAAGACTGGTCACCCGAGGACATCGAGGGATTGCTGAACCTCGCCGCACAGGTAAAACGAGGCGAGGTCCAGGGCGGTCTGGAGAGGAAGGTGCTCGCAATGGTTTTTCTCGACCCGAGTCTCCGCACCCGCACCAGCTTTGAGACTGCGATGTTCCTGCATGGAGGCCACGCCGTAGTCCTGGAGCCGGGGAAGGGGAGTTGGCCTCTCGAAACCGAGCCAGGTGCGGTCATGGACGGCTCCTCGGTCGAGCATCTGGTCGAGGCTGCCCGGGTGCTTGGCCGCTACGCCGACGCGGTTGGGGTGCGCGCCTTTCCTAGAGGACGCGATTGGGCCACGGCTCGCCAGGACGCGATCGTCCAGAGCTTTGCCCGATACTGCGAGAAGCCAGTGATCAACCTGGAATCCGCCCGTCGTCATCCCTGCCAGGCGCTTGCCGATGCGTTGACCCTGCGGGAGAAGCTCGGTCGGGTGGAGGGCAAACGGTTTGTGCTGACCTGGGCCTGGCACCCAAAGGCGCTGCCGACCTCTGTTCCGGTCAGCGCGGCGCTCGCTGCGGCTCGGCTGGGTATGGAGATCGTGATCGCCCGGCCCGAAGGTTACGAGCTCGATCCCGAGGATACCGCGCTGATCCGGCGCACTGCGCAGGCCGCCGGAGGAGAGTTCGTGCACATCATCGACGACCCCGATGACGCTCTGGTCGGGGCCGATGCCGTGTATGTGAAATCGTGGGGATCGGTGAAGCTCTACGACCAACCCGAGCGAGAGGCCGAGGCGCGAGCCGGCTTCCGGGACTGGCGGCTGACGTCTTCCCGGCTGCGGTCGACTCGAGGCGGCAAGGGCATCGTGATGCATTGCCTGCCGGTCCGCCGGAATGTCGAGATCGACGACAAGGTTTTGGACGGGCCCAATTCTGCTGTGGTGGATCAGGCGGAAAACCGGCTGCATGCCCAACGCGCGCTGCTGCTGGAGCTGATCGGAGAATCCCGTGATCGGGAAGCAGGTAGTGTGAGCAGTAAGCGGGGGAGTGCGAGTGGCCATTGATGTGACCCAGGGCATCGCGGGCCTGAAGGGCGCCCTCCGGTACGTCCGAGCGTACCGGGACCAGATCTTCGTCGTGAAGCTGGGCGGGGAGGTCTTGAACGACCCGGAAATCCTGGGAGGGGTCGCTGGCCAGCTGGCGCTGCTCTCATCGTTGAGCATTCGGCTGGTCGTGGTTCACGGCGGCGGGCCGCAGGCGTCGGCACTCAGCCGCCGGCTCGGGGTCGAGCCACGGATGGTAGCCGGTCGGAGGGTGACCGATGACGGTGCCCTGGACGTCGCCAAAATGGTCTACGCCGGCAAGCTCAACGTCGAGCTGATCGCAGCGCTGCGGGACCACCGGGTTGCGGCGGTGGGATTGAGCGGCGTCGACGCGGAGCTGATTACCGCGTCCCGGAGACCTCCGGTCACGGTAGCCGACGACGGTGGCACCACGCGCGAGGTGGACTACGGCCATGTGGGAGACATCGAGCGGGTCGATCCCAAGGTTCTGCTGACCCTGCTGGAGGCACGCATGGTGCCGGTGGTTGCGAGTCTAGCCGGCGGTCATGGGGGGGAGATCTACAACGTCAACGCCGATACCGTGGCCGAGTCGCTTGCGGTCGCACTTGGTGCCCAGAAGCTGATCTTTCTCACCGGCGCTCCGGGCGTGCTTCGCGACCGAACCGACGCGTCCACGCTGGTCACCTTTGCCGACCCCGACGATCTCGCGGGTCTGATGGCCAATGGTGCCCTCAGCGGTGGGATGCGTCCCAAGGTGGAGTCCTGCATTCGGGCGGCGACGGGTGGGGTGGAGCGAACCCATATCATCGACGGCCGGGCTCCTGACGCGCTACTGCTGGAGGTGTTCACCGGAGTGGGGTGCGGCACCATGATCGTGGGCCGCAGGGAGAAGGCGACTTATCTCGGGGTGGATCTTGCGGGGTGAGATCGAGCTCCTGCGCGAGCTGGTGGCCATCCCTTCGGTCAGCGGGTCGGAAACGGAGCTGGCCACGTTTCTGGAGACGGTGGCGCGCCGCTGGGGCCTGGACGTGGTCCGCGACAGCGACGGAGTCCGAGTCGAGCTCCGCGGGTTTGGGGTCGGTCCTTCACTGGCGCTGGTCTCTCACCTGGATGTCGTGCCACCGGGGCCCGGCTGGACTCGGGACCCCTTCGTGCCCAGCATCGAGGCCAACCGCCTGTATGGCCGAGGCTCGAGCGACGCAAAGGCGTCGGTGGCCGCGATGCTGTGTGCCGCCAAGGATCTGGTCGAGCGCGGCGGCATCGACGCCGGCCGGCTGATTCTTCTCTTTGGCTTCGGCGAAGAGACCAGGAACACCAGCATGCCGGCCGCGCTGGAGAAAGCCGGGGAGATCGAGGCCGCCGTCATTGGCGAGCCCACCAGTCTCAACTTCGCCATTGCGCAACGCGGGCTACTGATGGTGGACCTGGTGGCTCAGGGCACCCAGCGCCATGCGGCGTACGCCTCGGGCAATGGTGACTTCACCAACGCGACCCTGGTTCTGGCACGAGACCTCCTCAAGCTCGACCGGGTGTTCGAAGGCCGTACTCATCCCGTTCTGGGCCGAGCCACAGCGACGCCGACAATGTTGGAATCGGGAGTGGGCCGGAACGTGACTCCACCGGTGGCCCGTGCGGTGCTGGATATCCGAAGCACGCCGGATTGGACCCACGAGGAGCTGGCGGAGGAGCTGCGCCGAACAGTCACCTCCGACGTCATCGTGACCTCGCGCCGCCTGGTTCCCTGTGAATCACCGCCCAACTCCCAGCTGGTTGCCACCGCATCGAGGATTCGTTCTCAGGCTGCTCACTTCGGCAGTCCCACCTGCTCCGATTGGGTCTTCTTCCGGGACCTGGATGCGTTCAAGTGCGGCCCCGGCACCAGTCAACGCTCCCACACTCCGGACGAGTGTGTCGACCTTCCCGAAGTAACGGCGGCGCGGGGGTTCTACGCCGAATTGGCTCGGGCCTACCTGGCGGGTCGCTGATCATGTCCCACACCACCACACTCTGGGGCGGGGCCGGGACCGATCGGCGAGTCTTCGAGTATACCGTCAGCGAAGATCGGGAGTGGGATGCCCGGCTCCTCCGCTGGGATGTGCTCGGCAGCCTGGGACACATCGAGGGGCTGCGCGCGGCCCGTCTCATCACGCCGGCGGAACATGCGCTGCTGCGTGAGGGCCTTCGGGAGATTCTTGTCGCCGTTAGCAACCAGGCTCTTCAGCTCGACCAGCGACATGAGGACGTTCATACCGCGGTCGAATTCTGGCTCACCGCCCGGGTCGGCTCGGCGGGTGACTGCCTTCACACCGGCCGATCACGCAACGACCAGGTCGCCTGTGATCTCCGACTCTACCTGAAGCATGAGCTGCTGGCCCTGAGCAGATCCGCTCTGGACCTGGCAGCTGCGCTAGTCGCCTTTGCGGCGCGGCACCGGCGCGTGCTCTGGCCCGGATACACCCACGCCCGGCAGGCCATGCCTTCCTCGGTGGGGCTGTGGGCCGGTGCGCTAGCCGAGGGCCTGCTGGATACCTTGGAGTCGCTGCCGGCGCTCTGGTTGCGGGTGGATCGCTCGCCGCTGGGCAGCGCCGCCGGCTACGGCGTGCCGTTGCCCTTGAAGCGCCAGGTGGTAGCGCGAGCCCTTGGCTTCGCGGGCCTCGACCTCAACGTGGCCACGGTGCAGGGTGGAAGAGGCAAGCTGGAAGCCGCGGTGCTGTTCTGGTGCACTCAGCTGGGGCACGATGTGGCTCGCCTGTCCCAGGACGTGATTACCTTCAGCGGCGAGGAATTCGGCTACCTCATCCTGCCAGCGGAGCTCGCAACCGGCTCCAGCATCATGCCCCACAAGCGCAACCCTGATCTCTTCGAACTCACCCGGGGGCGGGCCGCCGCCGTCGAAGGTGACCTGTTGTCGGTGCTTCAGATCAAAGCCAAACTCTCCGGCGGCTACCACCGGGACTTCCAGCTGCTGAAGGAGCCGCTGATGCGGGGAGTCGAACGCACCGGTGTCATGCTGGGCGCGGTGGGCGGCGCCATCCCCCGCATCGTGGTAAACGCGCCCCGCTGCCGGGCGGCGCTGGAGGGTGGTGCGCTGGCCACCGATGAGGTGATGCGGCGGGTGGAGAGTGGACGACCGTTTCGGAGCGCCTACCGGGAAGTTGCCGCTGAGCTCCAGAAAGGCATTCGCTATCCGGCACCGCCGGCGCACAGCGTGATCTCCCGGAGGGGTTCGACCGGTGGGCTGGGCAACCTGGGCCTGCCGGACCTCAAGTCCCGGATTCGCCGGTTGCAGTCGTGGGTAAACTCGGAGCGCAAGCGGTTCGATCGGTCCTTGGAGAAGCTTGCCGGCAGGACCTCTCGGACGCCCCGCCGGGCTACGCACCAGTCGTGACCGGCGATCGGCGAAAACGGCACCTCAAGATCCTGGAGCTGATCAGCACCCGGCTGCTGCGGACCCAGGAGGAGCTGGCGGAAGCACTGAGCGCCCTCGGCTGGGATGTCACTCAATCGTCGGTCAGCCGGGACATCGCGGCACTCCGGCTGATCAAGGTTGACGGAGTCTATCGCCGGCCTCCTTCGCGAGCTCCCAAGACAGATCCTGACGAGCTGCGGGTAGCCGAAGGGGTCCTCACCATGGATTGGGCCGGCGACGCGCTAGTGGTGCTGCACACTTCGCCAGGGGAGGCCAACCACGTGGCGGTGGCGCTGGATCGGCTGGCCTGGCCCGAGGTGATCGGGACGATCGCCGGGGACGATACGATTTTTCTCGCGGTCAAGAATCCCGCCGCACAGCGGCGAGTCCTTCGGCAGGTGCGGAAACTCGTGGCCTTGTAGCAACCCGCCGCCGGCCTTGACCGCACCGGGCTGGCAAGACTAAAGTCACTACCCTTCCGCCAGCACTACAATTCCTCAATTGGGGTGTAGCTCAATTGGCAGAGCGCCCGGCTGTTAACCGGGAGGTTGCTGGTTCGACCCCAGCCGCCCCAGCTCCAGTTCCTAGCTCAACTTCTGATACGCCGCCAGGGTAAGAAATTCGGGAAACTCCTCTGCTGAGAACATGGCATCCAGCAGCTCGGCGGCGGTGCCGAGTCGTTCCCGATCGGTGCCTTCCTGCTCCAGCTTGACTCGCTCTTCACTCAGAATCGCCCGGCAGCGTTCCAGGGTGATCGGCTCACCCGAATCGGTTTTCGCGGCGTGGCGGATCCATTGCCACAGCTGAGAGCGGGCAATCTCGGCGGTTGCCGCGTCCTCCATCAGATTATTGATCGCCACGGCGCCGGATCCGCCCAGCCAGGCAGCCAGATACTGCAACCCTACGCTGATGTTGCCTCCCAGTCCCGCCTCGGTCACCCGGCCTCCCGGGATCCGCACATTCAGTAGCTGATCGCGCTTCACCACCACGTCCTCCCGCTGCCGATCCTTTTGATTCGGCTTGCCTCTGAGCTCGGCTTCGAACACCTGCTGCACGACCGGGACCAGGTCGGGATGTGCCACCCAGGCCCCGTCATATCCAGCCTGCGCCTCTCGGATCTTGTCTTCTCGCACTCGCGCCAGCGCCGTCTCGTTGACCTCCGGGTCCCGGCGGCTCGGGATGAAAGCCGCCATGCCTCCGATGGCGTGGGCCCCCCGGCGGTGGCAGGTCTTGACCAGCAACTCGGTATACGCCCGCATGAACGGAACCGTCATGGTCAGCTGCGAGCGGTCAGGCAGGAGAAATTCGGGCCGGTCGTGGAAATTCTTGATGATGCTGAAGAGGTAGTCCCAGCGGCCGGCGTTGAGTCCCGCGGCGTGGTCTCGCAGCTCATACAGGATCTCATCCATTTCGAAGGCGGCCAGGATGGTCTCGATTAAGACGGTCGCCCGGATGGTCCCCCGGGGAATACCCAACGCATCCTGGGAGAGATCGAAAACTTCGTTCCAAAGCCGGGCCTCGAGGTGGTTCTCCAGCTTGGGCAGGTAAAAGTAGGGCCCGCTTCCTCGGGCCAGCAGCTCCCGGGCATTGTGAAAGAAGTAGAGCCCGAAATCGAACAGGCTCGCCGACATCGGCTCCCCGTCCACCAGCACGTGCTTTTCCTGCAGGTGCCAACCCCGAGGGCGAACCACCAGGGTAGCCAACCGATCAGCCAGCCGATATCGCTTCCCTTCCGGGCTGGTGAACTCCAGCGCCCGGCGTACTGCCTGCATGCAGTTCACCTGGCCGGCTACGACGTTGGTCCAGGGGGGAGACAGCGCGTCCTCGAAGTCGGCCATGAAGACTTTGGCCCCCGAGTTGAGCGCATTGATCATCATCTTGCGCTCCACCGGCCCGGTGATCTCCACCCGGCGATCGGTCAGGTCGCCCGGGGCTGGAGCCACCGTCCAGCTCCGCTCCCTGACATCCTTCGTTTCCTCGAGGAAGTCGGGGAGGGCACCCTTCCGGAGTGAGTCCTTGATCTCCCGCCGCCGCTGGAGCAGTGCCTTGCGGCGGGGAGTGAAATGGCGGGCGAGTAGTTCGAGAAACTTCAGGGACTCCGGCGTGATGATCTGGGGCGACTCCGGAATCTGGGGGGCGCGAATCTCTATTCCATTCATTTCATATCACGTAGTAGACCATGAAGGCGAAGTGGCAGGCGCTGCCGACCAACACCAGGACATGCCAGATCTCGTGATGGCCGAACCAGCCCGGGAAGGGATTGGGGCGCTGGCGGCTGTAGATCACCGCACCAACCGTGTAGGCGAACCCGCCGGCAACCAACCACAGCACTCCACTCACCGACACTGCCCGCACCAACGGGATTACCGCCACCAGGGCGAGATATCCCATGACGAGGTACGTTGCGGTCGAGAGCCATACCGGCGCATCCAGGAAGTAGAGCTTGAACGGAATTCCCGCCGCCGCAATCAGCCACACGATGGCGAGCAAAGTCCAGCCCAGCCGGCTGTTCAGGGTGAGCAGAGCAATCGGGGTGTAAGTGCCGGCTATGAGGAAGTAGATGGCAATGTGGTCTACCGTGCGGAGTGCGCGTAGCGGTCGTTCCGGGAGCGGAAGCGAGTGATACAGGGTGCTGGCGGCGTAGAGTAGAATGAGGGTGCTGCCGTAGATGGAGAACGCGGTCAGTTGTTCCGGCCGCTGTGCTGCCTCCAGCAGAAACAAGGTGCCGGCGGCGGCTAGCACCAGGCCCAGCAGATGGGATAAGCCGTTGACTGGTTCGCGGATGCGCATGGGATGTGAATTTAGTCAGGGACCCAGGACCGGGGACCAGGGCACCTTGTCGCTTTCTCCTGCTCGCCGTACCCTTAGCCCGTGCGAATAGCCCTGTTTTCCGAGGTCTACTGGCCCATGGTCAGCGGCGTGGGGGTCACGCTGCTTCGGCTTACCAAAGCGCTGCAAGAGCGCGGCCACCAGGTGCGGGTGTATTCAGCCACCTATGCGCTGCCTCCGGGGGAGCCCGATCGCCCTGAGGTGCACCGGTCCCCCAGTGTGCCGCTCTTCCTCTATCCCGATGTGCAATGGGCCTTTCCCCGCCTCCGGGACGTGGTAGAAGACCTGGGCCGGTTCCAGCCGGACGTCGTGCATGTGGCTACCGAATTCGCGGTCGGGTTGGCCGGCCTGAAGGCCGCGAAACAGCTCAGGCTGCCGGTGATCGCGTCGGCGCACACTGACTACGACCGGTACGCTACCCGCTACGGCGTGGATTGGGCTCTCCGCCTCGGCTGGCATTATCTCCGTTGGTTCTATGGCCAGGCATACCGGGTCCTGTGCCCCTCGTCGATCTATCAGGAGCACCTTCACCGTCGAGGCGTGACCCACACCGGCATCTGGAGCCGAGGCGTGGATCCTCGGGAATTTCATCCCCGCTTCCGCAGCGAGGAGTACCGCGCAGCGCTGGGGTTGAAACCTGATGACCTCCTGGTCACCTACATCGGACGGATCGCTCGGGAAAAGAATCTGAAGCAGTTATTGCTGGCGTGGGAATCCCTGGCTGAGCAGCGGGGACCGGCCCAACTGGCCCTTGTCGGCCGCGGGCCCTTGGAGGACGAGATTCGACGGCGACAGATGCCGGGCGTGCACGTGCTGGGTCTGATGCACGACCATGCCCTCGCTGAGGCCTATGCTTCCGCCGACATCTTCGTGTTCCCGTCGGCAACCGAGACGTTCGGCAATTCGCTCCTCGAGGCCATGGGCTCGGGGCTTTCCTGTCTGGCTGCCGGTGCTGCCGGGGTCATGGAGTTCGCCCGTCATGGACGAAATGCCTGGCTGGTACAGCCCAACAGCTCAGCGGCCCTGGCCGACGGCTTGCGGCGGCTTATCGACGACGGCGACCTTCGTCGCAAGCTGGCCGCGGGCGGACTCGCGACCGCGGTCGAGCGGACATGGGACGTTGTCTATGATCGGTTGCTGGAAGACTATCGTGAGGCAATCGAGAATCGGCGGCTGATCCGGGCCGCGTGATCGTTCGGCTCAAATCCTCCGGCTCAACACCAGATACGCCATTGCCGCGATCGCCGCGCTCATCGGCATGGTAAGAATCCAGGCCCACACGATCCGCTTCGCCACCCCCCACCGTACCGCTGACAACCGCTGCGCCGCTCCAACTCCCACAATAGCTCCGGTAATGGTGTGGGTGGTGCTTACCGGCACTCCCAATCTCGACGCGATCAGCACCGTGATTCCGCCCGCTGTCTCGGCACAGAAACCACCGAACGGTCGCAGCTTGGTAATGCGCGTACCCATCGTCTTGACGATCCGCCAGCCGCCCAGTGCGGTTCCACAGGCAATAGCGGTATAGGCCGACATCTCGACCCAGAGCGGGATGTGATCCGCGGTAGGCAGATAGAGGAGCCGCAGGTAGCCGTCTTGCCGCACGAACAGATGTTGGGTGGAGACCAGCAGGCCGACGATGATGCCCATGGTCTTCTGGGCGTCGTTGGCTCCGTGACTCAGGGAGTACAGGCCGGCCGACACCAGTTGGAGTCGGCGGAAAGTCTTGTCGAGGGGACCGGGTCTCATGTTTCGGAGCAGCCAGGAGAGTCCGACGGTAAGCCCGAGGGCGATCGCCATGCCCAGCACTGGGGAGACCACGATAAAGGCTACCGGCAAGACCCACCCTGACAGGATCAGAGCGCCGAAACCGGCCTTGGCGATGGCGGCTCCGGCATACCCCCCCAGGAGCGCATGGGAGGATGAGGTCGGAAGCCCCAAGTACCAGGTGATGAGGTCCCACAAGATCGCGCCCAACAGCCCGCCGAGGACCACGCTCGGATCCACCACGACTGGATCGATCAGCCCCTTACCGATCGTCTTGGCCACCGCAGTACCGACCACGAAGGCGGCCATGAAATTGAAGAACGCAGCCCAGAGCACCGCCACTCCGGGGCTGAGCACCCGGGTGGACACGACCGTTGCGATTGAGTTGGCGCTGTCGTGAAATCCGTTGATGAAGTCGAAGGCGAGGGCAACTGCGATGATGACCAGGACGTACAGAATCTCGTCCGGCATTGCTCAGGCGTGCTTGATGGAGATGGACTCCAGCACGTTACCGGCATCCTCCATGTGGTCCAGGGTCTTTTCCAGGGTGTCGTAGATCTCTTTCCACTTGATGACCATGAGCGCGTCGGGAGTGCCGTCGAACAGGCGAGCGACCCACTCGTGGTAAACCGAGTCTCCCTCCTCTTCCAGCCGCTTTACCTGCGCGCATGCATCCAACACCACCCGGTCCTTGTTCTTCTCCAGGCTTTGGACCGCCACCAGGAGCTGCTGGGTTGCGCGTAGCACCACATCGGCCATCAGTACGGCGCCAGGTGGCGCCTCTCCCGCGTGGTACATCTGAACCCGGCTCGCCGTGCCATCGATGAGGTCTACCACATCATCCAGCCGGGAAGCCAACAGGTGGATATCCTCCCGGTCGAGCGGAGTGATGAAGACCCGGTCCAGCCGGCTCACCACTTCGTGGGTGACCTGGTCGGCCTCATGCTCCAACCGCTTGATGGCATCGACAATGGCTCGCCGGCGCAGGGGCTCTGCTTTGAGCAGGTCCACCTGCAGCTTAGCCGCCTCCACCCCCAGGGTGGCCACCGAACTGAAGAGATCGAAGAACTTCTCGTCGCGGGGGAGGAGACGCATGGAAACCTTTGAGCCGAGGGTATGAGCGGCGGTAAGATAGCCCCCCCGGTGGGCTTGGCAAGCTTGGCATCTTCCTTGACGGAGGCCGGTCCTCGGGCAGATTCTCCCCCCTAGTGCCTCCGCCTGCCCGGCGGAGTACAGTGCTTCCGCCCACCTGGCGGATACCGGGATTCGCTTGCGCGATTTCGGGGCCTATGACCCATAGTCTGCTCCTTCGCCCCGACCGGCTGGCGGCCCTCCGCCGAACTGCCCTGCTGGATACCCCACCAGAAGAGGGGTTCGACCGCATTACCCGCATGGCGGCGCGGCTCCTGGGCGCCCCCACCTCGCTGATCTCTCTGGTTACGGACGAACGTCAGTTCTTCAAGAGTACCACAGGGTTACCAGAGCCCTGGGCGAGCCGCCGGAACGCCCCGCTCTCCTTTTCCTTTTGCTCTACAGTGGCCGGCACCGGAGAACCCCTCCTGGTGGAGGATGCTCGACGACATCCCTTGCTCCGCCACAGTCAGGCCCTGCGGGAACTGGGCTGGGTCTCGTATGCCGGAGTGCCGCTGATCGACCGTGAAGGCCACGTGCTGGGGAGCCTCTGTGTGGTCGACCGCATGCCACGGCTGTGGTCGGAGCGAGACATTGCCCTACTGCAAGACCTTGCGTCGTCGGTCATAACCGAGATCGAGCTTCGCCGCGAGACCGCGCTGCGGCGTCAGGCTGAGCTGGGGCAGCGGGACGTCGAGGAGGAGCTGTACAGTACCTTCGAGCAGGCCGGGACGGGGTTGGCGCTGGTGTCGCTGGATGGCCGCTGGATCCGGGTAAACCGGGCACTGTCCGAGCTCCTCCAAACCCCGGTGGAGGATCTGGTCGGCTTTCCGGTCGAGCTCCGCTCCCATCCCGATGACGTCGCGGTGGATCAGGAAGCCATCCGGCTCCTGCTCGCCGGAGAGAGCCGGTCCTACACCATCGAAAAGCGGTACCTCAAGCCCAGCGGTGAAGTGCTCTGGGCTCTGGTGAACGTCTCCCTCGTGACCGGGCCCGATGGACAGCCGTCTCATCTCATCGCAGCGGTTCAGGACATCACCGAAAGGAAGGAGGCTGAGACCCGCCTTCGCAGTCAGGAGGAGGCGTACCGGCTTCTGCTCCAGGGATCCGGCAGCGCCGTTCGGACCTGGGACCTGGCTACCGATCGAATGACGTGGGAACCTGGGGTAGCGCCTCCGCTCGACTACGACTGGCAGGATCTCGCCGAGACACCGGACTGGTGGTATCAGAGGATCCATCCGCAGGACCGGGAACGGGTGGTGCAGAGCATCGATGCAGCCATCACCGGCGGAGCCGCCACCTGGCTCGAAGAGTACTGGTTCCGCAAAGCGGATGGTTCTTACGCCCTGGTGCAGGATCGTGCTTCGATCAGCCACGACGAAGGTGGACGCCCCCAGCGGGTGATTGCGGTAATGACCGACGTTTCCCGTCTGAGCCGGGGACAGCAGTCGGAGCAGGTGCTGAACGCCATGCCGGTCGGCATCTGGCTACTGGATCAGACTGGAACCATCGTCTTCGCCAATCCCGCCAGTCAGCAGACCTGGGGCGAAACTCCGGATAGCCTGGAGCGTCTCAGCGAACTTCCAACCTGGTGGGCGGCCACCGGCCAGCCGGTGCAGCTCGCAGACTGGGGACCGGGGCGAGTGCTCCGAGGCGAGGGCCCCTTCGACGAAGAGATTCTGGTTGACACCGTAGCCGGGAGACGGACCGTACGGGTGGCCGCGGCGCCTCTCCAGGCCCCCACCGGCGAGATCACCGGCGCCGTCGTCCTCTCGGAGGACATCTCCGATCGAAAGGCGCGGGACGCGGCCGAACAACAGCGGGAGGAACAGCTGCAGCACGCCCAGCGGCTGGACGCGGTGGGGCGGCTGGCTGGAGGGATCGCGCACGACTTTAACAACCTGCTGACCGGGATTCTCAGCTACAGCGATCTGATTCTTCAGGAGCTGCGGCCCAACGATCCGATCCGAAATGACATCGAGCAGATTCGCGATGCCGGGCAACGCGCAGCCGGATTGACTCGGCAGTTGCTGGCCTTCAGCCGCCGGCAGCTGCTCCGGCCTCGGGTCGTCTCTCTCAACACGATGATTGCGGAGCTCGAGCCAATGCTGCAGCGGCTCCTCGGAACCGAAATCAGACTGGAGACCCAGCTGGATCCCGAGCTGGGCAACATCTTCGTGGATCCGGCGCAGGTAGAACAGGCCTTCGTCAATTTGGTGCTGAATGCCCGGGATGCCATGCCGTCGGGTGGGCAGGTGTTGATTTCCAGCTTCAACACTGAGCTCGAGGGGGAATCCCATGTAGCGGTGACGGTGAGCGACACCGGGGTCGGTATCGAGCCTTCGGCCCAGGAGAGGATCTTCGAGCCGTTCTTCACCACCAAGCAAGGCGGTGGTGGCCGGGGTCTCGGCCTCTCCACGGTATATGGGATCGTGGACCAGAGCGGCGGTCGAGTAGCGGTGGAGAGCGCGCCCGGTCAGGGTGCGGCGTTCACCCTGTACTTCCCCCGTTACTGGGGCTCAGAGCCGGCTCTCGGAGGTACTCAGCAGCGGACACCGGACGTCGGCACCGAGACCCTGCTCCTGGTCGAAGACGAAGCCGCGGTGCGCGCATCCGTCCGCCGATTGCTGGAGTGGCATGGCTACACTGTACTCGAAGCGCGCAATGGAGCCGAGGCACTGACAGTCTTCGAGGCCTACGAGCGAGACATCGATCTGGTACTCACCGACGTGGTCATGCCGGAGATGGGAGGCTACGAATTGGTTGAGCGGCTTCGGGCTCGGCGCCCTGAGCTCCGGGTGGTTTTCATGTCGGGCTATGCCGAGCGCGCCCTTACCAGCAACGGGTCGATTCCGGCGGGGACCGGATATTTGGAGAAGCCATTTACGGTGGAAACACTCACGAGGCGCCTGAGAGAGGTCTTGGATATTCCCTAACCAGCCCTCTTCACGAACAACTCCACTAGATCCCCCGGCTTCTCCAGCCAGTAATCCGGCTCCGCATGCTCGAGATGGTCCCGCTTGAACGGACCCCACAGAGCTGCGGCGGTCTTCACTCCTGCTGCCCGTCCCGAATGCATGTCGTGGATGCTGTCGCCCACGTAAACGGTGGCGGCGGGAATGGCTGCAAGCAGGGCCACGGCCTTCTCGACCGGTTCCGGGTGCGGCTTGAAGTTGGTTACCTCATCGGCACAGACCATTACATCCATCAAGGCCCCGAGGCCCACGAGCTGGAGCCCTCGAATTGCACCCTGCCGGTTCTTGCTGGTGACGAGACCGGTCTGAATTCCTGCAGCCTTGATCTCACGGATGGCCTCGAGCACACCGGGGTAGATGGTCACCATACGGTCGTGGTGCTTGAGGTTGTATTCCCGATACGTCGCGATCATTGCCTCCAGCACTTCCGGCGAGTTCTGCCAGGCCGAAAACTGGATGTGAAGCGGAGTACCCACCCCCCTCAGCCACTCCTCATCGGTTCGGGCGGGCAGGTTGTGTTGGGTGAGCGTGTGGTGATAGCTGTCGAGGATTAGCCTGATCGAGTCGATCAGGGTCCCGTCGAGATCGAATAACGCGGTCTGGAGTGTCGGCACCCGCAGAAGCTAGCGGGGAAGTGGAGCCCTGCGCAGGTCTGAACACTACCAGGCCAGTCAGCCGGATCTCGAGTCCCTCCCACCTGAATGGCCGGACCGGCAGTCTCCGGATCAGCTCCGTGAGCTCTCGGGGCGACACCTGCACCAGGCGTTCGACCATGGTCTTTTCCCCTGCAGTGTGTCCGCTGGCAAGAAACGCGAGAGCACCCTCCAGCTCGGCCATCTGGGTGGGCTGACGCCGTCGCGCGGCATCGCCGATGAGCGACTGAATCCTGTTCATGGCTTGCCTGGTCGCGCTGCTTGGGTCGGGTGAGATCCATCGCCGGCCCCGGATCAGGGTGAGACGCTCTCGCAGCGGACCAGCGAGCAGCGCCAGCCATTCACGCAGCAGAGCGGGATCAACCACTACAACGTCCTGCTGCTCCGCGGCCAGGGAGAGTCGGTGACTTACTTCTGCTGGCGCTTCGCTCCATGAGCCATCCTTTGTCAGCCATAGTAAGGTGCTCGCGAGAGCACCCGGACTCTCCGAATGGTGCAGTGCAAACCCGGCCAGAAGGCCGGGAGTGGAAGAATCGATCACCGCGACACCCGGCTGGGCCGAAGCGCACCGGAAACGCTCGGCCAGCTCGGCCCTCCACCGCCAGATGTGGCGGCCGTTGGGCCCGATCCCAGCGGCCGCGGGAATCCGGGCCTTTCGCGCCAGGATTCGTTCGAGCTTGAGCTGCCGCTCCAGCGCCGGTGGTAGCGCGAACTGGATCACCTCGACTTGGCCGTGCTGCGAGCCATAGCGTACCGATCTGCCTTCTCGCTGCTCCAGGCGCATCGGGGTCCACGGCAGATCGTAATGGACCACCCGGGCTGCCCGCTGAAGATCGAGCCCCTCCGCAGCGACGTCGGTGACGACGAGGTGCTTGGGGGCGACACTGGAGTTGACTGGGCCTCGAAACCAGCCGAGGACGGTATCACGTGCCAGGAGAGTATGCCCGATGCCGGCCCGCTCTCCGGTACACCACGCCAGCCGCAGATGAGCTAGACGATCGCGCAGATATCTGACCGTGTCGCGGAATGCTGTGAATACAAGAGTTGGAGTGTTCTCCTTCAGCAGATGCTCCAGCCGGTCCAGCTTTCCGTCTGGCTGTTGGGCGGACGCGGCAACTTCTCCTGCCTGCCTCTCCAGTTGGGAAAGGTCATCCAACTCCATATCACCTTGGGTTCCGATTCCGGGCAGTAGTTCCCACCAGACGAGTTGGTCACCCATCTCCCGGGTGAACCGCCTCAGCTCGGCCCGATCCATGGGTTGTCCGGCCTGTGCCGCATCACGCGCGCAGAGCAGCAGCCTCCGGTAGCGGCGCAACGCCCCTTCCAGCGCTGCGGGACTCGAGGCCACCGCCCGCAAGACCACTCCCCGGATCAACCCGGCAATCGCCTCGTTCCGGGAGAGCCGCAGCTGACCCAGCAAGTCCAGGCTTTGCTGGGTTGCGACTGACTCCTTCGCGTCCGGTAGACTGCGCCGGACCCGCCGCAGTGGGCGCCCGTCGGTCACCCGTTCATTCTCCTGCACCAGCTGTCCCAGGGCCTCAGCCGCGCATCCTCCAGCCAGCATCGAGTGAAGCGACCGTATACCATGGGGTGCTAGCGCATCATCCTTGACTGCAAGCAAGAGCTGGTGCGCCAGATCCCGCATGCTGTTCACGACCGGAGTGGCGGTAACCAGCAAGGCCGGTCGTCCAATCAGCCAGGGAGCCAGGTTGCGGTAACGCTTGGTGCGCGGGTTCCGAAAGTGATGGCTCTCGTCGATGATAACGAGACCCCGAGCTTCCTCGGGGAGATGGCCACGACTCACCTGTTCGTGAGAGCAAAGGGTGACTGGGATGGCCAGCCGCGCCGCTGTCCCTTGCCACTGGGCCAGGAGCATTGCCGGAACCAGACAGGCGGTAGGTCCCCGGTTCAGTCTTGCCGCAACGGCCAGGGCCACGAACGTCTTTCCGCTCCCGACGGGATCGGCCAGGACGGCGCCGCGATAGCGCTGGATTGCCGCCAGCACTCGTCGAAAGCTCTTTCCTTGCTCTGGGAGGAGCCATGAAGGTGGTTCTGCCGCGAGCTCCCTTGGTGCCACGCTGACCGCCAATGCCGCTGCCACCGCAGCCCCGGAGACGGGCCGGCCCGGCTGCAGCGCCGTCAGCAGAGCGTCCGGTACTCCGAGGAGCGACTCAGCGACGATCGTTGGAGGCGCTGTCCACCGCCGCACGAAGCGCTCGCTGAGCCAGAGGCGAGAGGGAGAGGCGCTGTGCTGTGATCCGGTCCAGCTCATCCTGCACCGCCTCTCCTCCGCGACCGGCGCGTCCCAGCCGGCTGAGTGTGGGATCGGCCAGCGCACCGTCGGAGAGAGGCAGGCCGCCGACGACCTGGGCATTGAAGCGGGCGAACCCGCCAGAGGCGGGAACCGCTCTGGCTCGAGCCACAGCTCTGATCCAGGTGCTGTTCAACCAGGCCGCCAGAGCATGTGCCTGCGAGGCGGAGCGGACTGGGGCGATGTAGCAGCTATTGAGGGGAATGCGTTCGGCATCGTGCCCGGCAGTGAACGCCACGGCACTGAGCTGCCGAGCCACATCGGGCCAGACCACCCGGTACCGCGCCGTGGCGGCGCGAGTCCGGAACAACGTCCATATCGGTCCGGCTTCATAATCCCGGCGGGCCTGCAGCTCGGCCTCGAAACGGGCCAAGTACGCTGCTGCCCTGGGGGGAAGCACGCCAACTGCCCGCCCCGCGGCATCGTGCGGCCAGAGGAGCGTTACCTGAGAGCGGCAGTGGAACGCCCTCAGGTCTCGACCTCGTACTGCTTGCCGTAGCACTTCCGGCTCCAGATCCGCTGGCGGATTCAGGAAGACGCGGTTCAGTCCCGTTTTCACGCCAAGGTGGCACGCCATCGTGGCATTGAGTGGCGTGGTGCTGCGCTCCAACTCGGCGATGATCCCCTGCAACCCCGACGTGAGGATCCAGGGCGAGCCTCCGGTCAGCTCCGACTGGCGAACCGTAGCGCCACCCTGTCCGACCAATCCGGTGCGCACCTGATGATCCGCTGGCGGCGGAGCTTTGCTGGCAATAATTGCGAGGGGATAGACCGTAGCCTCGAAGGAGGCATCCGGCATGCCGGTAAGATCGGCGACCACATGCAGTGTTGTCGTGGTTGCGAGCGCATGCCGCGCAGCCACGCTGCAGTTGGTTGTCGCAAGCTTGGCCGGCACCAGCATGGCGACAGTCCCGTGTGGCGCCGAGAGCTCGAAGGCCCGCTCGAGAAACGCCACCGCCAGATCCGGGGAGTTGCCGTACGAATGCCGCTTGTTCCGCCACCAGGCATATCGTCCCGTGAGCTGCCGTCGGATAGTTGGCGGGATGGACTCCGACCTGAGCCAAGGCGGGTTTCCCACTACTAGATCGAAGCCGCCGTGCGCGAATACATCCGCGAAGTGACTCTGGTAGTGAAACCAGGGAACCTCTCGTTCCTGGACCAGGCGCCGCCTGGCCTGGCGGAGCTCTCGCAGCGAGCTGCGCAGCTCTTGCAGCCGACGGCCGAGCCCGAGGTCGACTCCTCTACGGCTCCCGAATAGATCTGGCGAGCGGGCCTGCTGCAGACACTCTCTTACAGCCAATAGGTGCCGCTGCTCTGCAGCATCAATGGAGCAGCGCACCGCACGCGATTCCAAGGTCCGGAGCCGCTGTACCAGTTGGTGTTTGGCCGGTCCGGCTGTGCTCACCACCTCCCGTCGCAGTGCAGCGATTTCCGCAGCCAGCTTCCCGTCGGTCGCCGTCAGCCCGCTCGCCTGCAAACCGGTTGGCTCGAACAGGCTGTCACCCTGGCGAATGAGGCAGTCCAGGTTGGGGAGCGGCTGCACCCGTTCCGGCCGTTCGGACGGATCGTCGGCAATGACCGCCAGCCAGAGCCGGAGCTCAGCCAGCCGCACCGAGGCGGCGTTCCGGTCTACCCCGAACAGATTGCGCTGCAGGATCCGCCGCTTTCTGTCGGTGAGACCACGAGGCTGTCCCAGACGGGCGAGCCGCTCGAGGGCGCAGAGGAGGAAGGCACCCGAGCCCACCGCAGGATCGAGAATGGTGATGGATCCGAGAACTCGGCCGACCCGCGGATTACTATCGCCCAGAAGCCGATCCGCCTCGGCTTCGGTACAACTCAGCCGGGCCGAGAGTAGACCGACCAGTGCGGTCTCGAGTATCTGGGAGACGAGTGCCGCCGGCGTGTAGAACGTTCCCGACGACCGCCGACTGACGGGCTCCATCACTCCCTCGAAAACCCGGCCCAGCATGTCGGGCGCAACGCTGCCCCGACTGCTCCCCTCGGCTACCACAAAGTGGAAACGCTCGAACAGATCGTTGAATGCCTGTCGCCATAGCTCGTTGGACAGATCGCCGCGCCAGAGCTGCTCCAGTGGGTGAGGCTCGAACAAACCGCCATTCAGGAAGGGAAGGGATCCGAATTGCCGGGCGCCGTGGGTGCGGTGACCGAGCGGCTGATTCAGGGTTCCGAAGAAGAGCGGTCGCAACACGTCCCGATGGATTTTCCTTTTCCGCGTCAAACAGCGGTCGATCTCCTCGGCAAGAAAGCGGTCCCGCCCATCCAGCCACCCCTTGGCCTGGATGAAATAGAGGAAGAGCACTCGAGTGAGTTGCAGGAGCGCCAAGGCCTGGCGGTCTTGCGCCGGGAGCGTACCAGGCAGGTCATTTGCCATCCGCTCGAGAGTGCTGCGGAATGCTCGAAAGAACCGTTGGCTGACCGGCTCGCTCGCCAAGGCTTCGGCCGCGCGTGCAGCATAGGCCAGCGCTCCGCCTTCGGTAGGGGCCGCCAGACGGGTCAGCGCGGCGACTCCTTCCGGGTCGGGATGCCAGAGATTCAGCTCCAGTGAAGGACAGCGGTCGAATGCCGCGGCAATGGCGAGACGGTGCAACTGACCGTTGAGAGCGACGACCAATGCCAGTTTGCCTCGTCGGCTGATACGGCGCGCGAGCAGCCTGGCGTCCCGGTGCGGATGGTCAGATTCGAGACCAAGCCACGGCACCTGGCCGGTCTGGCCCACAGCTATGATCTTGAGCGGCGCTTCTCCGCGTCGAGTCCAGGCTTCCTCGGGGATGGGCTCCCAGAGCGGTTGATGTCCGAGCCTGGCGATCAGCTGGGCCACATCCGAGAGTGATTGAATACACCGGATTGACCCTTCGAGATCCATCCGGCAGCGCTCCGGTGGCGACGGAGCTTCACGCTACGATGCAGTGCTTAAGACGCTGCCATCCAAACACCGCTGACGGTGGCGAAATTTGACTCCCATTCATGCCGGAAAAACATTTCGCCGATGATCACGCGAAGTTCGCTTCCCATTCTACTGCTCGGATTCGGCGGGGCGGGGACTCTCTGTGCCCAAGGTTCCGCGGACACGGGAGCGTTTGTGGTGCGCCGGGGCCAGGATACCGTCGCCCTGGAGCAATTCACCAGGACAGCGACCCAGCTCCAGGGCACCCTTCACCTCAGAAACTCGAGTCGCACCTCCGAGCGATATTCCGCCGTGGTGGCGCCGGATGCCACCGTGCCGCTGATTGAAGTGACCGTTCGCGAGGGAGTCGACAGTGGGGCAGTGCGAGCCAAGGTGCGGCAACGAGCCCGGGTCATCTTCAAGGAAGACAGCGCGGCTGTGGACGAGGTGGGAGAGTCAGGCCTGGTCACCAGGGTCTTCGCGACGGAGGAGGGTGCGGTGCCGTACCTCAACCTGTCATTTGCCCTGCTGGAGCAGGCGGTACGGCGGGCACGGGTAGCCCACGGGGGCGCCAGGGTGCCGTTCTTCAATTTGGGCGGGGGACAGACATTGGTCGCGAGACTGGCGCCATTGCGCGGTGATTCCATCCGAATGGATATCGGTGATACTCGGATACACCTGAAGCTCGACAGTCAGGGGAGATTGCTGGGTGGCAGGATCCCGGTGCAGGATGTGGTGGTTGACAGACAATAAAGCTTCGAACTCCGCTTACCCGCTTACCGCTTACCGCTTACCGCTTACCCGCCTCCCGATACACTCGTCCTCTCCACTCTACTCGGCGACTCCCGCGCCAGGTCGAGCGGATCCCGATGAAGAGGGTCATCAGAGCGCCGAGCGGATAGCCTGCCCCATAGATGATGGGGATCCGCATTCCCCAGCAGATCAGCATCCAAAACAAAATGGAAAAGCCAACTGCCAATCCCGCTGCCGGCACAGGAAGCTCCAACCCGGGTGCGGCCAGGGCGACCAGCAGCGTAAACGCCGGGATCAGCCAATAGAGCATCGCCGTCACCAGCATGACCGGCACCAGTGCTCGGAGAGTAGGATTGTGAGGAAATGACCGCCGGCCCCCGAGGTAGATGTTCTTGGACCAGCCCTCCACCAGCGAGCCGAGGTTCTGGTACATCCGAGTCTCCATCAACCGCTCGGCAAAGGCGAAGTGAAGCTTCCTCCCCATCTCCAGGTAGGTCTGGGCCAGCGCCAGATCTTCCGCCACTTCCCCGCGCACCGCGGCATGGGTCCCCACGGCTTCATACGCCGGTCTCGTCGTCAGAATGAACTGTCCGTTCGCGATCACGTCGCGGGAGCGCCGAGCCCGGTTGACGCTGGCTGGACTGTATCTGAGTGCCAACAGAAACCAGATCTGCGGCATGACAATACGCTCCCAGAAGGTGAGGCAGCGCTGCACGGGCGAGACCGTCAACAAGTCGGCACGCTGGGTAAGCAGTCCGCCAACGGCACGCTCGAGCAGCTCGGGCTCATGCCGGGTATCGGCATCGGTGAAGAGCAACAGCTCACCCCGGGCTTCCTGGAAACCCTGAAAGCAGGCCCAGGGCTTTCCGTACCAACCCTCCGGCAATTCCTTTCCCCGGACCAGCTGGACCGGTCCCTCGGTTTGCATCTGCTCCACCAGGGTGACCGTCTGGTCGGTGGAGCGATCGTCAACCACGATCAATTCGAACGGCCGATAGGTGGTGTCGAGGATCGAGCGGACCACGGTCCGGATGGTGCCTGCTTCGTTACGAGCCGGAATGATGATGGACACCAGCGGGCCCGACGCGCGTGGTGCATCGCTCAAATTAGGGGAGCGTCGGGCCAGCCGAGGGAGAGTAAGGAACGGAAGCAGCCATGAAGCCGCCGGAAGCAGCTGGACGGCGCTGGGGAGCAACACGAGGCGGAAGGAGCCTAGTCCACCTGCTGAGAGACCGCCTGCAGCTCCTGCTCTAAGGCATCCAGTTGCCGCTCGACGTCGCCTACATCATGGTCGGCGCTGAAGGAGGGAACCCCGTTTTGGGAAAAGAGCGTGGCGACCAATGCGTCGGTGTATCCGACGACGGCGACCGCGACACCTTTGTCGATGACCCGGTTGAGTCGGAGCATGATCGCCATGCCTTGCCGGGCTCGCATCGCAACCAGTACCGGGGCGAGGTTCCGGATCAGGAGCTCGCGGAGGAACTGGAGTTCTTCGACCACCTCGCCGGCAGCCAACCCCCGAGCGGAACCCACTCGACCGTAGTGTTCGCAGACATGGAACCAGACAGTATTCACCTCTCGGCGCAGCGGGCCGACCATCTCGGTCATGACGTCGAACAGCAGACGGAACTCCCGCTCAACGGTTGCCCGCGGTATCGTGGGGGCGGCGGTCATCCGGTCTCCCAGCCAGTCTGCCCACTGGGAAACCATCGAGTCACGCATCTCCGCGATGATACGACCGGCAGCGAGCAATGCAGGCTGCGAAGCGCGCACTGATATTCTCCCTGAGAAGGCGTCCGTGAATTTAAAGCCGGGGTGATGATGGGGTCAAAACAACCCGTTCGACCGCCCAAACTCGGCCCCGGGAGCCGCATTGGCCTCGTTGCGCCCGCTGGCCCGCTGCTGGAAAGAGACGATCTAACCAGAGCCGAAGAACTCTGCCGTGCTCTGGGTTACGTCCCCGTACTCGGCAAGAATGCCTATCGCCGACATGGCTACCTGGCCGGTACCGATGAAGAGCGACTCGCTGATCTCAACCAGGCGCTGGGCGACTCCTCGATCGATGCAGTCTGGTGCATTCGCGGCGGCTACGGTGCCGTTCGGCTGCTCGACCGGATCGACTACGAGGCCGTTACTCGCCGTCCCAAGGCAGTCATCGGGTTTTCCGATATCACGGCGCTGCTCAATGCCGTCAGCCGGCGCGCGGGCGTGGTCACCTTCCATGGACCGGTTGCCCGGGCAGCGATGCCCCGGTTCAGCCGGGAACATTTCGAGCTGGTACTCGGCTCCGGAAGGTCAGCCGGGCGGCTAAAGCGACTTCCATTTCCGCCCGATGTGCTGGTGCCCCAGGAGAACCGGATCGTTACCCTCGTCTCCGGAACTGCGGAGGGGCCGCTTGCCGGCGGCAACCTGACGCTGCTCCATTGCCTGGTTGGTACGCCCTACTTCCCCGATCTGAACGGCGCCCTCCTGTTCCTGGAGGATGTCGGGGAAGACCTGTACAACATCGACCGCATTCTTGCCCACCTGCGCTTGATCGGTGCTCTTCGATCGCTGGCGGGAGTCATCGTCGGGCGCTTCACCCAGCTCGACCGTGCTAGCCGGGACGGCGCTCTGGGCTTCGATGAGGTCCTCGCCACCTACTTCGAGCCCCTGGGAATACCCGTCGCCTATGGCTTCCCGGTCGGCCATCTCGAAGCCCAGTGGACCATGCCGCTCGGGGTTCGAGCTCGTTTGGATGCCGGAGCCGGTGAGGTCGAGCTGCTGGAGCCGGCGGTAGTCTGAGCCGGGCTCTGCTACACTTCACCGGATGGCGACCCCCACCCTCAGCAAGCATTCGGTACCCGGAGCGCTGGGCCCGATTCTGATCGACCTGCGGGCCGGCGCTCGAGAAGCCTCCCGTCCCGCTGTCGTGATCGTCCACGGCTTCAAAGGATTCAAGGACTGGGGAATGTTTCCCCACCTGGCCGAGCGGCTCGCCCGCGCGGGCTTCGTAGCCCTCAGCTTCAATCTCAGTGGCAGCGGCGTGGACGATGCCGGAGAATTCTCCCTGCCCGACCGTTTCGGCCACAACACCTTTTCCGCCGAGCTCCAGGACATTGGCCGGGTCACCGACGAACTGATGTCCGGACGACTCGGCGTCGCAGTCCCCTCTGCGCTCGGCCTGCTGGGACATTCGCGCGGCGGCGGCATGGCGGTCCTTCAAACCGCGCGCGATTCCCGGGTTCAGGCGCTGGTCACCTGGGCGGCTATCTCCGGCGTCGATCGGTGGCCGGAGAAACAGCGGACCAGCTGGCGGGCTGCCGGGCGGACTGAGATCCAGAACGCGCGCACCGGGCAGATTCTCCCGCTCTACACCAACGTCCTGGACGACATCGAGCAAAACGCCCAGGCACTGGATATCGAAGCCGCCGCCGGTCGCATCCGGGTCCCCTGGCTCATCATCCACGGTACCCGGGACGAGTCCGTGCCATTCGACGAGGCCGAAGCGCTCGCGGCTGCCGCACCAAGCAATCGGACCAAGATCCTCCCCATTGAAGGCGGAGGGCACACGTTCGGCGCCACCCATCCCTGGCGCTCAGCGACCTCGGAGCTCGATTCAGTCTTCGACGCCAGCGTCAGCTGGTTGTCCGAGCACCTGCAGCCGGCTCCATGAAGCGGCCGCGGGACATCTCGGGTCGGGTCTGCATCGTCACCGGTGCCACCCGAGGCATCGGCCGAGCCACCGCGGAAGGTCTGGCGCAACTCGGGGCCACCACCGTCCTCATCGCCCGCCGCAGAGAGGACGGAGAGACCGTTGCCCGGGAAATTGCCGCTGGGGCCTTAGTGGCTCCTGCGGTGGTCAGCGCCGACCTGTCCTCCCAGGGGTCAATCCGGGAAGCCGCCGCCGAACTGGCCGGGCGCTACCCTCGAGTGCACGTGCTCATCAACAATGCCGGTGTGATTCCCGCGCGCCGCGAGGTTACGGTGGACGGGCTCGAGCTTCAGTTTGCCGTCAACCACCTGGCCTACTTTCTCCTGACCAACCTTCTCCTGTCGCAGCTCAAGGCCGGGGCGCCGTCGCGCATCATCAATGTCTCTTCCGGTGCCCATGCCGGTGTCGGGCTCCGGTTCGACGACCTTCAATCGAAGGGCGACTACCACCCCCGGGAGGTCTATAGCCGGTCCAAGCTGGCCAATATCCTGTTTACCTATGAGCTCGCCCGCCGGTTGAAGGGAAGCGGGGTCACCGCCAACTGTCTGAGCCCTGGTTTCGTAGCCACCGGCATGCTGGCCGACTACATGGGCGTTCCCCGGGCCGGAGGTGGGTCTGCCAGCAGCTTCGGTGCCAGCCCCGAACAGGGCGCCGAAACCAGCATATACCTCGCGACCTCACCCGATGTGGAAGGAGTTACCGGCAAGTATTTCGAGAAGGGTCGGGCCATTCGCTCGTCGCACGAATCCTACGATGAGGCCGCCGCGCGACGGCTTTGGGAGGTGAGCGAGCGGCTGACCGGTCTGTCCGCGTGAGCCCGGCCGAGCCATCCCCACCGCTGACCGGCCGCTTGCACCGGTTGCGCGACCGCTTGGCGGCATCCCGTCCGGATGCTGCCGACGATCCGGCGCTGATCTGGGCTGCGGTGGCCGCCGTGATCGCGCCTGATCCCGAGGCGATTCTCCTGATCCGCCGGGCGGAGCGGGCCGGTGATCCCTGGTCCGGTCATATGGCTCTCCCCGGCGGCCGTCGAGAACCGGACGACGCCGACCTGCTTTTCACCGCCATCAGAGAGACCAGGGAAGAAGTTGGCCTCCTGCTGGCTGCTGCCGACCTGGTCGGCAGCCTGGAGGATGTCGTGCCGCGCACCCCCGTGCTCCCACCGATTGCGGTGCGGCCGTATGTCTTCCTGGTAAGCTCAAGACCCCGGATATCGCTCAACCCCGAAGTCACGGCTACCAGTTGGGTACCCCTCAGCCATCTGCTCCGTCCCGATACCTGGCATCCGGTTCGGCTGGAGGTTGCCGGCCAGAGCCGGGTAGTTCCAGCCTTCGAGCTGGAGGATGGGATCGTGTGGGGCATGACTGAGCGGATCCTGACCGCCCTACTCAACCACTTACAGTAGCGAGCCTTGGATCCTGAGGCTCCGGGCTTTCGCCCGGGGCAAACTTGACATTAGCACGGTCTTAACACAATATTAGGCTGTCCTAAATTGGAGCTTGGTGTGAGCGCCGCAGCCGCCAGCGAGTCACTGACCCGGTCGGTCGAAGACTACCTCAAAGCCATCTATCAGCTGTCCCCCGAAGGCCGGGCGGCCTCGACCAGTGAGATTGCCCATCTGCTGGCGCTTTCCCCGCCATCGGTAACCGGGATGGTCAAGCGCCTTTCAGAGCACGGGCTGCTGGAGCACATCCCCTATCGGGGTGTTCAGCTCACCGAGGAGGGAAGGCGTGCAGCCCTCCGGATGGTTCGGCGGCACCGACTCATCGAGGCCTACCTGGTCGAGTTTCTGGGTTACTCCTGGGATACGGTCCACGAAGAGGCCGAGCGGCTGGAGCATGCGGTATCGGATACCCTGGTTGAGCGGATGGCCAACGCCCTGGGGAATCCAGTAGTCGATCCTCATGGCGACCCCATCCCCGCCGCCGACGGGTCCATCCAGGAACTGACCTGCACCCCGTTGTCGGACATACCGGTTGGAGAGACGGTGGAAGTTCACCGGGTCCATGCCAGCGAACCGGAACGACTGCGCTACATCGCTTCTCTCGGGCTGGTGCCCGGTGCCCGGGTGACCGTGGTGGACCGTCAGCCCTTTGACGACTTGGTGACGATCGAGGTGGCCGGCCAGCAGCACGTCATCGGGCGGGAGCTGGGGCATGTACTGCAGTGCGCCAGGACGGCTGACCTATGAGCGCTGCGTCCACCCCGCCGATCAACGAACTGGCCTGGCGGTATCCTAGGACCCTTCCCAGCCTCCCCGAGTCCTACCACTCGGTCGAGATCCCAAGAGGAGTGTCCGTCTGGCGCAAGGCGCTGGCCTTCGCCGGACCAGGGTACATGGTGGCCGTGGGGTACATGGACCCCGGCAACTGGGCTACCGACCTCGCGGGCGGCGCCCGGTTCGGCTACGCACTCCTGAGCGTGATTTTGCTGTCCAACCTGATGGCCATCCTGCTCCAGGCGCTGGCGCTCAAACTCGGCATCGCCACCGGCCGCGACCTGGCCCAGGCTTGCCGAGACCACTATTCGCGTCCGGTAAGCTTCGTCCTCTGGGTGCTGTGCGAGATCGCCATTGCCGCCTGCGATCTGGCTGAGGTGATCGGATCGGCCATCGCGCTCAACCTGCTGTTCGGCATTCCGCTGATCTGGGGCGTGTGCCTCACGGCATTCGACGTGCTGCTCATCCTTCTGCTGCAGAACAAGGGCTTCCGCTATCTCGAGGCGTTCGTGATCACGCTGGTGGCCACCATCGGGGTGTGCTTCGCGGTGGAGCTGGCCATGGCTCGGCCGGAGATTGCCGCCGTTGCCAGGGGCCTGGTGCCTACTGCGCAGATCGTGACCAATCCGATGATGCTCTATATCGCTATCGGTATCCTCGGCGCCACGGTCATGCCGCACAATCTGTATCTGCACTCCTCCATCGTGCAGACCCGCAAGGTGCTGCCGGATGCTCAGTCGAAGCGGGAGGCCATCCGATTCGCCACCTTGGACTCGACCGTCGCACTGCTGTTCGCGTTCTTCATCAACGCCGCCATCCTGATCCTGGCTGCGGCCACGTTCCATAACACCGGCCACCAGGACGTGGCCGACATTGGGGACGCCTATCACCTGCTGACGCCGCTGCTGGGGGCCACACTCGCCAGCACTCTCTTTGCCGTGGCGCTGTTGGCCGCGGGGCAGAACTCCACCATCACCGGTACCCTGGCCGGCCAGATCGTAATGGAGGGGTTTCTCAACATCCGGCTTCCGGCATGGCTGAGACGGCTCATTACCCGGCTCATCGCCATCGTCCCGGCAGTGATCGTCACCGCTCTGTATGGCGAACGGGGCGCCGGCGGGTTGCTCATCCTGAGCCAGGTGATCCTGAGCCTTCAGCTCTCCTTCGCGGTGGTCCCGCTGGTGTTTTTCACCAGTCAACGCCGGAAGATGGGTGAGTTCGTGAACAGCAGGCCTCTCGCCGCGCTGGCCTGGGTGGTGGCAGCCACGATCGTGGGACTGAACGCCTGGCTGCTGCTGGGAACATTTCGAATCTGGATGGCTTAAGCAGGCCCCTTCACCGGCTGATTTGCCCGGAGCGAAACCAATGTCGGAACCGTCGTTAACCCGAAGAGATCTGCTGAAGGCCGGCGCCCTGGGCACGGTGGGACTGGCGGCCGGCGGAACGGTGCTCGCGCTCCCGGGCTTGGCTCAGGGAGATGCCAAGGCTGGGCAGGGCCAGGCTTCTCACCACGACATGATGACCGTGGGTCAGCTCGCCCCCGGGACCCCCGATCCGACCCGATTTCTGACCCAGTTCGACACCGGAAACGTCTCCCGGCTGCCCTCAGGCCAGGTCCTGCGGGAGTACGAGCTGGTGGCCGAAGATCGGGAGATCGAGGTGGCCCCAGGGGTGTTCTATCCCGCCTGGACCTACAACGGCCAGGTACCCGGCCCCACGATTCGTTGCACTGAGGGAGACCGGATCCGGGTGCGCTTCACCAACCGTGGCCGCCACTCCCACAGTATTCATTTTCACGGTGTCCACCCGTCGAACATGGACGGAGCGTTCGAGCCGGTGCACCCGGGCCGAAGCTTCGTTTACGAGTTCGACGCGGAGCCATTCGGACTGCACCTGTATCACTGCCACACGGTCCCCATCAAGCGTCACATCCACAAGGGACTCTACGGCGCGTTCATTATCGATCCCAAGGCCCCCCGGCCCCCGGCGCGGGAGCTGGTGATGGTGATGAACGGATTCGATACCAACATCGACGGCGAAAATGAGGTATATGCCGTCAACACGGTCGCCTTCCACTACCAGAAGCATCCCATCACTCTGCAGAAGGGTGAGCTGGTGCGGGTGTATCTGGTGAACGTGACCGAGTTCGATCTGCTCAATTCCTTCCACCTGCACGGCAACCTGTTCCGACTCTATCGGACGGGCACCGATCTCGAGCGCTATGAATGGACCGATATCGTGGCGCTTTGCCAGGGAGAGCGGGCGGTGCTGGAATTCACCTACAAGCACACCGGTCCCTTCATGTTCCACGCTCACCAGAGCGAATTCGCGGAGCTCGGCTGGAGCGGCATCTTCCTGGTGCAGGCGCCCCATGTCTAATCTCGAACTGCCGGTACAGCCGGACAGCACTCCCTTGGCGGCCCCCTCGCGAGTGGCATCGCAGCGGGGAATTCCGCTCTGGTTCAAGGGCCTCGCGCCGCTGGTCCTGCTCGCGGCCCTGGTCGCCGTCTTTTTCCGAGTCGGTCCGCTCGGAGTCTTTCGCCAGAACTTCCCACCGGTTGAACAGCTGACGGTCGAGCGTATCCGGCTGCCGCAGGCCGGACTCATGGAAGTGGAGGTGGTCAACGGTGGGCCAGAGCCGGTCACCGTGGCGCAGGTAATGGTGGACGACGCCAACTGGGTTCACAGCCTGAACGGGAGCCGGACCCTGGAGCGGCTGGAGAGCCGGATCATCAGCATTCCCTACCCCTGGGTAGAGGGAGAGCCTCACAGCGTGGCGCTGGTCAGCAGCACCGGCTTGACCTTCACCGGCGAGGTACCGGTCGCCACCCGCTCACCCGCCATCGATGCCCGATACCTCACCACCTTTGCCCTGCTCGGAGTTTACGCGGGGGTGATTCCGGTCTTTATCGGCCTGCTGTGGCTGCCCTTCGTGCGATCGGTGGGACGTCGCTGGATCGATTTCCTGCTGAGCCTCACCATTGGTCTACTCATCTTCCTCGGCGTCAGCTCATTGATCGAAGCGACGGAAACCGCCAGCCTGGTGCCGGCCGCGTTCCAGGGCCATGCCCTGGTGCTGCTCGGCGCGGTGGGAACGCCACTCCTGTTGGCCGCAGTCGGCCGCTGGCGTGCAAGGGAGCGGGGGGAACGGTCGCCGCTGTACGTTGCCGCCCTCATCGCGCTGGGCATCGGACTGCACAATCTGGGAGAGGGACTGGCGATAGGTACCTCATATGCCAGTGGAGAGATCGCGCTGGGCACCTTCCTGGTGATCGGGTTCCTGCTGCATAACACCACCGAGGGGCTCGGCATTGTTACGCCGCTGGCGCAGGAACGCCCGCGGCTCGGCTCGCTCATCCTTCTCGGGATTCTCGCCGGTCTCCCGACCGTATTGGGGGCTTGGATCGGTGGATTTACCTACTCTCCGGCATGGACCACTTTCTTCCTCGCGGTTGGGGCCGGAGCCATCGCACAGGTGGTCTACGAGTTGGGCCGACTCTTTGCCCGCCGCTCGGGAGCCGCACTCCAGGCGCCGCTTAACGTAGCCGGTGTGCTCACGGGGATGATGATCATGTACGCCACCGGGCTTCTAGTCCCGGTGTGATCGTGAAAAGCGTGAGCGGTGAGCGGTTAGCAGTGAGCGGGAAGCATACTATGACCCGGGTTTTCTTTTCTCTTCTGCTCCTGCTCACCGTTCACCGCTCGCCGCTGACCGGCCAGATACAGGACAACAGCTTCCTGCTGGAAGAGGCCTATAACCAGGAGGCTGGAGTCGTCCAGCACATCAACGCATTTTCCCGCTCTTCTGAGGGCGACTGGGCCTACTCGTTTACCCAGGAATGGCCCCTCGGCGGCATCCGTCACCAGCTCAGTTACACTATCCCCGTTCAGCATGCTGAGGATACCGGCACCGGGCTCGCGGATGTCGCTCTGAACTATCGCTATCAGTTGATCGGCAACCCCAAGGCGCGCACCGTAATGGCCCCCCGCTTCAGCGTCTTGTTTCCCACCGGCGATGATGAGTTCGAGCGGGGAACCGGAGGGGTCAGCTATCAGGCGAACCTTCCCCTGACGCTCGTCCTCGGGCCGGCATTCACCACTCACTGGAACGCAGGCGCGACGCTCAGTCCCAGCGCCCACAATGCGCTGGGCGCACAGGCTACCACGACCAGCATCAACCTCGGCGCCAGCGCCATTTGGCTGATGCGGCCAGCAGTGAACCTGGTGCTGGAGACGGTCTGGCTCAGTACGGAATCAGTGGTAGGGGAGGGTGCCACCGATCGGGAGGAGTTCTTCCTGCTGAACCCAGGTATCCGCGTCGCGTTCGATCTGTCCGGAGACCTGCAGATAGTTCCTGGGATCGCCTACACGATCGGGTTGCATCCAGCGGAGTTGAACAACGCAGTCTTCCTCTATCTCAGTCTCGAGCATCCCTTCAAGCGTCAGTAACCAACGATTCTCCTCAGCTCCGCCAGCCGCTCGTCCCGCGCCCCCTTGAGCACATCGGCTTCGCCATCGTAGGCCCGCTCGATCAGCCGGATCAGGTGCTGGTGCTCGCTGTGCGAGAGCTGAAAGCTGGTGTCGCCCTCCCAGCGGGTTTCCAGGGCCCGCAGCATTGCGCTGAGCTGGGCGGTCTGCCGCTCCCCGGCTGCCAGGTAGACCGTCTGGAAAGGTCCCGCTGCAGCCCAACCCGCGGCCAGTCCTGAGGACATCAGGGCGTCCACGTCGCGAACCTCGAGTACTCCGTCGAGCACCAGCCGGATGCACTCCCGCCACACGGCCACCGCTATCCTCCCCGTCGCATTCCCGGGGACTTCCTTCCGCAGCACCACCGGCAGCCGGCCGAGCCTCCGGAGCCAGTTACGCAGCTCGTCCAGGACAGCCGGGTCGGTCTGCGGCCCCGGCACCACCTCGATTGCTGGGATATGCTCGACCGGTTCGAGGGCGTAAGCCACCAGCAGCCGGGTAGGCCGCCGCAGCCGGGCGCAGAGGTCGGTAGGGGAAATGCCTGGGGCGCTGCTGGTCAGGATGGCGGCGAGCCGAGCCGCCCGCTCCACCTGCTCCAGCAGGCGCTGGCGGTGCGAGAGGTCGCCTGGAGTGGCATCGATGATCCAGTCCGCGTTGGTCACCGCATCCAGGAGGCTACGTCCCAGCCGCGGCCCGTTGGATCCGGGGTCCTCCCGTTGGTCCCGCGTGGCTGGAATGCCCGAGCCGACGGACTGACGCCTCCGGCTGGCGATATCCTCCTCGCCACTGCGCAGCAGCGCCGCATCCGGGTCGTAAATGGTCAGCGGCCACCCGGCCCCGGACACGAGTGTGGCCCATCCCCGTCCCAATTCGGTCATGCCCAGCACTGCCACCCTCGGGCTCTGCGCGACCATGAGAGCTCCTCAGTTCAATCAAGTCAGGGACGGAATCACCCTAACTACCTTACGACGCAGGCTCTAACCAGCCGACGTTCCCGGCTGAAAGGAAGTTATGACCCCACTCGTTCGGCAATCGGGAAGACTCCTGGGTCTTTTGACCATGGCTCTGTCCTCCCGGCTGCCCGCGCAGTTGCCCGAGATCGCCATCGAGCGCCGGCTGGCCACCGAGCTGGACCTCGCGGTCGGGGATACCATACGCCTTGGCCCTGCGGCCGACTCGATTCGCTTCGCCGGGGTTGTCGCCGCCGTTTACGAGCCCAGGTCCGATCCAGCCGAAATCGCCAAGGTCGAGTGGCATCTGAGAATGCATCTGCCGGACCTCACCCGTCTATTGGGCACCCCGGACCGGGTGGATCGTCTAAGTATCGGCCTCAAGGGTGGTATTTCTGCAGATTCGGCGGCTGCACGGCTTAACCGCAGCGCCTACGGATACCGGGCCCACAGCTCCCGGGTGATTGCCTCGGAATCTTCGCAGACCTTCCGGGTAGTGAGCCGGTTTCATCGGGCTATCGCCATCATCACCATTGTGGCGAGCGCGGTCTTCCTGCTCTGCATCATGTTGCTCAAAGTCGAGGAGCGCCGGCTCGATGCCGCAGTGATGCGGTTTGTCGGCGTCCGCCGCCGGACCATCTTCGGGGCCCTGCTGCTCGAGGCGGTTCTGATAGCCGCTCTGGGCTCGCTGCTCGGCACCGGCCTGGCCTATCTGGCAGGGGCCGCCACCAACGCTTACTATCGCCGATTCTTCGATACCCTGCTCACTTTCTCCCTCATCACCCCCGACATCGTCTGGTTCAGCGTGATGCTCTCGCTGGTTCTAGGGGCGGGGGCGGGCGCCGTGGCGGCATGGAGGCTGGTGCACACCAAGCCGCTGGTGCTTTGGGGCCGCGGATGAGTGGGCTGGGTTGGGGTCTGAAAAGTCTGCGCCGTCACCGTTTGCGCTCCGCACTCTCGGTGGCCGGCATAGCGATCTCCGCCGCGCTATTGCTGGACATGGTCATGCTGAGTGGGGGGATTGAGCGCTCCTTCGCCGAGATGCTGCTGGCTCGGGGCTTCCAGATTCGCCTTACGCCCAAGGGCACGCTGCCCTTCGATACCGAGGCGACTCTCACCGGTGCCGGCCGTCTGGTGGAAGCCGTCCGGCGGGTGCCCGCGGTGGAGGCTGCCGGGGCAGTCCTGGGAGCCTCGCTGCACGCCCGCAGCGGAGATTCTCTAGTCACGCTCTTCGGGTACGGTATTCAGCCCGAGGCCCAGGCACTTTACACCATGCTCTCGGGGTCGGATCTCGCTCCGAGCGACAGTTCCGGTGTGCTGCTTAGCGAGCCGGCCTCCCGCCTGTTGCACGCGGCGGTAGGCGACAGCGTGACCTTAATTGGTCGGTTGGACCCACAGGTTGTCACCGAGCGGCTGGGCCGCACTCTGAAAGTGCGTGGCATCGTGCGGTGGGTGTACGACTATCGGGGCCAGCCCTCGGTGGGCACGGTATTGCCGGTTATGCAGTCGCTGGCCGGCCAGCGGAGCGACGATCGCGCATCCCTGCTCACGGTCCGGGCGGAGGCAGATAGCCTGGCTGCCACGGTCGCTGCCAGCCTGCGCCGCGAGTTCCCCCGGCTGGAGGTAAACAGCGTCGCCGATCTGGTGCGCCACTTCAAGCAGCGGCTGGTCTACTTCCGCCAGCTGGCATACATCCTCGGTTCCATGAGCCTCGTCGTAACGGTGCTGTTGATCGCCACGCTGCTCACTATCAACGTGAACGAGCGCCTGGGAGAGATTGCCACACTACGCGCTTTGGGCATCAGCCGGCGCACGGTCGTCCGCCAGATCATGCTGGAGGGCGCCGTCCTCACCACTCTGGGTTCGATCATCGGAATTGTCCTCGGACTCGTCACCGCGCGCTATCTGGATAGCATCCTGACCAGCTTTCCCGGGCTACCGGCCGCGTTTTCGTTTTTCGTGCCCCGGCGGGACAGCCTGGCCACGGCCGGGATCGTTCTCTTCCTGACCGGTACGCTGGCGGCGCTGTACCCAGCCTGGCTCGCCGCCACATCCCCGGTGGCGGCGACTCTCCGGGCCGAGGCCACGTGACCGCGACGATTCCACCCGGCCCGGTCCTGGTGGCCAGCAGTGTGTCCAAAGACTATCCGATGAACGGTGGTGAAGCAGTCCACGCGCTGCGGGGTGTCTCACTGGAGATTCAGCGGGGCGAATTCGTTGCGGTTACCGGTCCGTCGGGGAGCGGCAAGTCGACTCTGCTACAGCTGATGGGGGGAATCGACACGCCCTCGTCCGGCACGGTCGAGCTCCTCGGTACCCGACTCGGATCCCTCTCCGATCGGGAGCTGACCCGGCTCAGGTTGACCCGGCTGGGCTTCATCTTCCAGCGGTTCCATCTTCTGCCGGTACTCACCGCCCGGGAAAACGTGGAGTTGCCCATGGCCGAGGCAGGCGTGCCCCGCCCGGCCCGGCAGGAGCGGGCGGGTGAGCTCCTCCAGTACGTCGGCCTGGGGCATCGGGCTAACCATCGCGCCACCCAACTCTCCGGTGGTGAAATGCAGCGGGTGGCCATCGCCCGGGCCCTGGCCAATCGCCCTGCATTGCTGCTGGCCGACGAGCCCACCGGCGAGCTCGATGCCAGCACCGGGCGGGAGATCCTGGCGCTTTTCCGCCGGCTCCATCAGGACGGCACCACCATCGTGGTTGTCACTCACGACCAGCACCTGGCACAGCAGGCCGGGCGGATCATCCACATGCTGGACGGCCGGGTCCAGGCTACCGACTCATGATTACGGTACTGGCCTTTCGCCATCTGCTGGTCCGGAAAATTCGATCCCTGTTTCTGCTGCTGGGGTTCTCCCTCGGCGTCGGGGTCATGATCGTGCTTCTCTCCGTAGGGCAGGCGATGCTGGAGCAGTCGCGTGATGTCTCGCTCGTCGGAGGGGGCGAGGTCACCGTGCTGCCGGAGGGTATCGATGTCGAGGCCATGCGCACCGGTGGCCCCAGCGGCATGTTCTTCGGCATCGATCGCGCTCGCTTCCTCACCCGCCAGGTCTTCGGGGGAGTCCGGAACCGCGATCTGATCCGGTCTGCCTCTCCCGTGGTCGAAGGAAAACTGCTCTACCTGCAACGCTGGGGGCGGATAATCCCGGTTCGGGCCGGGGGTGAGATTCCCAGCAGAGCCGCAGCGGTCGGCTCTGGACTTCAGGTCATCGCGGGACGGTGGCAGGATGGTCCGGTGGATTCGAGCTACATCGCGCCGTCGGCCCAGCAGCTCTATGATGAGCTCGACCGCTTTCACCGCCCTGCGCTACCGGACTCCACCTGGGGAGAGTGGCACTATTTCAACGTCGTAGTGGCAGATAACGAATGGTGGTACCTCACCTATCTGATCGGCGGAGAGGTCCCCTCTGGCCGCTGGGGTGGACAGCTGCTCGCCACCCACCGGCGGCCCGACGGAGGCTATGAGCGGTTTGCCGCCACGGTCCCGGCGAGCCGCATCACCTTCGATACTACTCGGGCAGATTTGGTCCTTGGCAATAGCAGCGTGGAACAGCGACGGGGGCGGTATCACCTCCGCGCCAAGACCAGGGGGGTCAGCGGTCCTCTCGATCTGGAGCTGAATCTCACCCCGCTGGCGAACCGCTACTTCCCGCCGGTCGAGCTTCGGGACGAGGAGTTTGTCTCCGGTTACGTGGTTCCTGGCCTCGCGGCAACGGCGTCGGGACGAATCTGTGTCGCCGGGCGCTGCCACGGCTTCAGCGATCGGCCGGCATATCACGACCACAACTGGGGTGTGTGGCGAGATGTCACCTGGGAATGGGGTGCCGCCCGGGGGCATCAACTCAGCCTTCTGTACGGCGGGGTGTACGGCGCTGAGCGCCGGGAACGGGAGAGCGCTGGTGCCGTCCAATCCCCCTTCTTTCTGACTGTTGTCGACTCGTCAGGGGTGAAGCAGGTCCTTCGCTTCAGTCGCATCAGCTACTCTGGTTCCCGTACGGCGTCTGGTCGCCGAGGTCTGACGGCCCCCGCTCACTTTTCGCTACTTGCCACCCGCGAGAGCGACACCCTCAGGCTTTCGGTGAACGTGGCGGACGCCTTGGGTACCGAGATGGCCACCAACGGGTTTCGCCGAGTATTTCTGCAGATGCGAGGAAGCTTCAGACTGGCAGGTACGGTGCTGGGACAGGAAGTGACCGATTCCGGGACCGGCTTCTTCGAGACTTACCTCATCCCCCGCTAGGCGCTTGCCATCGCCGCCTCTTCGGCAGCGTACAGCTCAGGCCCGGGATCGCCGGTGGGGAATGGGGTGGCCTGCTCCCATGCAATCGTGCGGCGCATACCATCTTCACTGGAGATGGACTCAGTGAACTCCAGCTCGGCACGGAGCCGGCGGGTGTCCATGACCAGGTTTTGACTGGGCTGGAACGGTGGACGAAGATGGGCCGGAACCTGTGCCGCGGGTAAAGCGACAACTTTGCCTCTCCATCCCGCCAACACTCCAATTTCGGCGACTCGCTCAGCCATGGTGGGGACAATCAGCTCGCCCACATTGTAGACCCTTCCGGTTGACCGCTCGTCCGTGACCGCCCGGACGATGGCTTCCGCCACATTCTCCACGTAGCCATGACTCCAGCGCCATCCGGCTTGAGCCGCATCCATTGGTATCCCCGGTCGGCCGTCCTGCATCCGCTTGATGTAAGGCCGAAACCTTCGCTGGGGATCACCCGGTCCATACACGGCGGGTAGTCGCAGTACCGTCGCCGGTATAGAGCCGGCGAACAGGGCCCGCTCGGCCAGAATCTTCTCGTAGTGATAGGTCCAGTCTGATGGACCGCTGGCCTTCGAGCGGTAGGGGTAAAGGACGTCGCGAAGGGGAGCGTCCTCGGTGAGCGGTTGTGGCTCCGGTGGGCCGGCCTCGAGTCCGATCAGGCGCCCGTAGGCGCGATACACATCACCGCTGCTGACCGCGATGATTCGCCCGGTCACTCCGGTGAAGCGGGCCACGGCCGCTTGAGTGTCCTCATCTCCGACCGGAAACATGTGGAGGACAAGGTCTGGTGCCGGCTGGCTGAGCTCCGAGGGAAAATGCAGGAACGGGATGGCGGCTCTAGGGCTGTGGATGTGCCGCACGCCGGAGGGAAGTTCGGGCTCGTGGAGGCCCCGATGGAAGACCGTGATCTCGTGCCCCCGGTGGTGCAGGCGTCTCACCACGGGGGGACCGATGAAGTTGGTTCCGCCCAGAACCAGAACCCGCATGGCCCTCAGGTTATAGGCCGAGCCTCAGCGACAGCCCGGCGGACCGGTACCGGAATGCTCCAGTGGTGGAACTGACCGCGCTGTTGGTGACCATGCCAAAGAGCTCGAGCCGGTTGCCGCTGCCCCATCGGGGTCCGACCCGACCCTCCAGGTGCCACTCGGTCTGGGCTGCGCCGCTCGCGCCGATCTGCTGAGCCCCGAGTCCGCCACTCAGGTTGACCAGCCAGGACCGGCTTTCCTGGGTGTAGCCCGCGGTGCCCTCCAGCACCGAAAACCGATCGGGCGAAAAATAGCCTATGCCTCTCTGTTCATAGCTCAGGGTTCGGCCAAAGACGCCGGCGTAAAAACGGCGGCCAATCTTCTGGTTCAATCCTCCGGCGAAGCTGGTGCGACTGTTTCCGTCGCTGAGCCAGAGGCCCCCGGCTGCGCCGAACACGGTGAGCGTGGTCGTGGGCCTGACGTCGAAGCCACCCTCCAGCGACTCCATATCCAGCGCCAACTCGAATAGAGACGCGATCTCGTCGAAGGGCTGCCGGGAGTACGCCGCACTCAGACCAACTCGGGAATTGGGACGATAGCCGACCCGGGCGCGGTAGGTGGCGGCGGTCCGCTCCGGCGCTACCTCGGGCTTCAGGCGACGAGCCCCGGCGGCGGCGAAGAGTTGCAGTCCTCCCGAGGAGAGCGAGAGGCCGGCTTCGCCACCGACTCGAGAGGCCTCCCGGACCGGATCGCTGGTTTCCAGCGCGTTCACCGACCCGTAAATCCCCACTGTTCCACCCAGAGGCCCGTGGGCAGCGAGCGTCTGCCAGAAGCTGGTGTTCTGGTCGGAATCGTTGCTCCAATATGCCGCAGGCTCGAGCGAGGCTTGGGTAGCTACGCGCACTGCCTGGCGAAGCTCGCGGCCGGCCTTGTTGGTAGAGTCTATTGCCAGGGCGTAGCCGGCTTGTCGCACGGCAGCCGCTGCTCGGCCCTGCCAGAGGTACACATAGCCGAGTCCCACCCGGGCCTCGACGTCTCGCGAGTTTCGTTGGAGTAGAGTGCGGTATTCGGTTTCCGCCCGCGCCAGATCACCTCTCCATGCGCTCACCTGGGCCGCTCCCAGACGCGCATCGCGATCGGTGCTATCGGTCGCGATCATGCGACGGTAAGCGGCTGCGGCCTGGTCCAGCCGGCCGGCCCAGGCCAGGGTGCGGGCTCGACCCAGCTGCGCTTCGTGCAGTCGCGGCTGTTGAGCCAGCAGACTGTCATACGAGCTCAGAGCCTCGTCGTAGCGTCCGGTCCAGGCCGTCACCCGGGCCTGAATCAGTCGAATGTCGGGATCCGCCGGATCGCCCGCCCGAGCTCGGCCGATCAGGACCAGGGAGGAATCGAGCTTCCCCTCCCAGGAAAGAAGCACGCCGAGCCGGAGATTTGCCCGGACGTTGTGCGGCTCCTGAGCCAGGACACGAAGGTACGCCGCCCGGGCAGCATCGTACCGGCCTTCGAGCCAGGCCTGATCCGCGGCTTGGGTTTGCTGAGCTGCCAAACCGGTGACTACGAACAGCCCGATGACCGCCGTGATGAGCAGATCGCGTCTCCAGAGGCCTGGGCGCGTTTTGCACGGCGCCCTCATCGGCGCTCCGGACTGAATTGTCTGCCGGTATTGCAATGCGGTATCAGTCAAAGACTTGCTGCCAGAAACGGCGCCCGGGGGTAGGGAACGGAAGTTGCCCCGCAAGTTTGAAGCCCACCAACCCCTACTGCGATCGAACGTCGGTCCGTGGAGATACTTCCGGCATGGCACCTGTCATTCCGCTCGAGCCACTGAGAAATGCTGTGCTGGCCCTGGGCGGTGCAGTGCTGCTCCTGGCGATGTTCCTCCTGCTCGAGCGCGGCCTGGCACTGCTCGCCAGGACCCGCGCCGCGCGACGTGAGCCCGCACTCACCCGTGCGATCTACGACGCGCTGCAGAGCTCCCCGGCGGACGCGCGCCGTCTGCCTCGGCTCAGTCGATTCGACCGCAAGCTGGTCCGTTCCATCCTCCTCGACCTGGCACTTGACCTTCGCGGCGAAACCGCTGAAGCCATCGCCAGTCTCTATCGCCAACTCGGCTTTCTTCGGCGCGATCTGCGCCGGATGAAATCGTGGCGTGCGACCACCCGGGCCAACACCGCCGCGGACCTCGGCCTCACTCATGCCGCCGAAGCTATTCCTGCCTTGCTCGAGGCGATGGACGATGATGATGTCCGAGTTCGCCAAGCGGCGGTCTGGGCAGTAGGTCAGGTGGGAACAGCGGCCACCTTGAGGGGTGTGGTCCGCCTGCTGGGCGACCGCAACCTCATCGTCGCCCATCGGGCCCAGGAGGTGCTTGCGGAGCGGGGGCGGGAGGTTGGAGATGCGATCCTTACCTACGCCGAGACGACGTCGAATCGCCCCGGCCGTCTCGCTGCCATCGAGTTGATCGGCTGGCTTCGGCTGACCAATGGCGCCCGCCTGCTTCACGGCTTCGTCAGTGATCTGGACCCGGAGATCAGGGTCAAGAGTGTAAAGGCCGCGGCCGCCATCGGCGATCCGACATTCCTGGAGCCGTTTCACCTCCGCCTCCAGGACTCCAGCTGGCCGGTTCGCTGCCAGGCCGCCAAGGGACTCAGCCTCTTCGGAAGCCCGGAGAGTGTCCCCCAGCTCACCGCGGCGTTGCGGGACGCGCAGTGGTGGGTGCGCTTCTATGCCGCTATTGCCTTGGCCGAAGTGGGCCCCGCCGGTGTCGAGGCTCTCAGCGCTGCCCTGCAGGATCCCCAGCCGGCAGTGCGTGACATGGCTCGCTATCTCCTCGAGCGGGGAGAGGCGGTTCCGGCGCTGCCATGATGCGGTCGTATCTGGAGAACGCGCTCGGCTGGTACACCAGCTTCATTCTGGTCTTCTTTCTTGCGATCAACTCGTACTATCTGGTCCTTACTCTGGCCGGATTCTGGCGGACTCTGAGGGTTTTTAAGGAAGTGCGCCGTCCCGACCAACGCCGGTTACTGCGCTCGCCGCTGACTCCGCCGGTTTCGGTGCTGGCCCCGGCCTTCAATGAGGAGGCCAACGTGGTCGAGAACGTGCGATCGCTGCTCATGCTGGATTACCCGCTCTACGAGGTCATACTGGTCAACGATGGCTCCCGAGACCGGACCCTGGGCCACCTGATCGACGCCTTCGATCTGCGAAAGAGCGGTCGAACCTTCGAGCAGGCGCTTCCCAGCAGACCGATCCGCGGAGTCTATGAATCTCCCACCTATCCCAACCTGGTCGTGGTGGACAAAGTAAACGGCGGCAAGGCCGACGCCCTGAATGCCGGGCTCAATCTCAGCCTCTACCCGATCTTCTGCGCGATAGATGCTGACTCCATTCTGGAGCCGGACGCACTGCTTCGGCTGGTCCGGCCCTTCGTGGACGCGCCCGGGGTTACCATCGCAGCCGGTGGAGTAGTGCGGGTGGCCAATGGATGCGACATCCATGGCGGCCGGGTGCACCAGGTCCGGCTCCCCCGACAGCCACTCCCGCTGATCCAGATCGTGGAATATCTCCGGGCCTTCCTGTTCGGACGGATGGGATGGAGCACCGGGAACTCCCTGCTCGTCATCTCCGGAGCGTTCGGGCTGTTCGACAAGAAGGCCGCCATCCAAGCCGGCGGCTACGCCACCGATACCGTGGGCGAGGACATGGAGCTGGTAGTGCGAATGCACCGAAACCGGCGTGAGCGCCGTCTCCCCTATCGCATAGGGTTCGTGCCCGATCCGATCTGCTGGACCGAGGTGCCGGAGAAACTCCGCACCCTGCGCCGGCAGCGCACCCGCTGGCAACGCGGCCTCATCGATACTCTCCTGCGCCACCGCGGCATGGTTGGGCGCCCTCGCTATGGAAATGTCGGGATGATTGCGTTGCCCGGGTTCCTGGTCTTCGAGATGGTCAGCCCACTGGTGGAAATGTCCGGTTACCTCTTGCTGCCGCTGCTGTGGTGGTTCGGTCTGCTCAGCCCCACGGTTGCCGGCGCCTTCTTCGTGCTGGCCCTCATGTATATGGTGCTCGTCTCCGCCCTGGCGGTGCTGCTGGAAAACCTCGCCTTCCAGAGGTATGCCAGTCTCGGTGACCTGGCCCGGCTTCTCGTCGCTGCAGTCCTGGAGAACTTCGGCTTCCGGCAACTCACCGTCTGGTGGCGAATCCAGGCTTTCTGGCAGTATCTGCGGGGAGATCTGTCCTGGGGTGCCATGGAACGTCGCGGCGTAGCGGCGAGGACTGCATGACCCTCACTCTCCGTCCCAAGCAAAGCCCCCAGAACGGCGCCGCCCTGGTTGCCGCCGCCTCCGGAGCGAGCGTCGCGGCGCTCGGCGGGCTGGTGGTGGCCGGATGGCTCACGGTTGCGGTGGCCTTGATCCAGGTTCTACCGGGCTTCCCGCCGATGCAGTACAACACGGCGCTGGGGTTCATGATCTGCGGCGCGGCGCTGCTGACCGCCGCACTCGAACAGCGGCGGCCCACGTTGCTTCTGGGCGGCCTGGCGACCGGCATGGGCATCGCCACCCTGGTTCAGTACGTCTTCCACACTGATCTCGGCATCGACGATCTGATGCTGGAGACCTACCTCCTCACCGGCGTCTCCAATCCCGGCCGGATGCCCCCCAACACCGCGGTTGCATTGACCCTGATCGGCACCGCGCTGCTCGGTCTCTCCTGCCGGCCACTTTCCCGATCCCGGCATCTCTATCCTGCGCTCCTGGGCACGATTGTCATCTCACTGGGAACTGCCGCGCTGGTGGGCTATGCGGCCAGAGTGCCGGGCGCTTATGGGTGGGGCCACTTCAATCCCATGTCGGTTCATACTGCCCTTGGATTGATACTCCTGGGTGGTGGCATCGTCGGACTCGCGTGGAACGCAACCCAGAGACCATCGTCTGAAACGCCTCCCTGGCTGCCGACGCTGGTGGCGGTCGCGGTCGGTACGGTGACTATCTGCATGTGGTATGCCCTGGCCGTCGGTCCCCGGACGCCGTTCGGACGCATAGTTCTGCCACCGACCCCCATCGGCCCGGCTCTTCCAAATATCACCCTGGCAGCGGGGCTGCTGAGTGCCCTCCTGGTAGGGTGGTCGCTACGGGTGGAACAGACCTCCCGCCGGAGGGCGATCTCCCTCGCTGCGACGAACCTTGCCCTGAGCCAGCAGAGTCAGGCTCGCGAGCAGGCGGAGGAACGGGTTCATCAGCTGGCAGCGATTGTTGAGCATTCCAACGACGCGATCATCGCGACTTCACTCGACGGAACGATCCTGACCTGGAATGCGGGGGCCGAGCGGCTGTACGGATACAGCCAGGCCGAGGTGCAGGGACGTCACGTGTCCCTGCTCCACGTGCGGAAGCACACTGGGGAGGAGCTGTTCGGGCGGATCATGCGAGGTGACCTGGTTGAGCAGCTCGAGGCAACCAATCTCACCCGCAATGGACGGAAGATCGATGTCGCCCTCACGGTCTCGCCCATGCTGGATCGCGCTGGGAGGATCATCGGAGCTTCGACCATTGCCCGTGACATCACCGAGCGCAAGCAGCTGGAGCAGATGAAGGACGACTTCGTGGGAACCGTCTCCCACGAGCTCCGCACCCCACTGACAGCCATCAAGGGCTTCATCGAGCTGGTGGTGGACGGAGACGCCGGCCCGCTCACCGAATCGCAGCGGGAGTTCCTTCATATCGCCGCTCGAAACACGGACCGGCTGGGGAGCCTGATCAACGACCTCCTGGATGTGAACCAGATCGACTCCCAGCGGCTCGAGATCCGAACCCAGCCTACCGACCTGGTCGCCCTACTTCAGGATGTCGCAAAGACCTTTCGGTCCATGGCGGAGGCCAAGGGGCTCGACCTCCAGGTCCAGATCGACCGTCTTCCGACGATCACGGGGGACGGGCCTCGGCTGGTTCAGGTCTTCAGTAACCTGGTCTCCAATGCCATCAAGTACACGCCTAGTGGAGAAGTCGGCATTCGGGCACGGGTCGCGCAGAACGGGGTGGAGGTTATCGTGCATGACTCCGGGATCGGGTTGAGCTCGGATGAGCAGGGGCAGCTCTTCACCAAGTTCTTCCGGGCCCGCAATCCGATCGTCACCGAGTCAGGCGGCACCGGGCTGGGGCTGGTCATTGCCAAGGGTATCATCGAAAAGCACCACGGCACGATCGAAGTCGCCAGCGTAGTCGGGGAGGGCACCCGCTTCAGGGTGGTGCTTCCGCTCTCGTCCGCCAGATAGGATCCGGGACATGGCAAAGATCCTCGTGGCGGAAGATGAAAAGCAGATCGGCGACATGATCGCGTTCAAGCTCAGCAACAGTGGGCATCAGGTGGTGCGAGCACCCGATGGTGAACAGGCGATCAAGTTGGCCAGTCGAGAGCTGCCCGATCTGATCCTGCTCGATGCTATGATGCCTGGGCTGAGCGGCTTCGAAGTTCTCCGGCGCCTCAAGGGGGATACCTCGTTGCGAGCGATCCCGGTCATCATGGTGACGGCAAAGGGGCACGAGCGGGACGTCTTGAACGGGCTTCGGGGTGGTGCCGTCGATTACATCGTCAAGCCTTTCAGTTTGAAGGAGCTCTCCGCTCGGGTGGAGCTGGCGCTTCGGCGAGAGCCTCCTGCCATACAGCTCTAAGGCTGTCGTAGACTGGTTTGAGCCGGCCATGTGAGCGCGGCTCAGTCCACTCCCGCCACCGCCATGGCCGGAACCTTTCGGCGGACCACTCGCCGTCATCCCTCTCCGGCACAGTCCCCAGCACCGGGTGACGTGCCCCTTTCTGATAGAGCACCGCGCCAAAGTGGAAGTCCCCAGCCTTCACGGTCCCAAAGCTCCCTTCGGTTCTTGGGTCGAACAGGAGCGTGCGGGTAGAAGGATCGGTGACGTTGAGCAGGTCCCACGCCAGCCGAAGCTGCAGTAATCCCGCCTTTCTATCGAAATACCAGTCGGAGAGAGTGGATTGCGCTTCCGTTCCGTGGAGCAGTCGGCCGCGGTCGTAACCCCGGGCCCCGTAGAAGGTCCCGTCTCGTCCAAAGCGAGCCCGATTGGTAATGATTGCCAGGCTGTCGAAGCGGCCGTCACCCCGATTCCGGGTAATCACTGGACGTCTCGAGAAACGCCCGAAGTCGTCTCCGCTAGCGGAGTCGAGGCGGGCGTCGTGCCGGTTGTAGTCGGGAATGACCCGGAGGGACGCCTCCCGGGTGCTCGACAAATCAACCAGAAACTCAAACCCGAGCCCGCTGCGAATCTGAGACCTAGGAAGCAGGTGTTGCCCGATCTCCGGCAGGTAGGTGTCGATGGCGATCTCGACACCGGCGCTATCCCACTCGATCCCCTCGGGAGAGAGCTCCATGGCCAGATATAGAAACGATTCGTCTGCTCCTGCCCGGATCGCTCTCAAGTTTCCCGGCTGCCCCCGTGCAGCAGTCTGAATCAGGGGCAGGGCGCGCCACCCCTCCGGATCTCCCCCGAGTCGAGGTCTTGTGGCGGCGGCGCCGGCATACTGACCCAGAATCCCGTAGTTCTGCTCGGCGTCCATGAGGTTGTGCCACAGCCGGGTGTTGTCCGATGGAATCTCGTAATCCATGACAGCCCAGTTCTTTTTGAACCACTCGTCGAGCCAGGCAAAGACAACCGATCCCGCCGCCCCAGCCCCCCGGATCTCCCGAGTCAGCCGCGCGTCGATGGCTGCCATGGCCCGCTCGTCATGCCCTCCATGGCTCCACCCTTGAGGATGGAGGTGGGCGATGCCCCGGCTGGAAGGCACTCCATACTCTGCGATGACGGTCGGCATGACTGCATGATGGGTCACCAGCTCTCGCAGGTAGCCGAAGTAGCTGGAGGGTCCTTCACTCGAGCGAGCCCGCCGGTAGCCGGGATCCAGGAGCATGAAATCCGGGTAGTACGGATAGGCGTGGTAACTCGCGAACCAACCGGCTGGGTTTGCCGGCGTGGGCTGGATCAAATTGGCATCCAGCCCAATTGCATCGTTCTCGTACTCTAGCCTCTGGTAGCGTGCTCGCCGGCCCGAACGCCGGCGCCAGACCGCCTCCTCGGCGGTGTTCGCCTCGGTGGGATGCCGTAAAGGGTCCAGCGTCGGCCAGTTGGTGTACGCAATCGGCCGGATGGCGTTGTAGCTGTCCACTTCGTACCTGAGCATCAGATCACACTGCTGCGCCAGCCAGCGCTCCATTGCAGGCGCTCTTGCCGCCTTGAGGAATCTCCCACTGTAGGCGCCGGCTGGGTTCCGGCTGTCGTAGGCCTTCACCGCGAAGGGCTCCCACTCCCGGCCGAGGATGTACGCCAACACCCAGCGTGACACATCCGCGTCATACCGTCCCCCGGCGTGGCCTGGTCGCCCCAGGATCGTGACTGAACCGTGAACCAGATCGATCACTCTCCGCATCTCTGCCTGGAACTGTGACTTCCATCCGGGATCATCGAAGTCATGCCGGGGCGGCAGCTCGGTCCAGACTCCGTGAATCAGCCAGAGGGTGCGGTCCGGATGAGCAAGGTTCCAGGCCCGCAGCGCTCTATAGAATGAAGGGGGGAAAATGGTATAGAGTCGCAGCGTATTGGCGCTCATAGCCGCGAGGGTGTCGAGCCAGCCGGCATAGAGCGACGAATCGGTCGGGAACTCCGATGGATAATGCCCTGGCAGAGCGACCCCGAGATTGACGCCCTTTATATAGAAGGCCCGCCATCCGGCTGGAGTGGAGATCTCGAAGCGCTGCCCCTGCGTGCGAGCTACGAGCTGCAGGTTCGCTGGACGCAGTCGCCGGTAGGGAGCGGCGCGCTCCCAGTCGCGCGAGATCCGGTTCAGGAAGCTGCGGAGATCCTGGTTGGCCGGCGCCAGTGCAATGGCCCGCCGGCCGGCCGAAACCGCACGGACGGTATCTCCCTTTCGAGCGCTGGCTCGGGCTCGCCCTTCCCACGCATCAGGGCTGGTGGAGTCCCGTTCCAGTACCAGCGTGAAGAGTGAGTCGGCATCCCGGACCAGCCCCTGACGTAACCGGGTGAAGCCCAACCCAGTTACCGCGTCCAGGTTGCGGGGGCACAATTGGTGGGCCAGGGTGAATTGCTCCACCGCTCGGGCGCTGGAGTCGGCCCGATACGCCCGCCACCCGCTCTTGAGGACCGAGTCAGCCGACGCTGGGCACTGGTGCTGGCCGACGAGCGGCTCCTGGGTCAGCAGCAGGGCGGCGAGCGCCCCGCCGGCCACTCTCCAGCCATATATGTTCATGGGCATGTCGCCGGAGCAATCTACCGAAGCCACCCGCACCCTGGGACGCTCACTCATCGACACCTTCGGACGGGGATGGTCGAGGGCTGATATCCCCCTATTGATGTCGGTGTACGCGTCCGACGCGGTGTTCGTGGAGACTCCGTTCACCCCCGCTCTCCGGGGTGCCGATGCGATTCGGGGGTACTGGAATGAGGTACCCTATAACCAATCCGAGATCACTTTCAGTTCGGGCGAGATCTATGCGGCCGGGCCTTGGTTCGGCACCGAGTTCAAGTGTGTCTTCCGCCGCCGCCGGACCGGAGAATGGGTGGAGGCTCGCGGGGCCATATTCTGTGAGACCGAGGCCGATCGCATTACGGAAATGCGGATGTACTGGCATCGCTGGAACGGAGGAACCGAGACCAGCAAGCCCTGACCTGACAACTGTCCGCGCCCGGCCGCAAATGCCTGAAAACAGGACGTTTGAGGCCCGCTCTCCGGATCTAAGTAGTTAACTTCCAATACTATAGGCAGTGGCACGCGGTTCGCAGCAGGTTTCGCCGATGTCCGACTCTGTATCTGCGTTCCCCGTCGTCAGTTCCACGTCCGACCCAAGGTCGTTTCGGGGGGTGCCATGATTTCCGCGCTGCTCCTTCCATTGCTCCTTGGCGGTAAGCCGGTCCCGGCTGCCGCCGTGGTTTCCGTTCAGGAGCCTCCCATCCAACTCTGGATCAGTAACGATCGGCGTTTTCTGCCCGGTGATCGCGCCACGGTTCAGGTGCGAACCGAGAACGATGGCTATCTCCTGGTTCTCCACGTGGACCCGGAGGGCTACCTCCGGGTGTTGTTCCCGATGGATCCCGACAAGGACAACTTCATCCGCGGCGGCAAGAAGTATGAGGTTCGCAGTCGGGGTGATCGTGAAGCCTTCGAAACCGATGCCAAGGGACAGGGGACGGTGTATGCAGCGGTGTCTCGCCAGCCTTTCCAGTATGAAACCTTCGTGGCGGGCGATCACTGGGACTATCGCACGCTCGCGCCATCCCGGCTTTCCAACAATCCGGAGTCGGAGCTCAACGAGCTGGTCCGTCGCATGGCAGGGGGAGACTTCGACTACGACATCCTGAGCTATGATGTTGTAGAGCACACTGCCTACGCCTCGGACTACTATCCCCGTTCTTACGGCGCGTACTACAGCGACCCCTGGTGCTATAGCTGCGGCCACTACTACGGCTCACTCGGTTTCACGATCTTCTTTGGGCGGCCGTATCGGAGCTACTACTACGACCCCTATTACTACGCCTACTCCCCGTTCTATAACCCCTTCTTCTACGATCCCTACTACTACGCACCGGCCTACTATCCCCGGTACATCTACCCGTGGCGCTACTACCACCCCTATTCGAATTATCCCTATTATGGAGGCGGCGGGTACTACGGATATCGGAATCGTTTCTACGGCCAGACATTCACGCCGTATCGTGAACGGCGCTACGATCTCCGTCGGGCTGTGAATACCGTCTATCACCCACCGTTGTCGCCGTCACGCCAGCCGGCCACCGCCACCCGGGCACGGCGGGTGATTGACGCACCGGGAGAGCAGCTGCCTGATCGCGCAGCCCCGCGGCGCCTGAGTGACAATGGCCGCATGGTGCAGGGAAGGACAGTGGAGGCCCGGCGCTCCCGGCCTGAGGGGCGCGGCCCGGAACGGTCAGCAGGGGAGCCCCGGCTTATCCGGCGGGAGGTCGAGGCCCGAGGCAGAAGTAATGAAGGCCGCGGCGATCCACGGTCGGAGGAGCGTCGGGCGCGGCCGGAGGAACGTCGCGCCGAGCCACGGGGTGAGCGCCCCAGTGAAGCTCGGCGGGTAACCGAAAGGGCACCGGCAGCCGAGCGCCGGCCGTCTCAGGCCCGTCCTCCGCGTAGCGAAGCCCCCAACCGCGGTGGTGGACGCGCCGAGAGTCGCAGCTCAGGTGGTGGGTCGAGGGAGGGTGGCGGCTCGCGCCACTCAAATGACGGAGGGCGGCGGCACCGGTAGCTACCAGATCTGGGCCCGCTCGCTCTCCGGCCGAACCATCGGGTTTCCCGGCTTGCAGTTAAACGCTTCGGCGAAGGCGGGAATGTTCGACAGTGGTCCGATAGTTCGGAACTGCGGGGGGGCGTGTGGGTCCACGGTCACCAGTAGCCGGGTGAATTCGGGGCGCGACTTTGCCCGCCAGATCTGAGCCCAGGCCAGGAAAAAGCGCTGGGGGCCGGTGAACCCGTCGATCGGGGCCGGCTGTGGCTTTCCCTCCAGCGAACGGCGGTAGGCGCCATAGGCAATCAGCAGCCCTCCCAGGTCCGCGATGTTCTCTCCCAGGGTCAGCTTGCCATTCACGTGCAGGGAGTCGATGGCGACATAGCCATCGAACTGCTTCTCCACTACCTCCGCCCTTCGGTCGAACTCCTTGCTGTCAGCCTCCGTCCACCACCCGCTCAGATTGCCGAAGGCGTCGAACTGCCGTCCCTGATCATCGAAGCCGTGGGTGATCTCATGCCCGATCACAGCGCCCATTCCGCCATAGTTGACCGCATCGTCCGCCCGGGGATCGAAGAAAGGCGGCTGCATGATGCCGGCAGGGAAGGTGATCTCGTTGGTAGGAGGGTTGTAGTACGCGTTCACCGTGGGGGGCGTCATCCTCCACTCGGAACGATCGGTCGGCCGCCCGATCTTGCCGAAGTCTCGCTGAGAGGCGAAGGCGGATGAGCGCAGGACGTTGGTGACGAACGGCCCCGGCCTGGCCTCCAGCTTGGTGTAGTCCCGCCACTTATCGGGATAGCCGATCTTGTTGATGATCGAATCCAGCTTGGCGTAGGCTTTGGTCTTGGTCTCGTCGCTCATCCAATCGAGCGTGCCCAGCCTGGCCCGGAGCTCCGCTCGGATATGGCGCACCATCTCCAGCGCCCGGGTCTTTGCCTCAGGGGTGAAGTTCTTCCTGACGTAGGCCTGCCCCAAGATTTCGCCCACCGCGTTATCCGTCAGCGTCAGGCAGCGCTTCCATCGGGGCCGCATCTCCTTAACTCCCTGGAGGACGGTCGAGTTGAAGCGGAAGCGTTCGTTCACCAGCTCGGAGCTGAGAGCGGGCGCCAGATTGGCAATGAGATTCCAGCGGAGGTACGCCTTCCAACTTTCCACTGGCAGTGCCGTGAGGAGGGAATCGTAGGCTCCCATGAATTGGGGCTGGGCGACGTTGACCTCCTCCACTCCGCTCAGGCCGAGGCTGCGGAAATAGTCTCCCCAGGTGAAATGAGGTGTGGTGCGCTGCAGCTCGGCGACGCTCATCAGATGATAGATGGCCTCGGGATCGCGCTGGGCTTCCCGGGTCATGGAGGCCTGTGCCAGTGCGGTTTCCAGCTGGAGGATGGACTTGGCGGCGGGGCTGGCCCGGTTTTCCTGCAGCCCCGAAAGCTGGAGCATTCGTTGCACGTGGTAGGCATACTCGGTACGGATTTTTTGTGCTGCCGAATCGGTCTTCAGGTAGTAATGCCGATCCGGCAGTCCCAGGCCACCCTGGTACGCCTCAGCGATGGTTCGGCTGCTCTTCTTGGCGTCGGTATTCGAGCGGAACTGAAAGCCCGCTGGAATCCCGCGACTATGCAGCTCTGCCACCACGGATTCGATCCCGGGGCGATCCCGGATCGCGTCGATGCGGTCGATCTGCGGGCGAAGCGGTTTGATGCCCGCGGCCTCGACCGCAGCCGAATTCATACACGTACCGTAGAAAATCCCCAGCTTTCGCAGATTGGAGTCTTTGGTGGTCGAGGCGTTTTTGGCGGCTTCGGTGAGAACTCCGCGTAGGGCCGCGTAATTCTGTTCCTGCAGCTCGTTGAAGCTGCCCCAGCGAGGCTGATCACCCGGAATGGAGTTCCGCTTGATCCACCCTCCGTTGGCAAACCGGTAGAAGTCCTGACAGGGCGCGCAAGTTGTGTCGAGGTTGGCCCGCTCCAGCGGCCGGGCCTGAATCTGAGCGGAAGTGGTGTTGGGGGCGATCACGCAGGCAAGGGCAACTACAGCCTGACATTTCAAGCTATGCATTGCGGCTCCAGAGGGTGGGATACCTGGATCTACGGCTCTGAGTGGGGCTGGTTTCGGCGAACGTAATCCAGGCCCCACTCCATCATCTCGGCACTGCGCAGCCCAACTCGCATGGCCTGATCGATCGCGTCCGGCTCATCCAGCTTCCGGTCCAGCATGAAATACGGTATGAGAGCCCCACCGACCCGGTTGCCACTGCCACAGTGCACAAACACGGTGCGGTCCCCCGCCGAACGCAGGACCAACAGAATCCGGGTCAGGGTAGCGTCATCGAGCGCTCCGGCGCGAACCGGGATGTTCACGTATTCCATGCCTAGAGATTGTACCACTGCTGGTTCATCCACCGCCCTCGGTTCCATGGGGTCGCGAAGGTCGAGCACGATGCCGCCCCCGGCCTCTCTGAGGGCCCGGAGCTGCTCCGCATTGGGTTGCCCTCCTGTGACCAGTTGAGGAAAGACCTCGCACGCATTGGCCACACCGCTGAGAGCTTGGAGTGCTATGGACATGTCCTTTACCGGCCTCCTCTTGGTTTGAAACTAAGCCACCTCTTACCTTTAAGATGTGCTCCGTCTTGCGATAGCCCAGGTACGGCCTCAAAAAGGGGCGTACGAGCAGAACCTCTGCCGGATAGGGGCCCTCCTCCGGGAGGTGGGCGGCTGGCCTGACCCACCCGAGCTGGTGATAGCACCGGAGACCGCGCTCACCGGTTACTTCCTGGAAGGTGGAGTACGGGAACTCGCGGTCTCCGCCGATCAACTGTTCGATGACCTGAGCCGGCAGCATGAAGAAGCAGGCATCAGTCCCCTCGATATCGCGCTCGGGTTCTACGAGGTCCACGGCAACCGGCTCTATAACTCCGGCCTGTATGCTACCCTCGGTGGGTCCGAGGCTGGGATCCGCCACATCCATCGCAAGATCTTTCTTCCAACCTACGGCGTGTTCGATGAGGAGCGATTCGTGGAGGCCGGGCGCAGCGTGCAGGCGTTCGACACCCGCTGGGGCCGAGCAGCCATTTTGATTTGCGAGGACGCCTGGCACTCGTTCACGCCGATGCTGGCTGCGCTGGATGGAGCACAGGTCATTATCGTGCCCAGCGCCAGCCCGGCCCGGGGCGTCATCACCAGTGACGATACGGCTGGCCGGCCGGTTAGTCTGGCCCGCTGGAGCCGTCTAGCGCAGGACATAGCCGGGGAGCATGGGGTCTATGTTGCCCTCGCCCAGCTGGTTGGCTTCGAGGGTGGCAAAGCATTTCCGGGTGGCTCGATCCTGGCCGGCCCCCGCGGTGACCTGTTGGCACAGGCACCGGTCTTCCAAGAGGCGATCATCCCGGCGGTGCTGGACTTCGAGGAGATCACCCGGGCCCGGACCGACCTCCCTCTCCTGGCCGATCTCGAGATGCGACTGCCCCATCTGCTCGGGTCACTGCACGCGGCACGTAAGGAGAAAGGAAGCGGGGAAGCGGGCAAGCGGGGAAGCAAGTCCAGCGAGACCAAACCGGATGGTCGGACATCTCAACGTCCCAGCGTCCCCGCCTCCCCTCTTCCGCCCTTACCCGCCCGCTTCCACCCCCGGCAGGATCCGCTGGCCATCGATCCCGAGCTGACCCGGCGCTGGCTGGTCGAGTTCATCCGCGATGAGGTGCAGCGTCGCCGCAAGTTTGAACGAGTGATCATCGGGCTCTCCGGCGGAGTGGACAGCTCCCTGGTGGCCTATCTCGCCGCGGAGGCCCTCGGTCCGGCAAATGTGCTTGGAGTGCGAATGCCCTACCGCAGCTCGAGCCAGGAAAGTTTAGAACACGCTCAACTGGTCATCGAGGCACTGGGCATCCAGAGCCGCACCATTGACATCAGCCTATCGGTGGACGCGCTGGCCGGTGCGATTGGTGGCGAGGTCGATCCGGCCCGTCTGGGCAACATCATGGCCCGTACCCGGATGATTACCCTCTTCGATCTGTCGGCCGCGTTCCGGGCCCTGCCGCTGGGGACCGGGAACAAGACCGAGCGGCTGTTCGGGTATTTCACCTGGCATGCGGACGATTCGCCGCCGGTCAATCCGATCGGTGATCTCTTCAAGACCCAGGTGTGGGCTCTGTCGCGGCAGGTGGGGGTACCCGAGGTCATTGTGTCCAAGCCGGCCAGCGCCGATCTCATCAAGGGCCAAACCGACGAGGGTGACTTCGGCATCTCCTATCCCCGCGCCGATGCCATCCTGCACTGGATTCTGCTGGGTTACAAAGCTCCCGAAATCATGGCGCTCGGCTTCGAGGAGGCGGAAATCCGTCTGGTGCGCCAGCGCCTCGACTCGACTCACTGGAAGCGCCGGCTGCCCACGGTCGCCATGCTGAGTGGAACGGCGATCGGCGAATACTATCTGAGGCCGGTGGATTATTAGCAAATCTCCGGCCTCTCCGCCCTCCCGCCCCATGTCGTACTCCACCGGGTCCATCACCACCTTCGTGATGCCGCACATGCAGAATGTCCGAGGGGATCTGTTCGGTGGCGAGCTCATGGCGCTGGTGGACCAGGCTGCTGCCGTCGCCGCCATCCGCCATGCCGGCGGCCCCGCCGTGACGGCGAGGATCGAACGGGTCGATTTCCGGGAGCGTATCCCGGTCGGAGCGCTGGTCACCTGTACCGCGACAGTGGACTACGTCGGAAACTCGTCCATGGATATCACGGTGGAGGTGTACGCCGAGCGGGTCAGCAGCGGAGAGAAGCGCCATACTCACACCGCTCATGTGGTCTTCGTCGCTCTTGACGAGCAGGGCAAACCCAAGCGGGTGCCGCGGCTCCTGCCTGAAACCGACGAAGAGCGGGAGCGCTACGCCCGTGCCGAGTCGCATCGGCACCAAAGGCGCCCTTGACTCACCGCACGGCTGCGGTGGTGCTGAGTGGCGGGGGGGCCAAGACCGCCGCCCACATTGGCGCCACCCGCGCCCTCAGGGAGGCCGGTTTCGAGCCGGCCTGGTATGTGGGCACCAGCATGGGTGCGGTGGTCGCCGCCGGCCTGGCCAGCGGGGTTGGGGTTGACGAGCTCCTGGAGCGAATGGTGGAGGTGGGACGTCGGGGTGTGGTTCGTGATCCACTGACGCCGGTAGCCGGTCTCTTCCTTCGCTCTCTGCTCAAGCCGGCTCCCCTGCGGGCGGCGATCGAGGCCTTGGTGCCGGTGCGGCGATTCTCGGATCTGTCGCTCCCCCTCACCGTGACGGCTGTCGACCTGGATACCGGCGAGCTGGTCTTGTTTGGTGCCGGCGCTACCAATGCCCCGCTGATTGACGTGCTCTGTGCCAGCTGTGCACTCCCGCTGTACTACCCTCCGGTTGAGCTCAATGGCCGGCGCTATGGCGACGGCGGCCTGCGGGCGGTGGTTCCGCTGGAACCAGCAGCTGAGCTCGATGTAGAGCTGGTGCTGGCGGTGGATGTAGGTCCGGGATTCGACCTGCCTCCGGCGGTGGACCCGGTACGGATCCCGCCCATGATCAGGGCGCACGATGACGCGATGGGTATTCTCATGGCTGCGAACACTGCCAGTCAGCTCGAGCTCTGGCGGGCTCACCCTGACCGGGCGCCACTGGTCTATGTGCGGCCCAAGGTTGAGCGCAATGCTACCTTCAGGGTCGAGCGGGTCCGGGCATATGCCACTGAAGGACGCCGAGCCACGCGGGAGGCCCTCGAGCAATGGGCTGAGACTCTTGACCGACCCCCCTTTCACGACAAATTCAGCCCATGAAAGCCTCAGAAGTGATGGTTCCCGATCCCCACGTCGCAGTTGCGGGAGCCATGGCAAGCGAGGTCGCTATCATGCTCAAGACCCGCAACATCTCAGTGGTTCCCGTGGTAGATGACCACCGAACCCGCCGCTTCCTGGGCACCTTGAGCGATCGCGACCTCGTGACCCGCTGTCTGGCTGAGGGGAAACACCCCTGGCATACCCGGGCCGACTCGCTCATGCGCACCAATTCACCGGTGGTCAGGCCCGATCGCGAGCTCGATGGCTTCGAGGTGCGGATGGATCTGGATCCAGCGGAATCCCATTTGCGTCCCACCATCACCGTTGTTGATGAAAGTGGTAGAGTTGTAGGCTTTATCAGTCACCCGGAGCAGATTCCGGAGGTAAAGATTGTCTGGGGGAGTGGTTAATGGCTGAGTTCAAGCTTTTTACTCTGGAAGAAGCCGAGCGGACTCTCCCGCTGGTGCGGCGGGTCGTGGCCGATCTCACCCTCGAGTACCCCAAATGGCGGGCGGCGGTGGGCCGCTTCGAGCTGCTCACCGGTGGCGCGCGCGCCGACTGGGGCGAGACCCAGGAGCTGGTCGCGGCGCGAGAGGAGGTTACCCGGCACGCCACCCGAATCAATCAGTACCTCCAGGAGCTGGAGGCCATCGGCTGCGTCTTCAAGGGGTTCGAAGCCGGCCTGGTGGACTTCTATTCCCTCAGGGAAGACCGGCCGATCTTCCTCTGCTGGCGCCTGGGGGAGGACCGCATCAATCACTGGCACGAGATCGATACCGGGTTCTCCGGACGCCAGCCGATCGACGGAGCTATCCTCTCGGCCATCTCCTCGTGAGCCGAGCCTGGTTGTTCCTGCACCTGCTGGGCTTCACCATGTGGCTGGGCGGCGCCATCGCCTCGATGGTGGTAGGAATTGCGGCCCGTGCGGAGGAGCGGAGTCTGCTGGGCGCCGTAGTCCGGGCCCAGTCGAAGGTCACCAAGAGCGCCATCGCGCCCGGCTCGCTGCTGACCGTTCTTTCCGGACTGGTGCTCACCTTCCAGCTCAGCGGCGGTGAGTTTGCCGGATTCAGTATCTGGCTGGTCATCATGCAGACCGCCGGACTCATTGCCGCGCTGATTACCCTCTTCATCGCACTGCCCACGGCTACTCGGCTGGGTCGGCTGGACCCGGTGGGCGAGGCAGCGCGCTACTTCGACGAGCTGCGCGCCCGTCAGCGCATTGTGGCCTCGATCGCGGGAACCTTGGGACTCATCGCTCTCTTCGCGGGGGCAATGCTGAGTCGGTAGCCTTTCCGTTCCTTCCAGACTTACAAACCTGTCGCACCGGACATACTCCACACCTCGCCTCTCGTGCGGTGCAGACCAGTGCTCCCAGTTCCATGAGCGCCTGGTTGAATAACCAGGCAGACTTTCCCCGCCGGGGAACGATCTGTTCGGCCGTGTTCCAGAGCGTGCGGCTGGCCCTTGGTCCCTGTAGTCGCGGGTGGAACACCCGCTGCAGCACTCGCGCGACATTGGTGTCTACGGCCGCGGTGGAGCGCTCGAAGGCAAAGGATGCGATCGCGCCGGCGGTGTATCGGCCCACTCCAGGCAGCCGCCGAAGCTTCTCCGGATCGGATGGAATGCGGCCACCCAACTCCTGCATCACGGCCTGCGCCAGGCGCTGCAGGTTGGCCGCTCGACGATAGTACCCCAGTCCTTCCCAGCTCTCCCGTACTGCCCCCGGAGACGCCGAGGCGAGCGATTCGATTGTGGGATGGCGCTGGAGAAAGCGATCATAGTATCCCACCACCCGGGAGACCTGCGTCTGCTGCAGCATGAATTCGGAAACGACGATGTGGTAAGGATCGCGGGTTCGTCGCCAGGGAAGGTCCCGGCCATGGCGCCGGAACCACGCCAGCAGGCGGCGTCGAAAGACCAGTGCGTGGGTCGGAGTGTCGGCTCTGGGCATCGCTGAACGGTAGCCTGAGCGCTCGGCCGGCGGAAAGCGCCTCGTCCCAGAGGAGGTTACTTTTGGACGCCATGAACCTCTTCGCCACGATCGGACGTTGGGTCCTGGATGGTGCGTCCCACGTTGGACGTCTGACCTACTTCGTTGTCGAGGCGGTTCGAGGTTTGAGCGAGGTCCGAATCTGGTGGCCCCGGATGATGGTGGAGGCCTGGAACATTGGGGCGGGCAGCCTCTTCATTGTGCTGCTGATCTCGGCCTTTGCCGGAGCGGTCACCGCGCTCCAAACCGGATACCAGTTCACCGGCAGCATTCCTTACTATGTCGTCGGCACGCTGGTGGTGTCATCCATCATTCTCGAGCTCGGACCGGTGCTCACTGCCCTCATCCTCGCCGGCCGGATCGGAGCTCGCTACGCGGCGGAGTTGGGGACCATGCGGGTCACCGAGCAGATCGACGCTCTCGAGAGTCTGGGCCGGTCTCCGTCATCGCATTTGGTGATTCCTCGGGTGCTGGCGGGCCTGCTGATGATCCCCGCGCTCACCGTGCTGGCAAACCTCTCCGGCGTCGTCTCGGGATGGTTGTCGGTTAAGGCTGTGCTCCCGGTGACGGATGCCGATTTCATCTACGGCGCCCAGTACTACTGGCGACCCTGGGATGCGTGGTACTCGGTGATCAAGGCATTCTTCTTTGCCGGGTCGATTACCATCATTTCCTGTTACATGGGCTTCAATACCAAGCAGGGTGCCGAGGGCGTCGGCCGATCGACCACCACTGCGGTCGTAACCAGCTCGGTGCTGATCCTGGTCCTCGATACCGTGCTCACCCGTCTCCTGCTCAACCAATGATCGAGCTCCGCAATGTGCACAAGGCGTTCGGCAAGCAGGTAGTGCTGAACGGGGTGGACTTCGAGGTCCGGGAAGGGGAAACGGTGGCGCTGATGGGCCCGTCCGGCACCGGAAAGAGCGTGCTGCTCAAGCACATCATCGGCCTGATCCGCCCCGACATCGGGGAGATCTACGTGGATGGGAAGGATGTATGCCGGCTCAAGCGAAAGGATCTCGCCGAGCTGCGGTCCCATATCGGCTACGTGTTCCAGAACGGCGCGCTGTTCGACTCGATGAATGTCTTCGAGAATGTGCGGCTCGGGATCACCGATGAGGACAAGTACGGCGATCTGGAGTATTGCCAGAAGCGAGTGGCTGAATGCATCCGCCTGGTCAACCTCCCGGCCGACACGATCGCCAAGTTTCCGGCCGAGCTCTCCGGCGGAATGCGCAAGCGCGTCGGCATTGCCCGGGCCATTGCGGGCAACCCCAAGTACCTCTTGTACGATGAGCCTACCTCCGGCCTGGACCCGGTCAACGCGGACATCATCGATGGGCTGGTCCAGCGGCTCGACCACGAGCTGGGAGTCACCAGTGTTATGGTCACCCATGACGTGCGAGGTGCGTTCCGGGTGGCCGACCGGCTGGCCCTCCTGAGCGAGGGAAAGATCGTGATGCAAGGCACTCCGCAGGAGTTCCTGCAGTCGACCAATCCCAAAGTTCGCGAGTTCCTCGAGCGCGACTTCGACAATCCCTCGTTCGCCGCCTGAGCCCCTATGGATGTCCGCTATTCCCGGGAAGTGATCGTCGGCGCCATCGTCACCATCGCCATTCTGGTGTTCATCTTCGGGACCATGTGGCTGAGCGGGCGCTCGGTCTCCTCGGATAACCTGATTCACCTGCAGTTCGCCAACGTGAGCGGCCTCAAGCGGGCGTCGCCGGTTCGGGTGTCCGGGGTGAACGTAGGGAAGGTCGAGCGAATCGAGTTCGTGGATGTGGGCAAGGTGGTGGTGACTGCCAGCCTGCCACCCAAGATCCGCCCCCGGGTAGATGCGGAAGCCAAGATCGTCTCGGTCACGTTGGTTGGTGACTACGCCGTGGACTTCGACCCGGGCCGCGCCGGGGATTTCCTGGCTCCAGGCAAGGTCATACTGGGAACCCAGGACCTCGGGCTCTCGGGCCGCGCCATGGAGCTGAGCGACCGGGCGGACAGCATCCTGATCGGCGCCCAGGCCATCGTGAACAAGGAGACCGCGGAGCAACTCCGCTCGACGCTGACGGCGCTGGAAGGCACCTTGAAGGCCGCCCAACGAACCATGCAGATCTACGGCGACTCGACTCGGGGACCTACGGCCGAGCTCACCCGCACCATGGCGGCGTTCCGCCAAGTGACTACGCGCCTCGACAGCACGCTTGCTCATCCCGCGCTCGACCGGACGCTCAGTCGCACCGATACCCTGACCGCGAACCTGGCCGCCATGACCGCCCGGCTCGACTCCACTCTCGCTGCCCTCAACCGGGGCCAGGGGACCCTCGGCAAGCTCGCGACCGACAGCGGTCTCTACTACGACATGCGGGAGGTCTCCCAGTCGATGAAGGCGTTGCTGGACGAACTGACGAAGCATCCGGGCAAGGTGGGGGTAACAGTCAAGTTGTTCTAAAGGCGTGAGTGGTAAGCGGTAAGCAGTAAGCCGGGCTTGAGGAGCTGACTGCTCACCGCTCACGCTATCTTGTACGCCATGTTAAGCGTCACTTTCCTGGGAACCGCAGCCTCCATCCCCACCATCGATCGCAACGTGGCAGGCCTGGCCGTGCAGCGGGAAGGGGAGACCATCCTCTTCGATTGCGGCGAGGGGAACCAGCGCCAGATGATGCGCTACGGGGTGGGTTTCGCCTTTCGGGAAATCTTCTTTACCCATTACCATGCCGACCATCTTCTGGGCGTCACCGGCCTGATGCGGACCATGGGACTGCAGGACCGGACCGCGCCGGTGGTACTCTACGGGCCCAGGGGAGCTTCGCGAGTGCTCGGCGCCGCCATTTCACTGGGCATCGAGCGAAACAAGTTTCCCATCGAGATTGTGGAGATCAAACCAGGAGATTGCCTGGCCCGGGATTCCTATGACATCAAGGTCTTCGAGACCGAGCACCGGGCGGATACGGTGGGGTATACGCTGGCCGAGCATACCCGGCTGGGCCGGTTCAACCCGGAGCGGGCGCGGGCGCTGGGGATTCCCGAGGGTCCACTCTGGGGTCAGCTCCATAAGGGGAAAGCGGTGACACTCGAGGACGGGAGTACAATCGCCCCGGGCGATCTGGTAGGCGCCCCCCGCCCCGGCCGAGTCCTGGTCTATACCGGCGATACTCGTCCTAACCTGTCGGTCATTCAGGCTTCCCGGGGCGCCGACCTCCTGATCCACGAGGCCACTTTCGGCGGTGATGAGTCGGACCGGGCCAGGGAGACCGGGCATTCGACTGCGGCCGAAGCCGCCCGGGTGGCACTCGAAGCCGGGGCCCGGCGGCTGGTTCTGACCCACATCAGCTCGCGCTATAACCGAGATACTTCGGAGCTCCTCGCCGAGGCGCGCGCAGTATTTCCGGAGACGACGATCGCACGGGACGGGATGTCCCTGGACGTGTCCTACCGGGATGCCGAGTCACACTGACAGTGCACCCGGAATCTGGCCCTTGGCTTGCAGGTTATTACCGGGCGTCGCTTTCCATCCGTGTTCCAGGTGACCCAGGCTCATGGACCACCATTCCCCGGTAAGCCGCATGTTGCGCTCTACCACGATCGCTGCATTTGCCACCGTTTGGCTGATAGGCTGCGGCAATGCCCCGGCCGGTGCTTCGGCCCAAACGGCGGACAGTACGCAGGATTGGGAGGTCCAGCCCACGCTCTGGAGTCCCCGTCCAATTTTGATCCCCCGGAGCACTCCCCCCGAGCCGCCGGCAGATTCCACGGATACCACCACCCTCCTGGACTCGATTCTGGACGCGAGCAGAAGGGCCCGGACCGCCAAGGCCGATTCCTCCACCGCCCGGTCCAAGCCCCCGACAGCTGCCGCTCTTAAGCCGAAACGAAGCGCGTTCAATATCAGTCCCAGCGACTCCGCGCGATGGCCGGTAAAGGGTCCGTCCCCGCTGCCCGAGTCGATCATACCCGAGCATCGCATCGTGGCGTTCTATGGCAACCCTCTGTCCACCCGGATGGGCATCATGGGTGAACTTCCGCCCAAGGAAATGCTGCGGCGCCTGGAGAAGGTGGCCACCGAATGGGCTGCGGCAGACAGCGGGCAAAAGGTGCTGCCGGCATTGCATCTCATTGCCACGGTTGCGCAGGGGTATCCCGGACCGGCCCGAAAGTATCGGCTCCAGATGCCTGACAGCCTCATCAATCGGGTGGCCGGGTGGGCTGAGGAGCGCGGGTGGCTGATCTTCCTCGATATCCAGGTCGGTGTGAGCACGGTCGAGGAGGAGCTGAAGGTGCTGGTGCCCTACCTCAAGCGGCCGTATGTCCACCTGGCCCTGGATCCCGAGTTTGCCATGAAGGACGGCAAGAGGCCGGGCACCGACTGGATGGGCCGGATGGATGCCTCGGAGGTGAATCACGCGGTCGAGGTGTTGGCTCGGATCGTGGAGGAACAGCAGCTGCCCCCCAAGGTGCTGGTGGTCCACCGCTTCACCCGAAACATGCTGACCAACGCCTCCCAGATCCGGCTGGATCCGCGGGTCCAGGTGGTGATCGACATGGATGGCTGGGGGCCGCCGGGAAGCAAGATGGGGGCTTACCGCTGGTTCGTGGTGCGGCATCCGGTCCAGTACACCGGATTCAAACTCTTCTACAAGAACGACAAGCCGATGATGACCCCAGAGCAGGTGCTGGAGTTGTATCCCAAGCCGATGTATATCCAATATCAGTAAGCGGGTAAGCGGGTAGGACGGTAAGCGGGTAAGCTGCCTGACATCTGGGGGAAAAACGAGATGCGCACCGCGCTCCTGACGGCTGTCGTGCTTATTACCTCTTCCTCGAACGCCCCGCCTACCCGCTTACCTGCTTACTCACCTACCATCTCCGACCTCTTCTGGCTTCAGGGCATCTGGCAGGGCCGCATTGGAGGGCGGGACTTCGAGGCTCACTATACTGGAGCGGAAGGCGGACAGATCCTCAGCGCCAGCAAATACACCGAAGAAGGAAAGCCTTCCGGTTTCGAATTCGAGCGATTCGAGCAGCGGGGTGATACGCTGATGCTCACTCCGTTTCCGGAAGGCAAGTCTTCCGTGTCCTTTCCGCTGGCGGAATACGATGCCCAGAACCGCCGCGCCGTGTTCGAAAACCTGGCCCATGATTTCCCCACCCGGATCAGCTACCAGCGGGTGGCCAAGAACCACCTGACCATCCTGGTTTCCGGGCCGGGTGAGGATGGCCAGGAGCAGGTCCTCACCTATAGTCTCACTCGCAAGTAGCGGTCGAGCTGCCGACTTGACGACTCCCGGCTACCACCGGTATTTAGCAACACCCATTTAGTTTTCCCGTTGCCTTGTGACCGCTGGCCGACTGTGAGCTCCACGTCTTCACCCACCGAATACTCCCCGTCTCGACGTCAGGCGTCCGCACCCGACGGCGCCGCCGCCGAACGCCAGCTGGCCCGCTGGATCGCCGAGGGAGACGAGGCCGCTCTGGCTGAGCTGTTCGACCTCACGGGTCCGACGCTCTACGCCGTCGCTTTTGGCATTTGTGAGAATGCCCGGCAGGCTGAAGGCGCGGTCGAGGAGACCTTCGCCGAGCTCTGGGACAAGCGCGCTTCCCTGAGCCGGCTCCCGGCGGTCTCACCCTGGCTGCTGGAACGCTGCCGCTCCTGGGCCATGGCCCTGCAATCCGCGAACGACATCCCCAATCCCAAGACCCTCCAGGACCGGGCCGGTGACGTACCACTGACCCGGCGGCTACTGCGTTGCCCGGAGCCGCTGCGGACCGCGCGGGTGCAGGCAGCCCTCGATCGGTTGGACGAGCGCGAAGATGAGGTTGTCGTGCTGGCCTCGCGAAGCGGCCGCAGCGTTGCCCAGATTGCCGACCAGCTCGGCCTGACCCCGGAAGAGGTGCACCGACTCATTCGTCACGGGCTACGATCATTGCGCCAAGAGCTGGAGCACACCGTACGGCGGGAAACGGTATAGTGAGCCACCCGGACGCACTGGCCGACCGGCTTGGGGCCTACGCCCTCGGCCTGCCCGATGCCGATCCCGATGGGGCCCTCGCCGCGCACTTGGCGGCTGGGTGCGACGACTGCGCCGGCGAGCTGCGCGAGCTGCGCGAAACCTCCGCGCTTCTGGCGCTCGGAACCGAGCCGCTGACCCCGCCAGACGATCTCCGGGAACGGCTGCTGGATCGGGTGACCGGCGAGAGCTTCGTCTTCGTGTTGTCCGGATCCGGCCAGTGGCGGCAGGAGGGAGAGCTCGAGATCAAGCAGCTGTTTTCGTCGCCCGCCGGCGGAGGCACGGAACTGATCTCACTGCGGACCGGCTCCACCCTGGAGCAGGCGTATCGCCCCGGTCACCTGGGGTATGTGATCATTCGGGGCGAGCTCGACGGCGAGAGTCTGCGCTTGGGTGCTGGCGACTTTGTGCCCGCAGCGGGCAAACTCCCCGGCCGGAAGATGTCGGTGGTGATGGATACGGTGTTGCTCGCCGTGGCGGGCTCGGAGAAGGCGTTGCCCCTCGACTCCCCCCGGGCGGTGCGCTCCGGAAAGGCGGCCTGGAATCCGATGGAGCCGAGCACTCTGGCGCTGCCGCTGGCCGGGAGCGCCCAAGAAGGGGTCGAGATTTCGCTGATGCGGATCGAGCCCGGCGGCTCCGTCGCGAGGCACCGCCACGACTGGGTGGAGGAGTTGTGTGTGATCTCAGGCGATTGCCGCTGCCAGGGCATGGAGCTGGGACCCGAAGATTACCATCGCGCCAGTCCCGGAACGAGACACGATGTTCTCACCAGCGTGGGCGGATCCACGATGGTTTACATCATTCGAAAGAGTGAGCAGTAAGCTTAAGCTTACTACCTCGCCGCTACCTTCACGTCCGCCGTTTGCCAAGCCTTCTTGAAGCGTTTTTCGGCCGCATCAGCGGCTTTGGCTTTCCCTTGCGCTCTCAAGCTCTCTGCCAGTCCATGTAGCGACCAGCCGTTCTCCGGCCGGCGCACCAAATCTTCACGGTAGACCTTCTCGGCCCGAACCGGCCTTCCCGCCGCCAGCAGAATCGCCCCCAGTCGCTGCCGCATCGGCAGATACCAGGCCGGTGGTTCGTCATAAGTCAGATCATCTTCGCCCTTGATGGCCTTCTCGAGCTCAGCCACGGCCTTGTCAGTCTGTCCTTGCTTGGCTGCCATCTCGCCCGCCAGGTGCGCCTGCGCAATAGCGAGGAGCGCCTTGGCCGAGTTGAGATTCATCATCGCGTCCTCCGGCATGGCTTGGACAATGGCCTCGAGCCGCTGCCGTTCCTGCGCCGCAGAGTCCAGCCGGCCCCGCCCGGTGTGGGCCAGCCCCCGGACGTAGTGCCAGATTCCAGTGGTATAACGCAGATCCTTGGGAGGAGCCGGCTGCTTCAGGATGTCGCCCCACTTCGAGAAGCGAGCCAGAGTGTACAGCAGCGTGGGAGAGAAGTACTCGAGCGGGGGGGCCTGCCTCACCGCCTCGGCCGGCACCTTCTTGCCGATGTTCCTCGCCGCCTCGAGGGCATCTTGGCTGCGGCCCAGCATGTTCAGGGCATACCACATCACGTGGAAGTTGTGGGGATAGTACGCCACGGGATACACGCCGGTCGGATGCCGCTCGCTGATGAACTCTTCGTCGGCATGCACGGCGTGCTCGTTGTCCTCGGTGGCCAGATCCCACTGGCCCAGCTTGATGTAGATGTGCGTCGGCATGTGGACCAGATGACCGGCGCCCGGCATCAAGCGGCCTAAGCGCTTGGCACAGGGGACGGCTTTGCTGGCCTCGTTCGATGCTTCTACCGCATGGATGTAGAAGTGGCAGGCGCCGGGGTGGTCGGGATTTCGTTTGAGGACGGCCTCCAGCACCTTCACCGTCTCTCTGGTGGAGGGTGCCTTGGGGTTGCCACCGTTGGTCCAGTAGTTCCACGGCCGGAGGTCCATCAGCGCCTCGGCGTAGAGCGTCGCCGCATCATCGTCATCCGGGAACATCCGACTCACCCGTCCAATGGCGCGGGCCCAGGCCGTGTCCAGCGAGGCTCGGTTGGCGGAGGGGTCGGCGGAGTAGCGCTTGGCCAGTGCGTCGATATAGGCCCGCTCCTGGGGTGTCACCTTCACCGAGTGGCTTACCGCATTGTACGCAGCCTCCCACGCAGGCCGTACCAGTGAGGTGTCCATCGGAAGATTGATGTTGGGGCCGAGCGCGTAGGCGATGCCCCAATAGCACATGGCGCAGGTGGAATCATGCTTCAACCCCTCCTTGAACGACTTGATTGCCTCGTCGTGGTTGAAGGCGTAGGTAAGTCGGAGTCCCTGGTTGAAATACTGCTGGGCCAGCTGCACCTCGGTCGTGATGGTATGGTGCAGTGAGCCCAGATTGTCGTAGAGCGGGATCTCGAGAGTGGAGGAGTCCGTAGTGGGTGCCCCTGGCGGATGGCGATGCTCCTGAGCCTGCAGAACCGATGACATCATGGATAAAGCCAGGCCCGATCCCAGACCGAAGCGAAGATACCGAACTATCATAGCCTGCTCCTCGGAGAATGAAGTTTCTCCCGCATTGCGCTGATCAGTTGCTTTCGGCTGCAGTCAGCCGTCCGAACCCGGGGTTCGACCGCAGCGCCCAGAAATTCGGGTCCAGCCGGAGCCATGCCGGCGATACATAGAACGGGATTGAGAGCATCGTGCCGAGGGTTACCAGGGCCTCGTCCTCCATACCTACGCGCGACTGAACGCAGGCCAGCCGGTAGACCAGGAGTGCGCCGTTCAAGGCGTCCTTGGCGATGGGGAGCAGGGAGATGGCTTTCTCTGCCTCGCGAAGCGCCTCGTCCTTGCGACCGAGATAGGCGTGGACCAGGGCCAGGCGCGAGTAGGTGTCGGCGTCGTCCGGCCTGGCCTTCACCTGCGCAGTCAGCAGCCGCTCAGCGGCGCGAGCTCGGCGTTGAGCCGTGGCTGAGTCACCCTGCTGGAGATAAATGGCCGCCGAAGCTGTGTTCCACCACACCGTGTCGCCGAAAAATTGCTCGGGCCCCATGCGGAGCACCTTGGCCTGCTGATCCGCATCCAGCAGCCAATAGAGATCCCAATAGGTGGCAACAAAGGGCAGCAGCTCATCGAGTGCGATCTGGGATGCGCCGCCGCGGATGGCCTTGCGCGCTTCGTCCAGTTTTCCCTCACCCAGAGAAATCATAGCCCGGAGCTGATAGGCTTCGGGATTGGTGGGGCCAAGAATGATGTACCGGTCCGCCGCGCTGCGAGCTTCGGCATAGCGCCGTAGCCAGAGCAGATTGGTCGCCAAGCCAGCCGCATAGCCCGCCGAGGTAGGATCCAGGATGGCTGCTCGCTGGCGATAGGGCAGGGCTGCGAGCCAACGTCCCTCCAGCTCGAGGAAGCTGGCGGTATAGCCGGTCAGGCGTGCGTTCGAAGGGTCCGCCTGCAACCCCCGGCGGGTCTCCTCCCGTGCCGCTCCCTGGTTTCCCTTCATCAGATGGTAGTAGGCCAAGACCTGGCGGGCATCTGCCTCTGCGCCCCCGATCCGGAGCGCCCGCTCACCGTGGTTCCTGGCCTGTTCCAGCAGCTTGGGGTCGGCTATCACATTATTCCACAAAGCCGCCTCGGCCCAGCCCAGTTGAGCCCAGGCCGCCGCAAAGTTGGAATCCCGTTTCACCGCGTTGGCGAACTCCGCCATAGCTCGCTTGAGCTCGCCGGGACCCGAGGCACCCTGGCGCATGATCTGTTGGCCTCGGAGGTAAGCCTCGTAGGCCTCCGGATCGCGACGCTGCTCGGACAGCGATCCGGCGATCTCCTGGGAGGGGGCCAGCCAGCCTCGGCGCCAGGCTGCGACTGCGGTGCCAGCAACCAGGACCAAGGCTACCGCGATGAGGGCACCCCACTGGAGGCCGGCGCTGGGCAAGCGACCTCCTGAGGGAACGGCCCCAACCAACGCATCGGCAAACTCCCCGGCACTCTTGAACCGATCATCCGGCTTTGTCGCCAGCGCCTTCATCAGGGCTCGGCTCACCCGCCGGGGTACGCCTGACCGACGCTGAGTGATGGTGACGGGAGGTGCATGAAGCCGCTGGGCTACGACCGCCCTCGGTGTGCCGGTAAATGGGGGCCCGCCGGCCAACATCTCATAGAGCACACATCCCAGCGCATAGACGTCGGCCCGGCCGTCGACCTCCTGAGATCCGCTGGCCTCCTCTGGGCTCATGTAAGCGGGGGTTCCCACCGCAAAGCCGGTGGCGGTGAGGCCATCGCCCGCCGCCTTATCCAGCGCCCGGGCCACACCGAAGTCCGCTATGACCGCGTGCTGCTCCTCGATCATGATGTTCTCGGGTTTGACATCCCGATGCACGACGCTTCGCCGGTGGGCGTAGTCCAGGGCCGAGGCCACTTCGCAGGTGATCCGGACCGCATCGTCTATCGGGATGGTGCGCTCCCGGACCAGCCGCTGCCGCAGAGTTTCACCTTCGACAAACGGCATGGTGTACCACAACTGGCCTGCGGCCTCACCGGAGTCGAACACCGGGAGGATGCGCGGGTGGCGCAACTGGGCGGTGATCCTGATCTCGTGGAGGAACCGCTCGGCACCGACCGAGGAGGCGAGATCGGGTCTCATGACCTTGAGAGCCACGAGGCGGTCGTGACGCAGGTCGCGAGCGAGGTAAACCGTCGCCATCCCGCCCTTTCCCAGCGCCTGCTTGATGGAGTAGCGGCCGGCCAGGGCGTCCTGGAGCTGGAATAGACTCGGGATGCTCTGACTCTGAGGCTGGTGATCCGGAGGTGTCGGAGCTTTGGTTGGCCGCGATGCACCCAGCTTCTCCAGGGTGCTGTGGGCATCCTCGAGTACCAGGGAAGCGGGCTCCTGGCGTCCCAGTTTCTTCAGGCTCTCGGCCAGCTGAAACCGGGACCGGGCCGCCTCGAACGGGGTCTCGTTCCGCTCGAACAGGGCCGCGCTCGTCTCCAAACGTTCCCAGGCGGCCTGATGGTTGTCTTCAGCAGCGAGGAGGCAGCCCTCCGCGTGAGCGACGATGGCCTGGAGCGGCTCCGTGCCTACAGTTTGGGCGATGGTGCGCAGCTCGGCGATGGCAACTCGGGCCTCTTCCAGCGACCCTTCACCGATTCGTGCCCGAGCCAGGACGTCGAGCCCAGGCACTCGTTCGGTGCGGTCGGCTTGTGGTACCCGGCGCAGGTACTCCTCCGCCAAATCTGCCGCCGCGCTCGGCTCGCCACGGTCGAGAGCCAGCTGCCCCCGTCCCAGTACCGCCAGCAGGTGGGTGCCGCTCTTGGCCAGGAGCTCTTCCGCCTCTCGCCAGCGGCCCTGCCGGCGGCGAAGGTCGGCCAGGCGGATCTGGGCGATCGGCACCAGCCGAGGCTGAACCTGTTCGACGTGGCGGCGAAGTGCTTCGATCTCCTGTTCGGCCTCGGTCCATTCTCCCCGGATGGTCAAGAGACCAGCGTACTGGATCCGGCAAGCGGAGAAGAGCCCGTTGAGGTTCCAGCGGCGGCTGAACTCTCGCACCCGGTGGCACCACTGGGCCGCGCGGTCATAGTCGTGCACCTGCTCGCAGGCTCGAATGAGGTAGCAGCACGCGGTCCCGACCATGGCGGGCTCATTCAGCTCGCCGGCTAACGCGGCCGCGGTGGCTTCATCCAGACGGCTCATGCCCTGGGCCACCTGGCCCTCGTTCACCAGCGCCAGGCCCTCGAGGGCAATGCCCAGCATCTCTATGTCGGCGGGTCCGACCTTTCTGGCGATCTCGGCGGCTTCGGCGCTGAGCCGGCGGGCTGCCACCGGGTCACGCTGACCCATAAGAGCGTTGTGGGCATTGAATTGCGCGAGCAGAGCATGTTCGGGCGACAAGGGGAGATTCTCCAGGAGCCGCTCGGCCCGGCGGAGCCAACCGTTGGCAATGGCGGTCTCGCCCCGGTATTCGGCGTAGTCATGGCTGAGCCAGACGGCCATGCGGGCGGCCCCGAGCATGTCGTCTCGGGTGCGATAGAGTCGGTAGGCACACTCCCGGGCTTCGATGCCGGCGGCGTACTCCTCCAGCCACCAGCAGGCCATTCCCAATCCTTCCAGTGCCTGAGGGGAATCCCGCTGGGGGCTGGCGGCCTCGAAGCTCTGCCGCGCGGCCTCCCAGTTCCCTTCGGCGAGAGCGGCGCGGCCGGCCTGAAGGTGCTCTACGGGCGGGGAATCGGGTGTGGTCGCCATGCCAAAAGTTTGGAGTATTGGGGGAACGACCCTGTAACCTAGGGGTTTCGAGTGGGCCTGTCACGCCGGACATGGCCGCTCCCGGCCTCGAGCGTAGCGGGGACCCCAAGACTGTATGTGCTTGGAATTAGCCCTCTAAGAACCTCAAGTTTGGTTGACGGCGGTGGGGGAGGATCGGTAACTTACGCGCCTTCGTGGGGCTGTAGCTCAGCTGGGAGAGCGCTGCAATCGCACTGCAGAGGTCAGGGGTTCGATCCCCCTCAGCTCCATGACACAAAACTGCCCCTTGGTGTAACTGGCAACACGCCTGACTCTGGATCAGGAGAGTCCTGGTTCGAGCCCAGGAGGGGCAACTGAAAGCGCCGCATCGGAGTTCCCGGTCGCGGCGCTTTCCCTATTTGCGGTCCTGAGTTCATGTGTGAGTTACTTCAAGCTTTAAGCTCCAAAGGATCTCTCGATTTTGTCTTCACGGACAAATTTTTTCGCTCAGTGGCCCACATCCGCCGGAAAGCATGCCACAAGCTTCCATCCGGCTTCTTTAGCCCGCTCAGCTCATAGGCCCGCTTGAGCCCATAAGCGGCAAGACGTCGGTCCACTGGCCTGCGATGCCTCTTCTGCCTGGGGTGCAGAAAGATGGCTACCTCACCAGCGCCCGGGTAAACTGCTCGGAATCGGGCCAACCCGGCTTCCCACCCCCTTGCAGAGATCGATCCGCCTGCTATATACTGAACCATATGGTTCAGTATACGCCGGGCCGCCTCGATGCCTCGTTCGCCGCGCTCTCGGACTCCACCCGCCGTGGCGTGCTGGAGCAGCTCGGACGCGAAAATGCCTCGATCACATCTCTCGCCGAGCGGTTCCACATGACCCTGACGGGCATGAAGAAGCACGTCGGCGTGCTGGAGCAGGCGGGTCTCGTGACGACCCAGAAGGTCGGCCGGGTGCGGACTTGTCGCCTCGGCCCGCGCCGGCTGGAGGACGAGACGGCGTGGATCGAGCGCTACCGGCGACTCTGGGAAGCGCGCTTCGATGAATTGGAGAAGATGGTCGATAAACTGAAACACAAGGAGAAAGGCAATGGAGACCAGGACCGCAAGTGAGCCCACTACCATGAAGAACCGCACGACATCGGAGCGGAAGTCTGCGCGTGAGCTGGTCGTGACGCGCACGATCAACGGCCCGGCGCGGATCGTGTTCGAGGCGTGGACCAAGCCCGAGCTGTTCAAGCAGTGGTGGGTACCGAAGTCGCTCGGCTTGACGCTGCTGTCGTGCGACATGGACGTTCGTCCCGGGGGCAAGTATAAGCTCGTGTTCAAGCACGGAGCTTCAGAGCCGATGGCGTTCTACGGCCGGTATGCGGAAGTGACGCCGCCTTCGCGGCTCGTGTGGACGAACGAAGAGGGCGGGGAAGATGGGCCGGTCACGACGGTGACCTTCAAGGAGGAAGGTGGCAAGACGCTGGTCGTGCTAACCGAGCTTTACCCGTCGAAGGAAGCGCTCGATGCTGCGATCGCGTCCGGCAGTACCAGCGGAGACATGAATGAGACATTTGAGCAGTTGGAGGAGCTGATCGGCATGCTGAAGTAGCAAGCGACCGCGAATCCGTTAGGCCGCACGGGTACGATGACTCACCATACCCGATCAGCGCTTTCTCGAGATACTGCTGAGGGATACTGAAGCGCGCTTTATCTTAGGGAGACCGCGCTGGCGAAGCGCGAAGCGCGGAGCGGGAAGCTAGCGAGAACGGTGGGCTTTTTCTTTGCGCTCGGCCGTCGGCTCGAACCCAGGAGGGGCAACTCGAAGCGCCGTGTCTGCATGCGCGGCCACTGCGCTTTGTTTGCCAGCTTTAGCCTCCGGAGCAGTTCACGGAGTTTCTGCTCGACATTGGAACCGAGCCGCTGGATAGTTTCCACCGCGCCACGCACTACCGAAACGAACAGACGAAGCGTCCTTCCTACGGGGGGACTCTGATCCAGTGCTCTTGGTGTCACCATCCGATGCCGTAGTGTCAGCGCTCTCGCCAAGGGGCCTTGTCACGCGAATCAGCTTCGGTCTGGCGACGGCTCTTGCTTGATAGAAGACAAACCCATCGAGTGGTTGTCAACGAGGGAGGCTTGCTATCGCAACCCCATCCGGTCGACTAGCCGGGCGAATCGCGGATCCCGACGGAATGGATCGAGCGCAGGATCGAAAAAGCTCTCGGCCAAGATGATGTCACGCTGGTCGATCCCCCTCTCCAGCCACTCTAGGACTCGCGTGGTATCGCCCAGTCCGGCGTACACGACCGCGAAGCCGAACGGTGACACATACTCACGTGCAGACCGTCGCCGGAGTTCCTTCAAGATCCTCCCCGCCGCCATGTGGTCCCCGGACGCCGCATAGGCATACGCAAGCGCTGCCGGCACAAGCCCATGGAACCCGCCGAGATCCACCGCGCGCCGCAGCGATGCGATCGCCTCGCCGTAACGGCCTTGCTGGCTCTGAACTTGCCCAAGCACGAAGTGCGCCTGGGAGTAATTCTGGTCCAGTGCGAGCGTTCGGCGAATCTCTTCAGTAGCCTCCTGAGAGCGGTGCATGAGGTAATACACCCACGCGAGCTCGGTTCCGATTTGACGGGACAAGGGATCCAGCGTATGTGCGCGGCGCATCTCGCGCATGCTTTCCTCGAGCCGCCCACGGCCGGCGAGGAAGTCGCCATACCAATGGTGGCCGGTGGGGTAGTTTGGGTTCGCTGCGATGGCTCGGCGGAAGCTCTCTTCCGCGGCCGGCCAGTCCCACTCGTAGGCCATGGTTCCATACGCGACCGAGGTGTACGCCTCGGCGGACATGCTGTCGAGCGCGAGCGCTTTGGCCGCGGCGGCCTTGGCTCTGGGCCACGCTACGGCGGGCGAGACGCCGGCAAAGGGCGGGAGGAGGATATACGCGTCGGCGAGGCCGGCGTACGCTCTCGCGAATGTCGTGTCACGGGCGACCGCCTGCTCGAAGTAACGCACCGCCTCCGGGAGGGCGGCCTGGGTTCGCTGGTTCCACGCAAATCGGCCTTGGAGGTAAAGGTCATAGGCCTGGAGGTCCTCCGTGGGACGGGCAGCCAGCGCCGAGTCGGGTCCGGGGGCGAGACGCACTTGAAGCGCCGCAACGATAGCTCGCGCGATCTCCTCCTGCACGGCGAACACATCGGCCAGGTCGCGATCATACGAATCCGACCACAGCTGGTACCCGTCCTTCGCGCTGCTCAACTGAGCAGTCACCCGGAGACGATTTTCGCTCCTCCGGACTCCTCCCTCCAGAACCGCCCCGACACCGAGCTTGCGACCCACTTCGCGGACATCGGTATTCCGCCCTTTGAACTGAAACGACGATGTCGGGGCGGCCACACGGAGTCCCTTGATCTGGCTCAAGGAGGTGATCAGTTCCTCGGTCAAACCGTCGCTGAAGTATTCCTGATCCTTCTGCGGGCTCATGTCTACGAACGGGAGGACGGCGGCCGAGGCTGGAGGCGCCTCGTCCCCACCCCCTGCGTGCTCAAGGAAGACATACCAGGCGAGGAGCGCGAGCAGCGGCAGACCGGCCACTGCGGCCGTCCGCAGCCCCCTCTTCTGGGCCAGAGCGCGCACGGGAATAGTCGGCGGCGATGGATCCAAAAGATTGGGGGCTAGTGCGGCAGCGAACTCGCTGGCCGTTGGGAATCGATCGGCCGGTGTCCGAGCGAGCGACCGGGTCACCGCGCGCTCGATCGAGTGCGGCACCTCACGAATAACTCCCAGGTGCGGCACCGGCTCGCTCAGCCGCTTGGCCAGGATCGCCTGGTGGCTTGGACCGGTGAACGGGGGCTCCCCGGCGAGCATCTCGTAGAGCACACAGCCCAGCGCGTAGATGTCACTGCGAGGATCTACCTGACCGCCAGTAGCTTGCTCGGGGGCCATGTAGGCGGGTGTGCCCACGGCCATGCCGGTCTCGGTGAGCGAGCCTGCTCCGGCTGCCTCAAGCGCCCGAGCCACGCCGAAGTCGGCCACGCGCGCGTGACCACGGGAGAGCAGGATGTTCTCCGGCTTGATGTCGCGGTGCACCACGCCGTGCGCGTGCGCGCAGTCGAGGGCGTCGGTGACCTCCCGGGCGAGCTGCACCGCCTGCTGCACTGGAAGTTGGCCCTCGCGCTTCAGGCGCTCACGCAGGTTCTCCCCTTCCACGTACGGCATGGTATACCACAGGAGCCCTGCCGCTTCCCCGGAGTCAAAAACCGGCAGGATGTGCGGGTGGTCGAGCCGGGCGGTCGTACGGATCTCGCGCAGGAAGCGTTCAGTCCCCAGGCTGGCGGCCAGCTCGGGGTGCAGGACCTTCAGTGCGACCGGCCGGTCGTGGCGGACATCTTGGGCGAGGTAGACCGTGGCCATGCCGCCCCGCCCGAGCTCCCGCTCGATCACATAGCGGTCGCGCAGGGCATCGGTGAGGAGCGAGTCGACTGCGGTCACAACACGGCCTGGCGGGGATGACTAGAATGTGGCGTGGATGATCGCAGATTGCCAGGAAGTGTCGCTCGCCCTCGGGCTTATCCGAACGTGAACCGCCGCCCCTTCGGCTCGAGCCCAGGAGGGCTCTGAAACTTGGGCTATCTCACCTGCAATCCCACGGTGAGCCGGTGCAAGCGGGGCGAGCGGCAGCTCAGTCTTCACCCTGCGCACGATGATAGGCCACCAGAGCGTTGGCGTGCCCGTGGCCCATCTTGTGTTCTGACTTCAGCGTGGCAACCATCTCCATATGCTTCTTCCCTTTCATCGCATTCAGCACCTGAAGCCAATGGCTGATGGGCTTGCCATAGGTCTTTTCGATGGAAGGAAAATATGAAGCGGGACCTTTAACCTTGTTCATTTCTGGCATCGCGCCACCTTTCTTCAGAGTAGAGCTTCATTTTCGGTATCTAACCTACTCCCCAACAACCCATGAATCGCTCAGGGCTTAGCAAGTCTAAGCCGGAAGTGGAGCAATCTGTAGCCAAGGGAAACCAGCGTCGAGAAAGGGGTCACCCAATCTCGCGGTGAAGGTGCAAGTTGCTCAACAATCTGCGGTTATGATCGCCCCTCTGGATCAGGAGAGTCCTGGTTCACCCCAAAAGGTGGCCTCGACTCGAGTCTAGGGGGGGAATGAAACCGCGCAACAACTTCGGTCGTGCTCCGGGTTCTCCTAGTTGCAGCACTTTGTGAGTTGTGAGTAAGCCACTAGGTACTCGGACTTGGAAGGCCTCGGCGCTTCGGAGTCTGGTACGCCACCGGTGGTTATAAGTCCTGCTCATCCGGTTGCTGATATGATCCGATAAGCGTCGTGACGTCGTTCCCTCGAGGGCATGCCACAGACTGCCCACCGGCTTCGGCAACTTGCTAAGGTCGTACCCTGTTTGAGCCAAAGCCCCTGGGTCGTCCGAACGCCGCGGGCTGCGGATCACGCAGGGTGCGGTGGCGTATTTTGCTGTACACCGAGTTCGTGAGCAGGCTGCGATAGCAAGACACCGATAAGGCGCAGCTCTGATAGGAGCGACGTTCATGAACCCCATCGGGAACCGGGTATGTGTCATCGGCGCTGGCATCGCCGGGCTCGTGGCGGCAAAGGTTCTCAAGGAAGATGGCTTCGACGTCGTAGTGTTCGAGGAGCAGGCGGAGATCGGGGGCGTCTGGGCTTCCTCACGAACCTATCCGGGGTTGCGCGCGAACAACTCGCGCGAGAGTTACGCGTACTCGGATTTCCCCTACCCGCAGACTGCCGACGATTTCCCCAGCGCGGAGCAGATTCGTGCGTATCTGAGTGCCTACACCGACTGTGCGGGACTATGGCCCGTCATCCGCCTGTCCAGCAAGGTCGTATCAGTCACCCGGCTCGCCACGAAGAAGTTTGGAGTCCGAGTTCGGTCACGGGGTGGGGGTGAGATCACTGAGACACTGGAGTTCGACTTCGTCGTGGTGTGCAACGGGGTCTTTTCCGAGCCACAGGTGCCGCGGTTTGATGGCCAGGAGCTTTTCCAGGGGAAGATAGTCCACTCCAGTCAGCTGATCGATCCTGGGCTGATCAAGGGGAAGCGTGTGGTTGTCGTGGGTGCCGGCAAATCCGCCTTGGACTGCGCGGCGTGGGCTTCTCAGCATGCGCGATGGTGCACACTGGTATTCAGGTCGCCGCACTGGATGGCACCGCGGTATTTCTTCGGTCGAATCCGCATCGATTGGGTGATCTTCACCCGCTTCTTCGAGCTGTTCCTGCGCTACCACCGACTGGGTCGCTTTGAAGCGTTCCTCCATGGGCCGGCGCGGGGCTTGGTCCGCCTCTGGTGGCGGACATGGAGCCGAGTCATACGAGGATTTCTCAAGATCCCGGCCCTGCTGGTTCCGGACGCGGAACTCCCGGCCGGCCTTGAGACCATCGGCATCGGCGGTGATTTCTACGCCGCCGTGAACCGGGGCAACCTGGCTCTCCGGCGGGCCCGCATCGCAAGCTTCGTGCGTCCGGACGCGATCGAGCTGGATACGGGGGAACGAGTCGAGGCAGACACCGTCGTTCTGGCGACCGGATGGCGTCAGCGTTTGTCGTTTCTCGACGCCGACCTATTGAGCGAGATCGAACGAAACGATAAGCTCTGGCTGTATCGACACATCCTGCCTCCGGGAGAGCCCCGCCTTGGATTCATCGGCTATGCCTCCTCGGCGGCTTGTCAACTGACATCGGAGGTGGCCGCGCACTGGCTGTCCGAGTGCTTTCGAGAAGCGCTCAGGCTGCCCGGTGCCGCTGACATGGAACGAGAGATAGCGCGGGTGCTTAAGTGGACCGACGAGGTCTTCCCGGCTCGAAACCAAGGGTATTTCATCGGACCCTACGTCGCGCATTATCTAGACGAGCTTCTCCGCGACATGAGGCTGCCTCGGAGACGTACTCCCAATTTGCTCGCGGAGTATTTTGCGCCCCTATGGCCGAGTCGATACCAGAATCTGGGTGGGGAGAGGCACCAACGTTAGCCATCATCGGCGCTGGGCCCGCGGGATTAACGGCGGCCATCGCGGCTGCTCAGCGTGGCCTCAGGGCAACCGTATTCGAACGGGCCGACGTCATTGCTCGCGTCGGCGGCGGCATCGTTGTTCACAGCAACGGGTTGCGTGTGCTGGATCGACTTGGCTTGCTCGATTCATTCAAGCCCATGATGATGCCATGCAGCACACTCACGCTGCAGCTCGGCGATGGTCACATGCTCGTGACCGACTACAGCGCGCTGCCGATCCCGCACAACTATTTGGCCGTCGTGTTGCGGCATCAACTCCACACCTTCTTGCTCGCTGCGGCCGAGAAGATCGCGACCATTCATTTGGGTCGTCATTGCACCGCAGTCGAAGAGTTGCCAGATCATGTCCGGCTCAGCTTCGATTCGGGCGAACCGCTCGAGTGCGGTATCGCGCTTGGCGCAGACGGCGCTCATTCAATAGTACGCAAGTCGCTTCCCATTACCGCGACGACCCGGACAGCTGGCGACGCGTACTTGCGCGGCGTGAGTGAATGCGAGAGCGATGTAGCCGAAGTGCGCGAAATCTGGGGCGTTGACGGTCGACGATTCGGGATCGCGCCGCTTACGCAGGGCCGAACCTATTTCTACTGCTCGGCCCCACGCGGCAGGTGGCATGAGGTCCGGAGAGAATCCCTGGTCGCCTGGATCAAGAGTTGGCGACCGTTCGGCCGCCGGGTCAGCGATGTGCTGCATCACGTGAAAGACTGGGCCCAGGTCAACTACGATGAACCCGAGCAAGTCCAGGTCGCGCGATGGTACTGCGAGCGAACGTTTTTGATCGGCGACGCCGCGCATGCGATGACGCCCAACTACGGCCAAGGCGCGAATGCCGCGATGGTAGATGCGGTCGTCCTGGCAGCGCTGCTTGCGCGCTCCATGGAACAGCAAGGCTTCCTGACCGATGTTGGCGCGCAGTACGAGTTTATCCGTCGCGAATTCGTCGAACGCACCCAATCAGCGGCATGGCGGCTTGGGCAGGTCGCTCAGTGGACGTCACCTGCGATGCGGCTTCTTCGCGACTCGGCGTTCTCAGCGTTGTCGCGCTTTCAATCTCTCAGGCGGCGTGATCTGCTCCTCTTCGCTGGCTACAACCCGGCCGAGAATCCGTTTCTCGAACGAGCGACGTGAAGGAACTGTACCGGCATGCGCTTCGGGCCGATGCGCGCCAATATGGGCCAGACGGCGAAGGAGACCCCGATGCCACAGATCTCGACGCAAGAGTTCGAACGGCTGCCACTGCGGGTTCACGACCTTCTTGCCGGCGTGCCGCTCCATGACGTGTGGACCGTCGATCTGCCGCGGATGCGCTCCGGCATCACCCTAAATGAGTTTGTGCGCACGGCAGGCGGGCGTCCGTACACACTCTCGTCGGTCGTGCGCGCGCTCCTAAACATCCGCTTCTTCGTCGGTTGGCTCCTGGGTTGGGATCGGGAGCGCGCCGCAACCGCATGGGAAAGCTTCGCTACACGCCTGACACCCGCCGATCTCTCGAAGTCCCTTACGCCGGCGGGCACGCGCGAGGGACGTTTCCGCGTCGTCTACCGCTTCGAAAACGAGCAGCTCCTCGAATTGATCAACCGTACCGCCCACGCCGCGGCGCTAAGCGCCCTCGTCGAAACGGCACATGGCTACCGCTTCTATTTCGGCATTTACGTGCGCAGGGTCGGCCGCTTCACGCCGGTCTACATGGCCCTGATTGACCCGTTCCGCAAGCTGGTGGTATATCCGTCACTCCTACGCGCCGTGCGCGCGACTTGGAACCAGACCTTCGGCACAGCTTGAAGGCGCGCCGCACTGGGCGTCTTCTCGGATCCGAGCAGAACGTCCGCACTGTGGTTTCTGTGTGCCGTTTGTGTGCCAACTCGCCGAAACCTGGCCGAACATGGTGCGCTCAATCAGACTGCAGTGTCAGGTGGCCTTCGGCTCGAGCCCAGGAGGGGCAATGAAGGAGTCGGCAGGCATTTACGCCTTGCCGACTCTTTGCCTTACGGGCCCCGCTAGTCAGTTTCTCAGTCTGTCTCTCACGCCACTGCAACTTCCGATGTCGCCATAGCCACCTCCCTCCGCTTGCGGGTTTCACTGGTCACGGCAAGGATTGGAGCCGGGTCGCCGTCACTCCAGCGGCCATGGTCAGACCGGTGAGCCGGGTGCTCGGTCATTGTGGTGCCCGACGCTTGACAGCCGCCAGTCACGTTCCTCTTATGTTCTCTTTGTAGACTCATCATCACCCGCCCCCACCACACGTCCGCCGCGGACACGGCTCGCCATGGACACTGCCACAATCCTTCATGCGGACCTGGACGCGTTCTACGCCACGGTCGAACAGATGCTCGATCCATCCCTCAAGGGGAAGCCGATCGCGGTAGGGGGTGGCGTGGTGCTCGCGGCGTCTTATGAAGCGAAGGCCTTCGGCGTCCGCGGCGGCATGCCGGGTCGGCGGGCGCGAGCGCTTTGCCCCGACCTGGTCTTCGTCGGCGGGCACTTCAAGGAGTACCAACGGCTCGGCGACGCCGCGATCAGGGTACTGGGCGACTTCACGCCGCTGGTCGAGCGGATCTCGATCGACGAGGTTTTCGCCGTCGTCGCAGGCTGCCCGCACCTCTTCGGTACGCCCGCCGTTATCGCGGCGGCGATCCGCCGACGGGTGCGCGACGAACTGGCCCTTCCCATCTCCGTCGGCGTCGCCAGCACAAAACACCTCGCCAAGATCGCCTCGCAGGTCGCCAAGCCCGACGGGCTGGTTGTCGTCGACCCGGGGGGCGAGCTCGCCTTCCTGCATGATTTGCCGGTGGAGATGATGTGGGGCGTCGGCCCGGCGACCAGGGCACGACTCGCCGAAAGCGGCATCGCTACGATCGGCGACCTGGCAAAGAGCGCCCCAGCCGCGATTACCCGGCTTCTCGGCCACGCCGCGGGCGAGAGGCTGGCCGCCCTCGCCTGGAACCGCGACCCTCGCGCCATCCGGACCCATGTCCACGCCCACTCGGCCGGAGCGCAATCGGCGCTCGGCCGAAGGCCGGTCGAGGACCCGATCATCCGCCGGGCGCTCCGCCACCTGGCCGACCGGGTCGGCTCGCGCCTGCGGGCAAAGGGCAAAGCCGGACGGACCGTGACGGTGCGGGTGCGCTTCGGCGACCTCCGCTCGGTTACCCACGCCGTGACGCTGCCGCAACCCGTCGCCGCGACTGC
>CBFGTM010000008.1:0-88101 GCA_965652025.1 uncultured Gemmatimonadales bacterium
GTCTTCTCCACTTCGTCCACGATCAGGCGGAACAACCGCGACTCGTTGAACATCCGGTCGAGCAGCGCCGCACCGCGCTGTCCCCGCACCTGCAGGAAGGTGAGGATGCCGCTTCCCACGCCATACCAGCCAGGGACGAAGTGGCGGTTCTGAGACCAGGCGAAGACCCAGGGGATCGCCCGCAGGTCGGTGAGAGAGCGGGCGCCGAAGCGGCGAGCCGGGCGGGAGCCGAGATTGAGCATCGACAGCTCCTCCAGCGGGCTCGCGGCCTGATAGTACGGCAGCAGATCGGGGTGATCGATCAGCTGGCGATAGCATGCCTGGGCTGCTCCCGACAGAGCCTCCATCGCCTCATCGAATTCAGCCGTCGGCACCAACGCTTTTTCCCGCTCTGATTTCAGCGAGTGCTCGACCACGCTGGCAGCGAGCAGCTCGATCTGATACTGCGCGGTGCCCCGGTTGGCGTACTTGAACGACACCACCTCGCCCTGTTCAGTAATACGCATCCGTCCCTGGATCGAGCCGGCCGGCTGGGCGGCGATCGCCCGGCCGGTTGGAGCGCCACCGCGGCTGACCGAGCCGCCCCGCCCGTGGAAGAACGCGATGGGGATGCCGGCCTCTTTGCCGATGCGGGTGAGCTTGATCTGCGCCTTGCTCAGCTCCCAGTTCGAAGTCAGGAATCCGCCGTCCTTATTGGAGTCGGAGTACCCAATCATCACTTCCTGCACTCCGCCCTGGGCCCGTACGCTGCGGCGGACCAGCGGGATGGTGAGGAGCTCACGCATGATGCCGGGCGCGCGCTGCAGGTCCTCGATGGTCTCGAACAGGGGCACGATGGGAAGAGTACAGCTCTCGACCGCGGTAGTGTCGGCAAAGAGACCGGCGTGCTTGGCCAGGAGATAGGCCCCGAGCACATCACTGACGCTCCGGGTCATGCTGAGCACACAGGCGCCGCATGCCTCGCGGTCGATCTCTTCGCGCAGCTCCCGCACCAGCCGGAACATCCCCAGCGTCTCGGAGGATTCCGCCGGTAGCGACGGCGGCTCGGCGTTGGGTGTCAGCGGCCGCGCAAGTTCCCCCGCCAACCACTTCCGCCAAGCCTCGGACCCCTGCTCCGGCGGATCTCCACTCTCGTCACTCTCCGCCCCTCCGCCCCTCCCCCTCCCAGCCTTCCACAGATCCTCGAGTGCGGCATTGAGCTTCGTCGTATTCTCCCGCACATCCAGTCGCACCGTACTGAAGCGAAACGATTCGATTTCCCGTCGGACGGGGCGAACCAGGGTCGTGGCCAGGGACGCGCTGCCCGCCGAGCCGAGCGTGTCCTCGATCAGGCGCAGATCGGCAATCAGCGCGTCGGCCGAGAGATATCCGGCGGGATCGCGGTCGATCGCCCCCCCTCGGCGGCGGCGGTCATTACCTCGATCCGCCGGATCATACAGGCGAGATACTGGCGAAACACCTCGCCGGGATTGCGGGACGTGATCTCGTCACCAGCTCCACTGGCGGCAAGCTCACGCTCGAGCGCTACCCGGAAGCCCTCGGTGACCGGCATGGCTCGCTCGGTGATACTCAGTGATCGGACCAGCTCCGCCAGCATTCGGCGATACCGGCGCAGCGCGGTGAGGCGGTTTTCGACCAGCGTGCTGCGGGTGACATCGTTGGTGACAAACGGATTTCCGTCCCGATCCCCGCCGATCCAGGAACCGAGCTGGAAGAAGGGGGGAACCTCAAACCGTTCGCCCGGATAGGCCTGGGCAAGGGCCCGCTCCAGCTTCTCCAGCAGATCGGGCACCGCCTCGAACAGGGTCTCGTTGAAGAAGTGGAGACCCCAGAAGACCTCCTGCGGCACGGTCGGTTTAGCCAGCCGAAGCTCCCCAGTATTCCACAGCAGCTCGATCTCGTTCTGCAATCTGAGGATGAGTGCCTGCCGCTCGCGCGGGGTCCAGCGCGGCGACTCGAGGTCGACTAGACGCCGGTAGATCTTGCGATGCTTCTCCAGCACGGTCACCCGCTTCGCCTCGGTGGGATGCGCAGTGATCACTGGGCGCACGCGGAGAACCTCGAGCAGCTCACGGACCTCGCCCGGCGGAATCTTGGACGCGGCGGCGCTGCCCAGAACCTGGGCGAAGGTCCCCCGCAGCTGATCCTGACCCCGCTCGGCCTCGATCTGCCGGCGGCGTCGCATGGCGGCATTCTGTTCCGCGATGCTGAGCAGCTGGAACCAGAGTCCCTGAACCTGCAGTGTCCGGGCCAGCAGCTCCGGACTCAGCTCGGACGCCGGCCGTTCGCCCCGAAGCGCCGACTCCACTTCCGGCTGACGCTCGCGAACCAGCGCCAGCAGGAGCCCGGAGAGCAGCTCGACGACTTCGTTGGCATAGGCAGCGGCACTCGCCGCAGCCGGATCAGCGGACTCGGGGAGTGAAGCCGGTGAGAACGGATCGAGCAGCGTGTGCGTCACACGACGCGGTCGCGGAGCGGTGCCCCGCTGAAGAAGAGCCGCAGGTTCTCGACCGCGCGCTGCCCCATGGCAACGCGGGTCTCCTGAGTTGCGCTTCCGAGGTGGGGCAAGAGTACCACGTTCTCCATCGTGAGCAGCTCGGGCGCGATCTGGGGCTCACGCTCATAGACGTCGAGCCCTGCCCCGGCGATGGTCCCGTCCGAGAGCGCCTCAACCAGAGCCGCCTCGTCCACCACGTCGCCTCGGGCGGTATTGATCAAGAAAGCGCTGCGCCGCATGCGCGCCAGCCGCTCCCGGTTCATCAAATGACGGGTCTCCGGCGTCGCCGGGCAATGGAGCGAGACGAAGTCGGCTTCCTCGAGTACCTGGTCCAGGGTTTCCCTCGGTTCGGCCCCGAGCGCCGCGGCGTCTGCCGGAGAAGGCGGATAGGGATCGTGGTAGATCACCCGCATGCCGAACCCATGGTGCGCCCGGCGGGCCACGGCGCGGGCAATTCGGCCCATCCCCACCAGGCCGAGCGTCTTCCCGCTTACCTGGGTGCCGAGCATGTGAGTCGGTCGCCAGCCGGTCCACGCTCCGCAGCGGACGTGGCGCTCGCCTTCGCCGGTCCGGCGGCTCACCATCAGCAACAGGGTGATCGCAATATCGGCCGTCGCTTCGGTCAGCACGTCCGGAGTGTTGGAGACCGAGAGCCCCCGTGCCTTAGCCGCATCGGTATCGATATGGTTGAAACCGACCCCGAAGTTGGCCAGCATCCGGGCCCGGAGCGGCTCGGCGCTCAGCACCTCGGCTGTGAGCCGGTCGGTGACGGTGCACAGCAGGGCGTCGGCGGTCCGCAGCGCGTCCTGCAGACCCGCGGCTCCAAGTGGCCGGTCGTCCCGGTTGAGGCGGGCATCGAAGTCACGGGTCAGCTCCTCCTCCACCTCGGACGGGAGCCGCCGGGTGACCACAACGGTCGGCCGATTGCTCACTTCACGCTGACGGTCTTGCGCGAGGATCGCTTGGACAGCGCGGCGGCCACGGTAGAGCCCAGCTCGGACGGACTCGGAGCCACGGTCAGGCCGGCGGAGCGCATGATCTCGGCCTTCTCGGCCGCGGTGTCGCCGAAGGCAGAGATGATTGCGCCGGCGTGTCCCATGCGCCGTCCCTTGGGCGCCGTCAGGCCCGCTACATACCCGATGACCGGCTTGCTCATGTTCTCCTTCACGAAGAGCGCCGCCTCGGACTCCTGGGGTCCGCCGATCTCGCCGATCATCATGACCGCTTCGGTCTCGGGATCCTCCTCGAACAGCTTCAGCATGTCCACGAACGAGCTGCCGTTGATCGGATCGCCCCCGATGCCGACGCTGGTGGTCTGCCCGATCCCGAGCGCGTTCATCTGGGACGCTGCCTCATAGCCCAGGGTGCCGGAGCGGGTCACCAGGCCCACCGTGCCCCGAGAGTAGATGTGGCCCGGCATGATGCCGAGCATCGCCTTCCCGGCACTGATGATGCCGGCGCAGTTGGGGCCGATCAGGGTGGTGCGCCGCTCCTTGGGGAAGCGGAACAGGTAGCGCTTCACCATCATCATATCCTGCGCCGGAATTCCGTCGGTGATGGTGCAGATGAGCCGGATCCCGGCGTTGGCCGCTTCCATGATGGAGTCGGCACAGAACGCGGCCGGGACGAAGATGATGCTGGCGGTGGCGCCAGTGGCCTGAACCGCCTCTTTGACGGTGTTGAACACCGGCCGGTCCAGATGCCGGTTTCCGCCTTTGCCCGGGGTGACGCCGCCCACGATGTTGGTTCCGTAGGCGATCATTTCCTTAGCATGAAAGGTCGCCTTGTCCCCGGTGAACCCCTGGACGACTACCCGGCTCTTTTCATCGATGAGAATGCTCATGAATGGCCGTTCCCTGTGGCGGTCCGGCCGCCGGCACGGCTCCGGACCGGTGATTGACTGGCGCGCGACGCATTCAGGGCCGTGACCACCCGCTCGGCTGCCTCGGAGAGGCTGTCCGCCGTGATGATCGGCAGCCCGCTCTCCTTCAGAATCCGCCGGCCTTCGTCCACGTTGGTGCCCGCCAGCCGCACTACCAGCGGGATAGCGAGCTGAGTTTCCTTGGCCGCCTGCACCACACCCTGAGCCACCCAGTCACAGCGGTTAATACCGGCAAAGATATTGACCAAGATGGCGCCGATCTTGTCGTCCGAAAGCACCAGCCGAAAAGCCGCGGCCACCCTGTCGGGTGACGCGCCGCCTCCGACATCGAGGAAGTTGGCCGGATGGCCGCCGGCATGCTTGATCATATCCATCGTCGCCATGGCCAGACCGGCACCGTTGATGATGCAGCCGATATCGCCCTCGAGGGCGACATAGTTCAGTCCGTACTCCGCGGCCTGGGCCTCCCGAGGATCCTCCTCGGCGTAGTCGCGCAGCTCGCTCACATTGGGCCGCCGGAACATGGCGTTGTCATCGAAGGTCATCTTGCAGTCCAGCGCGAGCACCTGCCCATCCTTGGTAACGACCAGCGGGTTGATCTCGACCATGGTGGCATCGAGGTCGCGGAAGGCGCGATAGGCGCCCAGCAGCGTGGTCACTGCCCGGCTCACCTGGGCCGGGGGCAAACCGAGACCGAAGGCGATCTCCCGGGCCTGGAATGCGCTCATGCCGATCGCGGGCTCCACGACCTCACGCAGAATGGAATCGGGAGCCCGCTGGGCGATCTCCTCGATCTCCATGCCCCCCTCGGGGTGGGCCACGATCATGATCCGCTCGTGTTTGCGGTCCAAGACCAGACCCAGGTACAGCTCGCGATCGATCGGCACCGCGGCCTCAACGTACAAGCGATGAACCACTCGTCCTTCCGGGCCGGTCTGGTGCGTCACCAGGCGCTTGCCCAGCAGCCCTTTGGCGGCTTGGCGGACCTCGTCCTCGCTGGAGCAGAGCTTGATACCACCCGCCTTGCCGCGAGCGCCGGAATGGATCTGTGCCTTGACTGCCCAGCGGGCGCCGCCGATCTCCGAGGCGCGGTAAACCGCCTGTTCGGGACTGTACGCCACTCCTCCGCGCGGGATCGCTACGCCGAAGCCGGCGAGGAGCTCTTTGGCCTGGTATTCGTGGATGTCCATGGTCGTTCCGGAAAGCGGAGATGAGAGTCTGTGACAGTCGCGAGTCCCAAGTCACGAGTCACGGTGAAGGAACCGGAAAGCTATGACACTCCCACTCGCGACTCGCGACCCGCGACTCGCGACTTACCCCCTATGGCCTCATTCATCTCCACCACCACCCGTGCCATCCGGGCGGAAGCTGCGTCGATCATGCGGCCATCCAGCTGAGCGGCACCCCGCCCCTCGCGAGCGGCCTGGTCCAGCGCATCGAGAATGCGCCGGGCACGATCCACTTCCTTTGGTGGCGGGGTGAAGACTTCGTTGGCCAACCCAATCTGACTGGGATGAATGGCCCACTTACCCTCGATACCCAGAGCGGCGCCCCGACGGGCCGCAGCGGTGTAGCCCTCGGCATCCTTGAAGTCACCGAAAGGTCCGTCGATTGCCCGAAGCCCGTAGGCCCGGCAGGCCACGACCATCCGGGAGAGGGCAGCGTGCCACTGGTCTCCCGGATAATCCGGATTGAGCCCACCGATGTTCACAGTTCGAGCTCGACAGCTCGCCGCGTAGTCGGCAACGCCGAAATGCATGGCCTCGAGCCGCCTGCTGGACTGGGCGATGGCCTCGACATTCGCCATGCCCAGGGCGGTCTCGATCAGCACGTCGATGCCGATCCGATGAGGTATACCTCTGGCCTCTTCGATTTGGGTGAGGAGCGCATCCACCAGATATACATCTGCGGGGACCCCCACCTTGGGAATCAGGATGGTGTCCAGCCGATGCCCCGCCTGCTCCACCACATCCACCACGTCCCGGTACATGTAGTGGGTATCGATGCCATTGATGCGGACGCAGATGGTCTTGCCCCGCTCGCGCCAGTCGTGTTCCAACAGCGCCGCGATGACATTGAGCCGGGCCTGCTCCTTGTCCGCCGGAGCTACGGCGTCTTCCAGGTCGAGGAAGATGTAGTCGGCCTCGCCCTCCAGCGCCTTGCGGAACATCCCCGGCTGGGAGCCGGGGACCGCGAGCTCACTTCGCTGGAGCCGGGGCCGGGCCGGCTCAAAGCGAGTATGACTCATCGGGTGGCGCCGGCAGTGGCTTTCTTAGCCACCGGCGTTGCAGGCTGCGCTTCGGGCGCTCTCGGCGGCAGCTCGCGCTGCTCGAGTGGCTTGGCCGTTCCGCGCCAGTACTCCTGCGCCGCCGCTACGCCACTGCCGAGCTCGATCTCGATGCCAACGTCACGCATTGCCATCTCGGCTCCGGCAATGGCCCCGAGCAACATCAGCTCGTTGAGGTCTCCCAGATGCCCAATCCGGAAGAGCTTGCCGGCCATGCGCGCCAGCCCGGCACCCAGCGCGAGATTGTAGCGGCGATATGCAATATCGATGACTTCCGCGCCATTGAAGCCCGCCGGGACCATGATCGCGGTGACCGTATCCGAATTCCATTTTGGCGCCCTGGCGCAGAGCTGGAGTCCCCACGCCTTCACCGCTCGCCGGGTGCCTTCGGCCAGCCGGTGATGGCGGGCGAACACGTTATCGAGGCCCTCCTCGAGCAGCATCGCGATCGACTCCCGCAGGCCGTAGAGCATCGGAAGCGACGGAGTATAGGGGAAGTATCCGGTGGCGTTGGCCTTCCGCATGTCGCCGAAGTCGAAGAAGACGCGGGGCAGTCTGGCCTGGTCGTAAAGACTCAAGGCTTTCTGGCTGGCGCACACGATGCCGAGGCCCGCGGGGAGCATCAATCCCTTCTGCGATCCGGTGACGGCCAGGTCCACTCCCCACTCGTCCATCCGGAAATCGATGCTGGCAATGGAGCTCACGCCATCGACCATGAGGAGCGCGGGATGCCTGGTATCGTTGAGCGCCCGGCGCATCGCGGCCACATCGCTGGTGACTCCGGTCGCGGTCTCGTTATGAGTGAACAGCACCGCCTTGATGCGATGGCCTTGGTCACCCGCCAGCGCCTCCTGGTACCGCTCGACAGGTGCCCCCTCGCCCCATTCGGCCTCCAGCACCTGAACGTCCAAGCCGAGGCGCTGGGCCATGTCGATCCAGAGATGGCTGAACATGCCGAAGCGCGCCGCCACCACCTTGTCGCCGGGCGAGAGGGTATTGGAGAGGGCAGCCTCCCAAGCTCCGGTGCCACTGGCCGGGAAAATGAACGGCTGCCCCGACTGGGTCTTGAAGATCTTCTTGAGATCTTCGAAGGCCGGCGCTGCCAGGGAGGGAAAATCGGACGAGCGGTGGTCTTCCATGGCCCGATGCATGGCCCGGAGAACCCGGTCAGGCACATTGGTGGGCCCGGGAACGAAGAGGAAGTTGCGGCCGGACATCTGGAGACCCCTCTTGGAATGGAGAAGCAGTTCTGGCGTTACCTTCACTGTGGAGTGGTTCTGCCGCTGGCCACTACCAATAACACTTTGTGAACTTTTTCACAAGGTACCGGCCCTGACGCCCGCTCCCCAATTTCCGTCGCAACCGCTCCTCGTAGACCTCTATGCTGCAGCCACTGCTGCGGTTGCGCCAGGGCCCGCGCTTCGGCAGCGGCTCCTGGCACGCCCTACCCCTCACCAGCCAGTCTGGATTCTGGCCCTCGGCAAGGCGGCCGTCCCTATGGCCGAGGCAGCTATCCTGGTGCTTCAGCAGCAAGGCGTGCGGCCTGCCGGCGGAGTTGTGGTGGGCCCCGGGGCGGGACCGGGCCCCGATGCTGCGCTGGATTATGTCCAGGGCGACCATCCCGAGCCGGGAGCCGGCTCGCGCCGGGCAGCCGATGCGCTGGGAAAGGCCGTCGAGCGGATCCCTGACGAAGCCGAGGTCTGGGTGCTGCTCTCCGGCGGCACCAGCAGTCTGATTGCGGCGCCGGAGCCGGGACTCAGTCCCGCGGATCTCGCTTCTCTCTACCGGCTGCTGCTGGGATCCGGTCTCGACATTCGCGCCATGAATCAGATTCGCAAGCGCTTTGCCCGCTGGGGTGGGGGCAAGCTCGCCCGAGCGTTGGCTCCGGCACGAATCCGAGTCTACATCGTGAGCGACGTGATCGGTGACGACCTGAGCGCGATCGGGTCGGGACCCTGCGTGCCCGATCCGGCGACCGCGCTCCAGGTGCGTCAACAGCTCGAGCAGGAGGACCTCTGGCGACGAATTCCAGCCGCTGCGCGGCGCCTCGTGATCTCGACCGAGGCGGGCAGCCTACCGGAAACTCCCAAACCAGGCGATGCCGCGTTCGCGCGGGTCACGAGCGAGCTGATTGCCAGCAATCGACTGGCGCTCGAAGCCGCGGCTCGGCGCGCGGGTGAATTGAGACTGCACCCTACCGTGATGGAGGCCCCGATTGCGGGCGAAGCTGCGATCGTGGGTATGGAGCTGGCCCGGATGCTGATCCGTACTCGCTCCAGCGGCCACGGCTTGGCGGAGCCCAGCTGCATCATCTGGGGCGGGGAGACTACGGTGACTCTAGGAGAGAACCCGGGGTCAGGAGGGCGCTGTCAGGAGTTGGCGCTCTCCGCCGCGCGAGTGCTCGACCGGGCGCCCGCCGGCGTGGCTCTGTTGGCGGCAGGCACTGATGGCCGGGATGGCCCTACCGATGCAGCTGGTGCGGCTGTGAACGGCGAAACCTGGCAAGCAATCATCCGTGCCGGCCGGGATCCCGCCGGTGACCTGGCTGAGCACAATGCCTACCCGGCTCTCGATGCGGCCGGGGCATTGCTACGCTCCGGACTCACCGGAACTAACGTGATGGATGTTGTAATTGGTCTGACGTCAGTTCAGGGGTGAAGATCGCCTGTGGGCCTAAAGTCCTCGCCCAGGATGACGCTCACATCCACCCGACGAAAGGTGTCGGTTTCCACCACCACCACTCCTGATCCTAAAGCCGCGGCCACATAACTCGCGCGAGTGGAATCACCCCGGCGGGCTATGACTCGCGTCGCGTCGGCCAGCGAATCCGCGTTGCCGAGGAACACCACGTCGAGGCCCCGGTGCCGCAACATGCGAGTCGCCGCGCGGGCAGCACCTTGCCGCCGTGTACCATTGAGAACTTCGACCGTTACCCGGCCTTTGGGCGGAACCACAAGCGGCGCCGCCGCCGGCGTTTCCGCCTGGGGGCGAGGGCGAAGCAGCATTGCCGCGGCCAGCAGGAGGATGGCCGCAGCTAGCGCGATCCAGCGCCAGTGGCGACGAGACTGTTCCAGAAGCGGTGGGTGGGTTCGAGAAGGGGCCATCCCGATTGGATCAGGTGGAGCAGCCGGGCACGGGCCACTTCGCGTAGCACCGCTCCGGGATTGAGGGGAAGGTCTGCGGCCAGCTCGGCTCGGCGTTCGCGATCGAAGGGTCGTCCGGGATCGAGATAGTCGGCGCAATACAGGATTCGCCCCACCATGTCCCACTCAGCCAGACCAAGCGAGTGATAGCGTACGGCATCGAGCACGCCGCGATCGTCCTCGCCTTCGGCCTGTGCCCGTGCGGCGCTGGCCGGGCCGTGCCGCAACTCGGGCGGGCCAGGATCATCAGAGGCCCAGCGATCCAGCTCTAAGACGGGCGCATCGCGCAGTGCGTCGTGCAGCCACACCGCCCGAAGCCACCGATGTCGCTCCGAGTTCGACACGCCCATCTGTTCCGCCCAGCTCGCCGTCAGCTGAGCTACTCGTTGAATATGCTCCAAGCGTGCCGGTGTGACGACCGCCCATTGGGGCAGATCAGCCAAGGCCCTGGGCCAGATGGATGTTGTCGATCAGACGAGTGCCGCCGATCCGAGCGGCGAGTGCCACAATGGTGCGGCGATCGACAACCAGCGCCGGGACCAGGCTGTCCGGCTCTACGATGGCGATGTACTCCACCGCCACCTCGGGCTGGCTGCTCAGCTGCCGGCGCATGTGCTGCTCCAGAGTGGAAGCCTGCCGTTCTCCCTCGCAGAAGGCACGATGAGCCGCCAGCAGTGCGCGGCTCAGGACCACGGCGCGCGATCGGTCCTCCTGACTCAGGTAAGCATTGCGGCTGCTGAGAGCCAGCCCATCGGCTTCCCGCACCGTAGGAACCTCCACGATTTCGACCGGCCAATCCAAGTCCCGCACCATCTTCCGGATCAAGGTGAGCTGCTGGATGTCCTTCTGACCGAAGCAGGCACAATCGGGTTGGATCAAGTGGAAGAGCTTGGCCACCACAGTGAGAACTCCGGCGAAGTGCCCCGGCCGGGCGGCGCCCTCCCACCGTTCGGCGGTAGCGCCGGGAACGAGCCGGATCTCCGAGCCCGCCGGATACATGGTGTCGACCGAGGGAATGAACAGCGCATCGACCCCGCGGTCGCGGGCCAGGGCCCGGTCTCGAGGCAGGTCGCGGGGGTACCGGGCCAGATCCTCCTTGGGGCCGAACTGAAGCGGATTGACGAAGATGCTGAGTACGACGGCATCGGCTCGGCGGCGCGCCTCATCCACCAGGGCCAGGTGGCCTTCATGCAGATAGCCCATCGTGGGGACCAGTGCGAGCCGCCGTCCTCCACTTCGCTGGGTCTGGCTCCAGGACCGGATCTCGGGAATCGAAATGAGCTCGTCAATCAAAACTGTGCTCCTTGGCGGGGTACTTTCCCTCCCGCACCTCCGTCGCATACTGGCGCACCGCCTGGCGCACGGCCTGTCCCAGATCACCATAGTGTTTGAGAAACTTGGGAGCGAACTGTTCGTTGAGCCCGAGCATGTCATGGAGGACCAGCACCTGGCCATCGCATTGTGGTCCGGCGCCAATACCGATCGTCGGGATCGTGAGCGCCTGGGTGATCCGGGCTGCCAGCGCCGCCGGCACCAGTTCGAGCACAATGGCGCAGGCTCCGGCCGCCTCCAGGTTGCGGGCATCATCCACCAGACGATTGGCCGCCTCCGGCCCCCTGCCCTGCACCTTGTAGCCGCCCAGCGCGTGTACCGATTGAGGTGTGAGCCCGAGATGCCCCATCACGGGAATGCCGCGCTCCACTAGCGCTGCCACTGTCGGGGCCATGTGGCTTCCGCCTTCGAGCTTGACCCCGTGAGTTCCGGCTTCCTGGAGCACCCGGCCAGCGTTGCGGATGGCTTGGGGTACCGAGACCTGATAAGTCAGGAAGGGTAAGTCCACGAACACCAGGGCGTGGCGGGTGGCGCGTCGCACTGCCCCGGCATGGTAGATCATCTGCTCCAGGGTAGTGCTGAGAGTCGTCTCGTGCCCGGCAATCACCTGGTTGAGGGAGTCGCCCACCAGGAGCACATCGACTCCAGCGTCCTCCAGCAGGCGAGCGAAGACAGCGTCATAGCAGGTCAGCATGACGATCCGCTTACCGGCTGCCTTGAGGGAGATGAGATCGGTGATGGTGAGAGGTCGGGACCGGGGGTCAGCGTTCATCGGGCTTCAAGTTCCGCCAACTCTCGGCGCCAGAAGTCGCGGTTGGACAGCTCGGGATGAGGAATGATAAGGTCGTGTTCCCTCACCTGCCGATCCCCGAACCGAACGATATCCAGATCCAGGGTCCTCGAGCCCCAATGCTCGGTTCGCCGGCGGCCCTCCTGCCGCTCGATCTCCTGCAGCGCCTGAAGCAGCGCTCGGGGCTCCAGGGTGGTCTCCACCAGCGCCATCTGGTTGAGGTACGGCGGCTGCTGCATAGCGCCGAGCGGCTCTGTTTCCTCAATGCTCGAAACGGCGAGCAGGGACGTTCCGGGCAGCGCTGCGAGAGCTTCCCGGGCGGCACGGAGGTGCTGCTGCCGGTCGCCCAGGTTGCTTCCCAGGGCGACATAAACCCGCTCTCCTGCTGAGTTCCGGCCCTCAGGCCTCGACGGCAAAGTGACTCGCGATCCGCTGGAGATCGGTCGCCAGCCCGCCCAACTCCCGAATGGCGCGCTCCAGCTCGGCCTGGCCGGCCGATGCCTCCCCCGCGCGCTTGGCGAGGGTATCCGTGTCCGCCCGGCTTTTGGCCGAGCTGGCCGCCACCTGCTCGATCTGACCGGTCAGCGATTGGACCGCGTCGCGCTGCTGCGCGGCGGTGGTCGCGATCGCCTTGGCATGGCTGCCGGCCTCTCCAGTGGTGCCGACAATGGCCTCGAGCGCCCGAGCCGCGTCGGCGCTGAGCTCCTCGACGCCGGCGACCACATCCTGTCCCCGCTCCATCTGGCCCGCGACGGCGGAGACCTGATCGGCAATCTCGCCCAGGAGTCCTCCAGCCTCTCTGGCAGCGTGCAGGCTCTGGGCGGCCAGATCGCGCACCTCGGAGGCGACCACCGCGAAGCCCCGACCCTCCCGGCCGGCCCGGGCCGCCTCGATGGCCGCATTGAGCGCAATCAGGTTGGTCAGGTCGGCGATCTCCCCGATGGTCCCGATGAACCCGGTAATCCGCTGGGTGAGCGCCCCCAGCGAAGCAACTCGGTCCGCGCCGGCAGCGACAAAGCCCTTGAGCTCCACCAGGCGGGTGATGGCGTCTCCGATGATGTCCCGGTTCCGCGCAGCCACTTCGGCGGCGGTGCCGCTGGCGGCGGCGGCCTGCGCTCCCTGGGTCATCATGTCCTGGGTTGCGTTGGCCAGCGACCCCGTGGCCCGCAGCCCACCAGTAGCGAACTTTTCCAGCTCCATCGCTCCCTGCCGCATTCCAAGGGATACGTCGGACAGCGCCGTGGCCGACGAACGCAGCGAATCCGCGACCCGCGCAAGCGAAGTTACCTGCTCGCCGATCTGGCTCACCGTTAGAACCAGGGGGCGGCGCAACTCCGCGATATGGATGGCGGTTGCCATCTGACTCGCCAGCGTGCTCATGGCCATCAGGTCCTTGGATCCATAGGCGTGGCGCTTGTGGTGCTCGACCTCCAGCAGGCCCAGAACGTCATCACCGAAGCGGATGGGATGGATCACCAGAGTCAGAACGTTAGACATCACATCCGCGATCCGTGGATCCCTCCGGACATCCCTGACTATCAGTGGCTCATGGCTCTCGACCACCTCATCGCGCAGTGCGGCCAGAGCAGCGGGTGGCTCCATTCGTTCTTCCCGACCTCCGACGCTGCGGTAGGCCAGAGTTATAGCGGAGCCGCTGACCCGATAGACCCGGAAGTCCCCCCAGTCGAGCAGTCGGTAGGCCAGTCGCTCGATCTGAGTGAAGGAGCCCTGGAGGGTCGCATTGCTGGCGATCGCGGATTCCATCAGATGCACTTTGTTCAGGTCTTCCGCACCGATGGCCTCATCCAGAATGTGCCGGGCCAGGAGGCCGACCACACCAAGGACGAGCGCTACGGCCACCCAGCCAACCGGAGTCATGTTGGCCAGAGTCCAAATGATCAGCGCAACCGCCATCAACGTGAGCAGGTAGGAGCTGATCTCCCATCGCAGAATCAGGATCTTCTCGGCGCTCTCCAGCTTGTTGCGGACCAACAGGCTGAAGTAGAAAAGAGCTCGGGTGAGAAAGAAATACAGCGCCACCAGGATGGTGGCGGCGGGAAGGAAATCGAGGGTGTGCTGCGAGGTGGTGCCCAGGGAGAGGATGGCAGCGTATGGGCCGTAAGAGGCGACAAAGCCGATGACTTCCCGGCCGGCGTTGACCAGTCCGGCGCGAGGAGGCTTGCGCAACCCAAACACGTCGGCCACGGTTATTCCAACCCACAGAGCTGCGACGACCGACGATGGTCCAACGCAGACTGCCCCCACCAGCGTGGGCACGGCCGATTGAGTCAGATAGGAGTACTTGCTGAGCCGTACCGGCACCGATCGCAGGGCCAGAATGCTCGCCACCAGAACAGCGGTGGAGATGGGGTGCGAAATCCACCGGGTATCCACGACCAGCACGGCCAGCATGGTGATCAGCCCGCCGACGGAGAGGACTGACGTGTAGCGCTGCAGCAGGCGCTGCACCCGGATTTTCATGCGTCCTCCTTCGTATCGAGCGCTTCCCGTAACAATCCGAGAAACCTGGCGGCTTCGCGCACCCCGTCCCGGCCCAGGATTTCAACTAGAGCGCTGCCCACCACCACGCCGTCGGCCATATGACCCACCTGCCGGGCCTGCTCCGGGGTAGAGATGCCGAAGCCGACCGCCACCGGAAGGTCGGTTGCCCGCCTAACCGCAGCGATAGACGCCGCCAGATCCTGGGCCAAACCCGGGCTGGCGCCGGTGACACCGAGACGGGCGACCAGATAAACGAACCCTTGGGCTCCCCGCAGGGCCTGGGCGAGCCGCTCCGACCTGGTCGTGGGAGCGATCAGCCTGATGAGATCGATCCCGCTCCCCTGCACGGCCGTCTCGAGTTGCGGGTCCGACCCGGCGGGCAGATCGGTGAGGATCAGTCCGGCGACGCCCAGCGACCGGGCATCGGCCAGGAAGCGTTCCACCCCGTAGCGAAGTATCGGATTGAGATAGCTGAACACCACAACCGGCCGGCTGAGCTGCACCTCGGCAATGAGCTCCAGGGTCCCGGCCAGGGTCATTCCCTGCCGCAGGGCTTCGAAGGTAGAGCGCTGGATGGTGGGCCCATCGGCCAGGGGATCGCTGAAGGGAACACCCACCTCGATGATGTCGGCCGTACGGGCGGCGCTGCGCAGGGCCGCTGCGCTGCTGTCTCGGGTAGGATAGCCGGAGGTGAAATACGGGATGAGCGCCCGCCGTCCTTCGGCGCGAAGAGCGGCCCAGACCTGCCCAAGGGGCGACTCAGACAAAGTAATCGCCAACCGTGATCCCATAGCGAGCAGGGTTGGTCACCTTGACGATCGAGCGGCGGTAGGCGCCGCTCTCGTCCTTTTCGCTGAGGCTCACTTCGGTACCCGGCGCCGGGACGGGTCCACCATCGGCATCCACCACGACGCGCACCAGGGGCCGCTTCAGCTGTTCCCCGTCCGGATTGGGGGCGCATACCACCCCGACCTCGAAGGTGTCGAGAATGACGCAGGTGCCCACCGGATACACCCCGATCAGGTTGATCAGCGCTTTGACCAGGACCCGGTCATAACCTCGGTTGGGATTCTCCCACATTTCACGGAGCACCTGATCCGGCTCGATCGGCACCGTCTGGTACACCCGCCGGGTCGTTGCCGCATCGAATCCGTCGGCCACCGAGACAATTCGGGAGAAGATGCCGAGCGTGCGCGGCCGCAGGATCTTGGGATACCCGGTCAAATCCGTCTTCATGTGGTGCTCGTGCGCCACCAGGATGGACCGGTAGGGAATCTCCTCGTACCCGCGCATGGTGAAGAGAGTGAGCGCTCCGTACCACGGATGCGATTGGATGACCTTCCACTCGTGGTCTTCCAGCTTGCCCGGCTTGTTCAGAATCTCGGGCGGGATTCGGGCCTTGCCGACATCATGGAGCAGCGCAGCCATCCCCAGGTCACACAGTTGGGTCTTGGAGAGGCCGAGCTTCTTGCCCAGGGCAACCGAGAAGATGCAGACGTTCATCGAGTGAGTAAACGTGTACTCGTCGTATTCCCGAATGGTGGTAAGGCCGACCATCGAGATCTCGTTGTTGAGAACCTGGTCGACGATCATCTGCACCGCGCGTTTCACCCGCTTGAGCCCGGTCGCGCGACCCAGTCGAACACCGGCGATCACATCTTTGGTGACGGCAACTCCCTGGGCATAGACCTGCTTGGAGGCTTGTCTCGCTTCCGCCGAGGTCGACTTGCCGCTCCCGTCACTGACACCCCGCTCAACCTCGAGATACAGGACCTTGGCCGAGTCCAGTCGGCTCAGGAGCTCCCTGTGACGGTCCTCGGGAGTTCCCCGGCCGGCCTGGCTGAGCAGGATGCTGAGGAAGATCTGCCACTCCCGGCGATCGGCTCCGGTCTTGACCCGGAGCGCGCCAATTTCATAGCCCCGGAAAATGGCGAGGATATGGCTGAAGGAGGCGTAGTTGTCGAGCTCCAGCCGGAGCCGGGTGGAGTTCACGAAGATGAAATCGCCGGCAATCCGGATCTCGAGCTCGATCTCGCTTTGCAGCAGGGTGCGAGTCGTGCTGTCGAGATCGCTCAGAGACTTCTGAACCGTGGCGTTCTCCAGCGGATACAGCTTGAGGCTCCGAAGCGCCGTATAGAGCGCGAGCAGAAGCGAGCGGCCGCCCTGTCGCAGCTGGCCATCGTCGCCCGGCGCGCCGTCCGCGGTTTCCACCGGAATCGTCACCGGGGCGCCTCTCGCAGGGCTCGGTTCACTGCGTTCCGGACCACGAGCTCTTTGTCCTCGGCTGCGCGCTGCAGCACTTCACGTGCTTGGGCCGTCTTGAGCCGGCCCAGAGCCATGGCAGCACAGGCCCGGGTCTCCGGGGACTCTTTCATCCGCAGCAGACCCTTTTCCAGCAGCAATGCGCTGAGTGGTTTGAGTGCGTTGGTGCCGGCGATCGCCGCATAGGCTTCAAAGAAGGCCATCTTCTCGGTCAGGTCCGCCTCCTTGAGACCCTTCCCCACGACAGCGGCTTCCACCCGTCGCAGGGCCCCCTTATACCCGCGGGAGCCGACGACGCGTACCGCCGCCAGCCGAACTGCTCGGTCCGAATCCTCGATCGCCTTGTCCACGGCAGTCAGGGCGCCAGGTGTGCCGAGTTGGCCCAGCGTCTGGACGACTGCCAGCCGGATCGCCGGATCGGGGTGGGCAACTGCATCCGCCAGACCCGGCACAGCCTGATTGAGTCCCAGGCGGCCGCAGAGCGTCACCAGACCGAGGAGGGCGGGAGATTCGGGAACCTTGAGGATGCGCTGCACTTCGGTGGGATAGGTGTGGGCCAGCCGGTCGACGACTTCCTCCGATAGTTTGCGCAGCGGCTCGGAGGAGAGATTCGGGATCCAGCTCACCAGCGGCTCGAGCGCCGTGGCCCTGAGCTCCCGCAGCACCTCGGCGGCGTGAGTATCGACATCGATGTGACTGCCTTCGTCGAGCGACTGCAGCAGCTGCCCCACGATGGCGGGCTCGCTCAGCTTGAGGACGAAGCCTTCGAGTCGCTCGGCCTGCTCGGGGAGCAGGTTGGCAGCCCGCTCTCGCAGGAGCTTGGTCTCCCGCAGCACCGCTGCCGCGCTGCGAAAATCGCGGGCGTTGAGGAGGTTGGGAAAGAGCCGCTCGAGAATCCGCAGGATCTCGTGCCGCACCGCGGTATCGGCGTTGATCTCGAACAGATCGAACAACACATTCAGCGCGCTGCCGCGATAGTCCCGCTGGTACTCCTCCTGCAGCTCGCGCGCGAGATAGCTGATTTCGCTTTCTTCGAGGAAGTAGAGGGTAGAGTCCACCTCATCGATCTCGATCAGGCTCTTCGGCCGGGGCGGCGCCTCCTGGACGACCTGCGCTCTTCGGTCGGCCGGACTCTGACTCGCCTGCGGCATCTCCCCGGAAACCTGCGGCAGGGTGGCGCCGGCCCCCTCGCCGGCGAAGAAATCGATGAAGCGGAATTCGACGAGCTCGAACTCGTAGGCCCACAACAGCGTCGGCAGGTCGTCACCGGCGTCAGGCGGCAGGAATCTCGCTTGATTGATTGTCGTCAGCAGAATGGGAAGCTCGGTTTGTTCCGCCCCCCGCTTCAGGGTCAGGGCCCGCATGCCATCCTTGAACAGACTCCAGGTCAGGCTCTCCCCCTTGTTCGCCTGCCGGTATACCACTTGTTCTTCCCAGATGAGCTCGATCTCGGAAATCTTGAGCACGATCTCGTCCATCGAGCTCCAGATCGGCGTGCATGCCGCCTGCACGTTCTGAATGGCGCGCTGATAAATCGGGTTATTCGGCAGGTACATCTGGAACGCGCGAAGTGCCTTCGCCATCGAGGCGATGAGCTCCGCGACCAGGTTGGCAGCGACCGTCGGAGGCTGAACCTGCGGTTGGGCCGTCACAGCCGAATTCCGAGGCTGGCGGCTACGTGGGCGACATCCTTATCGCCCCGGCCACTGAGGCACACCAGCGTAAGGCCATCGGCGGGCAGCGTCCCGGCCCCGCGCCGAAGCCAGGCCAGCGCATGGGCGGTCTCCAAGGCGGGGATGATCCCTTCGAGCCGGCAGAGATCCTGAAACGCCTCCAGCGCTTCCGCATCAGTCGCTGTCTGGTACAGCACCCGGCCACTGTCTCGCAGATAGCTGTGTTCCGGCCCGACCCCGGGATAATCCAGCCCGGCCGAGATGGAGTGCGCCGGCGCCACCTGGCCATCCGCATCCTGAAGCAGGTAGCTGAGACTGCCGTGAAGGACGCCGGGCGTTCCCGCGGTAAGTGTGGCGCTGTGCTGGCCTGAGGCCAGGCCCTGCCCCGCCGCCTCCACCCCGACCAGCCGCACTCCCGGATCATCGAGAAAGGCGCTGAAGATGCCCATGGCGTTGGATCCACCCCCGACGCAGGCCACCACGGTGTGAGGCAGCACGCCGAAGCGCTCCAGCATCTGGGCTCTCGCCTCCCGCCCGATGACCGATTGGAAATCGCGAACCATTCTCGGATACGGATCCGGGCCGACCACCGACCCGATGATGTAGTGGGTCGTCGGGACGTTGGTCACCCAGTCGCGCAGGGCTTCGTTGGTGGCATCTTTCAGAGTCCGCGTACCCGATTCTACGGGAATCACCGTGGCCCCGAGGAGCTGCATCCGGTACACGTTCAGGCGTTGGCGCTCGACGTCCTCAGCCCCCATGTAGACGATGCACTCCAGATTGAACCGCGCGCACACGGTTGCGGTGGCGACGCCATGCTGCCCTGCCCCGGTCTCCGCAATGATCCGGCGCTTTCCCATTCGCAGCGCGAGCAGCGCCTGACCTACCGTGTTGTTGATCTTGTGTGCACCGGTGTGATTCAGGTCTTCCCGCTTGAGAACCACGCGGGTCCCCATGCTCTGCCCCAGCCGAGGGGCCTCAGTGAGGGCGGAAGGTCGGCCGACAAATTCGGTGAGAAGTTTCTGCAGCTCGGACCAGAAGGCAGGATCGGCTTGCGCGGCATCGTACACTGCGGCCAACTCGTCGAGCGCAGCGACGAGCGTCTCCGGAACATAGCGTCCCCCGTAGGGACCAAAGCGGCCGGTCACCGCCTGCTCAGGTGATTGGGCTATGGGCAACAACGGCCTCCACGAATCGCAAAATCTTGTTGTGGTCTTTCATGCCGGGCCCTTGCTCCACGCCGGAGCTGACATCCACGATGTCCGGTCGAACCAGGGCCAGGGCGCGTGCTACGGTCTCAGGGGTGAGCCCACCGGCGAGCACCATGGGGTGATCCCCTAGGCGCCCCCGAGCTTCGCGGGCGACGGCGAGATCCAGCGGGATGCCAGCCCCCCCAAGGAATCCGGGGATCCGAGGCTCGACCAGCACAGCATCGGACGCCGGGATGGCATTCTCCAGCCCGTCCAGATCCCCCGGCGCCGCGATTCGCACGACCCGCCAGACAATCAACCCTTCGGCGCGAAGCCGCTCAGCGTCACGGCGAGTGCTGGAGCCGTGCAGCTGGGCGCCGCTAAGCCCTGCCGTGTCACGGAGCTGGAGGATTGCCTCGAGCGTCTGGTCCCCAAATACCCCAAGGACGGGAACTCCAGATCCTGCGGCAACTACCTCGCGGGCTTGCTGCTGGGTTACGGTCCTTGGCCCTTCAGCAAAAACGACGCCCAGATAGGACGCGCCGGCTTGGGCGGCCCGGCTCGCGTCCTCGGCTCGCATCAGCCCGCACACCTTGACCTTAGCGGCCATGACGGGCCACCCCGCCCAGCTCCCGCAGAAGTCGTTCAGGCTGCGATGCCATCGAGAGAGCGGTTCCGACCAGGACCGCATCGGCACCGGCTCCGGCCGCGTGGGCGACGTCGAGCGGTTCCCGGATGCCGCTCTCCGCGACCGCGATTCGATCCGCCGGGACTTCCCTGAGCAGGTTCCAGGCACTCTCCACGTCGATGACGAAGGTATCGAGGTCCCTGCTGTTGACGCCGACGATCTCGGACCCGGCGTCCAGAGCGGTATCGAGCTCTGTCCTGGTGTGGACCTCGACCAGCGCGTCCAAGCCAATCTCGCCGGCAAACCGCAATAACGACTGGAGCCGCGCCGAGTCGAGTGCTCGCACAATGAGCAGCACGGCTGACGCCCCTGCGGCCCGAGCCTCGAGGATCTGAACCTCGTCAAGGATGAAATCCTTGCGGAGCAAGGGTAGAGAGCAGCGGTCCGCGGCTCGAGCAAGATCCTGGATCGAGCCTCCGAAAAAGGGTCCGTCGGTCAGCACGGACACCGCCGCCGCTCCGTTGGCGGCAAAGAGTGCCGCCCGCTCGCCCGGGTCCAAGTCCTCGCGAATGGCGCCCGCCGAGGGCGAGCGCCGCTTCACCTCGGCAATGACAGCGACGGTCGATCCGCGCAAGGCGGCTCCAAATTTCGGGCGGGCCGGGGAGGCTGTCTGCAGAGACCGCTCGAGCGCGGGTCGCCGGGCCCGGAGGCCGGGGAGAGTACCGCGGGTGGAGCTCAGTATCTGCTCCAGCCGGACGGGCATCTTGCCCTTCGGCCGGTGTTCGGGTACCTTCATTCGGGCTCTATTCGGTCACCTGGAACGCCAACGAGGAGATCTCCGGATGCCGCTGACCAAGCGTCAGAGCGAAATTCTCAGCTACCTGCAAACCCATATCAACGGCCAGGGGTACGCACCCAGCTTCGAGGAAATCGCCGAGCACTTTGGCTTCCAGTCCCTGGCCACGGTTCACGAGCACCTCACCAATCTCGAGCGCAAAGGCTACATCCGCCGCTCCTACAACGAGAGCCGCTCCATCGAGGTCTTGCCGCCCCGAGGTACCTCCGCCGCCAGTGAAATTCCTCTCTTGGGCAAGGTGGCGGCCGGAACGCCCATCGAATCGCTGATGCACGAGGAAACCATCGCGGTCCCGGAACAGATGCTCCCCCGCCGGGGTCCGAACTATGCGCTCAAGGTGCAGGGCACCTCGATGATCGACGAGCACATCGTGGACGGGGACATTGTCGTGGTCCACGGCAAGCAGAGCGCAGAGAACGGAGAGATGGTCATTGCGCTGGTCAATGGCAGCGAGGCCACGGTCAAGAAGTTCTACCGCGAGCCGGGTGGCTGGATCCGGCTCCAGCCGGCCAACGCCTCCATGCAGCCGCTGCGCTTCCAGGAGCGAGACGTCCTCATCCAGGGAGTGGTGGTCGGGGTCATTCGCAAGTACTAAGGGCGCGCCGCGGCGGCGCGAACCCGGGCCAGCACCGAGGCAGCAGCACCGGATTCCAGCGCCTGGCGGCTTCGCGCGACCGACTGCTCGAACGTCCAACCATTACCCGACACATACAGGGCTGCTGCCGCATTCAGGAGCGTGGCGCATTGCACGCCGGGATTTCCCTTCCCCTGCAGCAGCTGCTCGATCATCGCGGCATTCTCGGCCGGCTCTCCCCCAGCCAGCTGAGTTAGGTCGTCGCACTGCAGTCGGAACTGAGCCGGATTGAGCTCCCAGGAACTGATCTTTCCATCGCGTACTTCCCACACATAGGTACACCCTGCCGGACTGATCTCGTCCATTCCAATCACTGCGTGCAGCACCAGCGCGTGAGCCGCGCCTAGGCCGGCAAGAGCCTCCGCCACGAGGGGAGCTCTCGCCGGGTCGGCCACCCCTATCACCTGACGCCGAACGCCGGCGGGATTCACCAGGGGACCCAGCAGATTCATGATGGTCGGGATGCCGATCTCCCTTCGTACCCCTCCGAGATGTCTCATTGCCGGGTGGTAGGTTGGAGCAAAGAGGAACACGAACCCCGTGGCCCTGAGCACCTGCGCGGCCCGCTCCGGAGTGAGAGTGATGTCGATGCCCAGCGCTTCCAGCACATCAGCCGAGCCCGATCGGGAGGTGTAGCTTCGGTTCCCGTGCTTGGCCACCGGGACACCGGCGCCGGCCACCAGAAAGGCGGCAGCAGTTGAGATGTTGGTAGTCCCGACTCGACCGCCGCCGGTGCCGCAGGTGTCGACCAGCGCCTCTGGAGACGGGGTCTCGACCCGGATCATGGCGGCTCTTAGTGCCTGGACTGCTCCCGCCACTTCTTCCGCGGTCTCGCCTTTCACCCGCAGTCCCATCAGCAGCGCGGCAGCCTGAGCCGGTGTCGCGCCACCCTGCATCACCACCTCGAACGCGGCTGCAGCCCCTGCTCGGGTCAGGGGCGTCCCCAGGGCGAGTTGCTGGAGGGCTAGATGGAGCGCTGAATCTGCCATTTCCGGTTCGGCTTCGCGGCGACAGGTCAATAAAGAGCGGGTCTCGGGCGGGTTGAAAAGTGTATCCGCCGAGGTGTGCTTTTGTCAAATATGACAAGCAGTTGCGCCGCTTGCTCGGGCTCCGGCAGGGGACTAGATTGCGGGCCGTGAGCCGGACCTTCCTTGCCACGCTCCACTACGACGGCACCGGCTTTGTGGGCTGGCAACGCCAACCCAGTGGCCGCTCGGTACAATCCGAATTCGAGCGGGTTCTCGAACGCATCTTCGGCCGCAGGACCGTTGCCCACGCTGCCGGCCGGACCGATGCCGGAGTGCACGCGATTGGCCAGGGAGTGAGTTTCAGTGCCCCGACCACCTGGACCGCTGTCGCACTCCGCCGGGCACTGAACGCCTTGCTGCCTCGCGACTGCTGGATTCAGTCGGTGCAACTCATGCAGCCCGGCTTCCATGCCCGGAAATCGGCACTCACCCGGCATTATCGCTACGACGTGGGAACCGACGAGGCAGCCGCCTCTCCCTTCCGGAGGAACTTCGAATGGGCTCTCAGACGCCCGCTCGATTCCGACGCGCTCATTGGTGCCGCGAGCCTGCTGCAAGGGGAGCATGACTTTCGTGCTTTTGCCGCCAAGGGCGACAAGCCTCATTACCGGTGCCGGATCCGAATGGCGGAGTGGGGCCAGCGTCGCGGGAGCCGCGGCGTGAGTTTCGAGATCGAAGCGGATCGATTCCTCCATCACATGGTGCGGATGCTGGTCGGGACCATGGTCGACATCGGCCTCGGCCGGCGTCCGGTTGCAGACATGGCGACGCTGCTCCAGCGCACCGATAACGCCGAGACCAGTCCACCCGCACCGGCTCAAGGACTCTATTTCGTGGCGGCTACCTATCCGCCGGACCTGTTCGCAACCCCAGCAGGAGAGGCGCATGCGGCTGCGGTTCTCGGCTAGCGTCTGCCCGTTGGCGTTCGCGGCCGGGATGCTGGGGTGCCGGGATGCGCCACCGCGAGAGCTGAAGGTTGCCTCAGCGGGCGCCCAGGCCCCGGCGCGAATCACCCAGGTTCGCACTGCCGTCGACGCCTCCCGTCGCACAGCCGTGGTCGCCGCCGCCGAGCGAGTGTCCCCGGCTGTGGTCTCGATCAATGTGACCTCCCGCCAGCGGGCGACGCCCCGCTCGCCCTGGGACTTCTTCTTCGTGCCGGAAGGCGCTCGCCTGGTCCAGGGCTATGGCACGGGATTCGTTATCCGCTCGACTGGTGTCATCCTCACCAACCAGCACGTCGTGGCCAATGCCGAGCGGGTGGTGGTGACGCTTCCCGACGGCAGCGATTTGCCCGCCACGGTCCTGGGAGAAGACCCGGTGACCGATATCGCGGTGCTGCGGGTAAAGCGTGAGGGTCTGCCCGCGGTATCATTGGGCCGCAGCACCGATCTCATGGTGGGCGAATGGGTCGTGGCGCTGGGGAATCCCTACGCGTATTACCTCGGCAACGCCGAGCCCACAGTGACGGTCGGCGTCGTGAGCGCCACCGGTCGCAATATTCTCCCCGGCGGCGACCAGACCGGGCTGTACCTCGACATGATTCAAACCGACGCCGCCATCAATCCGGGAAATTCGGGCGGCCCGCTCACCAACGCGCTGGGCGAGGTGGTGGGCGTGAACTCGTCCATCTTCACCAACAGTGGAGGCTCCGTCGGCCTCGGCTTTGCCATCCCGATCGAGCGGGCCATCCGCGTCGCCGACGAGATCATCAAGAGCGGAACTGTCCGCCGAGCCTGGGTTGGACTGGAGGTGGAAGGCGCCCAGGCGATGCGCGAGTGGAAGAGCCAGGGAGGAGTTGAGGTCGCCAGCATCGCCCCCGGTGGGCCCAGCGCCCGGGCCGGGCTCCGGGCGGGCGACATCATGGTGGAGGCAAACGGACGCCGGCTCCGCAACTTCCTTGACTGGGAGGCGGTGAAGCTGGACCTGCACGTGGGCGACACCGTCGATCTGGCCATTAAGACCAGCAGCGGCACGGCCCGCCGTCGAGTCATCACCGGCGACCTGCCGACCGTCACTGCCCAGAAGATCACCGTCTTGCAGGATCTACAGCTCATCGACGTGACCCCCGCCATCCAGGCGGAGCGCGGCATTCGCAGCGAGCAGGGCGCGCTGATCTTCAAGCTCTCGCCCCAGGTGAGTCGGGCCACCGGGCTGCAGCCTGGAGACGTCATCCTCGCTGTCAACCGCTCGCCGGTTCGCAGTGCCGCCCAGGTATCCGATCTCCTCAACGTACCGGCCGGCCAGGTGGTGCGGATCTATCTCGAGCGCGCCGGCCAGGTGACCTTCACCGATCTGGTGTTCCGATGAGCGACGATCGCTGGCGGTCTCCTCTGGGCACCCGATACGCGTCACCCGCCATGCAGACGCTCTGGGGTGAGGCTCGCCGGGTAGCGCTGTGGCGGCGGCTCTGGCTGGCCCTGGCGGAGACCGAGCGGGAGCTGGGGCTGGATATTCCCGAGACTGCGATTCGCCAGATGCGCGACCACCTGGACGACGCCGACCTGGCTGCGGCGGCGCGCTACGAGCGCCGCTTCCGCCACGATGTGATGGCCCACATCCACGCCTTCGGCGACCAGGCGACCGCAGCACGACCGTATCTCCACCTCGGGGCTACCAGTGCGTTCGTCACCGACAACGCCGACCTGGTGCTGATGCGGGACGGCCTTCGGCTCCTGCTGGGGAGGCTCATCGCGGTGCTGGGCGCACTGGAGCGGTTCGCCACGCGATTCGCCGAGTTGCCTTGCCTGGCCTACACCCACTTTCAGCCGGCGCAGCTCACGACCGTGGGCAAACGGGCGGCGCTTTGGATGCAGGACTACGCTCTGGATGTCGAGGAGGTAGCCCACCGGATCGAAACGCTCCGCCTGCGCGGCTGCAAGGGCACAACCGGCACTCAGGCTTCCTTCCTCGAGCTCTTCGGCGGCAACCACGAAAAAGTCCGCGAGCTGGATCGCCGTGTCGCCGCCCGGCTCGGGTTCGGCGAGACCTTTGCGGTGACGGGTCAGACCTACACTCGAAAGACCGACAGCGCGGTGCTGGACACGCTCAGCGGGATCGCGCAGTCGGCGTCCAAGATGGCTGGCGACCTTCGGCTGCTGCAGCACGAGGGCGAGCTGCTCGAGCCGTTCGAGTCGGAACAGGTGGGCTCCAGTGCCATGGCTTACAAGCGCAATCCCATGCGCGCGGAACGAATCAGCGGCCTGGCCCGCTACGTCATCTCGCTTCCCGCCAACACCGCGCAGACCGCCGCCAGCCAATGGCTCGAGCGCAGCCTGGACGACAGCGCCAATCGGCGGCTCACGCTGCCCGAGGGATTTCTCGCCACCGACGCGATTCTGGTGCTGGCGACCAACATCGCGGCCGGCCTCGAGGTACGGGAAGAAGTCATCCGGCGGCATGTGGCGGAGCAGATGCCGTTCATGGCCACCGAGCGGTGGCTGATGCTCGGGGTAGAGGCCGGCGGCGACCGGCAGGCACTGCACGAGGTGATCCGTCGGCACAGTCTGGCCGTGGCGGAGGCGGTGAGCCGGGGCGAGGGGAACGATCTGCTCAGCCGCCTGGCCGGAGATCCCGCCTTCCGCTCGGTGGCGGCGGCCCGACTTCAGGCCGAGCTCGAGCCCGCCAATCACACCGGCCGGGCGCCGCAGCAGGTCCAGGAGTTCATCGAGGAGTACCTGAGACCTCTGCTCGCCCGTATCCGGCCTCTCGCGGCTGAAGCCGAGGCGGCGGAGGTGGTGGTATGAAAGCGCCTTCAGCTCCTCTGGTTCAAAGCCGACTGCCGCTGCCGCTCCTCCGCAGAGGCAAGGTCCGCGAGGTATACGAGGTCGATGCCGAGCGGCTGCTCCTGGTCGCGAGTGACCGGGTCAGCGCGTTCGACGTGATCATGCGTGAGCCGGTCCCTCGCAAGGGAGCCGTCCTCACCCAGATCAGCGCCTTCTGGTTCGAGCAGCTGGCCCACGTCTTTCCATCGCATTATCTGACCGCCCGGACCTCCGAGGTCATCAAGCAGGTTCCCGCTCTTGCAGACATGGAGCGAGAGCTCGCCGGCCGCAGCATGCTTGTCCGGCGAGCTCCTCCGGTCCCGTTCGAGTGTGTCGTGCGGGGCTATCTCTCCGGGTCAGCCTGGGCCGAGTATCGTAGCCAGGGGACCTTGGCCGGTGAGCCGTTACCCTCGGGGCTGAGGGAAAGCGACCGGCTGGAGCCATTGCTCTTCTCGCCGGCCACCAAGGCGGAGACTGGGCATGATCTCAATGTCACCTTCACGACTATGAGCGGCGCACTGGGGGCCGAGCTTGCCACTCGGCTGAGGGATGCGAGCTTCGCGGTGTACCGGGCCGGCCGCGACCACGCCGCCCGACGGGGGATCATCATTGCGGACACCAAGTTTGAATTCGGGAGCGACGCCGCCGGCACCCTGCGATTGATTGACGAGCTGCTGACGCCCGACTCGTCCCGGTTCTGGCCAGCTGACCTCTACCAGCCGGGGCACGCACAGCCCAGCTTCGACAAGCAGCCCCTGCGTGACTATCTGGCCGCCCTCAAAGCGGCGAGCCAATGGACCGGAGAGGCCCCGCCTCCACCGCTTCCGCCGGAGGTCGTTCAGGCCACCAGCCAGCGGTATCTCGAGGCCTACCGGCTGCTGACCGGGAATGAGCTGAGCGAGGATCTGTGATGAGGACAGCACCGGAGGGGCGCTGGTTCATAGTCGGGGCCTGGGCAATTGCTCTAGTCCTGTGGGTCACCGCGGTTCGCTCTGGCGCTCCGGGTTGGGTAATCGCGGCGGTGGTCTGGACCCTGCTCGCCATCTGGGTCGTCGCCTTCTTCCGCGACCCGGAGCGATCGGGCCAACGAGGGGAGCGGCTGATCCTGGCACCCGCCGACGGGAAAGTGGTTGCAATTACCGAGCTGGAGGAGCCGGCATTCTTTCACGGGCCAGCGCTGCGGATCTCGATATTCATGAACGTCTTCAACTGTCACGTGAACCGTTATCCGACCAGCGGAACCGTCCGGTATCGGCAGTACAATCCGGGCAAGTTCGGGCACGCAGCGGCGGAGAAATCCAGTCTCGACAACGAGCAGTCATCGGTGGGACTCCTGACGGATCGCGGCCAAGTCTTGATCCGGCAGATTGCCGGGCTGATCGCCCGGAGGATCGTGACCGACCATGAAGTAGGGACTCAGGTCCAGCAGGGACAGCGGCTGGGGATGATCCGGTTTGGCTCCCGAGTCGATCTCTTTCTGCCCCGGACTACCAAACTCCTGGTCAAGACCGGCGACAACACCCTGGTGGGAGTAACCGTGGTGGCTGAATGGAGCTGAGACAACGAGGGGAGGGTCTTCGGCGTCCCACGATGCGGCACGTGGTCGTGGTCATGCCCAGCGCCTTCACCCTGGGCAACCTCTTCTTCGGATTCTGGGCTATCGTCTCGGCCTTCAACGGCAACTTCCGCTGGGCCGGCTGGTTTATCGTCTTTGCCGGGATACTCGACATGCTGGATGGAAGGGTTGCCCGCCTCTCCGGCACCGGGACCCGGTTCGGGGCGGAGCTCGATTCGCTGGTCGATGTCATCTCCTTTGGCGTTGCTCCCGCGCTGCTGATGTACTTTCTCGACTTCTCCAGCGCCGGTCGTTTTGCCTGGATACTGTGCTACATCTACGTGGTCGCAGTGGCGCTGAGGCTGGCGCGCTTCAACGTGCTCTCGGCGGGCAAACCTTCCACCGGCTGGTTTACCGGCATGCCCTCACCGGCGGCCGGAATGACCCTGGCAGTGTACTACCCATTCAGCCAGACCAACTGGTACCGGGCATCGCTGGCCTACCTGGATCTCCAGCATGAGGGTCTGGTGGTGCTCATGCTTCTGCTGGCCGTCCTCATGGTCAGCAACGTCAAGTATCCCAAGTTCCCACCGATCGGCGTTCGCAGCGCCAGGGGCATTCTGGGTCTGGTAGTCCATCTGGTAATCCTGCTCGGCGGAATCCTCGCGCCTGAGTATTTTTTATTTCCTCTGGGCTTGCTTTACATGGTGTATGGCCTGGGGCGCGCCACCGTGCTGAGCCTGATGGAGCGGCCGGAGCCGGTCACGGTGGTGGATGAGCGGATCGCCGACGGCAACGACCCGACCCTGCCGCCTCCTCTCTCCCATGAGCGCAGACGATGGGGCGATCGCCGACAGGAGCTGGACCAATGACCTTCCGTGTGCACGTACGAGTCATGCCCCGAGGCGGACTGCTGGACCCCCAAGGCCAGGCTGTGGAGCATGCGTTAACTGCGCTCGGCTTCGAGGAGGCCGGCGCGGTACGGGTGGGCCGCGCCATCGAGCTCGACGTGGCCGCTTCCTCTCGAGACGAGGCGGAAGCACGCGCCCGGCTGATGTGCGACAAGTTGCTGGCTAATCCGGTGACCGAAGACTACCTGCTCAACGTGGAAGAGGACTGATGCCCCGGGTGGCGGTGATCCGGTTTCCGGGCAGTAACTGTGACTTCGATACGCTGCGAGCCGTGGAGCGCTACGGGGGCGAAGCGTATTTCGTCTGGCATCGGGAATCGGATCTGCGGGGCGCCGATATCGTAATCCTGCCAGGCGGGTTCAGCTATGGCGACTACCTGAGGTCGGGCGCCATCGCGCGGTTCAGTCCCATCATGCAGGCAGTGCAACGTCATGCTGCGGAGGGTGGACCACTGCTCGGGATCTGCAATGGATTCCAGATCCTGTGCGAGGCGCATCTGCTTCCCGGCGCGCTCCTCCGGAATGCCGGCCTGACTTTCGTGTCCAAGCCGGTGGACGTGACGGTGGAGCAGACCGACACCGCGTTCACCTGTGACTACGAGCCCGGCGCCCGATTGCGGGTTCCAGTCGCGCACGGCGAGGGCCGCTATGTAGCCACGCCCGATACCCTTCGCATGCTGGAGGCCGAGGGCCGAGTCGTGCTGCGCTACGTGGCCGCGACCGAGCGCTCGCCTTTTCAGCCCAATCCCAACGGTTCAGCCAACCATATCGCGGGCATCTGCAACCCCGGGGGCAACGTCGTGGGTATCATGCCGCACCCGGAGCGCGCGTCCGACCGCGTGCTGGGCCTGACCGGCGGGGCCGGCTTCTTCACCTCGCCGGTGTCGTCCTACGATCACAGCACCGACCAGAGGATAACGAGCAATGAAGGCCGACAAGCCTAGCAGGAACGAAGACGAGTACTTCGCCCGCGAAGATGCGGAGCTGCTCCGGAAACAGCGGGAACGTGCCCACGCGGCCGCGGTCGAGGCCGAGCGGAAGAGCCATTACATGAAGTGCCCCAAGGACGGCTACGACCTTTCGAGCAGTGAGTATCACGGGGTCCAGATCGAGACCTGCCCTCACTGCGGGGGGATGTGGCTGGACGCCGGTGAGTTCGAGGCGGTGGCCCACGATGACCGGTCCAGCGTGTTCACCCGGGTGCTTTCGGACGCGCTGTCCACATTCCGGCGCTCGCCCAGCTCCCAGCGGACCAAGCCGGCTCACAATCCGGGTAACCCGCGCTGACAGGACTGCATTGACCGTCTACGGGGTGGCCAGCACAGCAGTCGACCGCCTCTCTCTTCCAGGGGAGCGGCAGGTTACGCCTGAGCTCGTTCGGGAACACAATCTCAACGAGCTGGAGTACAACCGAATCATCGAAATGCTCGGGCGGGCGCCCACCTTTACCGAGCTGGGAGTCTTCTCTGCCCTCTGGTCGGAGCACTGCTCCTACAAGCACTCCAGGCCGGTTCTGAAGACTTTCCCCACAGCGGGTCCCCACGTTATCCAGGGCCCCGGCGAGAACGCCGGCGTGCTGCGGCTACCCGATGGGTGGGCGGTCGCATTCAAGATCGAGTCTCACAATCACCCCTCCGCAGTGGAGCCGTATCAGGGGGCGGCCACCGGAGTGGGCGGAATTCTGCGCGACGTCTTCACCATGGGCGCGCGCCCGGTGGCGCTGCTGAACAGCCTCCGGTTTGGGCCGTTGGATCACCCCCCGCGCAACCGCTACCTCTTCGCCGGCGTGGTCCGGGGAGTGGGTGACTACGGCAACTGCGTTGGAGTTCCGACCCTGGGCGGCGAAGTGAACTTTGCACCCAGCTACACCGGCAATCCTCTGGTCAACGCCATGTGCGTCGGCCTGCTGCGGGAGCGGGACTTGATCCGGGCGGCAGCCCAAGGCGTGGGCAACGTGCTCCTCGCCGTGGGTGCTCGGACCGGCCGGGATGGCATTCACGGGGCTAGCTTCGCCTCGGAGGAGCTATCCGAGAAGAGCGAGACCCGCCGTCCGCAGGTGCAGGTTGGTGATCCCTTTACCGAGAAGCTGCTGCTCGAGGCCAGTCTGGAGCTGATCACGTCGCGGCTCATTGTGGCGATTCAAGACATGGGCGCAGCCGGCCTTACCAGCTCTTCGGCCGAGATGGCGGCGCGAGGTGGCGTGGGAGTGGAAATCGACACCGGCCTGGTGCCCACTCGCGAAGAAGGAATGACTCCGTACGAGATCCTTCTGTCCGAGTCCCAGGAGCGAATGCTGGTGGTAGCAGAGCCAGACAAGGTTGACCAGATCCAGGCGGTTTGCGCCAAGTGGGAGCTCACCGCCACGCCGATCGGCCGGGTCACCGATGACGGCCTGTTCCGGGTGAAGCATCACGGGCAGACGGTCGTCAGCATTCCCGGCCGGCGCCTGGTGGAGGACTGCCCCACCTATTACCCCGATGCGGAAGAGAGCGACGAGGCCCGCTCGCGACGGTCGGCGATCGAGCCGGGTGAGCCGGTGGTCGACCTCGAGGGCGCGTTGGAGCTGCTGCTGGACAGCCCGAATCTCGCCAGCAAGCGCTGGGTCTACGAGCAGTACGACTCTACAGTCCAGGCCTCCACCGTGCTCCCCCCCGGTTCCGACGCCGGCGTCCTCCGGGTGCCCGGAAGCGACTTCGGGCTGGCCATGACCGTGGACTGCAACTCTCGTCTGGTCGCGCTCGATCCGTACGAGGGCGGCAAGGCTGCCGTGGCCGAAGCAGCCCGTAATGTGGCGGCGACCGGGGCCCAACCGCTCGGCATCACCAACTGCCTCAACTTCGGCAATCCCGAGAAGCCGGAGGTGTTCTTTCAGTTCCGTGAAGCCTGCCGAGGCATTGCCGATGCCTGCCGCGCCTTCGGTACCCCGGTAACCGGCGGCAATGTGTCGTTCTATAACGAGAGCCCGAGCGGGGCCATCGATCCCACGCCGACAATCGGGATGGTCGGATTGCTGGCCAACGTGGAGAATCGGATCGCCAGTTACTTCGATTCCCCGCAGGATGAGGTGTTCATCCTGGGCCAGACCAGCGGTATCCTGGGCGGTTCGGCCTACTGGGCCGAGGTGTGCGATTTCGTCGGGGGAGATCTTCCGGCCATTGATCTCGAGGCCGAGCTCCGGCTGCAGCGTTTCCTGGTGGCCGCGGCCGATCGCAAGCTGCTTCGCTCGGCGCACGACTGTTCCGAGGGTGGCCTAGCCGTCACTCTAGCGGAAGCGGTGATTGGCGGCCCCTACGTGCCGGGCAGCCTGGGGGCGGGACTCGATCTCACGGGATACGCCCCCGACCTGCCGCTGGATGGGCTGCTGTTCGGAGAGGACGGTGCTCGAGCGGTGGTCTCCTGCTCCCAGAGCGCTGCTCGCCCACTGATCGCTCTGGCTGACCAGCACGGGGTGCCGATTTTCCGGGCCGGGCTGGTCGAGAGCGCGGGAACCCTGGAACTGCAGGTAGGGTCTCAACTGTTCTCCTGGAGCACTGAAGCATTGCGACGGATCTATTTCGATGCGATTCCCCGCCGGATGCAACATCCGGACGTGGATCGCACCGCGGGAGAATAGTATGTGCGGCATCATCGGGATCTCCGGCCTGCCGGATGCGGCCCGCCTTGCCTATCTGGGACTCTATGCACTGCAGCACCGGGGCCAGGAGAGTGCCGGAATGGTCGTGATCGACCGCGACGGATCGGCCCGCTCTCACCGAGGCATGGGGCTGGTCTCGGAGAATTTCGATGATCAGATCCTCTCCGGTCTGCCGGGCGATGTCGCAGTCGGCCACACTCGCTACTCGACCACCGGAAGCACCGTCCTGGCCAACGCTCAGCCCTGCAATGTGAACACCCGTTGCGGACCGCTGGCGATCGCGCACAACGGCAACTTGATCAACGCCGACGCCATCAAGCAGGACCTGGTGGCCCGGGGGGCGATCTTCACCAGTTCAAGCGACACCGAGGTCCTGGTACACCTGATCGCCCGGTCCAAGGCGAGCACGGTGGACGATCAGATCCGGGAGGCGCTGGAGCAGGTTGACGGGGCCTACAGTCTGGTGATTACCGTGGGCCGCACCTTGTATGCGGTGGTGGATAGCAGGGGGTTTCGCCCTCTGGTCCTCGGCCGCCTGGGCAGCGGCATTGTGGTCGCCTCGGAATCCTGCGCGCTGGACCTGATTGGGGCCTCCTTCCACTGCGAGCTCGGTCCCGGAGACTTCGTCCGGATCGAGAATGGGCAGGTGACTGACCTGCCCCGCCTGAGTCCCCGCCCGGTCAGCCGCTGCGTATTCGAGCTGGTGTACTTTGCCCGGCCGGACAGCACGGTCTTCGGTGAGTCGGTGGACCGGGTACGGCGAGAGCTGGGGCGGCAACTGGCCCGGGAGCAGCCGGCCCTCGGGGCCGAAGTGGTCTTCAGCGTGCCCGACAGCTCGAACGCCATGGCTCTGGGATTCTCCGAGATCTCGGGCGTCAAGCTCGAGCACGGGCTGATCCGGAATCACTATGTCGGCCGCACCTTCATCAACCCGACCCAGGCCCTGCGGGTGGCCAAGGTGAAGATCAAGTTCAATCCGGTGCGTGAGGTCATGCACGGAAAGTCGGTGGTCGTGGTGGACGACAGCCTGGTTCGAGGCAATACCAGCAAAGAGCTGGTTCAGATGATTCGCGCGGCTGGTGCGCGCGAGGTGCACTTGCGGCTGGGGTCCCCCCCGATCACCGGCCCCTGCTACTACGGCATCGATACGCCGAGCCGGGAGGAGCTCATCGCGGCAACTCATTCCACCGAAGAGATTCGTCAGTTCCTCGGGGTGGACACGCTGGGGTATCTCTCGCTAAACGGCATGCTGCAGGCGGCCGGCAAGGACACCGGCTTCTGCCATGCCTGCTTCTCCGGCCACTACCCGACGCCGACCCCCGACGATCCGGTGCGTCTTCGACATGCGGCTCCACTGATCGCGACTCCCGCATGAGCGGCGCCTATACCCAGCCCCTGGTCTACTTCTTCGGCCAGGGTCGCTCCGACGGCACCGCAGCAATGAAGGAAATCCTCGGCGGGAAGGGTGCCGGACTCGCCGAGATGACTACCATCGGCATTCCAGTTCCCCCCGGCTTCACCCTCTCCAGCAACCTCTGCAGCCTCTATCTCGAGAGCCGCCAGTTTCCCAAGCGGCTTCAGGCGCAGGTCGAGAATGCCTTGCAGCGTCTGGAAACGGCAACCGGCAAGCATCTGGGCGACGGTGACAATCCGTTACTGGTCTCGGTCCGTTCAGGAGCCGCGGTGTCGATGCCCGGCATGATGGAAACGATCCTGAACCTGGGCCTGAACGATGTCACGGTGGAGGGCCTCACCCGCCAGAGCGGCAACCCACAATTCGCCTGGGACTCCTATCGTCGGTTCGTGCAGATGTACGGCAGCGTGGTGTTCGAGGTCTCCAGGCGTCCCTTCGAGCAGATCCTGGATGAGCACAAGCAGCGCTGCCGCATCGAGCGGGAAATCGATTTACCGGTGGAGGAGATGCAGGGCATCGTCCGCCAGTTCAAGACCCTGGTGCGCGAGGAGTCCGGGCGAGAGTTCCCCGACGAGCCGCTGGACCAGCTCTGGGGCGCCATTGCCGCCGTGTTCGAGAGCTGGAACACACGTCGGGCGATCGACTACCGGAAGCTGCACGACATCCCGGATTCCATGGGCACGGCGGTGAATGTCGTGGCCATGGTCTTCGGCAACCTGGGCGAGGACTCGGGAACCGGCGTGGCCTTCAGCCGGGACCCCTCCACCGGCGAGCCCCGGCTCTACGGAGAGTACCTCCTCAACGCACAGGGTGAGGACGTGGTTTCGGGCAGCCGCACGCCCATGCCCATCGGCAAGCTGAAAGAACAGCTGCCCCATGCCTACCAGGAGCTGGAGCGGGTCGCCCGCACTCTGGAACGGCACTTTCGCGACGTGCAGGACATGGAGTTCACCATTGAGCGGGGCAATCTCTACATGCTTCAGACCCGCAGAGCCCAGCGCTCGGGACAGGCCGCGGTCCGGATTGCCTGTGAGATGGTGGACGAGGGAGTGATCAGCGAGCAGGAGGCTGTGGCGCGGATTCCACCCAACGATCTGAACCAGCTGCTGCACCCGACGATCGACCCCGCCAGCAAGCTGGATCTGCTCACCACCGGCCTGCCCGCCTCGCCGGGGGCCGCGTGCGGCACCGTTGTCTTCGACGCTGACGAGGCCGTGAAGTTGGCGCGGTCCGGGCAATCCGTCATCCTGGTGCGCCGGGAGACGTCACCCGAGGACTTTCACGGCATGGTCACCGCTAAGGCAATCCTCACCGCCCGGGGCGGCATGACCTCCCACGCGGCGGTTGTCGCCCGGGGTATGGGTAAACCATGTGTCGCCGGTGCCCAAGGTCTTCAGGTAGACGAGAAGTCCAGCCGGTTTTCGGTGAACGGCCGGAGCATCTCCCAGGGTGAATGGATCACGGTGGACGGCAGCACCGGAAAGGTGTTCGCCGGTCAGGCCGCGCTCATTGCTCCCGAGCTCAGCGGAAACTTCAACCGAGTCATGAGGTGGGCCGACCGGATCATGCAGCTCAGGGTCCGAGTCAACGCCGACACTCCAGCCGACGCCCACCGCGGCCGGGACTTCGGAGCGGAAGGCATCGGCCTCTGCCGTACCGAGCACATGTTTTTCGAAGGCGACCGGTTAGTGGCCATGCGGGAGATGATCGTTGCCCAGGACGCGGCCGGGCGGAAACAGGCTCTGGCCAAGCTGCTGCCGATGCAGCGGGGCGACTTCGAAGCCATCTTCCGGGCCATGGAGGGATATCCGGTCACCATCCGGTTGCTCGACCCTCCACTACATGAGTTCCTGCCCAAGGAACCGCAGGAAATCGAGGCGCTGGCCCGGGAGCTGAAGATGGATCCCGCGGCACTGCGGAACACCATCGAGCGGCTGCACGAAGTGAATCCGATGCTCGGGCTGCGAGGCTGCCGGCTCGGCATCATCTATCCCGAAATTACCGCGATGCAGGTGCGGGCGATCTTCGAGGCCGCCTCAACCGTGGCCTCCCGGAAGGGACGGGTCATGCCGGAGGTGATGATCCCGCTCACCGCGAGTGTGGTCGAGTTCCGGAAGCAGGCCCTGATCGTGCGCCAAGTTGCCGAGGAAGTGTTTCAGGAGCGCCAGATTACCGTGCCCTATCTTCTCGGCACCATGATCGAGTTGCCCCGGGCGGCTCTGACCGCTGACGAACTGGCCCGGGAGGCGCAGTTCTTCTCCTTCGGCACCAATGACCTCACCCAAACCACCTGGGGACTCTCCCGGGACGACGCCGGCCGCTTCCTTCCCTATTACCTCGAGACCGGAGTTCTGGAGGACGATCCTTTTCAGGTGCTGGACCAGGCCGGTGTCGGCAAGCTCATCGCCATGGCCTGCGACCTGGGTCGAAAGACCCGTCCCGACCTCAAGCTGGGCATCTGCGGCGAGCATGGCGGCGATCCATCCGCCGTGGCCTTCTGCGACCGGCTGGGGATGAACTACGTATCCTGCTCTCCTTTCCGGGTCCCCATCGCTCGGCTGGCGGCGGCCCAGGCCGCGCTGGCGGCACGAGGCACGATGGACCGGACTCGCGCCACGGTCTGAGCGCAGCTCACTCAGGCCCGGGCAAAGATCTCCAGCATCGACTCGCCGTAAGGATTGAAGTCGGAGCGAGGGCCGGCAAAGCTCCTATCGCTCACGACCACGTCTCCTATTCCCGTGGTAATGAAGGCGCGCCATCCGGGAATGTCTCCGCTCTGGCTGCCTCCCCCAGTCTGATAGCCCAGTAGAATCGGCTCGCCGGCCTCGTGCAGACCCAAAAGGTAGGGCTCCACCGTTCGCCGATATCCTTCATACACGAATTCCACCGCCCTATGCTCGAGGATCGCCCGCACCAGCCGCTCTCCGGTGGCAAGCTCATGAATGGCGGGGTCTCGGGTGCTTGCTTGTTCCTGCATGATGGACCTCCCGGTTACAGGACGCACGCGCAAGCTAGTCACTCAGCCGGGCGTCTTGCCACGAACCGCGGGTCACTTCTAATTCCCTGCCTCGCGGATGTGTGTTACGCGCCATCGGGCAGGAGGATGCAATGACGCAGACCCTGGTGGGCATCGTGATGGGCAGCGACTCTGACTGGGAAATCATGCAGCATGCGGCCCGAAGGCTGACGGAGTTCCAGGTCGAGCATGAAGCCAGAGTGGTCTCCGCGCACCGGACGCCCGATCTGCTCTATCGCTATGCCGAGGATGCGGCCGGACGAGGGCTGCGCTGCATCATTGCCGGGGCGGGCGGCGCGGCTCACCTCCCCGGCATGCTGGCCGCCAAGACGACGCTCCCGGTCCTGGGTGTCCCGGTTCCGAGCAAGCACCTTCAGGGGCTCGACTCGCTCCTTTCGATCGTGCAGATGCCTGCCGGGATTCCGGTGGCCACGTTTGCCATCGGGATGGCTGGCGCCGGCAACGCCGGCTTGTACGCCGTTGCCATTCTGGCCCTCAGTGATCCCGACCTTGCGGAGCGGCTCGACACCTTCCGGCGGACCCAGGAGCGGCGGACGCTCGACCTGAAATTGCCGGATCTCCCGTGATCCTTCCCGGAGCGACGGTCGGGGTACTGGGTGGGGGACAGCTCGGCCGGATGTTCACCTTACAGGCGCGCACCATGGGATACCGGGTTGTCGTTCTGGACCCTGACCCGCAGAGCCCTGCCGGTGCGGTCGCCGACCGCCAGCTACGAGCCCCCTACGAGGATGAGGCTGCCCTCGCGGAGATGTCCCGGTCCTGTGACGCGATCACGACCGAGTTCGAAAATGTCCCGGCAGAGACGCTGGAGCGCCTCTCGCGCTCCGCCATCATTCGTCCCCCAGTGACCGCAGTAGCGACGGCCCAGGACCGAATCGCTGAGAAGACCTTCTTTCGCCAACACGGATTTCCCACCCCCGAGTTCCATCCGGTGCGAAGCAGGAAGGAGCTGGATCAGGCGGTAGCCGTCATCCGCCGTCCAGCCCTCCTCAAGACCAGCCGACTAGGCTACGATGGGAAGGGACAGGCCCTGGTCAACGCCGAGGCCGATGCAGTCAGCGCGTTCGAGAAATTCAAGGGTGTGCCCTGCGTCCTGGAGCAGCGGGTCGAGCTCAAGTCCGAGCTGTCGGTCATTCTGGCCCGGGGGGAGAACGGAGAGATCGTCACGGTCCCTCCGGCCGAAAACCGCCACCAGCAGGGCATTCTGGAGACCTCGGTCGTACCGGCACGGGTGTCCGAGGTGCTCACCAGGGGCGCGCAGGAGCTAGCCACGGCTCTGGCCGAAGCGATGGCGTATGTAGGAGTGCTGGGAGTCGAGCTCTTCGTCACCACTGGGGAGCAGTTGCTGGTCAATGAAATGGCGCCTCGCCCCCATAACAGCGGCCACTACACCATTGACGCTTGCTCAGCCGACCAGTTCGAGCAGCAACTGCGCGCACTATGCGGGCTGCCTTTGGCTCAGCCCTGGTTGCTTTCTCCCGTGGCCATGATCAACCTGCTGGGTGACCTCTGGCAGCGGGGCGAGCCCCGCTGGGAGGAGGCGCTGCGTCGCCCCGGCGTGCGTCTGCATCTCTATGGAAAGGCCGAGCCCCGGCCGGGGCGCAAGATGGGACACTTGAACTGCCTGGCACCGGATTCGAGCCGCGCGCTGGCGCTGGCGCTGGAGACCAGGGACGCACTGGCCAAACCACCCTTGTGACGGCATAGGAGACAGCCATGGACCTCGTTTCACTCGCCGCGTTGGCCGGCATCATCACCGGGCGGCCGATGCCCAGCCCGGAGCCATTCCACCCCGACACTACCTGTCCTCACCGAAACGTCCCGCTCGAGGGAAGGAAGAGCCCGCTCGATTCGGTGACCTTCACCCTATCCAATCAGCCGATCAAAGTGTGTTATGGCCGGCCCTCCTCCAGCGGTCGAACCATGATCGGCGGAAGCAATGTCCCGTACGGAAAGCTGTGGCGGACCGGAGCCAACGAGCCGACGATCTTCTACGCGCCGGTTCCCCTCACCGTGGCGGGCATCGCGGTGGCCCCTGGAGTTTACTCCTTGTATACCGTGCCGGGGCGGCAGGAGTGGGAAGTGATCGTCAACAAGTCCGTCTCCCAGTGGGGCCACGAGAATCAGTACACCCCCGAGGTCAAGGCCCAGGAAGTGGGGCGGGCCAAGGTGAAGGCCGAAACGACGCAGAAGCCGCTCGAGACCTTTACCATTCGGGCCGAACCCCAGGGCAGCAAGGCAGCAGCGCTGATCCTGGAGTGGGAGAAGACCAAGGTTCGGATCCCGATTCAGTCCAAGAGCTCAGGATGAAAGACGGCGCACGCCCTCGATGAGGCGGTCTACCTCCTCGGTCGTGGTATAGCAGGCACACCCGGCCCGAACCAGGCCGTCCGGAACGCCCAGGCGTTGCACCACTGTGGTGGCGTAGAAATCACCGCTGGAAACAAAGACGCCTGACTCACCCAACTCGCGCGCGACCTTGTCGGCCGGCTGCCCCGCCACGGTAAAGGCCACGGTCGGCGTGCGCGGGTTTCCCGGAGAAGGACCGTAGAGTCTTACCCCAGGCAGCTCCCCGAGTCCGGTCCAGAGACGCTGGACCAGCTCTTGGCCGCGCGTGCGGAGCTCAGCGAAAGCCCGGCGCAGACCGGCCCTCCGACCATCGCCGACGCTGAGTGAAGCCAGAAAGTCCACCGCTGCAGCCGCCCCTACGATGCCTTCATGATTCAGGGTTCCCGTCTCCAGCCGCTCCGGAACGGTGTCGGGTGCTGGAGCGAGCTTGGGGACATCCAGTTGCTGCAGCACATCTCCCCGGCCGAAGAGAACGCCGATGTGAGGGCCGTAGAACTTGTATGCCGAACAAGCCAGGAAATCGCAGCCGATCGTCCGCACGTCGATCAGCTCATGCGGGGCCAGGTGCACCGCGTCCACGAAGCTCAACGCACCGGCCTCCCGGCTCAAGGAAACTGCACCGGCAACGTCATTGATAGTCCCCAGTGCGTTCGACGCGCCACCCAAGGCGACCAGGCGCGGCCCCTGCGAGATCAACCTGGTCAGGTCATCCCAGTCGAGCTGCCCTGTCTCCGGCCTCATTGCCACGGCGATCACGTTGACACCCCGCTCCCGCTCCAGAGCGCGCCAGGGCCCGACGTTGGCATGGTGATCGAGCTCGGTAATCACCACGCTGTCTCCCGGCCCCCAACCTCGGCCCAAGGCCCGGGCCAGGTGGAAAGTGAGCGTCGTCATGTTGGCCCCGAACACGATTTCTGAGGGCCGACCACCGATGAAATCGGCCAGAGCTTCGCGGGCACCCACGATCAGGGCATCCGTCTCGGCGCTGGTGGGGTAGGGCCAGTGGGTATTGGCGTTATGGTTGTAGAGGTAGTCCTGCATGGCCTCGACAACTGTGCGGGGAACCTGGGTTCCGCCGGGTCCGTCGAAGTAGGCCACCAAGCTCCCCTGCCACCGGCGCTGGAGCGCTGGGAAATGGGATCGAATCTCCGCCACGGGCGGGACGGGGACGAGTGGCGATGCTGCCACAGTCATCGGGATCTCCTGCGTGTGATATAAGTCCCTGATTTCTTCGGGACGGGCCGGCAGTATGTACCTTCTCCATGAGCCTGCTCGGGTGACACGCCGGACAGGCCTCCCACTTTTGCTCGGAGTTTCTCCATGTCATCGCAGTGCAGGCCGATCCTCATCTGGCCAACCACCAGGTTAATAATGCTGCTGGTTGGGTTGCACGCCTGCGGGAGCGGTGGAGGAAGTACCGAGCCCGGTGTACCCACGGACATAACGGTCGATCCGGCCTCAGTCTCGTTCACGGCCCTGGGCCAGACTGAACAACTTTCGCCCACAGTGGTCGACGGGCAAGGTACTACTCTGGCCGATGAGCCGGTGAGCTGGAGCACCAGCAACTCCGCCGTGGCCACCGTGACCCCCGATGGACTGGTGACGGCAGTGGGCGCCGGAACTGCCCAGGTCACCGCCGCGGCAGGCTCGGCCAACACCGCAGTCGACGTGGAAGTGATCCAGACTCCCTCACAGCTGCAAAAGGTTGCCGGAGATGGACAAGCCGGCACCCCGGGGCAGGCGGTAGCCATCCGTCCGGCTGTGGTTGTCAAAGATGCCAGCGGAATTGGGGTGGCAGGGGTTCAGGTGACATTCGAGGTGGTGTCCGGAGGCGGCAGCATCACCGGTGGGTCCACGACCACCAACAGCAGTGGCATCGCGGAGGTTGGCAGCTGGACTCTGGGCAGCGCCGGACCGAACGTACTGCGTGCCACCGCGGCGGGAACAGGAATCAGCGGGAACCCAGCCGAGTTCACGGTGGGAGCCGGCGCCTTCAACATCGAGGTGCGGTTTCTCGGGAGTGCCACCCCGGCTCAGCAACAGGCGTTTGCGGAGGCCGAGGCGCGCTGGGAGGGCCTGGTGACGGGGGACCTGCAGAATGTGCAGCTGGTGGCCGAGCCGGGCGACTGTGGTTCCGACTCTCCCGCGATCGATGAAGTGGTGGACGACCTGATCATCCTGGTCACCCTGGAAGCCATCGATAGCTCGGGAGGAGTACTGGCCTCCGCTGGACCGTGCTTCGTTCGGCTTTCGAATGATCTGCCGGTTCTCGGAGCCATGAGGTTCGACACGGCCGACCTCGATGATGTCGAGGCCTCCGGACTCCTCTCCCAGGTCGTACTGCATGAGATGGGACACGTGCTCGGCTTCGGTAGCCTGTGGGAGGCCAAAGGCTTTCTGGCCGATCCGTCACTCACGCCGACAGGAGAAGTGATCGAAGGAGCCGATCCTCACTTCACAGGACCCCAGGCGATTGCCGCCTTCGACCAGATCGGAGGCTCGGCCTATACCGGCGGCAAGGTTCCGGTGGCGGACCAGGGAGGTGTGGGCACGCAGGATGGTCACTGGCGAGAATCAGTCTTTGACGCCGAGCTGATGACAGGATTCATCAGCCCCGGCCAGAACCCGCTCAGCCGGGTAACCGTCGCGTCGCTGGGCGATATGGGCTTTGTGGTCAATCAGAACGCGGCCGACAACTACTCCCTGTCGCTGGCGGCGTTTGTCCGATCCACCTCGTCGCCCCGCCTGATACTCGGGAACGACCGGTTGAGAGTTCCGGTGAGGAAGGTGGACGCCACTGGCAGGGTGCTGAGGGTGTTCCGGCCCTGACACTCGTTGCAGCATAGACACGACGAGGGGCTCTCGGTTGAGAGCCCCTCGTGTATGGAGGCGCAGGGAATCGAACCCTGGTCCGAGTAAGCTTCCAGAACCACGCCTACGTGCGTAGGCTCGACTTCTGACCGTCACTTCGAAGCGGTGTCGAACCGACCTCTTCGAAGCCTATCTCCTGAAGTCTCGCCGGCAGCACCGGAGCGGTGCGTCCAGCCAGCCCGGATTTGCGATTCGGCACGCGGCGCCCCAGGCGGGCTCCATCGGCCGAAGGAGCATAAGCGAGCTTAGCTCAGCTTACGCAGCCAGTGCCAGTTCAGTATTGGCAGTTGAATCATTCCAGACGGTTTTACCAGGACTCTGGACCTGGGCACGCTGCGATTCCTTCATCAAACCCGTCGAAGCCAGTCGCCCCCGGGTGATAGGGAAAATAGGCGGTCGCTCGGTCGGACGGTAGGCCGGTCGGCTCAAAATGGCTTCGAAACGTGCCTGAACTGGCGCAATGGATGTACAAGACGGACGAGGGGTTACGAAGCCGGCCTCAACCCATTTCTCGGTAGCTAGACCGCCTGACCGGCTGACCACCGTCACCTCCCTGCCCTCTCCACCCGATTCCGTCCTCCCCGCTTGGCCGCATAGAGCGCCGAATCGGCTTGGGCCGGAAGATTGTCCAGGCTGCTGCTGGTCTCGGGACAGGCAGCGACCCCGAAGGACGCGCTGAGCGGCCAGACCCTGCCCTGCCAATCCCAGGCCGTACTGCCGAGCTTGAGCCGAATCCGCTCGGCGATGCGGGCGCCGAGCTCCAAACTGGTCTCCGGCAGCCACACCGCGAACTCCTCTCCCCCGATGCGCCCGGCCACATCCCCGCTACGGATTTGTTCCCGAATGATCCGAGCGAAGTGCACCAGTGCCGCATCCCCTGCAGGATGGCCCAGCGTGTCGTTGAGGCTCTTGAACCGGTCCAGGTCGGAATACACGAGTGCGCCCTCACGCGCCGTGATCAAGGTGAAGGCTTCCTCGAAACCCCGCCGGTTATGGAGACCGGTGAGCGGGTCGAGCGTGGCTGCCCGCTTGTGCTGATCGGCCTCCAGGGCACGATCGATTCGGTGCGCGGCATTATTGATCGCCTCCATCATCTCCGCTCGCAGCGCCCCCGTGGGCTCCCGGCCGGTACTGAGCCAGATGGCCACTGCCCCCACCGACTTCAGCTCTTTCTTGAGAGGTATCAGCAGGACCGACCCTCCCCGGCTGCGCCGGTCGGCGACCGCGCCGCCCAACGGATCCGCCGATAAGACATGAGGGTCGAGGGCCCCCACAGCCACCTTGGCGAGCGCACTCTCTGGCGGAAGAATGTTGTCGAGGAGCCGGCGGTCACCCCGACCGGATACGCCGATGACCCGCACGCCGGCGCCTTCGACCGCCGCCACAACAACCTGGGCATCCAGCGTTCGCTCCAGCTGATAGGCCAATCTGAGCCCCACGCTGCCGACCGATTCGAGGGAGGCGGCCTGGGACTGAGCCTGGGTAAGCGCGACGAGCTGCGGCTTACGGCGAACCCCGTCGAGCAGTCGGCGCAGGTCATCTTCCACCACCCCAAGACCTGCTGCCTCGAATTTGTCAGGCAGGAGCAGGGCCACGGCAGAGCCGGCCTGAGCATGGAAGATCAGCATGCCCCCATCCATGCGTTCTACCCCACTCTGCTCCTGATCTCGGGCCCGCTCCAACCGCCGATCCACCGCAACTATCTGCGAGATGGACAACCGCTCAGGCTCCAGAATCCGTTCCGCCCGGGGACCTTCCTCGCTCGGATCCAGCTCCGAGACCCATACGCCCAGCGCGCGGTGGGCCCGCCGGAGCCACTCCAGTGCGGGATCGGGCAGAAGATGAGCAGCCACAGCCCGGTTGAGCCCTCGCCCCGAGCGTCTCCTTCCTAGTATCCAGCCAAGTATTCCGGACCCAATCACCAGGCCGAGCCATACCAGCTGGTCGGTCATCCCCGAAGCCACCCTCGACGCCGAAACCAGAGATAGATCGCCAGGGTAACGGACCCCATCACGACCCAGACTGCGGGGTAGCCCCAGCGTTCCCGCAGCTCGGGCATGTACTGGAAGTTCATCCCATACACGCCAACGATGAAGGTGAGGGGAAGGAAAAACACGGAAAACACCGTGAGCACCCGAACCACCTCGTTGGTACGATGCGAAGCCAGCGCCAGTTGAATGCTGAGCAGATTATTCACGTCCTCGAGGAGCTCCTCCGCGTAGAAGTGCATGCTCTCGACGTTCTCCCGAAGGTCCTGATACAGGGGCGCGGTCGGCTCCGACCCTGGCACCAACTTCTTCACCGCGTCGAGCGTGTGGGACAGCATGCGGCGCATCAGCGTGACCCGTCGCTTGACCAGGTAGATCCGGCGCAGAAGGCCAGCGAACTCGTGCTCCCCGAAGACCGTGGCCTCGAACTGATCGATCGAGCCCTCGGCCTCCTCCAGCGGCTTCTGATAGGTCGCTACTGAATCGTTGATGATCTCGATGAGAATGCGGGGAAGAAAGCTCTGGCGCCGTTCGGCCCCCGCGGGCGGGGAAGGGTTGCGGTGCTTCTCGATGATCTCGGTCAGGAACGGCTGCTCGGAGCGATGAATGGTGACGAGGAAGTCCGGTCCGTAGAAGATCGCCACCTTCCGGGTCATCTCGTGCAGGGTGGAGCAATCATCCTCGGCGGCGGTGTCGATTGCGCGCACGATGATGAACGTCGTGGTTCCGATCCGCTCGTATTTCGGTAGATGTTCCGGGTCGAGCGAATCTTCCACCGATGTTGGGTGGAGACCGTATTTCCGGGCGACGTTAGCCAGCTCCTCCCGGGACGGATGCACCAGGTCGACCCAGGTAAAGGCAGGATCGGTGCTGCTGACGACGGTCCGGGCGCTCATGCTCGGCAGATCCGGCTGGCGGCTGCCGCCGCGCCGAATCCATTGTCGATGTTGACCACCGTGACTCCCGCGGCACAGCTGTTGAGCATGCCCAACAATGCCGCCAGGCCACCAAAGGATGCTCCGTAGCCGACGCTGGTGGGTACCGCGATCACCGGCGCGCTCACTATCCCGCCGACCACGCTGGGTAGCGCGCCTTCCATTCCCGCCACCACAATCACCACCCGAGCACGCTTCAGCTGATCGTTTGCGGCCAATAGACGGTGAAGCCCGGCGACCCCGACGTCGATGAGACGCTCCACCTGGTGTCCGAACGCGTCGGCCACAACCGCCGCCTCCTCAGCTACGGGAAGGTCACTGGTCCCTGCCGAAACGACCAGAATGGTACCCTCCGTCTTCGGTTGGCCAGTCCCGCGCAGGTGAACCGTGCGGGCCAGCTGGTTCCACTCCATGGCTCGAAATCGCTCCTGGAGCATGCTCGCCACGGCCTCGCTGGCCCGAGTCCCCAGAAAAGAACCGGAAGCCGCCTGGAGACGCTCGCAGATCAGGAGAACCTGTTCCGGCGTCTTGCCCTCACAGAACACGACTTCGGGATGCCCTTGCCGCAACTCCCGGTGATGGTCAATGCGGGCGAATGCTAGGTCTTCGAAGGGAAGATGCCGCAGTCTTTCGAGCGCCCGGGTGGGCGTGAGGCGGCCGGCCGCGACGTCGGCGAGGAGAGCCTGAAGCTGCTCGGCTGTCACGCCACCTGAGCGATGGGCTCGAGATATTGGAGGAAGATGGCCTCGGCTTCTCCGATCGATTCGATCTGAAAGAGGCGCTGCCGGAGTGCGCTGGAGCCGTGCAGACCCCGAGTGTACCAGCCGAGATGCTTGCGGAACTCCAGCACCGTCCGCCGGGTGTCTCCCTGGAGCCGGATGGCCAGACGGGCGTGCTCCAGGGCGACGGTGAACCGTTCCTCAGCCGCCGGGGCCGGAGGCAGGGGGTGACCAGCAAGCAGGGCCTGGCCATCCCGGAAAAGCCAGGGGTTGCCGAACGCCCCTCGGCCGATCATGACTCCGGCACACCGGGTGTGCTCCCGCATCCGAACCAGGTCGCCGGCGGTCTCCACGTCTCCATTGCCGATGACCGGGATCTCGAGTGCTTCGACGACTCGGGCAATCTCGTCCCAGTCCGCCCTACCGGAGAACATCTGGGTGCGGGTCCGGGCATGGAGGGTAAAGGCGCGGGCTCCGGCGTCCTGCATCCGAAGCGCGATGGCCACCGGATCGCGGGTCTGGTCGTTCCAGCCGCTCCGGGTCTTCACCGTGACCGGTAGATGGGTCGCCCCGATGACCGCACGAATAATCCGGGCGACCAAATCCATATCGCGAAGGCAGCCCGACCCTCCGTTCCGTTGAACCACTTTCTTGACCGGGCAGCCGAAGTTGATGTCGATGAACTCCGGTTGATAATGCTGGGTAATCAGAGCGGCAGCTTCGGCCATCGCGTACGGATCGGCGCCATAGATCTGAATTCCGATGGGGCGCTCCACCTCCTCGAACTCCGCTCCTTCGAGGGTAGTGCGGATCCGGCGGCGGATCGCTTCGGAAGACAGGAACTCGGACAGCACCACGTCGGCGCCCATCCCGCGGCAAATCTGCCGGAACGGAGCCTCCGACACCCCTGCCATGGGGGCCAGAATAAGCGGAAACGAATGGGCGGATGGATAGGGCAACTGCATGGCGAGAAGTTACTTGGACTTTGACTCGCACTCAAGCGGGAATTAGGTTGACCGGGCCATGCACCTCCGAGACTTCTTCAACCCCGACGCGATCACCCTCAAGCTGCGGGGCGGCTCCAAGGAGGAGGTCCTGGCGGAGCTGGTGGGCCTTCTCAAGCTGGACGAGCGATCCTCCGGCACTCTGCTCCGGATCATTCAGCGCCGGGAGAATCTGGGCTCCACCGGGATCGGCCGAGGCATTGCCATACCGCACTGCCGCTCCCTGGCGGTGAATCGACTCCGATTGGCCTTCGGTCACCGGGACCAGGGTGTCGATTTCCAGTCGATCGACGGCCAGCCGGCCTCGGACTTCTTCCTGATCGTTGCTCCTCCGCTGGAGATCTCCAATCAGTACCTTCCCGTGCTCGGGAAAATCGCGCAACTTGCCAAGGAGCCGGATGTTCCGGACCGGCTCGCTGGCCTCCGATCGGCCGAGGACTTCTGGCGTCTGCTGGAGGAAAAAGGAGTGTAAGACCGTGAGCAGTCAGCGGTGAGCAGTGAGCGGGTCGGTCGGTGTGGAGTGCAGATCCTCCTGATCTGGATGCTGACACTCCCGCTTACCGCCGGGGGGCCGTCCGCGGCGGCGCAGGAAACCCCGGCCCGCAGCAGCCTGGTCAAGCTGCGTGATTCACTCCGTACCATCTCCGATACTTCCCTCCTCAAGATCCAGCTCAAGCAGCTTCGGAAGTCCAGTCCCTTCCAGGCCGGGTGGGTGGCGCTCCGCCTGGGTGAGCTGGGTGCCGATGCGGACTTCAGCGAGGCTCGCTCCAGCTTTCGCCGAGCCGCTCGGAGCGATGCCCTGCGGGCTCCGGCCTGGTATGGAACAGGGTTGGCAGAGGCGGCACGGGCTCGGGAGGAGATGCGGGACGTGCTGCGGCTGGGAAGCCGGGTCGGCCTGGGGACCCTCGAGCGGGCCGCGGAACATTACCTCCGTGCGCTCGACGCCGATCCCCGCTTCACCCCCGCGGCGATCGAGCTGGCAGACATCGCGCTCTCGCTGCTGGACACCACCTGGATCCGGCAGACCCAAAGCGCGCTACGACGCTCGATTGCTGTGGTTGGTCCCGCCCCCGCCGAGCTGCTGCTGGCCTGGGGCCAGGTCGAGCGCGCAGCCGGGTCGTTGAAAACGGCGGCGGCCGCCTTCGAGCGATATCTCTCGACCGATGGGAACCGCGCCCTGGGGTTGCTCGAGCTGGCCCGATCCCGCCTTGCATCCGGCGCCGCCGGGGGAGAGGCAGCCTATTACGAGGGAGCCGCCAGCGACGACCCTGAAGCCGTAGCGGGCTACCGGGCCGACCTCGCAGTCATTGCCGCGGATTCCAATCTTGGGGAATTCGACCGGCTCCAGGGGCGCAGCCGGGCCGCGTTTCTACACCGGTTCTGGACTGACCGCGACCATCTCGAGCTACGGCAGGAGGGTGAGCGGCTACGAGAACACTATCGCAGGCTGGCGTACGCCCGCAGACACTTTCCCCTTACCGTGAGCCGCCGGTTCTACGGCAGCCTGGATGCTTACCGGTCCGGGAGCGCCGAGCTGGACGACCGGGGCATCATCTACGTTCGGCAGGGTGAGCCCGCTGTCCGGCTGCGTCCCTTCATATTCGGCGCCATGCCCAACGAATCCTGGCGCTACGAGCGGGCTGACGGAGACCTGCTCTTTCACTTCAGCAGCGGCTACGACGAAAACGGCGGGGGCGATCTATACGACTATCGATTGGTGCAGAGCGTCCTCGACTTGCGCGGGGCCGCCGATGCCCCCCGGGATCAGCTGATCCTTTCCCGGCAGTCCCTGTCGCCTATCTACAGCCGGATGCTGAACTGGGGCCGGTTTGGCTCGGCAAATGAGCAGGCCCGGGAGCGTAACATCGGCATCGAGAGCATCCAGGTGGGAACCACCACCGACAACAACGAACTGCGGTTCAAGCACCGCCTCGGGGCGGTGGCGGACCTCATTGCGGTCGGCCATCGGTCGGGACAAAGTCTGGCTCACTTCGTCTTCGGGATTGCAGCCCGAGGCACCACCTGGCGGCGTGGCCTCAATGGGGTCGAGTATCCGGTCCAGGTGCGGCTGGTGGCACTGGATCGGCATGACCGCGCAGTCGCCACCTTGGATACGTCTCTAGTGGTGCACCTGCGGCAGCCACTATCGAAGAAGCAGTTCGTGGTCGGAAGGGCGGAGCTTCGGTTGCCTCCGGGCCGTTGGTCCTACCGGGCCGCGCTGCAGCAGGGCGATAGCGCCGGGGTCGTACTTCCCCGCGACACCGTCCTGGTAGCCCACACCAGCCAGAGCATCCTGTCTCTGAGCGACATCGCACTGGGAGCTCGAGGCCGCGCGGTTCCATGGGTTACCGAGACCGCCGACACGGTGCTGCTGGCGCCCTCTGGCTTATTCCGGGAACGGTCGGAGATCCAGATCTACTACGAGGCAGGTGGGGTACGCCCGGGTCGGTATCGCCATGAGATCACGGTGCTTCGGCCGGAAGCGAGGCGCGATAAGGCCCACCGCCCACTGGTCTCAGCGGCCTTCGAGGAGGTCGCGACGGGACCTACAATACGATCCTGGCGCACGGTCCGTCTGGAGCGGCTTAAACAGGGAAGCTACGTGGTTGAGGTGCGGCTAACCGGTCCCGATGGGCAGTTCCAAGTTCGCCGGCGAGTGGTCCAGCTGCTGGGGCATTAGAACCCTTCGCGCTTAGTGCTTACCACTCGCCGCTGACGCTTTTGGTTCACTCCCATTCGATTGTAGCGGGCGGCTTGGAGCTGACGTCGTAGACCACGCGGTTCACTCCATCCACCTCGTTGGCAATCCGATTGGACACTTGCGCCAGTACCTCGGGGGGAAAGGCGAACCAGTCGGCCGTCATGCCGTCCCGGCTGGTGACCGCCCGGAGCGCGATGACCTGGTCGTAGGTACGATCATCTCCCTGCACCCCAACGGAACGGATGGGAAGCAGCACGGCGAAGGCTTGCCAGATGTCATCGTAAAGCCCGGCCGCGCGAATCTCCTCGGTATAGATATGGTCGGCGCGGCGCAGCACCTCCAGATTGTCGGCTGAGACCTCGCCCAGAATCCGGATGGCCAGGCCGGGCCCCGGGAAGGGATGGCGCCCCACCATCTCCTCGGGTAGCCCCAGCTCCCGACCCACCTGGCGCACTTCGTCCTTGAACAGCTCGCGGAGTGGCTCGAGCAGCTGGAACGGCAGCCGCTCAGGCAGGCCGCCGACATTGTGGTGGGTCTTGATGGTCACCGATGGTCCTCCCCGCGGCGATAGCGACTCGATGACGTCGGGGTACAGCGTGCCCTGCACCAGGAATTGTACGTCCTTCCCCACTGCTTTGGCTTCGGCCTCGAACACCTCGATGAAGGTGTGCCCGATCCGGCGTCGTTTCTCCTCCGGATCGGTGATGCCGGACAGTCGTTCGAGAAAGCGCTGCCGGGCGTCGACCACTCGAAGGTCGATCCCCAGATGCCGGCGGAAGGTCTGCTCCACCTGATCCCGCTCGTGCAGCCGAAGCAGCCCGTGGTCCACGAAGATGCAGGTGAGCCGGTCCCCAACCGCGCGATGCACCAGCACGGCAGCAACCGAGGAATCGACGCCACCCGATAAGCCGCAGATGACTCGGGCAGTCGGGCCCACCAGCTCCTGGATTCGGGCGACTTCGGTCTCGACAAAGTGTCCCGGTGTCCAATCGGGACTGCAGCCGCAGATCTCGAACAGGAAGTTGTTCAGGATCTCGCCGCCTCGGGGTGTATGCGCCACCTCCGGATGGAACTGCACCCCGAAGAGGGGCCGTCGGTTGTGCTCAAATGCCGCGACTGGGGAATTCACGCTGGAGGCGGTCACTGTATAGCCGGGTGGAGGAGCATCGATGTGGTCGCCGTGGCTCATCCACACCGGGGTCTCTTCTCCCTGGCCGAACCCCAGAAACAGCCTGCCTCCATCGACCTTGAGGTTGGCCCGGCCATATTCCCGCCGATTGGCCCGGGCCACCTTTGCCCCGGAGAGATGAGCCAGGAGCTGCATTCCGTAGCAGAGGCCGAGGACCGGGGTCCCCAGTTCCAGCAGCTTCGGATCGGCGGTGGGCACCTGGTCGCCATACACCGAGTTGGGCCCGCCCGATAGGATGATCCCCTTGGGTTTCCAGTCCCGGATCCACTCGACCGTGCGGGATGGAGGATGGATCTCGCAGTACACGTGTGCTTCTCGCACCCGGCGAGCGATCAGCTGGGTATACTGGGATCCGAAGTCGATGATCAGGATGCCGTCGTGGTGTCGGCTCACGGAGTCATCCTCTCCCCACTGAAGAGCTGTTCCACCGCTTCGCGCTCCCGGGAGATCCACCAGCGCCCGCCGTCCACCATGACTTCGGCGGCGCGGGGGCGGCTGTTGTAGTTGGAGGCCATGGCAAAACCGTACGCGCCAGCTCCGAGGACGGCCAATCCATCACCGGCCCGAAGCCCGGGCATCATGCGGTCGAGCGCCAGAAAGTCCCCGGTCTCGCACACCGGGCCCACGATGTCGGCCCGGACGGTGGTCCGGTTTCGCTCCTCCAGCTCTACGATCTCATGATACGCGTGATAGTGGCTCGGCCGCACCAGATCATTCATGCCCGCATCCACAACCACGAACTCCTTACCGCCGGAATGCTTTCGGTAGAGCACCCGGGTGAGCAGGACCCCCGCGCTGCCGACTAGAAAGCGGCCAGGCTCGAGGTACACGGTGAGTCCGGCCGACTCAAGTCGAGGCACAATCGCGGCGGCGAAGCGCTCCGGCTCGAGCGACCGCTCCTCGCTGTAGCGGATGCCCAGTCCTCCTCCCAGGTCGAGCACCTGGAGGGTGGAGACTCCATTCTGTCGTAGATTCTCAACCAGCTCGGTGAGCCGGGATATCCCCTGCAAGAATGGTTCGGTATCCACGATCTGGCTGCCCAGGTGCATGGCAAGGGTGGTGAGCTCGAGACGGGGATGGCGCAGAGTGTAGTCGGCGGCGGGCAGCACCTGGTCGGTGGGGAGCCCGAACTTGATTCCGCTCTTGCCGGTAGAAATGTAGGGATGGGTATCGGTGGTCACATCGGGGTTAACCCGGATACCTACTCGAACTGTCGCCCGTTCGCCGTCGGCAATCCGGGCCAGCAGCTCCAGCTCCTCCCGGGACTCCACGTTGAGATGGCCGATGCCGGTCCGAACCGCTGCCAGCAGCTCGTCCTCGGTCTTCCCCACCCCACTGAATACGACCCGCTCCGGAGAGAACCCGGCGGCCAGAACCCGCTTCAGCTCACCGAGCGACACGATATCGGCACCCGCACCCAGCTCCCGCAGCACGCGAAGCACGGCAAGATTGCTGTTGGCCTTGACCGCATAGCAGATCCGGTGCCGCAGGCCGGCCAACGCGGCATCCAGCGAGCGATACCGCGCCCGAATGGACTCGGCATTGTACACGAATACCGGCGTGCCGACTCGTTCGGCGATCTCGGGCAGCGACACGCCTGCCAGAACCAGCCGGCGACCCCTGCGCTCCAGCCCGGCGTCTCGAAAAAGCTGAGGCGCCTCTACCACCTCGTTCAGTACGCTTTCGCCCACACGGCCTCGGCCACGCTGGGCTTCCCACACCACAGGCACTTGGTTGGCGGAACAGGGGAACGAAACTCGGGATCGGGCAGCACCCGAATGGTTGCCTTGGTCTGCTCTTTGATCTCCGCCTCGCAGGCCAGGTCTCCGCAGAATCCGCCGTACACCAATCCACCCTCTCCTTCCATTTTGGCAATGAATTCACTCTTACTGGCACCCCGCAGGGTGGCCGCTTCCCGCCGGCCCAGCGCGGCCTGCAACAGATTGTCCTGCATCTCATTCATCGCGACGGTCAGGCGGCCGGCGATGCCTTCGGCCGGTACCGACTCCTTCTTGCCGCCGGTCCGGCGGGCCAGCACCACGGAGCCGGAGGACACGTCGCGCGGTCCGATCTCGATCCGGAACGGCACCCCACGGCCTTCCCATTCGTAGTACTTGGCGCCGGGCTTCATTCCTTCGCGGGCGTCGAGATGGGCTCGGATCCCGCTGGACGCCAGCTCCTGGCGCAGGCGATCAGACGCCTGCATGACTGCGGTCCGTTCCTCGGCGCTCTTGTAGATCGGGACTATCACGACCTGGTACTGCGCCAGACGAGGCGGGCATACCAGACCCAAGTCATCGCTGTGGGTCATGATGAGGGCCCCGATCAGGCGGGTCGAAGCTCCCCAGGACGTGTTCCAGACGAAATCCAGATCGCCGTTCGCGGTCTGAAAGGTGACTTCGAAGGCCCGGGCAAAGTTCTGACCCAGGTTGTGACTGGTGGCCGCCTGCAGCGCCTTGTTGTCCTGCATCAGGGCTTCGCAGCTGTAGGTACGCAGCGCGCCGGCGAACCGCTCGCTATCAGTCTTTCGGCCGGTGATCACCGGCATGGCCATCCACTCTTCCATGAAGGTGCGATACACCCCGAGCATGCGAAGCGCCTCCTCCTCGGCCTCCGCTTCGGTGGCATGCGCCGTATGGCCTTCCTGCCAGAGGAACTCCGTGGTGCGCAGAAAGAGGCGAGTTCGCATCTCCCAGCGCACCACGTTGGCCCACTGATTCATCAGCACCGGCAGGTCACGATAGCTCTGGATCCACTTGGCAAACATGGCGTAAATGATCGTCTCGGAGGTCGGACGAACGACCAGTGGCTCCTCCAGCTCTTTGCCACCGCCATGGGTCACCACCGCGGTCTCAGGCGCAAACCCCTCTACGTGCTCGGCCTCCCGGGAGAGGAAGCTCTGGGGAATAAAGAGCGGGAAATAGGCGTTCTGGTGCCCGGTATCCTTGAACATCTGATCCAAGGCGCGCTGCATCTGCTCCCAGATGGCGTAGCCATTTGGCCGGATGACCATACACCCCCGGACCGGACTGTAGTCGGCCAGCTCGGCTCGGGCGATGACCTCGTTGTACCAGGCGCTGAAATCGGCGGCCCGGGTAGTGAGCGCTTTGTTCTCAGCCATGAAGTCGTTTCTTGATAGTGTCCACCAGCGACCTTTCCTGAATGCTTTCCTGAATGCCTGAGGTCAGGTCTTTCAGCACCAGCTCGCCGCGGGCCCGCTCGTCCGGGCCGATGACCACAGCAAGGCGCGCCTGCCGAGCATCTGCCAGCTTGAGCTGCTTCGCGAGGCTTTGGGGACTCATGGCGTACTCCACCCGGATACTCATGTCTCTGAGGAGATGCGCCAGTCGCAATCCGTGACTGAGATCATCCTGAGTGACAAAGGCCAGAAACACATCGATTGAGGGATAGCTCGCCTGGGTGAGTCCCTTCTCCTTCAGCAGCTCCCCTAGCACGACGTCTCCCATTCCGAATCCAACGGCTGGCAGCGTCACCCCACCGAGTGCATCGAGCAGGTTGTCGTAGCGGCCTCCCCCGCAGATGGCGCGCAGCGTACGCCCGGCGTCGAACAGCTCGAACACCACGCCGGTGTAGTAGGCGAGCCCGCGAACGATGGTCAGGTCCAGGTCTACGTATTCCCCCAGACTCATGGCCTCGAGTGCGGCATAGGTTTGCCGCAGCGGGTCGGCTGCCCTCTGGCTCTCCTGCGAGCGCTTCAGCTCGGCGTTCAGTGCGTCCCAGCCTCGTATCTTAGCCACCTCGTGCAGGTCGGACACGGTGGCTTTGCCAAGCACCTCAGAGGTAGACATGAGCCTTTCAGTGTCCTCGCGTTTGGTCCGTTCGATCTTGTCGATGAACTCGTAAGCCTTCCCCATCCCTTGCTCAGGCACTCCCCGATGGCTCAGGATGGCAGTGAGCACTCGCCGGTCGGATAGGCGCACCCGGACCGTGTCAGGGCCGAAGCCGAACGCCCGCATGACGTCGATGGCGAGCGCAATAATCTCAGCATCCGCCAGCGGGCTCGACTCCCCGATCAGATCGCAGTTGAGCTGGAAGTGCTCTCGAAGTCGCCCCCGTTGCTGCCGCTCGTAGCGGAACAGCTGGGGAATGGAAAACCACCGGATAGGCTTGCGGAGCTCACCGGCGCGAGCGGCCACCATGCGGGCCAGGCTTGGCGTCATCTCGGGCCGGAGCGCGACCTGACGCTCCCCCTTGTCGGTGAAGGTGTACAGCTGCCCCACGATCTCGTCGCCGCTCTTGGCGGTATAAAGATCCAGCGGCTCCAGAGGTGGCCCGTCGTATTCCTCGAAGCCGTAACGCGTCGCCACCGCCCGCCAGGTGCTGAAGATATGTGACCGGAGCGCCAGATCGGTGGGGTAAAAATCACGAAAGCCCGGTAGGGCCTTGGTTTTCATGGGGGGAGTATAAAACGGTACGCGGTAAGCGGTAAGCCGTGAATAAAGCGGTTAGATCTCCATGCCGAGCTCCTGCATCACATCTCCAACCGTGTGAAAGGAACCTGTCACCAGCGCCGTCCCGGCTCCTTCCTGTACCCGCGCTATGGCCTCTCTGAAGTCTGGTACCAGGGTCCACTCCGCGTGAGCCGGCGGGCGCGCCGGATCGCGCAGCCAGCGCCGGAGCCACTCGATGTCCCATCCCCGAGCTGCGGCCGTGGGCGCAATGGTGAGAAATCCGCGATCGATCACCTGGTCCAGTTGCACCAGCATCCCAGGCCATTCTTTGTCGCCCAGAATCGAGACCAGTGCGTGAAGCGGGCGAGCGGGACGCATTCCTTGCAGCGCCGTGACCAGAGACCGCATCCCGTCGGGGTTGTGGGCGACATCGAACAGCCACCGGCCTCGCCGATCCAGGCGCCCTGGAACTCGAGCCGCCCCAAATGCAGTCTCCAGTTGCTCCTGGGTGGGCCGGTACGGCGGGGGCAGAGCGGCCAGCATCCCCTGCGCCACGGCCGCGTTCCGGCGCTGATGGGGGCCGGCCAGACTCAGCGGTCCGCACCATTGATAATCTGGAGGCAGTAATCTGATGTCGGCTCGTGGCCGACCCGCTGAGCGGCTCGTGGGGCCGATCGACCGTTCTACCGCGCGGTGAGCCTCCTGCCGCAGAACCTTCACCAGCCCAGGATCGGTCTCGCCGATAACGAAGGGAACTCCTGGCTTGGCGATGCCGGCCTTCTCGGAGGCGATCAGCTCCAGACTGTCGCCCAGGTACTTCATGTGGTCCCGCTCGATCTTGGTAATGCCGCTGACGAGGGGATGTACCACGTTGGTGCTGTCGAGCCGTCCTCCCAGGCCCACTTCCACCACCGCCACCTCGACGCCTCGAGCCGCGAAGTCGGCGAAGGCCAGGGCCGTGGTTGCCTCGAAGAAGGTGGCCTTCCGCTCCAGGATAGGCGAGAGCAGCCGGCCAGTCCACATGGCCACTGCATCCTCGGATATCGGTACCCCATCCACCTGGATGCGCTCGCGAAATGAGACCAGATGGGGTGAGGTGTACAGCCCCACGCGCCATCCCGCCTCCCGTAGCGCCGCTGCAATCAGGGTACACACACTTCCCTTGCCGTTGGTTCCGCCGACGTGAATCGATGGCATTACCTCATGAGGATTGCCCAGAGACTTGAGCAGCGCGCGAGTCGTGGCCAGCCCGAACTTGATCGTTGTCGTGCGCGGGAAGAGAAAATCGAGTGCCTCGTCGTAGCTGAGTGACATCGGATCTCGACTGAAGGAGGCCGGCACTAGACTAGGGGGAACGACTGCGCCCCACCCGTCAACTTGGGTGAGGCGCGAAGAGGGCTCCAGACCGCTTCAGCTCAGCTCGGCGGCCTCGACGTGTTGCCGCTGGCCTTGCATATGCCGGAGCAGGCGCGCAGTGGTGTCTCGCAGCGAGGCTCGCGGGACCACATCGTCGATCTGGCCATGCTCCAGGAGGAACTCGGCGGTCTGGAAGCCGTCGGGCAGATCCTGGCCGATCGTCTGCTTGATGACCCGCTGGCCGGCAAATCCGATCACGGCCCCCGGCTCGGCCAGCACGACGTCCCCCTGCATGGCGAAGGAGGCAGACACCCCACCGGTGGTGGGATCGGTCAGAATGGAAATGTACGGAATGCACTCGCGATGCAATTGAGCGATGGCAGCGGAGGTCTTGGCCATCTGCATGAGCGAGAGAACTCCCTCCTGCATGCGGGCCCCACCCGAGGTGGAGACGATGACCAATGGGATCTTTTTCTCCAGCGAGCGGCGGGCCAGCCGGGCGATCTTCTCACCCACCACGGATCCCATGGAGCCGCCCATGAAGCGGAAGTTCATGACCGCAAGGTTGAACGGCAGCCCATCCAGCCGGGCGGTGCCGGTGTACACGGCATCGGTCTCCCCGGCCTTTTCCCGCGCGACCTTCAGTCGGTCAGAATAGTTCTCGAACTCGAGCGGATCTGCCGAGCGGAGGTCCGCATACAGCTCCCGCCAGGTTTCGGTATCGGTGAGCAGCTCGATGTAGTCCTCGGCGCTGATCCGTCGGTGCTTGCCGCACTCCGGACAGACATTCAGCGCCTTCTCGAACTTTTCCCGGATGTCGATGTGTCCACAGCTGTCGCACTTCTCCCACGCGTCGGCCGGGATTTCCAGCCGTTCACGCGACGACGTCCGTGGCTTTCGCTCCTTCTTAAACCATGCCATGACGGCCATAAAGATTCGGGTAAGGACCCATGCAATTTCATCGTGGCCTCGGGCCCGCGCTAGGCCTCAGAGGGTAAGTCGCTGTCAGCTATCGGTATAGCCCGAGAGCCGTGAGTCCCACGCCACCCGAAGCGCCAGCCCGAGACACAGCGAACAGATAATGAAGAAGGAGCCGCCGTAGGAGAACAGCGGGAGTGGAATCCCGGTGATCGGCATCAGGTTCACAGTCATCCCCACGTTCTCGAAAACGTGAGTAAAGAAGAGACCCACAATGCCGAACACGGCCAGGCTACTGAATGAGTCGGTGGCCCGCCGGGCGATGCGCACCAGGACCAGGAAGAGACCCAGGAAGAGGCTCAGCGCCACCAGAACTCCCAGAAAACCGAGCTCTTCGCCTACCACGGAGAAGACGAAGTCGGTGTGCTGCTCGGGCAGGAACGCCAGCCGTTTCTGTGGGCCCTCGGTGTATCCGGTACCGGTCCAGCCTCCCGAGCCGATGGCGACTCGAGACTGGATGGCATGATAGCCGGCCGCACGGGGATCGGCTTCCGGGTTGAGAAAGGTCAGGAGGCGGTTCTTCTGGTAGGGGGCGAGTCGGGCCCAGAGCGGCATAGCAACGGCACCCATTGCCAGGTTGGCAGTGAGAAATACGACCCAGTCCCAGACGTAGGGGCGCCAGGCAATCAGGATCAAGACGAAGATGATGATCCATACGCTCCAGGCGAGGGTGTTGAACGCAAGTAGGAGGCTGATCACCGGCGTCGCCAGGAGGAACAGCATGCGGGGCCGCACTCCGGCCCAGAACAGCATCGCGAAGAAGATCCCCACGAAAACGAACGCACTGCCCAGGTCGGGCTGTTTCAGCACCAGGAGGCAGGGAACGCCGACGATCAGCACCGGCCCGACCAGATCGCGGAGCGAGCGGGGCGGTTCCTTTCGACTGGAGAGATAGCGCGCCATCATGAGCACGGTGGCCACCTTGGCCAGCTCGGATGGCTGGCCGATCTGATGGCCGCCGATCGAAAGCCAGCTGTGGCTGCCTTCGGCGGTTCCGGCGCCGGTGCCCACCATCAATACCACACCCAGCAGCAAGATGCTGAACGCGTAGAGAGCCGGGGAAACCCACTCGAGCACTCGGAGTGAGACGTGAAAGATCATCCAGGCGCCCACGATCCCGACGCCGACCCAAATGAATTGGCGGTGCCAGACCCCGGCCGCACGGGTGGGCACGTCGGTCTGGCCGGCTGAATAGAGCGTGGCCAGCCCGAACAGCACCAGACAGAGGCTGACCGTGACGAGCTGCCGGTCGATTGCAGGCGCTCTCACGGTTGGGTTCCCCCACCGGCAACCGAATCATCTGCCGCCGGCGGCCCCGAGATGGAATCCGGACTCAGCTCAACCGGCCGGGGCACAACGTCCTGGCCGCTCACCGACTCGTCCTGCAGCACGCCGAGCTTGACTGGCCCTATGGCATCGGGGCCGAGGATGTAGCGGCGAAGTGTCTGCACCACGTAGGGAGCCGCCGTCGTCCCGTGCTTGGCAAACTCCATGATGGCGCCCACGATCAGCTCTGGCTTATCGGCCGGAGCAAATCCAATGAACCAGCCATGATCGTCGCCATGCGGGTTCTGCGCGGTCCCGGTCTTCCCCGCCACTGCCAGGTCCGAGCGCCGGTTGGCAGCCGCCGTTCCCCGCTCGACCACGGCAATGAGCGAGTGACGCAGTCCGTCCAGCTCCTTGGCCGTGAGGCCGAGCGGTCTTCGCCGGTTGGAGCTGGGCGTGACGATGAACGGGGTGACCGTCTCCCCATTTCCGGCCAACCCCTGATAGAACTTCATCATGTTGATGAGGGTCTGGGTGTTCTCTCCCTGTCCGATGGAAAAGTTCAGGGTGGTACCCGGGGGACTCCAGTTGCGCGGCCCGTAGAGCTTGTCGAAGTACGCCTGGGAAGAGGGATAGATCGGGTTGAGCTCGTTCTCCAAGTCGATACCGCTCTTGTCCCTAAATCCCATCAGCACGCCATCCTGGATGATTGCGTCGAGTCCCAGGCGGAGACCGAGCTGGTAGAAGTACACGTCGCAGCTGGCGGCGACAGCTCCCGTCAGGTCCAGCGAACCATGCCCTTCCCGCTTCCAGCACCGGAAAATTCGGTTTCCCAGACGCAGGCCACCCCGGCAGGGCTCGGGCATCCGGGTGGTGAGCCGGATCAGCCCCCGCTTCAAGGCCATTGCGGCGACCGCCAGCTTGAAGGGGGAGGCTGGAGGGTAGCGGGCCTGGATGACCCGGTTGAGCAGTGGTTTGGCCGGATCGTTGTTCAGCTTTCGCCACTCGGCCGAGGAGATGCCGCCGACGAAATGATTGGGGTCGAAGCTCGGTGCGGAGTACAGTGCCCTGATCTCACCGGTGGGCGTCATGGCGACCATCGCGCCGCGCACGCCCGCCGGCCAGATGCTGTCCACGAACCGCTGCAGCTCCAGATCGACCGTGGTGACGATCGGTTTCCCTGGGGTGGGCGGCAGGGTGGCCGAGGCCGCGCCTTCCCGCACCAGGCGGCCCCGGGCGTTCACTTCGATGTAGCGGACCCCTTCAGCGCCGCGGAGCGTGTCGTCGTATTCCCGCTCCAGCCCGGCCTTGCCCACGATGGAGCCGAGCACGGCGCCGGGGTAGCGGTCGGCGGTGAGGTCGGCCTCGGTGACCTCGGAGACATATCCCACCAGATGCGCAATCGACTTTCCGGCCGGATACAGCCGCTTCGGCTCGGCCTGAATCACCAGGCCCGGCAGTGCGGCCCTGTGTTCCTCCAGCTTGGCGATGACCTCGAAGGAGGCATCCCCGAAAACCAGAGCGGGTTGATACCGCGCCTGGCCGTACCGATCGATGATGTCACCGATCTGGGCGCTGTCCAGCGGCACATAGCGCCGAACCTGATTGAGTAGGGCGCGCAGCGAATCCACTGAGGTGGCCAGCAGCTTGACCGAGTAGCCCGGCACATTCTCCGCAATGACCCGGCCGCTGCGGTCGAGAATGGTGCCTCGAGGCGAGGTCAACGGAATCGGTCGCAACCGGTTGGTTTCCGCCTTCAGCTGGAACTTGTCGTGCTGCAGCACCTGGGTTCGAAAGAAAGCCCCCAGTAAGACCAGGAAGGCTCCGATCAGGACGAGACGGGCGATCTCAGCCCGTTCCCGTACCCGATGGGACTCGAATCCGGTCATGCGTCCAGCCGGATGGAAAACCAGCTTCGGAAGGTGATCAGGATCAGAAGGGCAAAGCCGGCAGTCGTGAGGGCCTGAAGCGGACTGTAGATGGTGAGCTCGGTCAGGAGCTGAGGATGCTCGCTTCCGCTGATGACCAGAACGATCAAATCGCGGAACCAGAGTCCCACTGCCACAAAGGCGGCATTCACAAGGGCATTGTCGGCGAAGAACACCGATCGGCCCCACGCTGCGAAGTAGCCCACCAGCGTGTGCGCCAGTGCGCCGGCACCGAACCGCGCAGGCGTCAGGGCGTCCTCGATGAGGCCCACCAGAAATCCGGCGACGGCCCCTGCTCCCGGTCCGCTCCGCATAGCGAACAGCATCAATGCGATCAACAGGAAATCGGGGCTCACACGGGCGTTGCCCAGCCGGGGCCGGAGGTAGAACTGCAGGACGATGAGCCCCAGCATGACCAGCAGTACCTGGACCCGGCTGACTCGCTGGGGGCTCATTGGGCGGAGTCCCTTGGTGGAGTGACTACCGCCGGCGCACCGCCCAGCATAGGTGAGGTTCTCGAGGCTCTCTGGATCGAATCGCGCCGCGCTGCCCGAGCCGCTCTGGCAGCCTGCGCCAGCGACTCGGCTCGCTCGGCCCGGGCAATCGAATCAAGCCGCATGGCCTCCAGCTGGGAGTCGCTGGGGAAAGCACTGGCCAGATCGAGCGACCGGGTGCTCACCAGAATGAGCACGTGTGCGGCAGATCCCGGGTTGGCAGCGGGACGGAGCCGGTACACCCGTTCCCAGCCCGCCTCCTCCCGAAGGGTTCCGGTGACCGTGCCGACTGGTATGCCCTTGGGGAACACGCCGCCGAGACCCGAGGAGAGAACCAGGGTACCGAGTGGAACCGAGTCGCGATAAGGGACCCCCCGCAGCTCGAGGAGTCCTTCGGCGTTGCGGCCTTCGGCCGAGGGAGCCACTACGCCGAGAGCGTTCCCCCCGACCGTAAACGCGCTCACCCGGAATTCCGGATGGGCCCACGACATGGCGATGCTGCTCTGCGGGCTGACGCTGAGAACCACGCCGATCAACCCTTCGGGCGCCACCACGGGATTGAACGGCGCCACTCCCTGCCGCGTCCCCGCGCTGAGGAGCAGGGTCCGGCCATCAGTCGCGTGGGGCTGGTGCAGCACTTCGGCCGAGACATACGCGGTGCTCAGCCGGCGACTCAGCTTGAGGAGCTGGCGCAGCCGCTCATTTTCGGCGCGAAGGGAGGGAAGGAACTGAGCGAGGTAGGCGGCGGAGTCACGTTGCGCCGTGACCCGACGAAACCGCATCCGGCTGGTGCGGCCTTCCTCGGCCCGGGTCTGGAGCCAGACGAGAGGAGCCAGCGCCGTCCGCCGCAGGGTATCCGCCAGGCCGTAGGTCCAGCTCAAGGGCGAGAACAGCCCCACAATGGAAAGGCCGAGACAGAGGACGAACAATGCCGTGTCTCGGCGAGTGTAGCGACGATCTGAAATGCTTGACATGCTCAGGCAGACAGTACGCTGCGGTATTTCTCGTAGTCGTCGAGAATGCGGCCAGTCCCCCGCACCACACAGGTCAGCGGGTCCTCGTCCACATGAATGGGGAGCCCGGTTTCCTGGGCCAGAAGCAGGTCCAGCCCGCGAATGAGGGCACCACCGCCGGTCATGACAATCCCGCGGTCCACGATGTCGCTGGCCAGCTCAGGCGGCGTGATCTCGAGGGCGCGGCGCACCGCATCCACGATCTGCTGGATCGGCTCCTGCACCGCTTCCCGGATCTCGGTGGAGTGCACGCGCACCGTCTTGGGAATGCCGGAGACGAGGTCGCGACCCTTGACCTCCATCTCCCGCTCGTCACCCGTGGGAGCCGCCGAGCCGATCTTGATCTTGATGGCTTCGGCGGTCGGCTCCCCCACCAGCAGATTGTAGTTCTTGCGCATGAACTGCACGATCGCCTGATCCAGCTCATCGCCGCCGGTGCGAATCGAGGTGTCTGAAACGATTCCAGACAGAGCAATGACCGCAATCTCGGTGGTCCCGCCGCCGATATCGATGACCATGTTCCCGGTCGGCGTCTCGACGGGGAGGCCCACCCCGATCGCGGCAGCCATGGGCTCGGCCACCATGAGGACCTGCTTAGCACCGGCGGTCTCCGCCGAGTCCCGCACGGCCCGGCGCTCGACCTCGGTGATGCCCGACGGCACGCACACGATCACTTTGGGCTTTACCCGGAAGACATGCTTGTCGATGATGGTCTTGAGGAAGTAGCGAAGCATCTTTTCGGTCACGTCGAAGTCGGCTATGACGCCGTCCTTCAACGGCCGGACTGCCAGAATACCATCCGGTGTGCGCCCGAGCATGCGCTTGGCCTCGAGGCCGATTCCCTTGATTTTTCCGGTGCTCTTCTCGATGGCCACCACCGAGGGCTCGTTCAAGACGATGCCCTCACCCTTCACGTAGACAAGAGTGTTGGCCGTTCCCAGATCCACCGCGATCTCGTTGGCGGGGAGCCAGGACATCAGATTCAGCGCCGGAACTTTCATTAAGGGGCGGCTAGGCACGTGGCTGCTGAAGGTAAATGGACCGTTATGCTGCTGGTAGTTAGCGCTTACGACCCACTGCTCCCAAATCCGCCTGTGCCCCGCGTGGTGGGCGGCAATATGTCGACCGGCCTGAAGGTCGCTCGCTCCACCCGGGCAAAGATCATCTGGGCGATCCGCATGCCCCGGGTGATCCGAAAAGCCTGATTGCTCAGGTTCACCAGCGGGACCATCAGCTCCCCGCGATAGTCACTGTCGATCGTCGCCGGCGTGTTGGGCAAAGTGATCCCATGCCGGAGCGCCAGGCCGGACCGGGGCCGCAGCTGACACTCATACCCGCGTGGAACGGCGATGCTGAAGCCGGTCCGGAACAGCTTCCGTTCCAACGGCCCCAGCTCCCCTTCTTCGGCGCTGGCCAGATCATACCCGGCCGATCCCGGGGTCGCGGCCGTGGGGAGCGGGAGGTCCGCTGCATGCGGCAGCCGAGCCAGCATGACCTCCACGGCGCCGTCCGGCCCGGCTTCAGACAACGGCATTGACGTCGGCCAGGGGGAGACGGAAGGCTTCGGCCACCCCCGGATAGACCACTTTGCCTTCGACGACGTTGAGACCCAGCCGTAGAGAAGGGTCCGACTTGCACGCCGCACGCCAACCCTGCTTGGCCAGCTTAAGTCCGTATGGCAGCGTAGCATTGGTAAGGGCGAGGGTGGAGGTTCGGGGGACCCCGCCAGGCATATTTGCCACGGCGTAGTGCAGAATGCCGTCGACGAAGTACGTGGGGTTCTCGTGGGTGGTTGGCTTGATAGTCTCGACGCAGCCACCCTGGTCCACCGCCACGTCCACGATGACCGACCCGGGCTTCATCAGCTTGAGGTCGGCACGCTTCACCAGATGGGGTGCCTTGGCCCCGGGAAGGAGCACCGCTCCGACCACCAGGTCGGCCCGGCGGATCGCATCCAGGATGTTGTGCCGGTTGGAGTAGACGGTATCCACGTTGGCGGGGAGCACGTCATCCAGGTACCGGAGCCGATCCAGCGAGATGTCCAGAATGGTCACATGGGCCCCGAGACCCGCCGCCATCTTGGCGGCGTTGATGCCCACCACACCTCCCCCGATGATTACCACTTCTCCCGGAGCCACCCCCGGCACCCCCCCGAGGAGGATTCCGCTGCCGCCAAAGACCTTCTCCAGGTACTTGGCCCCCTCTTGGACCGCCATCCGGCCGGCCACCTCGGACATGGGAGTCAGGAGCGGAAGCTCGCCGCTGGGGAGCTGAACCGTCTCGTAGGCGACGGCAATGGCGCCGGAGTCGATGACCGCACGGGTCAGGTCTTCGGCGGCGGCAAAGTGGAAATACGTGTAAATCACCTGCCCCCGTTGCATCCGAGGCCACTCCACCGCGATCGGCTCCTTCACCTTCATGATCATCTCCGCCTGCTGCCACACATCGTCCGCGGTCGGCAGAATGGTGGTACCAGCTCCCCGGTACGCTTCATCGGAGAAGCCGCTGCCGGCCCCGGCTCCCTGCTCCACGAACACCGTGTGACCCGCGGCCGCTAAAGCCTCCGCGCCGGCGGGCACCAAGGCGATGCGATTCTCGTTGGTCTTGATCTCCTTCGGAACGCCGATCTTCATCGTCTTCTACCAGAAGTGATGGGTGGATCAGTCCTAGTGAACAGTGACGCGTGAAGAGTGAACTGGCTCGATTTTCACTGCTTACTTTTCACTCTTTGCTTTTCACTTTTTACTCTTGACGCCTACTTGTTTTCTGGCCCCAAACGTAGCACCGTCTGCCGCTCCGGGGCGAAGAACTCTTCCGCCACGGCTCTCAGCTCGTCGGGAGTGATCCGGTCAATCTCGGCCAACATCTCGTCCAGCGGCCGGTAGCGATCGTCATACAACACGAAGCCCGCTAGTCGGGCCATACGGGCGGCCGGGCTCTCCAGCGACAGCATGATCTGTCCCTTGAGCTGCTGTTTGCCGTTGATCAGCTCCGGTGGGGGGAGTCCTTCGCGGGCCAGGCGGGCGTATTCGTCTCCGATAGCCTGCACTGCCCGCTCCGCCGTAGCCGGCTGAGTGCCCACGTACACACCGAGTTGGCCCGAGCCCTGGTAAAAGTGCTTGTAGGCAAAGATGGCGTAGGCCAGGCCCAGCTCCTCCCGGATCCGCTGGAAGAGGCGGCTCGACATGCCGCCGCCAAAGACGTTGGTCAGAATGGCCAGCGGAAAGCGACGGGGGTCCCGGAGAGGAAAGGTGTCGGTGCCAAAAACGACGTGGGTCTGGGCCGTGTCCCGATGCTCGATGCAGTGCCCGCCCCGAACCGCCGGTTTGGGCGTGACGGCGGCGCGGGGAAACTCCCGAGTGCTGCCGTCGAACCAGCCCTCCCGCTTCAATACCGTGAGCAGCAGGTCGTGATTCACGTTGCCAGCCGCGGCGATCACGCAGTTCCCACGGTAGTAACCCGCCCGATGCAGCCCTCGCAGATCCTCCGCCGTCAACGCCTCTAGACTCTCCGGCGTGCCGAGGATCGAGTAGCCATAGGGATGGTCCGGCCAGAGCGCCCGGGCATGCAGCTCGAACACGAGATCGTCGGGCGTATCGGCCACGCCGTTGATCTCCTCCAGCACCACATTACGCTCGGACTCGAGGTCACTTTCGCGAAGGAGGGGCCGGCGAACCAAGTCGGTGAGAATCTCGACCGCTAGCGGCAGATCGGCGTCGAGGACGTGACCCTGGTAGCTGGTGTAATCGCGCCCGGTAAACGCATCGAGCCCACCGCCCCGTACCTCTAGCTCGAGCGCGAGCTCCCGAGCGCTCCGGCGCTCGGTGCCCTTGAAGACCATGTGCTCGAGCATGTGGGAGATGCCTAGGTGGGCGGGTTGCTCGTGGGCGCTGGCCGTGCGGACATAGATGCCGACCGCAGCTGAGCGGACGCCCGGCAGCTTCTCACTCAGGACCACCAGCCCGCTGGGCGCAGTGGTCCTGAACAGCCCCTCGTCGAGTTGAGCCGTGTCCACGAAGGGCTAGTCCCTGGGCAGGAGTGCCTTTCGAGAGAGCTTCATGCGTCCGCGGTCATCGACCTCGAGCAGCTTCACCTGTACGATGTCGCCCTTCTTGACCACGTCCTCGGTCTTCTCGGTGCGGCCGTGCTGCAGCTCGCTGATGTGAAGCAGGCCCTCGACGCCAGGCAGGATCTCCACGAATGCGCCGAACGCAGTCGTGCTCTTGACTGGCCCCTCGTAGGTCCTGCCCACTTCGGGCTCGGTGGTGATCGCTGCGACCATCGCCCGGGCCTTCTCACCTGCCTCCCCGCCGACGGCGGAGATGGTGACCACGCCGGTGTCTTCGATGCTGATCTTGGCTCCGGTGGCGTCCTGAATGCCGCGGATGGTCTTGCCTTTGGGCCCGATCACATCGCCGATCTTGTCCGGCTTGATCTGCATGGTGAAGATGCGGGGCGCGTATTTGGAGAGCTCGGTCCGCGGGCCCGGGAGGGCCTTCTTCATTTCTCCCAGGATGTGCAGCCGACCCCGGCGCGCCTTTTCCAGCGCCTCCTCCATGATCTTGAGATCCAGGCCCTCGATCTTGATGTCCATCTGAATCGAGGTGATGCCCCGCTCGGTGCCGGCGACCTTGAAGTCCATGTCTCCGAGATGATCCTCGGAGCCCAGAATATCGGTCAGGACCGCCACCTTGTTGCCTTCCTTGATCAGACCCATGGCGACACCAGCGCAGGCCGCCTTCATCGGCACGCCGGCATCCATCAGCGCCAGGGAGCCACCGCAGACGGTAGCCATGGAGGAAGACCCGTTGGACTCGAGGATCTCCGACACCACCCGCAGGGTGTAGGGAAAGTCCTCGTAGTGAGGAAGCAGCGGCTGCAGCGCCCGCTCCGCCAGTGCACCGTGGCCGATCTCTCGGCGGCTGGTGCCCCGCATCATCTTCACCTCGCCCGTGGAATAAGGCGGGAAGTTGTAGTGCAGCATGAACGACTTGGTCGTTTCTCCGGGTACGTCGATGCTGTCGATCCTCTGCTCGTCGTCGGTAGTTCCCAGAGTGACTGAGACCAGGGCCTGGGTCTGTCCCCGGGTAAACAGCGCCGAGCCGTGGGTCCGGGGAAGCACGCCGGTCTCGATCGTAATCGGACGGATGGTGTCGAGATCGCGCCCGTCCACCCGCTCACCCCGCTCGAGTACCTGCTTCCGCATCACCCGGTATTCGATGTCGTCCAGCTCGGTTCCCACCTCGCGTGCCTGCTCGGCGAACTCGGGGGTAAGCTTTTCCAGGACCTGCTCCTTCACCGCCTTGATCGCGTTCGACCGTCCGGCCTTGTCCTTGGCATTGATGGCCTGCCCCATCTGCGCCTCCGCGGCCTCCCGCACCCGGGCCACCAGAGTCTGATCCACCTGCGGCTTGGCCCACTCGAACTTCTTGGGCGGGCCCGCCTTGCTGATGAGCTGCTGCTCGAGCTTGATCACGTCCCGAATGCCCCGCTGGGCAACCTTGAGAGCCTCCACCATCTCGCTCTCCGAGATCTCGAGCGAGCCGCCCTCGACCATCACGATCGAGTCGGCGGATCCGCTCACCACCAAGTCGATGGTGGAGAACTCCAGCTGCTGGAAAGTGGGATTCAGGATCCAGTTTCCCTCCACCCGGCCGACTCGCACCCCACCCAGGGGACCGTTCCACGGCACTCCGGACAGGCTCAGTGCGGCCGAGGCGGCCACTACGCCGAGAATGTCGGCATCGTTCTCCTGGTCGGCGGACAGCACGGTCACGAACACCTGGACTTCGTTCTTGAAGCCCTCGGGAAAGAGCGGGCGGATTGACCGGTCAATCAGGCGGCTGGCCAGGATCTCCTTGTCCGACGGTCGCCCTTCGCGCTTCAGAAATCCACCCGGGATCTTGCCTGCCGCGTAGGTCTTCTCCCGGTATTCGACCGTGAGGGGAAAGAACGGAAGGGAGGAAACATTGGGCGATACTGTTACGGCGGCGAGAACCATGGTGTCGCCAAAGCGAACGAGTGCGGATCCAGCGGCTTGGCGCGCCATCCGGCTGGTCTCGAGGATCAGGGGGCGGCCGGCAAATTCGGTTTCAATGCGTTGGACGGTCACTGCTGTACTCTCTCTCTCTGAGGGCGTCTTTGCTGCCAGTCCAGGGTCTCGGGTCCAGGGTCAAGTCTTCGGAGCAGTCACCACGATGGTAGACGCTCGACCCCAGACTCTTGACCCTGTAAATGCAGAAGGCGTCCCAGATCGATCAGGACGCCCTCGGTCGTCACGATGTTTTAATGCCGGAGTCCAAGCTGCTCGATGAGCGCTCGGTACGTCGGCAGATCACTTCGCTTGAGGTAGGTGAGCAGCCGGCGGCGGGTGCCGACCATCTTCAGCAGACCCCGTCGGCTGTGATGGTCCTTCAGATGAGTGCGGAAGTGCTCGGTGAGGGAGTTGATCCGCTCGGTAAGCAATGCCACCTGCACCTTGGCGGAACCGGTGTCGCTAGGATGGGCCTGGTGCTTGGCCACCACTGCCTGCTTGTCGAAGCTCATGCTGCCGGGGTCCTCTTCAAAGTCTCACGCGCGTAATCCGTTGTAGCACGGGAAAATAAGGCCGGACCGGTGAGCCAAGCAACCCCCACTCCCCTGACTGATGAACCTGGGGAGTGCCCCGGACGCATCCCTGGGCCCAGGTAGGCTAGCTATCGAGAAGGCAGCAGCCGGTGTAGTCTGACACATGACCAGCACCCAGGATCACCTCTCCGGCATAACCCGCACCGGTCCATTCGCGGGGTTTTACCAGCGGTTTGAGGACCTGATCGCCGAATCCAGCCACATGGCCCTCTACTTCATCCACTCGCGCCGCTGGCGGGAAAACCACGATGCAGCCATCAAGGCGTTTGTGAAACGGGAAGGCACCACGCTCGAGGCGTTCCTGCCAGACCTGGAGAATCACGAGCTCATGTTCTCACTGGAGAAGCACTTCGAGGACGGACCCCAGATTCCTGCGCTGGTGGTTGACGCCTATCGGTACTTCGGTCGCCTGGCGCAGCAGTTCGGGAAGCCGGTTGAGCTGTGGCTCTACGGCAGATATCCCACTTTTTCCTTCTACCAGTTCGACCGGCGCGCCATCATTGCCCTCTACTCCAACACCGCGGCCAAGAAGGGAGCACCCGCTCTCGAAATAACCGCTGACGGTCTGCTGGGCGAGTTCCTCACCACCGACATCGAAGACCTGAAGCGAGAATGCCGCAGGCGAACCCCAGATGAGCTGGAATCAGTCATCGCAAGCGCCGGCGCGTCCACTTAGATCCAGCGGCCGTCCTTTGGTCTAGCCGCCGAACAGCCGCCGGAAATCGTTGGAGAAGGCCAGCCCCATCAGCAGGATGATCAGGACCAGGCCCACCGTGGTCAGCCGCTCCCGCAGTCGGACCGGAAGCGGCCGGCGAATCACGGCCTCAGCCAGCAGGAAGAGGAACTGCCCGCCGTCGAGCACGGGCACGGGCAGCAGGTTGAGGATGGCCAGATTGATGGAGATCAAGGCCATGAAGCCGAGGAAGGTGTCTAGCCCCAACCGGGCGCTTTCCCCGGCGAGCTGCCCGATCAGGATCGGGCCCCCGATGCTTCGGCCGGAGACCCGTCCGCTGAAGAGCCCTCGCACGGTCCGCACGACCTGGGTGGAGGCTCGCAGCGTGGCTTGGCCGCCCTCCCCAATGGCCTCTCCGACGCCCAGTCGCTCGGAGGTGAAATTGGTCGCCACCATGACACCGATCCGTCCCACGACTTGCCGCTTGCCCTTGGGACCCGGGATGGTGTCGACATAGGGCTGCACCGTGATCGGTAGCCGCTGGGTTCCGCGAGCGACCGTGATATGCACCGGCTGGCCCGCACTTCGCTGCAGGACCTCCACCATGTCATACCACTGCTGCACCGTCCGTCCGTTGACCGCCACGATGCTGTCGCCCTGCCGGATGCCCGCCTTTCCAGCCGGCTTATCGGCCAAGACATCGCCCACAACTGCAGGCCGGAAGGGCTGCAATGCCTGGGCCGCCTTGACCCGTTGCTCCAGCGCATCGGGATGAATCGGAAGCACTACAGAGCGACCGTTGTCCAGCTCGATCCGGATTTCCGGCTCCGGTGCATTGGCGATGATGCTCACTACGTCGTCCCAGGACCGCACCGAGTCGCCGTTTATCCGCAGGATCCGAGTGCCCGGCTCGATCTGCTCCAGGGCCGCTGCCTCACGGGGTAGCTCTTCCTTCTCGACCCGGCCAACCGTGGTCACCGGATCGATCTGGCGGCCGTTCTTGTAGGCGAGGAAGGCGAAAACGGCCCACGCGAAGAGTGCGTTCATGGTGACGCCGGCCAGAATCACCACCATCCGCTTCCAGATCGGCTTGGACTCAAAGACCCGGTCTGAGGGAACGGCTACCGTTGGGGCTCCGCCTTCGAGCGCACTGCTCCCGATGTCCTCTTCCCGGCTGGCCATCTTGACGTAGCCGCCGAGAGGGAGCCAGGAGATCGAGTACTCGGTTTCGCCTTTGCGGAAGGTGAGCCAGGGGATGGGCCGTCCGAGCCCCAGCGAAAAGCGGTGGACGTAGATGCCGGCCCATTTGGCCGCGACGAAGTGGCCAGCCTCGTGGACGAAGATGAGCACTCCCAGGACGACGATCAGCGCTAGAATGGTGATCACCACTAGTCCCTCACACTCCGGCGGGTGGTTTCCCGGGCCCACCGGTCCGCGGCCCGCACCGCCTCGACCGAGGTTGCCGGCGCCGGAACGTGGGCCTCCAGGGTCCGCTCGATGGCCTCGCTGATTCGCCCAAAGGGAATGGCACCCTCCAGAAACGCGGCAACGGCCACCTCGTTCGCGGCGTTGAATACTGCAGGAGCGGTGCCGCCGGCCCGACCTGCCGCCAGCCCGGCTCTCAGGGCCCGGAACACTTCGCCCCGGACCGGCTCGAAGGTGAGTGGCCCGGCCGCGATAGGGTCGAACCGGCGAGTGCCTGAGTCAGGCAGCCGCTCGGGGTGGGTCAGGGCGTAGAGGATGGGCAGCTCCATGGTCGGAAATCCGAGCTGGGCTAGCACACTTCCGTCACAGAACTCGGCGAAGGCATGGACCACACTCTGGGGATGCACCACCACCTCGAGGGCATCGTACGGCAGACCGAATAGATAATGTGCCTCGATCAGCTCGAGTGCCTTATTGGCCAGGGTGGCACAGTCGATGGTGATCTTGGCACCCATCCGCCAGGTGGGATGCTGGAGCGCCTGCTCTACCGTTGCGTGCCAAACCCGGTCGGAGTCCCAGTCACGGAATGGCCCTCCTGACGCGGTGAGGATGAGTCGAGCCAGGCCGTCGTCGCGCCCGGTGACACACTGGAGCACCGCGCTGTGCTCGGAGTCAATGGGGACCACTTCTCCACCCCCGGCACAGGCGGCCTGGGCCACCAGATCACCCGCCATGACCAACGTCTCCTTGTTGGCCAGGGCTACCCGCTTCCCTGCCCGGAGCGCCGCCAGTGTCGCCTCGAGGCCGGCCGCACCGACTACGGCGTTCACCACGATGTCGGCTTCGGGGTGGGTTGCGGCCTCGACCAGCACATCAGGACCGGTGGGCCACCGGGCGTCACCGTCGAGCCCGGCCAGGGCTGCGTATGATGGGCGCCACTCGGCCACCTGCGCTTCCATCTCCTTCCGGTTCCTTCCGGCGGTCAGTGCTACCAGGCGGAAGTGGTCCTGCTGCCGACGGAGTACGTCGAGCGTGCTGCGGCCAATCGATCCGGTCGAGCCGAGCAGTGCGACGCCGCGCGGTATTCCCAGGGCCGGCATCAGATGACGCCAAACCCGCGGTAGAGCGCCGCGGCTATCGGGACGACGAAGTAGAGCGAATCGAATCGGTCCAACACGCCTCCATGACCGGGTATCAGGCGGCTGGAGTCCTTGACCCCTGCCTCTCGCTTGAACAGCGATTCCACCAGATCACCAACCTGCCCCACAATCGAGAGGACCCCGGCGATTACCAGCAACTGCCCCAGCGGGATGACTGGCCCCACCCGGGAGAAAACCAGTGCCGCGAAGAGAGGAGCCACCAGAAGCCCGCCAGCCACGCCCGCCAGACTGCCGGAACGGGTCTTCCCCGGACTTACCTCCGGGGCGAGCTTGGGGCCACCGAAGGCACGCCCGCCAAACATCGCCGCCGTGTCGCACACCCAGGTTACCACCAGGGGGAAAAATACCAGCCAGGCGCCCGGCCAGGACCTCAGCCCGTACTGGTTATGCCGAATGGCCAGCAGGAACGCCGGAAGGGCACCGGTGTACACCACCGCCAGAAGGGTGACCCCTGCGACGGAAAGAGGACGATCAGCCGGCCGACGGACTGCCAGGACCCAGGTCAGTAGCAGAATCACCCATACGGCGCCGATATACGGCGCCGCCTGCCACGCCAAGGTCCGCGACTCCGACGTAGCCCCGGCTCCGTACATCAGCAGCGGAAGCAGGGCCGCGCTGGCAATTCCGAGCGGCCGCAATGGGCGCACATTGCTGCCCCCCGCCAGATCGAACAGCTCCCGGGCACCCAGGGCGCCGACCAGGCCGAGCACGATCGCGAGCGGGTAGCCGCCATACCAGATCAGACCCAGGGCCAGTGGAATGGCCACAACGGCGAAGGTGACCCGCCGGACCAGATTGGCGTCCACGCTCATCCCGCTTCGACGCGGCCGAACCGGCGGTCGCGCCGCTGAAACTCCAGAATCGCCTCGAAGAGATGGCGGCGGGTGAAGTCGGGCCAGAGCACGGGCGTGACATACAGCTCGGCATAGGCCAGCTGCCAGAGCAGGAAGTTGGAGATCCGCATCTCCCCCGAGGTGCGGATCAGCAGATCGGGATCGGGCCACTCGGCGGTGTACAGCATTCGTCCCACCGCCTCCTCGTCGATCTCGGCGGGGTCGAGCCGGCCGGCGGCCGCCTCCTCGGCCAGCATGCGCGCGGCCCGGGCGATCTCCGCCCGCGCACTGTAGGAGATGCATAGGTTGAGCGCCAGCGACTGCCCGCCGGCCGTCTCCGCCATGATTCGGTCGATTGCTCGTCGAGCGCCGCTGCCCAGCTGATCCAGATGGCCCAGCACCCGGACCGCGACGCTCTGCTGCCGGAGCTCGGCGGCTTCACGCGCGATGTACTCCTCCAGGAGCTTCATCAGGGCCTCGATCTCGCCGGCCGGCCGCTTCCAGTTCTCCTGGCTGAACGCGAAGAGCGTGAGCACGCCGACCCCAGCCTCCAAGCACCCCTCGACCACCTCCCGCACGGCTTTCATGCCGGCGTGATGGCCCAGTGGTCGCGGAAGCGAGCGGCCTTTGGCCCAGCGGCCGTTGCCGTCCATGATGATGGCAATGTGACCCGGTACCGCCCCGTGCAGCCGCAGCCGCTTCAGCAGGTCATTGCTCATCCGCTCAGACTTCCAGGATTTCCGCTTCCTTGGAGTGAATAAGATTATCGATCTGCTTGATGTGCTCGTCGGTGAGCTTCTGAATCTCCTTTTCGGCGTGCCGCTTATCGTCTTCCGAGATCTTCTCCAGCTTCTTGATCTTGGAGAGGGTTTCGGTGCGGGCATGGCGCACGGCAATGCGGCCTTCTTCACCCAGCTTGTGGACGACCCTGACCAGGTCCTTGCGGCGCTCCTCGGAGAGTGCCGGGAGCGGGACCCGGATCAGGTTGCCCTGGGTCGCCGGGTTGAGGCCGAGATCCGAATCGCGGATGGCCTTCTCGATGGCGTGAGCGAGGGACTTATCGAAGGGCTGCACCGTCAACAGTCGCGGCTCGGGTGCGGCGACCATGGCTACCTGATTGAGCGGAACCGAGGAGCCGTATGCCTCTACCCGAACGATGTCGAGCAGCGAGGTGCTGGCTTTGCCGCTCCGAATGGAGGTGAACTCGCGCTTGGTGCTTTCGACCGCCTTGTGCATCAGCTCGCGGCCATGCCTGCTGAGTTCCGGGATCGTGCTCATCGGACGATGGTCCCTACCCGTTCACCCTGAAGCACACGGGTGATAGCGCCGGGTTGATTGATGTTGAAGACGATGATGGGCAGCTGATTGGCCTTGCACAGTCCGAACGCGTTGGCATCCATGACCGCATAGTTCTTGACGATGGCTTCCTGGAAGGTGAGCTCGGGAATGAAGGTGGCCGTGCGGTCGGTACGGGGATCGCTGGTGTAGATCCCGTCGACGTTGGTGGCCTTGAGGATCACCTGGGCATCGATCTCGAGCGCCCGCAGCACCCCGGCGGTGTCGGTCGAGAAGAACGGGTTCCCCGTGCCCGCCGCAAAGATGATGAGGCGTCCCTTCTCCAAGTGCCGGACTGCGCGCCGCCGGATGTATGGTTCGGCAACGGACTCCATCCGGATTGCGGTCATCACCCGCGTATCCACCCCGATTTTCTCCAGGACATCCTGCAAAGCCAGCGCATTGATGACAGTTGCCAGCATGCCCATGTAGTCGGCGGACACCCGGTCCAACCCCTCCCGGCTGGCGGCGGTGCCCCGAACGATGTTCCCACCGCCGACCACGAGGGCCAGGTGCACGCCCAGGCCGTGCACCGCCTTGATCTCCTCCGCAAACGCCTCGACCACATGGTAGTCGAGCCCAACACCCTTCTCGCCGGCCAGCGCCTCACCGGAGATTTTCAGCAAGGCGCGGGTGTAGGCAAGGGCCATCAGACCTCCCCGATCTTGAACCGGGCAAAGCGCCGAACCGAGATCACCTCGCCCAGCTTGCCGGAGGCCTCCTTGATCATCTGCCCAACGGTCTTCTTGTCGTCGCGGACGAAGGGCTGTTCCACCAGGGTGCGCTCGGCGACGAACTTCTTGAGCTTCCCGTCCACGATCTTGGTCCGGATGTTTTCCGGTTTTCCTTCCTGGGCCACCTGCTCCTCGGCAATCCGACGCTCCCGCTCGAGGAGCTCGGCCGGGACATCTTCCGGATTTACTGCAATCGGGTCCGCCGAGGCCACGTGCAGGGCGATGTCGCGCGCGAGCTGCTGGAAGCCCTCAGTCCGGGCCACGAAGTCGGTCTCGCAGTTTAGCTCGACCAGGGAGCCCACCTGCCCGTTGTGGTGCAGGTAGCTCACCACCACCCCCTGCGACGCCACCTTCCCGGCGCGCTTCTCGGCCTTGGCAATTCCCTTCTTGCGAAGAATCTCCGAGGCCTGGTCCATGTTACCATTGGCCTCTTCCAGCGCCCGCTTGCAGTCCATCATGCCGGCGCCAGTACGGGCCCGTAGCTCACTCACATCTTTCGGCGATATCGTCGTGCTTGCCATAGTCTCCAACCAGGTTCACTCAGGGGTGAATAGTAAAGCCGCCGCTCGTGCCCGGCAGGCTGAGCGGCGGAAGACTGCCGGCGGAACGCCGCAGTCTATGCGCCGGCGTCGCTGGCGGCGCCGGGGGCGGCCGTCTCCGCGACTCCTTCCGCATCGGCCTCGGTCTTGAGCCGGGCCGCAATGGCCTCGGGCTTGGGCCGGCGCTTCCGCCGAGGGCGGCGTCGCTTCCGGTCGGCATCGGCGTCTCCTTCGCTACCGGCGTCGGTGCTATAGGTCTCGGCCTCGAGATCCTCCGACACCTCACGCATCGGCATCTGCGACCGCGCTTCCTTGATCACGTCAGCCAAAGCGGCCGTGATGAGGGATACCGATCGGATCGCGTCGTCGTTGCCGGGAATGGGAACCGTAATGACGTCGGGGTCCGCGTTGGTATCCACGATAGCCACTACCGGAATTCCCAGCTTGTTGGCCTCGGCGACGGCGATCTTTTCCTTCTTGGCGTCGACTACGAAGAGGGCTCCCGGCAGCCGGCCCATGCCCTTGATGCCCTCGAGGTTGCGACTCAGCTTCACCCGCTCCCGCTCGAAGAGGAGCTTTTCCTTCTTGGTGTAGTTCTCGAAGTCGCCTTCCGCGGCACCTTGCTCCAGCTCGCGCAGCCGGCGGATCTGCTTCTTCAAGGTCTGGAAGTTGGTCAGCATGCCGCCGAGCCAGCGCTCGGTCACATAGAAGGCCCCGCAGGTCTGAGCCTCCGCCTGGACGATGGCCTTGAGCTGCTTCTTGGTGCACACGAAGAGCACGCCGTCGCCCTTGAGCACCACGCTCCGCAGCAGTTCCTCAGCCTTGGCGATCTGCCGAAGTGTCTTCTGAAGATCGATGATGTAGATGCCGGAGCGTTCGGCGAAGATGAAGCGACGCATCTTCGGGTTCCAGCGGCGGGTCTGATGGCCGAAGTGGACTCCGGCTTCCAGCAGGTCCTGCAATTGGGGCTGTGCCATTCGCTACTGAGTTCCCATCCGTGTTAGGGTTGTGCGTCCACCGCGTTCATCTCCGGCTGCGACCCGCGAGGGCACCCACAGCCGGATCCCGCGATGTGCGTGGTCTACCGCTTGCTGAACTGGAACCGCTTTCGAGCTCCCGGGCGACCGGGCTTCTTCCGCTCTACCGCCCTCGGATCCCGGGTCATCAGTCCCGCGGCGCGCAGCTTGGTCCGGTGTTGGCCATCTGCCTCCACCAGCGCGCGGGCGATGGCGTGGCGCAGCGCACCGGCCTGCCCGGCCTGCCCGCCACCGTTCACATGGGCCTTCACATCGAAGGCTCCGAGAGTATCGGTGGCGGTAAAGGACTGCTGAATGTGCTGGACCAACGAAGGCCGGGGGAAATAGTCGCCCAGGGTCCTGCCGTTGATGTCCCACTTACCGGTGCCGGGCGTGAGATACACCCGTGCGACACTGGTCTTCCGTCGGCCGACCGCCTGCCACCGGAACTGGGGAGTTGCTGTCATGCGCTCGCCTTCGATGGAGTGACCGGGAACGGCTTCGGCTGCTGAGCGGCGTGGGGGTGCTCGGGCCCGGCATACACCTTCAGCTTGCCCCGCAGCTTCTGCTTGGCCAGTGAGGTCTTGGGCAGCATGCCGAAGACCGCCTTTTCGATGATTCGTTCCGGGTGCTTGGCCAGCAGATCCCGGGCTTCGGTAAAGCGCTCGTGCCCCATATAGCCGGTGTGCCTGAAGTACACTTTGTTGCTGAGCTTCCGGCCGGTCAGCCTCACCTTGGAAGCATTGACCACGATGACGAAGTCGCCGCCGTCCATATGCGGAGTGTAGGTCGGCTTGTGCTTCCCGCGGATCAACTGGGCAACGCTGCTCGCCAGCCGTCCGAGTGGAACGCCGGTGGCGTCGACCAGATGCCAGTCATGACTGATGTCCGCCGGCTTGGCGGTAAAGGTCTTCATGTACCTCGCTGCCTCGGGCTTGAAACAGGGGCAAACCAAAACAGACCCGGAAGATAGGCGGTGCGCGGCGGATGGGTCAAGGGAGGGTTTCCTCGAACTCGACCAGTATCTGCCCCTTCTCCACAGCCTCACCTGCGGCCACCCGAACCGACTTGACCCGGGCTGGTCCCGGGGCCTTCAGTTCGTTCTCCATCTTCATTGCCTCGAGGACCACCAAGCCGGCTCCGGCCGCAACCCGATCTCCGGGCTTGGCCTCGACCCGCACCACCAGACCGGGCATAGGGGCCCGCAGCACTTGGGCGGGTCTCCGCTGGTCGCCCCCGCTGGTGAGGCTGCGAATATGGCGAGTGCGCTCGTCAATGACCTCCACCTCCCAGCGGTCCCCGCCGTGAGTGAGAATCCAGCGGCCGCGCCCCTGGGCTTCCAGGGCGAGCAGGACAGGCCGTCCGTCCAGCATCAGGGTACGGAGCGGTGTTCCCGGTACCGAGTCGAGGCTGGCGCCGTGGCTATGAGCGGCCACCTTCACCCGGTCGCCATCCAGCTCGACTTCGACCGACTGTCCGGCCACCAGGACGATGAATTTCACTCGGGCTCCAGGACGGCTACGGTTTCCACGTGAGTGGTCTGGGGGAACAGATCAAAGGCCTGTAATCCTCTGAGCTGGAAATGGGGAAGCCGCTGAAGATCGCGGGCGAGTGTGGCCGGATCGCAGGAGATATAGACGACACGTGCCGGTCGGAGCCGTTCCAGCACGGTGCTGACCAGTTCATCCATCCCGGTCCGCGGAGGATTGGTGATGACCAGATCGGGCCTTCGCAGCTCCGCCAGGAGGTCTTCCACCCGGCCCGTGAGCCGCCGGGCGACGGGTCCATTTGCCTCGGCCTCGGCGACTGCGCGCCGATCCGCTTCCACGCTCTCGACAATCGCTCCCCGGGATACCAGCTCTGCGGTCGTCTCGCCAATGCCGGCATAGAGATCCCAGACCCTCCGCCCCGCCACCGGCCCCAGCTGGTCGACTGCAAACCGGCGTACCCGGTCGCCCATGGCGGGATGAACCTGTTCGAACACCGTGGCCGGAAATGCTTCGCCGGCTCCCGCGAGCGCCCGGGCGGCTCCGCCGAATGGCTGGTACCAGAGAGTGACGTTCTCGCAGTGCCGCTGCAACTCCCGGCCAAGGGTCTCACCCCCCGACCACACCTCTCCTTCTCCTACCCGAACGATCAGGTGCCGGCCGCCTCGCCGGTCCAAGCGAAGCACGAGTTGCTCGGCGTGGGGCGGTAAGAGCCCGCGCAGCCTGCGCACTACCTGCCACAGCTCCATCAACGGTGGCACCGTGATGTGGCACCAATGCAGGTCGAAGATCTGATCCGCCCTGCTATAGCGATGGAGCCCGATGGGGCGGCCGCGGGGAGCGACATGCAAAGTGAGCTTGGTGCGGTAGTCGAACTGCTGTTCGGCGGGCACGATGGGAGGGTCTGCCACTTCGCGGCGACCCAGCCGGCGCAGGGCATCGCCCACGAAGGAACGGCGGCTCTCGAGCTGAGTTTCGTAATCAACGTGCTGGAGCTGGCACCCGCCACACTCATCGCTAACGTAATGCGGGCAACGTGGCTCGACCCGGCGGGGGGACGCCTTGAGGACCCGCTCCAAGCGGGCACGAGCGAACCGCTTGTGCTCCCGAACCACAGCGGCATCCACCAGATCTTCCGGTGCGGTACGGGGCACAAACACGGTCTTGCCATCGGGAAGCTTGCCGACTCCGTCCCCACCGGCGGCGAGGCGGAGGATGCGCACCGAGGTCACCGGTGGGCTTCGCTCCGCGCCACCCGGGCCCATTCGCTCTGAGGTTCGGCAGCCGAGCTCGCCGGCGGACGGCGGCTCTGCCGAGCCTCGGCCTCCGCCAGCGCCGCCGCTATGGCCAGCTGCTGGATCTGATCGGGACCGGCGGCAACCTGCAGCAGATCGGCGCGGCGCTCGAGCAACTGGATGTCGATCTCTCCTCGCTGAAAAGCGGGATCTTTCATGAGCCGCCGATGGAATCCCTGATTGGTGGCGACCCCAGTGATCACCAGCTCCTCCAGAGCCTGGCTCATCCGAGTCAGCGCTTGGGATCGGTCCCCTCCCCACACGATCAGCTTGGCCAGCAGTGAGTCGTAATGCAGAGTTACCTCGTCACCTACATCGACACCGCTGTCCCAGCGAACGCCAGGACCTGCCGGTCCCCGCAGGAACTCGATGCGGCCGGCCGAGGGGAGAAAGCCGTTGGCCGGGTCCTCGCTCGTAATCCGACATTCGACTGCCCATCCCCGGGGACTGAGGGGACCAGCGGGCACCTGCATGGGCTGGCCTCGCGCAATGCGCAGCTGCTCCCGAACCAGGTCCACTCCATAGACCAGCTCAGTCACCGGATGCTCGACCTGGATCCGGGTGTTCATCTCCAGGAAGTAGAAGGAACCTTGTCCGGTAACCAGGAACTCACAGGTCCCGGCGCTGCGGTATTCGACGGCAAGGGCTGCGGCCACCGCGGCGGCCCCCATCCGTTCACGCAGATCCGCAGAGACCACCGGCGACGGAGACTCCTCGACCAGTTTCTGATGTCTCCGCTGGATCGAGCATTCCCGTTCCCCCAGATGAAGCGTGCGCTCGCGATCCGCCAGCACCTGAATCTCGATATGCCGGGGCCGCTCGATGAACTTCTCCAGATACACGGTCGGGTCGCCGAACGCTTTGCGAGCCTCCGAGCTGGCAGTCTCGAGAGCTCCACCCAGGTCCTTCGGTTCCCGGACAACCCGCATGCCCTTACCGCCTCCGCCAGCAACTGCCTTGACCATGATGGGATACCCGATCCGGTCGGCGGCTTTGCCGGCGCCGGCGAGATCTCCGGCGGGTATGGTAGATCCGGGAACAATAGGAACGCCGGCTGCCTCCATCCGGCGGCGGGCTTCGGTCTTATCGCCCATGGCACTGATGGCGCTCGACGGCGGCCCCACGAAGATCAGGCCGGCGTGCTCGACTGCCTCGGCGAAACTGGCTCGCTCCGCCAGGAATCCGTATCCCGGATGGACGGCATCGGCCCCAGATTCTCGGGCCGCGGCGATCAGCCGCTCGATGGAGAGATAGCTCTGCGCTGGAGCAGCAGGCCCGATTGGAAGCGCGAGGTCCGCAGCCCGCACATACGGGGCAGTGCGATCGACAGCCGAGTAGACCGCCACTGCCTCGAGTCCCTCTTGATGACACGCGCGAATGATCCGGAGCGCGATCTCACCGCGGTTGGCGACGAGAACTCGTTTCATGGTGTGGGAAAGTGCGGTGGCAGCGGAAAAAGCGGAAGCAACTACGGCTTCATGGCAGGCAAGCCGGCGGCGGCGCGTCTCCGAATACGGGAAGGAAGCTGCTACACAACAGGCTGTTGAACCGGGCAGCCTGGTCGTACACAGTACGGACATCTCTTACCCAGACCGAGCTGCCCTGCCGGGTAGCGGCGAGCAACTCGCTCACCGAGAGTGCCTCCGGGCCGGGCTGAGCCGAACGACTCACCCGGGTCAGCCGAAACGGGGTCCAGGCCAGGGCGGGGACCGCAGCACTGTCGGCCGAAGGGGTGAGGCAGAGCGTCCGGCGGACTGCCACATCCTCCAGAGCCCGGCGCACCGGCAGGCCGGGGCTGATGCCCATCACTTCAGCCATGCGGCGCCGATAGATCGAATCAGTGGCATAGCGGTCGGGGCGGATCGGGAGAATTTCGCGGGAGTGGAGATCGAGATCATCATACCAGACCGACAGGGCTTCGAGATCGGTGCCCACGAGGAGCACACCCCCGGCCGGACAGGAGCTCAGGAGATTGGCCCCGAGCTCGAGGATAAATGGGGGCATCTCCGGGGAGCGAGCGCGGCCCCGGGCCCCCCCGGCTGCGCTCCATCCGGAGTCCTCGACCAGAACGATCGAGCGCTCCAGTTCCGCCAGGCCTCGGAACACGATGCCGGAGTCGACCGACAACCGGATGGCCTGATCGAAGGCGGTAGCAGCAAAATCCAGATAGAGAAGACCGTCGGGATCGCCCCGGTGACCCTGAAGATGCCAGTCCTGGGCATCCAGTAGATAGAAGCGGCCGAGCTGGAACCAGGCGCGACCATCGTCCGGGGCCATGGCGAGGTACCGGCCCAGCATGTCGATGGCCATTCGGCGCTCACCGCTCCGCTCCAGCGCGGCAGCCCTCGGCGCGACGTTGGGATCGATGGCCGCCTGGGCTCGTAACCCACCCGTGGCAGTGGCGAGAACCACCAGCGCAGCCGCAACCACCCGGCCAAGGTCCATCACCGAATCACGCTCTGCTATTGGACTTACCAACCTGACCTGACACATGTGTGACAAAATGCCTCACGGAGTCCCACTTGGCTAGTAGGGTGACGTCGGGGTCGGGCTAGCTGACACCAGTCATCAATGCTGGTCGCCAGTCTCTAGTCGCTAGTCGCTAAGGTAGCAGTCGAGCCTGAGAGATCATTAAGTGCGACTAGTGACCAGTGACTAGTAACCAGCGACTATAACGGAATATTCCCATGCTTCTTCGGCGGATTCCGGTCCCGTTTCCCCCCCAGAGTCCGAAGCGCATCAATCAGCCGAGGCCGGGTGTCCCGGGGGTCGATCACGTCGTCGATGTAACCCCGAGCGGCAGCGGCGTAGGGATGAGCGAACTTCTCGGTGTACTCCTCGATTAGCCTGTCGGTGGCGGCGGCGGGCTCGGCTGCCCGGGCTATCTCATCCTTAAAGAGGATCTCCACGGCTCCCTTCGGGCCCATCACGGCGATCTCTGCCGAAGGCCAGGCCAGATTGACGTCGCCGCGGATGTGCTTAGAGCTCATGACGTCGTACGCTCCCCCGTAGGCCTTGCGAGTGATGACCGTGAGCTTGGGCACGGTGGCCTCGCAGTAGGCGTAGAGCAGTTTGGCCCCGTGCTTGATGATGCCGCCATGCTCCTGGGCCACCCCAGGAAGAAACCCGGGCACATCGACAAACGTCACCAGCGGAAGGTTGAAGCAGTCGCAGAAACGGATGAATCGAGCCGCTTTGATCGAGCCGTTGATGTCCAATACCCCCGCGAGCACTGCCGGCTGATTGGCCACGATGCCGACCGGCATTCCTCCCAGCCGGGCAAACCCCACCACAGTGTTGTCGGCATACCCCCGCTGGACCTCGAGGAAGGTGCCGTGATCCACCACCCGCCCGATCACCCCGTGCATATCGTACGGCTTGTTGGCGCTGTCGGGTACCAGGCCCAGCAACCCCTCATCCCGCCGATCGCTGGGATCGTCGCCGGCGGCGAGGGGTGGTGGATCCAGGTTGTTGAGAGGAAGAAAGCCGATCAGCTCGCGGATGGCCTGGAGGCATTCGGGCTCGGAATCATGGACGAAGTGGGCCACGCCGGAGGTGCCGCCGTGGATATCTGCGCCGCCCAAATCGTCGAAGCTCACCTCCTCGTGGGTGACCGTCTTCACCACGTTAGGTCCGGTGACGAACATGTAGCTCACGCCCCGAACCATAAAGATGAAGTCGGTGATCGCAGGGCTGTACACCGCCCCACCGGCACAGGGGCCCAGCACGGCGGAAATCTGGGGGATCACTCCAGAGGCGAGGGTGTTTCGAAGGAAGATGTCGGCGTACCCGCCGAGCGAGACGACGCCTTCCTGAATCCGCGCCCCACCCGAGTCATTGAGCCCGATGACGGGGGCGCCGCTCTTGAGCGCCAGATCCATGATCTTGCAGATCTTCTCGGCATGCGCTTCGGAAAGGGACCCGCCGAAGACGGTGAAGTCCTGGGAGAAGACATAGACCAGCCGGCCATCGATCCGGCCGTATCCGGTAACGACCCCATCACCAGGGTAGATCTGCTGGTCCAGTCCGAAATCGGTGGACCGATGAGTAACGAACCGGTCCAGCTCGACAAAACTGCCCTCGTCCAGCAGGAGGTCGAGCCGTTCGCGGGCGGTGAGCTTGCCCTTCTTATGCTGTTGAGCGATCCGCTCGGCGCCCCCGCCCTGCTCGGCGAGCGACTGGCGGTGATGGAGCTGATCCAGGAGCACTCTGGGGTCGGGCATGGGGGATGAAGATAGCGCTGGCGCGACCGGGGTCACAACGTGTGCTGCTATCTGTGCGTGGGGAGGAGACTGCGGTGATGCGTCAGTCGGAGACGGGAGTCCAGGTCGAATCCGGGTTATACAACTCCATCGCCTGGAACCGCTCGAGCGTCTTGGGCCCGAGGTCCTGCTCGTACACGACGCCCTCGTGGCTCACGATGAAGGTTTTTACTCCTGTTACCAGGTATTCCGCGGGCGCGGCGGCCAGGGCGAAGCCGCCGATCATCATTCCCTTGACCAGGAAACTCATCTGTCCGAGTGGCGCTGCCGGACCCTGCCCCTTGAGAACCTTGTAGTAATACCCATGGTACGGGTGCTGGCCTTCGGAATACCCCTCCGCGATCACTTGCGCGATCCTTTCTCCTACGGGTCCTTTCCAGCCCCCGTCCGGGGCCTTCCAGGCCAGTCCATCTTGTTTCCCGGGCGAGCTGATGATGCGTTGGGCGTACTGGTTGACTGGGGCTCCGTCGTGCCGTTGTCTGGCGTAGTCACGCTGAGCCTCCACGAACCCGCGACACACCTCGATGGCATCGAGCTCGTTTTCCCCGATCCGACGGGCCAGGATCTCATCCGCTCCTGCCTCTGCGTCGAAACGCCAGGTGCTATCCTCCTTCACGATTGGAAAAGGCACGGGCCAGTCGCCGGGTCCGATCAGAATGGTGGCTACTGTTCCCGATGAATCCAGCTCAATCCGGTGCCGCGCACGAGCCACCGACGCAAATTCCCGGGCCCGATTGCGGTCCTGCACCGGATCCTTCGAGGTGACGAGAGGTTTCCCCTCGTTCCCCAGGAGCTGCACCAGCGCGGATTGGTCGAAGCGCTCAGCGGCCTGAAACAGGGCGGCCGCCGCCTCCTCGGGCGAGCCGAACCGGCGCTGCTGCACCGTGTCTCTGCCGCAGGCACTCAGCGCGAGAAGTGTGACGCCAACCCACCGAAGTGCTACGGAGCGGTACCGGGTAATCATCTGCGGCGCCCTCCGCCCCCGCGAGAGAAACCGCCGCCCCGCGACCCCATGCTCGACATGCCACGCGAGCTGCTCGCCCGCGCGCTCCTTCCATCGTACCCGCGCGACCCGCCGCCGAAGCCGCTGCTGCCCCTCGACCCCCGGTCTGACGGGATGCTGCGATTGCCGATCTGATCACCACCCCGGCCGCCACTGGCATTGGGAACCCGATCGCTCCCGCCGCCCGCGCGCTGCCCCTGAGCACCGCTGCGCTGTCCCTGAGCGCCGCCGAAGTCCCGGTTGCCGGCCCCAGCACCGCCCTGCCCCTGACGGCTGCCCGCCGCCCTGTCACTCGCGCCCTGCCGTCCCTGACCCCGGGTAGACCCACCGAACTTGTCCGCGGTGCGCTGGTCGGCGTAGGGGGCGCCCCCCCGATGTGAAGGATTATGAGACCACGCGCCGCCAGCCCCCTTGGGCTGGGCACCACCAGGCCTACCTGCGCCGCCGACGCCACCTGCGCCGCCAACGCCACCTGCGCCGCCAACGCCACCTGGGCGGCCAGCGCCACCCACACCACCGACGCCGCCAACACCGCCGACACCGCCGACGCCGCCAACACCGCCGACGCCGCCAACACCGCCGACACCTCCAACACCGCCAACACCTCCAACGCCCCCTATTCTGTTGAAGTTGTTGCTGTTGTTGATGTAGATGTTGCCGCCGCCCCAGCCGGCATAACAGCAGGCGCCGCCCCACATCGCAGCTCCCCACATCATGCCGACGCTGAACGAGATGAACGCCGCGCCGGGCGGATAGTACGGGTAGTAGATGGGCGGATAGGGATAGACCGGAGGGCCATAGACGACGGCCGGGCTGTAAGACGGAACGTACACGACCTCGGGGTTCTGCGACTCGATGACGATGACTTCCGTCTTCTCGACCACCTGGGTCTCTACCTTCTGCTGCTCGTTGGTTTCCAGGGTGCCCTTGTCCTTAGCCTTCTTGCGCATCCGCTGGACGGCCTTCATCACGTCGGCCTGTTGGGCCAGGAACGCGTTGCCGAGCTCCGTGGTCCACTGGATGTCATCGGCCAGCCGTTTGACGAGGTCCGGCAGGGGAGCCATCGACTGGATGCTCGGGTCCCAGGGCTGCTTCGCCACCGAATCGGCGAGGGCCTTGTCCTTGAGTTTGGGGTTCTTGGCGAGCCACTGTTGCAGCTGGACGATCTCGAGGGGATAGGTGGAGGCGACGAGGGTCTGGGCCAGCAGCTCGTCGGGGTAGAGCGCTATGGGCGCCACCAGTGCATCCAGTTGGTCGGGTGTTCGCCGCTGAGCCGTGTCCGAAGCGGTGGCGGTCGCCTTCTTCCCCGTATCCGCAGCAGCTTTGGCTGGAGCCTGAGCCGGCTTGGCTGGAGCCTGAGCCGGCTTGGCCGCTGCCCTGGACGTATCCTGGGACAGCGCAACCGGCACGCTACCCAGAAGCAGGTATGCGCCCCAGAGGCAGAGCAAGGCTCGCCCGACCTGCGCGAGCGCGCGGAGATGACGCGAGACCGGTGTCATGGGCTTGGGGACTCCTCTCCGACCCAAACTCGGTCCCAACCGGCGGTAGCGCAACCTAACCAAAGGTTTAGGTCATTTCATCGTAGCCCGAAGTTCCAGAAGGGCACGATCGAACCGCTCCACCCGAATCAGCCCTAGGGTGGGGTACTCGAGATCGAGGATGACATACGCAGAGGCGGCGGTGGTCAGCGAAAAGGCAATCAGGTGAAGCCAACTGCGCCGCTGGTATGCCGCCATTCCATACCCTGCGAGCAAGGCTCCGGCCAGCGCAACAATTGCCAGCATGACGTAGATGATTGCCGGTGGGTGGATCCGGGTGGCGAGCCTTCGCGCCTGCGCGATATCGAACATCTCATTCATGGGTGGCAGAAGGAGCAGCATCCGCGCGGGAACGCCGCTCTCCGGCCGGGTGGCCGCGGTCGCCTTGGCCCAAACGTCATCGGCGGCCTGGTCAGCTTTGGTAAATTCTTCAGCCGTTAAATCCGGCAGCTTTCGATAAGCCGCAATGGTGGCATCCACGTAACGCCGGAACCCGTCACGGATCTCGGGTTGAACATCTGGCGGCAGCATGTCGATGCGCTTCCAAGCCGTGCCAATGGCGTTGACCTCTTCCACGACCAGGTGCCGGCGGTCATCGAAGCGCCTGGCCGCGCCGGAAAAGGTGAAAGCCAACATCAAGCCGAGCAGCCCAAAGACGGATCCTTCGACGACGCCTACGCCGGCATGGGAACTGTCCCCACTACCTTTCCTCTGCCGGAAGCCGAGAATCCGACCTACTTCCATACACGCGAGCATCCCGACGAACAGCGCTACGGCAATTGCGAGTGCGAGGACCGTGAAACTCACCTCTCACCTCCCCAGAACGAAAATTGCTGGAATGAAAAGGGCGACAGAATCTTGTGATTCCGTCGCCCTTTGCGCACCTAGCCTTTGGCGCTATTCCGGGGTGGTAGTCTCCTCGAACGCCGGCTTGACCGGCGGAATGATGGGCTCGTCGGGGAACCCGATCACCGCCAGCACAATCCGATGGTGGATGGGATCGACCTCGAGGACCTTGAGATCGAGCACCTGGCCTTCCTTCACCGCGTCGCCCGGGTTCTCGATATCGGCCACCCCCAGCTGCGACATGGGCACGAAGCCCTCAATATCGTTGCCAAGATCGACCACCACTCCCTTGTCCATCAGCCGAACGGCCCGGCCTCTGAGTTCCATGCCGATGGGATAGGTCTCGCCGATCTTGAGCCAGGGATCATCCTCGGCCTGCTTGAGGCCCAGGGAGATCCGCTTGTTCTCGGCATCGATGTTGAGAATCACCACATCGACAGCGTCGCCCTTCTTGACCACTTCCGACGGGTGCTGCACCCGCTTGGTCCAGGACATGTCCGAGATGTGGATCAAGCCGTCGATGCCCGGCTCGATCTCGACGAAGGCGCCGAAACTGGTCAGGTTGCGAACCTTGCCGTTGATCCGAGTGCCGACCGGGTACTTGAGCGGCAGCACCATCCAGGGATCCTGCTCGGTCTGCTTCATGCCGAGCGAGATCTTCTCCTCTGCCTCGTCGACCTTGAGCACCACTGCCTCGATGGTCTCGCCGATGCTCACGATCTTCGAGGGGTGGCGGACATTCCGGGTCCAGCTCATCTCGGAGATGTGCACCAGGCCTTCGATGCCGGGCTCGATCTCGACGAAGGCGCCGTAGTTGGTGATGGAGACGACCTTCCCCTGCACCCGGGTACCCACCGGGTACTTGGCGGCCACATTCTGCCAGGGATACGACTGCAGCTGCTTCATGCCCAGGCTGATACGCTCGCGCTGCCAGTCGATATCGAGGATCTTGACCTCGACTTCCTTCCCGATCGCCACCATCTCGGTGGGATGGGAAACCCGGCCGTACGACATGTCGGTGATGTGGAGCAGTCCGTCCACGCCGCCCAGGTCGATGAAGGCGCCGAAGTCGGTGATGTTCTTGACCACACCCTTCCGCACCTGGCCGAC
>CBFGTM010000009.1:0-81873 GCA_965652025.1 uncultured Gemmatimonadales bacterium
GTCCACGATGGCATCAGCCAGTGGCTCGCAAGCGGTGGACGAGGCCCGGGTCACGTTAAAGCTCAGGGCCAGCAGGGCACCCGCCTTCATGAGGCCGGTTCCCGGATCGCTACGGATGTCGGAGCGGTTCAACTGCTCATCCACATAATGCGGACCCTCGGTCAGCTCGGGCCGCACCAGGCAGGCCGAGTTTCCATCGCCCGGCACGGTTGCGGCGGTGGGATCGAGCAGCCGAAAAAGAGCAGCGCCCCGGAGGCGCCGAGGAAGGCCAGAGCCTCGCGTCGGGTCAACACCCGGCCTATCGGCATATCGTCAAGGTCCATTGGAAATCCTTAAAAGAGGAAGGCCCCGGTGAGCGGAGGGGCCGCCTCCACGCGCCGGGGCCGGTAAGGGGTCCTGCAGGATTTCGCTGCACCTCCTGGAAGCCAAGGGTTATCGGTTAAGAGCGGGTCGAATCCGAAAAGGTTGCCGCGGAATCCCGGCCGGCTTTGCCTTTTGATTCGCCGGTTCCGTGGTTCCGCTGCCGCTGGTGGCGCCACTCCCTGACCAGCTTGATCTGGTTCTCCCTCCACTCCGAGTAGCGCTTCTCCTGGTCCTGGGAAAGAATCTTCTTGAGCCCGGCTTCGAATTCGTGGTCGCGCTTCATCAGCGACTCGGCCTCTTTTCTCGCCGCCCGGCGGCGGTTCTGCGCGGCGGCCTGGTCGCCCTTCTTGTAGTCCTCATGAATAGAGCGCATCGCGGTCCGGAGACTGTCACGGGCTGGCTTGGTTGCGGCCATGTGGTTGCGGTACTCGCGGGTATACTGGTCCAGCTTGGCGCCAGTCACTCCAATTGAGTCGCGCAGGATCTCCGGACTGATCGGCCCCAGCTGACCCATGGCCGGATGGCGGCCGCGGGGCTTCTCGGGTCCCGGCCCAGTCTGGGCGAAGGGGGACCCAACGAGGCCGAAGGCAAGCACGAAGGGAAGGCCAGCCAAGACCAAGCTCCGGGCGCGGGAGGGTGGCTGGGCGAATGCAGTGCGTTTCGACATATGGTGTATCCCTGGTTCGGGTCCAGCTGCAGAGTTGCTCGGTCGAGCCGAACTGGAGATTCTGCAGTCATGGGGATCTACGGGTCACTAGTGCGGATCGTTGGGGTGCAGGATGTCCCAACGGATGGCAGGCCTAACCGTATATGGCATCGAGAGCCCCTCAGCGCGGCCATGAGACCAGGAGCATTATCGGATGAGCGCTGGGGCGGCGGTCCTGGCTGAAGCCGCTGAAGACTTCGACGAGCGTCAGATCATCCAGCAGGTCCAGGCCGGAGATCCCGAGGCGTTTGATTGGCTGGTCCGGCGCTATCTGCCTCGAGCGCGCCAGGTTGCCCGGCGCCTGATGCCGAATCCGGACGATGCCGACGATCTGGTTCAGGACGCCTTCCTGCGGGTGCTGGAGCGCATCGCCACCTTCGACGTGTCCCGCGCCTTCGAGCCCTGGTTTACCCGCCTGCTGGTCAATCTGGGGCTCGACCAGCGGCGCAAGCAGAGTGTTCGGCGCACTGAATCGCAGGACCCGGCCTGGTTTCCCGGCGGTCCCCGGCCCGACCGCGAAACCGAACGAGCCGAGTTGCGCAGCTCGCTGAGTCAGGCCCTCGAGCGGTTGCCCGACCGCCAGCGACTGGTCGTTACCCTGTTCGAAATTGATGGCCATTCGACCGAGGAGATAGCCGGCATGCTCAAGGTGAGTCAGGTAACCGTACGGTGGCACCTGCATCAGGCCCGTCGCGCCTTGCGCGAAGTGTTGAAGGGATGGGTCGAATGAGCTGGCTCTTCAGAGAACCGGAGCGGGATCCCCGGCTGGGCCAGGCGTTGCGACAGCTGGAAGCGATGCCGGACGATGCCGATCGGCTGCGGCACCGTATTACCGCCGCGGCGCGAGCTCGTCTCGCCACCGGGCGTGCCCCGGCGCCGCGCTGGTGGGAGTGGATCGATCGTTGGATGCCGGTGGCGGTGCCGGTCGGGCTCGCCGTATCGGTCGCCGGCGCCCTGCTGCTCCCAAGCAGCGGCGAGCTCAGCGTCTCTCGCAGTGCCTCGGCTGAGCTGGTGGCCGATAGCGCCCTGGTGACCGCGGCATTCTCAGACCAGCTCGGGGACGAGCTTGCTGCGGGGCTGATTGCTCCCGAGAGCGACGAATGGCTTCTGGAGCAGGCGGTGACCCAATGACGGCTCCTACCGCTTTCGCCAGGCCTCGCGGGTTTTGGCTGGCGGCCCTGGTTCTGCTACTGGCAGTGTTCGCCGGAGGAGTGGCGGGAGTTCTGCTCGATCGGCTGGTGCTGCTGCCTGAAAGGGGTCGGGGACCCGGCTTCGGGCATGGGCCCGGCGGCCATCCGCCGCGCAACCGCGAGTTCCGAAATCGGTTCGCGCGTGAGCTCGGCCTGTCCACACAGCAGCAGAAGCGGATTGATTCGATCATGGATCGACGGGGACGCGAGCTGCGAGCCGTACGGGGCCGAGTGCAGCCCGACGTGGACTCGATCATCAGGCGCACCCGCCGGGCGCTGGATTCCGTACTTACGCCGGAACAGCGAGAAAAAGCTGCGGCCCTTCGCCGGCGCCACCCGAGACTACCCGGCCCACCCCCTGGAGGGTTCGGCCGAGACGAACCCGGTGAGCCATCGCCCGGACCTCCGCCCCAGTGAGCTCACCGGTTCGTAACGCCCCGTGGGCGGTCCACCATTCTCACTGCGGTGGATCGCCCAACGCCTCGTTCCGGGCTGACCCCTATTTCACTTCGAAGTCCTTCGATTGGGTGCTGCCACCGACCGAGACCGTCAGCTTGTAGTCGCCCTTGGGCCATCCGCTCGGCTTGGAAATATGGAACTCGGTTGCCTCGGCACCGTTGGGAGCAATGCTTCGGGAGTCCTCTTTGACTACCTGTCCGTCCTCGAAGGTCCAACGGGCTACAAGAGTTGCGGTGGGCGCGCTGCCGGTTGTCAGCACCGAAGCATAGATCGTGTCACGCGGAGTGAAATCGTCCTGCTGGGCAGTCACCCTCTTGTCGGGGCCCACCTGACGCCCTAGTTCAACCGACGAAATCTTGACCTCCTCCGCCGGTGCCATCGCCACATCTTTGGTAGCTGCGGATTCAGAGTTTTTCTTGCAGCCGGAGCTGGTGAGGACCGCGGCGACGGCCAGCAAGGACGCGAGTCGAAGGCGTGCAATCATGATGGCGATCCTCATTCGGGGATGCGGATGACCTGACCGGGGTAGATCAGGTCCGGATTCTCGATCGTCTCGCGATTGGCCTCGTAGATCCGGCGCCACTGCTGGGCGTCACCGTACTCGCGCTTGGCGATTTTGGAGAGGCTATCTCCCTTACGTACGGTGTACGTCCGTTCGGATGCCGGCGTGCTGGGCCTCGGAGCGGTGGACGAGCTGCCGCTCTCGACATCGGAGAAATCCGGCTTGGGTCGGTTGCTTGGCATTCCATCCTCCGGAAAAGAGTGCTCAGGCGAACCTCATAGTGGCACTCGGCGGCTCGGGCCGGTGTGAGCCGGCTCACCTGACAACCCGGGTTCCGGCTATGACCCGATAGACTGGCAATCCTGGCCCTGTAGTTCTACCGTTTGGTATACTCGGCAGCCCATCCATGCCTACCTCCCCCGCCCGCACTCCCGACGCCCGAACGGCGTCTCCCGACGCCCGGCAGATTGCCGGCCTACTGCTGGACTCGGTTGGCCGGGCATCCGGTGGACGGCAGTCGCTGCCGGACGATCTACTGCGCGAGGCGGCGCATCGGCTGGGGGTCGTGTGTTTGGCCATTGCCGCACTCTGGGCGGCCGAATTCGCGCTGGTGCACCTGATTACTCCGCTGCCCGGTACGCTCGAGGCCACCCAACTGGAACGGCACGACCAGTGGGTGCCAGTGTTCGATGCGGTGGGCGCTGCCAGCTTCCCGCTCTCGCTGGCGCTCTTCTGGTACACCCGACGGAGCCGGCGAAGCCCGCAGTTTCTCCTGGACCTGGCGCTGGTCTATCAAGTGCTCATCGCGCTCTCCATCGGGCTGCTCGACTACGCGGTGGGCACTCCAGCCGGGGTTTCCTGGATCGCCGTCATCATCCTGCTGTTTCCCTCGATTATTCCCAGCCCGCCGTGGAAGACCTTTCTTGTCGCCCTCGTGGCTGCCTCGATGGATCCGGTCGCGGCTCTATTCTGGAAGAGCACCGGCGTGGATGTGCCCAGTTTTCCTGCGGTCATGATCCTCGCGGTTCCCAACTATCTCTGTGCCGGTCTGGCGCCGGTGATCTCGCATATCATCACCCGGCTGGGGAGAGAGGTTCGGAAGGCACGGGAAATGGGGAGCTACCTACTGGGGGATCTCATTGCCACCGGGGGCATGGGCGAGGTCTGGCAGGCTACCCACCGCTTTCTTGCCCGCCCCGCGGCGGTCAAGCTGATCAAGCCGGACGTGCTGGGAGCGATGACGAAGGAGCAGCGCGAGGTGCTGGTGCAGCGTTTTCACCGGGAGGCCCGCGCCGCGGCCAACCTGCGCTCCCCCCACACCATTCAGCTCTTTGACTTCGGTGTAACCGACGACGGAACGTTTTACTACGTCATGGAGTTGCTCAACGGGATGGACCTGCAGAGCCTGGTGGAGGAATACGGTCCCATTCCGCCGCCCCGGACGGTTCACATCCTGCGGCAGGCCTGCGAATCACTGGCCGAGGCGCACGATCGCGGACTGATCCACCGCGACATCAAGCCTGCCAACATCCAGGTCTGCTGCATGGGGCACTACTTCGACTACGTGAAGGTGCTCGACTTCGGGTTGGTGAAGAGCCAGGCTGCGGCAGCCCGACTCGACCCGGGACTGACGGCACCCAACGTGGTAGCCGGGACTCCGGCATACATGTCGCCCGAGGGAGCGCTGGGGGAACCGGTCGACCAGCGAACCGACATCTACGCGCTTGGTTGCGTGGCCTACTGGATGCTGACCGGCAGACAAGTCTTCGAAGGGCAGGGTGTAGTACAACTCATGGCCCGGCACATTCATACGCCGCCGGAGCCGCCGTCGCTATACAGCCTGGTTCAGATTCCTTCCGAGCTCGAAGACCTGGTGCTCGCCTGTCTGTCCAAGCAGCCCGAGGACCGCCCCGCCAGCGCGCGAGAGCTGGCCGACCGGCTGGCCCAGTGCGAAGTGGAGTCGGAGTGGAGCCGGGAGCATGCCCGGCTCTGGTGGGAATCGCGTCTCACGCCGGAGCCGGCGCTGACCTTCGGCGATTGAGCAGCTCAGATGCTGCGCCGCGATTCCGCGTCCCTGGCTGCAACCCGACGGGCCCCCTCGGCCCAGTCGACCGCGGGCGCCACCTCCTGATCGCTCAGAGCGAGTGCCCAGCGGGCTCGCTCCACCACGCCGGCGCCGTCGGGAAGGGCCAGGCCAAACTCCAGCTCCGCTTCCCGGCAGAGCCGCTCTTCGCGGGCCCTATGCTGCTCGGGCAACGGGCCGCACATGCTTGCGATCCTGGCGTGAGTTGCCTCATGGACGATGGAGGAAGCAATCTCTGCCAGCGTGTGGCGGGGATTCACAGTGAAGGTCAGCTCCACCAGGCACTCGCGTTCCTGGGGGAAGTAGGCTCCTCGGCAGGGAAACCGGCGCACCACCATGCCCGCCAGGTCCCGATGCATCCGGCGGAACCTCCGCGGGGCGTAGGTAGCAATCAGGTCCAGCGCTCCGGTCAGCCGCTCCAGCACCTGCGCGGTGGCAATGTCGCCCCGGGTATTGGTGACCGTCACGGGGAACCCGTGAATGTGGTGCCGCTCCGGCGTCAGTGATGCATCGGACATCTCCAGCTCCGCTCGAAATCCATTCTGAAGACTAGACCGCCGGATAGGTTTCTTCCATGTGCCTCGTTCTGCTCGCCCTCAACTCTCACTCGGTGTACTCGCTGGTCCTGGCAGCGAACCGCGACGAGTTTTACGACCGGCCCACCGCACCGGCTGGCTTCTGGTCCGACGATCCCAGCATCCTGGGCGGCCGGGACCTCAAGGCCGGCGGCACCTGGCTCGGCATCGATCGGCAGGGCCGGATCGCCGCGGTAACGAACTATCGCCAGGGACAACGGGAGTCTGTCGCACCCCGCTCCCGGGGCCACCTGGTCAGCGAGTTTCTGACTGGGGATACGGGGGCAGCAGAGTACATGGATCGAATCAGTCGGGAGGTGGAGCTCTACAACGGGTTCAATCTCCTGGCCGGTGACGCCTCCGGGATGTTCTACTACTCCAACCGCGAAGGTCGAGTCCGCGCCCTGGAGCCCGCGATTTACGGGCTCAGCAATCACCTGCTCGACACTCCCTGGCCCAAGGTGACTGCGACGAAAACCGCCTTTGATGCACTCTTGAGGAGAACGGCACCGGATCTGACCGCGAGCCTGTTTACCCTGCTGGCCAACCGGGATCCGGCCCGGGACGAACAGCTGCCCTCCACCGGAGTGAGCCAGGAGTGGGAGCGGCTACTGTCCTCGGCATTCATCGCCTCAGAGAACTACGGCACCCGGTCCACGACCGTGGTGTTGATCGGCCGAGATGGTCGAGTCATCTTCGTCGAACGAAGCTTTGGGCTTGGCGGTACACCCGCAGGAGAAGTCCGATTGGAGTTTCAGATCGTGACGAGCACGGTGGGATATTGACGATTGCGCGGCAATAGACGAGGTTGGAAATAACAGCCGGATAGCGTAGCAGGTCGACTGCCGGAGGACCCATGCGTACTCTTCTTCTTGTCTCCATCTGCGTCGGCGCCGTCGGCGTTGTTGGATGTGGCTCCGTGGCTAAGGAGTCACCCGCCCCGACCGTCGCCCGGCGAGATCTCACAGTCCCTGCGCCCCCGCCTAAAGTGGAGGTCGCCTCCGCAGTGGAGCTGGGGCGGATTCAACCGGCGCGGACCAGGCAGCACTCCACCCGCGCACATCGGCGGGCTCGGCCGGCTGCCGCCAAGGTCACGCCCGTCGTTGTCGCCTCTCAACCCTCACCGCCTCCCGCGCCCGAAGCAGTCCCGGTGCCGAGATTTCGCCAACCTGAACCGGTAAACGACCGGGAGCTTCCTCCTGGGAAGACCGTCACCGTCATTCCGGCCAGCAACGGCGGGCCAACGATAGAAGACGCGGGAGCCGGCCGTGGTGAGGGGTGGGGAACTGGCGGCAGCGGCATGGGCGGAGGTGGTAGCGGTATGGGCGGTGGTGGCAGCGGTATGGGTGGCCGAGGCCGGTGTCCGGGTGGCGGCGCAGGTCCAGGGCCGGGAATCGCCATGCGTCCCCCGCGCGCGTTGTATTTGAAGCCCGCTTTCACCCCCTATCCGCGCTTTCGATAGCAGAGACTCAACCAAGGGCACCTATTCCCGCCGGGAACGCACTCATTCCCGGCAGGAACTAGTGCCTACCCTCCTATCAGCCTCTCGCTGAAGTGCTGACCCGCCTTACTCCTCTGGGCCAACCGGGTGCGTATCCGGCAGGTTATTACCGATGTCGATATGATTGCCCTGACCATCCCCATCGAAGCAGATCGGGTGCTCGAACCCGTTCAACTCATCCTCTTGGTAGATGATGTTGTCGGTGCCGCTGTCCTCGTCCGGTCCGGCCGGCACATTGTCGAGGTTGAGCGCGTGGCGCAGCTTCCAGCCGATTATGTGGTCGGTGCACGAAGTGTCGCCACTGACGCCCAGCCCACCGAGCAGCGTGCCTTCCGCTGAGTACAGCGCCAGCCCACCGCCGAATACGTTGATGCCGCCGATCTTTCGGCCGATCATGGGATCGTGTGCGGTGCCGTAGGCCGATACCGGACCGGCGTAGGCTACCCGGGGATCAACCGGGTTGCTCTCTTGCAGACCGAAGAGACTCCCGCCCGGCTGTACGGCGGCATACAGGTTGGCCGTACTGAGCGCAAATCCTTCCAGACTGAACGCATTCGCGGTGTTCGCCTTTTGTGCTGAGATCACCCGGCTGCCCGGCCACTGGTCACCCAGCTCCGTCCCGCTGAACACCACATCAACCACTTTGCCTTTGCGATCCAGAATCGTGGCCCACATTTCGAACCCGAGTCCGCCGTTCTGCTCCTCGAGAACTGCGCGAAGCTGGCTGCGAAGCGTGTTGTGATCGGGAAGATGTTGGACCAAGCTCCCGGCCTGCACACTGGGATCGGTAGGACCGTGGTCGCTGCACCCAACCACCATTGCGGTGGACAGCGCGACCACGAACAGGGTATGGAACCGACGCATGGAATTGCTCCTTTCGGTGATGGAGGGAACAAACTGACGCCTAGTTCTCGACGGGGATCTGCGACTCGCGGGCGGACTGCGGGCACGGCGGCAAAGGCCGATCACTGCAAGGCGCGCGGTGAACGGCATAAAGCGCCTGCCTGTGCTTGACTGCGGGGAGACTGGTTGAGGAACGCTCGAAGGTACCGCCGGGACCGCGTCTCACAAGGGGTGACGTCAGGTCGGCGGGAGTTCTCGGCGGGAAGTGTTTCTTCGTTGTAGCAGATAGAGTGGCAGGCCGAGCAATGTGAGCCCCACGCCAGCGAGCGTGGTCACCGGGTGCTCCACCAGCGCGGTGCCGACCACCAGCATCGTTCCTCCGATGAATACCAGCGGCACCAGGGGATAGCCGGGCGTCCGATAGGGCCGCACCAGATCCGGCCGGCGCCGGCGCAGCACAATGACTCCGGCAACGGCGAGCGCGAGCCAGGGCCAGGTGCCCAGCACGAACGACAGGATCAGCTCCTCGAAGGTTCGGGACCACACGAATACCAGCGCCAGGGCGGTATAAACGGCGATCGCCACGTGAGGTGTGCCGAAGCGCGGATGGACTCGGGCCAGCGGTCGAAAGAGTAGGCCCTCGGCGGCCATGGCATAGAGCACGCGGGGATTGGCCAGCATGCTGCCGTTGAGTGCGCCAAAGGTCGAGACCATTACCAGCACGGCAACCGCGGCCGCACCGCTCGATCCAACGACCCGTACCATCGCATCGGATGCGACCAGCGGGGAGGCGCGAAGAATCTCGAACGGGAGAACGTAGAGGTAGGCAGCATTCGCCGCGAGGTATACCAGCACCACCACGCTGATGCCTGCCACGAGGGCGCGCGGCAGGGTGCGAGCCGGTTCCCGCACCTCGCCGGCTACAAAACCCAGGTCGTGCCACGCCGTATAGGCCCAGAGCGCGGCTACGAGGCCCAATCCCACACCACGAATGTCGAGTCCCGCGGACGTGGACTCGGCACCGGTCCCGAAGGCGCCCGCATCACCGCCGCCCAGCAGGAACGCAGCCAGTACCAGTGCCAGGAGTGCTACCAGTTTCGCAGCGGTCGCGGTACTCTGGATGGCGCCTGCACCACGCACTGAGCGGTATCCGGTGGCTGCCACCAGCAGAATCTCCCCTGCCGCCACCAGCCGAATCCCATTCGGCGAAAGCGGCACCAGTCTCCCCAGGTATTCAGCGAAGACCAGGGCGATCGCCGCCGATGCCGCGGGCTCGGCCAGCAGGATGGTCCAGCCGAAGAGGAAAGCCACTCCGCGGCCGAACGTCTCCCGCAGGTACACGAACACTCCACCTGCGTGGGGCATTGCGGCGGCGAGCTCCGAAAGGGAGAGCGCCCCGCAGAGAGTGATGACGCCGCCCAGCGCCCAGACCAGCATGATGCCGCCGACGGACCCAACTTCGGCGGCGACGGCGGCCGGCACCCGGAAGATGCCGCTCCCGATGACGTCGCCGACCACGATGGCGATCGCGGTCCAGAAGCCCAGCCGGCGAGGGAGGCTCGCGGGCAGGCCGAGGATAGACGATGGTTCCGGCTGGAGGGTAGCTCCGGTCGAAGCTGGGTGGCTCATGGGGGCTGTCGATTTTGGGGAGACTCGATCGACTTACAAATAGAAGCGAGAGTGATCGAACCCAGCTACCTGGAGTGACGCCATGTTGAAACCTACCATCTACATCCCTTCCGGCGCGGGATGCCTCCGTCTGGCCGAGAGCTCGCCCAACCGGCGCTCGATGAACCGGCGCTGCGGCTCCTGGCTGGTGAGTGTCAGCGCGGTGCGGAACGAATCAATAGCTTGGTCGGTCCAGCCCAGCCGCCGGCAGAGCTCCGCCCGGGCCGAGTGGGCCAGGGCGTAGGTGCCGAGCTCGCCCCGGGCGAAGAGGCCATCGATGAGCCGAAGCCCCGCCACGGGACCGTCCCGCATGGCAATCGCGGCCGCCCGGTTGAGCTCGATCACCGGTGACGGGTCGGCCCGCAGGAGCACGTCGTACAGTCCTACAATTTCCGACCAGTCGGTCTCGGCCGCACCGGCCGCCTCGGCATGCACCGCGGCGATCGCCGCCTGCAGGGTATAGGGACCGAACTGGCGCGACCGCATGGCCCGCTCCACCAGCGCGACGCCTTCCGCGATCATCTCCCGATTCCAGCGCGACCGATCCTGATCGTCCAGCAGCACTACCTCTCCTTCGGCTGAGGTGCGGGCTTCGCGCCTGGATTCGTGCAGCAGCATGAGAGCGAGCAACCCGAGCGCTTCCGGCTCCGGCAGGAGCTCCACCAGCAGCCGTCCCAGGCGGATCGCCTCACCCGAAAGATCGTGCCGGGTCAGCGACGCTCCTGATGATGCCGAATAGCCCTCATTGAACACCAGATAGATGGTGTGGAGTACGCTCGCAAGGCGCTCGGGCAGCTCGGCCCGGGAGGGCACCTGGTAGGGGATCCTGGCGGCTTTGATTTTGGCCTTGGCCCGCACGATCCGCTGGGCCAGGGTCGGGGCGGGGGACAGGAAAGCGCGGGCGATCTCCTCGGTGGTGAGCCCGCAGACTTCGCGCAAGGTGAGGGCGATCTGAGCGTCGGGCGGCAGCGCCGGGTGACAGCAGGTGAAAATCAGACGGAGCCGGTCATCTTCGACGGTCTCGTCGTCGAGCTCGTCCGGTGCGGTTATGCCGTCGCCCAGCTGGTCGGCAATAGCGCCGAGCGAGTCATCGAACCGGGCCCGCCGGCGCAAAGCGTCGATCGCCTTGAACCGTCCGGTGGAGATGAGCCAGGCGCGCGGATGCGCAGGGATACCGTCTCTGGGCCAGTGCTCTACCGCAGCGGTGAAGGCATCCTGCAGGGCTTCCTCGGCAAAATCGAAGTCGCCCAGCAGGCGGATCAGCGTGGCCAGGACTCGGCGGGATTCGGTTCGAAAGACCTGGTCGATGTCGGAGGCCACGAGTCGCGGGTCAGGAGTCATGCTTCACCCCTCCCTCGCGACTCGAGACCCGTGAGTCGCGACTACTACGCGCGCGCGCTTGTTGCCTCCTCCCGCTTGGCCGCTTCGGCGGAGAAGTCCACCACCGGCCGAACTTCGACCGTACCCCACCGCGCCGAGGGGATCTTGGCCGCCACCTGAATGGCATCGTTGAGGTCCTTGGCTTCGATCAGGTAGAACCCACCCAGCTGCTCCTTGGTCTCGGCGAAGGGCCCATCGGTGGTAGAGACCTTTCCGTTCCGGACCCGCACCGTCGTTGCCGTGGGAGTAGGCTGCAACGCCTCGCCGGACACGTACTTGCCGTTCTTCTGGATGTCTTCGGTAAAGGTGAAGTACTCGCCCATGATAGCCTCTGACTCGGCCGGCGACTTGCTCTCCCATTCCCGCTCGTTCTCGTAGATCAGGCACAGGTATTTCACGGGTACCTCCAGGTAGGTGGTTGAAAGCTGGCTTCGGAAGTAGTCGTTTGGGCGGGCGCCGAATCGACATCCCGCCCGGCAGCCCTGGAGGATCTACGCCGCTGTCCAGGAACGCGCTTCAGACGCCCACGAGTCACTTCATTCCAGCTCGCGACTCTCCTCCCGCAATACGGCCAGGCTCTTGAACCCCAGGCTCAGGAGGGCCTGGAACTTTCCTTTCACGCCTACCTTAGCGCCGCTCCGGGGCGGACTCTCCTGCTCACTGATCACGGTGAGTCGTCCGGTATCGTCCTTCACTTCGTAGGCCCCGACGCCCAGCCCGCCGACCGCACCCTGGACTTCGCCCTTGATCCGTACGGTCTTGCCATCGTACTCGGAGGGGTCGTTCAGGAGATCGCGAATCGGGGTGACGCCGGCACAACCGGCGAGAGCCAGGACTACTGCCATGAGCGACGCGAGCCGTAGGACCGGCAAAGGAAAAGCTGTAGGGGACATAGAGGAGTGCTCCGAATCGGAGATCAGGACGAGCCAGGCAGAAATTCGAATTTAGCTGAGGATGGAGACAGCGCCAGCGACTCGCTACGAAGGCTGCTCGCTGGGGGACATCTCGTGGAGCGGAGGCGGGACGGCGTTGGGCCCGAGGTCGACCGGGAGACTTACCTCGAGCACCTCACCTTCGACGACAACGAAGGCCCGGTCTCCGGGTCCGGGCTCCACAGTGCCGAACCCGGTGAAGCTGCCGAAGGCAGGGATGATCGCCCCGCTCTGGCCAATGAGAAAGCAGGGGAGGGTCTCCCGCTGGAGCCCGCGTCCCATCAGGGTGATTCCCGGATGGACGTGGCCCGCGAGCCCGTAGCCGTCGCCTCGCACCGCCGGTTCGTGGCGGAACACGAAGGGCGGAACGAAGGCCGGTGCGTTGACGCAGTTGATTCGAAGGTCGTTGGGCGGATCGCCCGAATGGCGATCGTGATTGCCCCGCACCAAAAGGATCTCGACCGGTGCGGCCAGGCTGCGCCAACGCCTCAGTTCGGCCAGGGTGTGCGACGCCACCCGTCCAGCCTTGGCGTGAAAGAGATCGCCCAATACCACCATGCGGCGCGCGCCGGTTCGGGTCAGAGCGGAATCGAGCCGGGCCAGATCGTCGCTGGTGGTGCCAATGGGAATGGGAATTCCCGCGGCGCGAAAGGTCGAGGCTTTTCCCCAGTGAAGGTCGGCCACGATCAGAGTCGCCGCGTTGGGCCACCAGAGCGCCCGCTCGGCCAGGAGAAAGACATCCTCTCCTGCTATGGTCAGCATGATGTCGGTCATCGAAATCCTCGTCCCCGGCCCCGCGCCAGACGGACACTGCTGGTTTCCGCGGCCCGGTCCAGCGGCGCCACCAGCCGCCGCACCCGATCCAGAAACTTTTCGCTGCTCACCTGTTCCCTTGCCCGGTCCACCAGCAGCGCGAACGCCAGCGGGGTAGGGCGCTCGACATCTTTGATGCTGATCCGTCCCCCGGCAATTCGCTCCAGCGTACGCCCCAGCCTGCTCTGCTCCAACTGCTTCTCCAATACCTCGCGATGGGCCTGAAAGAGGAGCAGGTTTTCCGGATCGTAGCGGGCGAAGACATCATACAGGAGCCCACTCGAGGCCTGCACCTGCTTCACGCTCTTGTGACTGCCGGGATAGCCCTGGAAGATGAGTCCCGCCACCCGGGCAATCTCCCGGAACTGCCGCCGGGCCAGCTCGGCCGCGTTGAGGCTGGCCGGTATGTCGTGGAGCAGGTGGTCGGGCGAGACCAGTCCCGCCTCCAGTGACTCCTCCAATCGAGCCGGCTCGGTCGACAGCAGCTCGAAGCCGTAATCGTTCGCAGCGAGGGTGAAGGTAATCGGAGCCAGCTGGGCCAGTCGATAGGCAAAGAGCGCGGCGAGTCCCTCGTGCACCAACCGCCCTTCGACCGGGTAGAAGAAGAGATGGTGGCCCTCCCGGGTCCTGACCCGCTCGATGAGCAGCTCGTCCAGCGCCGGAAGACAGGACCAGCGGGCCTGCAGCTCCAGAATCGGGCGAACGGCCTCCATTTCGGCCCCGGCATAGATGCCGAGGCGAGCCTCATCCAGCTTCATCCGAACCGATTCCGCCAGCTCAGGCGAGAGGGCCAGCCGGGCACCGGTCCAGTGGGGCACTACCGAGGTCGGCTCCTTGCTGGCCCGCACCCAGGCGGTCATGTCCCGGACCCGAACGAACTTCAAGGTGCGGCCGGCAAAGGTGAACACATCGCCGGGTCGGAGTCGGGCGATGAAGTTCTCCTCCACCGTCCCCAGAGTCTTCCCCCGCACGAAGCGGACCTTCATGGCCGCCTCGCTCACGATGGTCCCGATCGACATCCGATGCCGCATGGCCACCATACGGTCGCGGGCGACCAGAAGTCCGTCCCGCTCCACCACCTTGTTGTACTCGGGATAGGCGCTGAGGGCAGAGCCTCCCCGGGTGACGAAGTCCATGACCCAGCGCCATTCGCCATCGGTGAGGTCCCGGTAGGCCCGCGCGGTCCGCACCTCTCTGAGCAGCTCGTCGGCTTGGAATCCGCCGCCGACCGCGATCGTCACCACGTGCTGGGCCAGCAAGTCGAGCGGACGCTCCACCGGTGGGCGCGACTCGATAGCGCCCCGGCCGAGCGCGTCGCGCGCCGCGGCGACGTCGACCAGCTCCAGCGCGTTGGTGGGGACACAGGTGAGCCGGCTGACCGCGCCCGGCTGATGTCCGCTCCGGCCGGCGCGCTGGATCAGGCGTCCGACCGCCTTGGGGCTGCCCACCTGGAGCACCCGGTCCACCGGAGTAAAATCCACGCCCAGGTCCAGGGTCGAGGTGCAGACGACGCAGCGAAGCCGTCCGTCCCGAATGCCGTCCTCCACCCATTCCCGGGTGGCGCGATCCAGCGATCCATGATGCAGGGCGATTACGCCGGCCCAGTCGGGCCGGGCGGAGAGCAGCGCCTGAAACCAGAGCTCCGCAGTGGCTCGGGTGTTGGTAAAGACCAACGATGTCCGCCCTTCCTCGGTGGCCGCGATGACCTCGGGCAGCAGCTTGAGCCCGATCTGTCCAGACCAGGGGAAGCGCTCCATGGTCTCCGGAATGAGCGAGTCGACCTCGAGCCCCTTGGGCACCAGGCCACGGACGATCAGGCCCGGCCGCTGCTCGCCGCGTGAAGTGAGGCCAAGCAGCGTGTCCCGTGCGGTGTCGAGATTGCCTAGGGTGGCGGAGAGGCCCCAGGTGCGGAGCTCGGGCCTCCAGCGGCGGAGGCGGGCGAGAGCAAGCTCGGTCTGCACTCCGCGCTTCGACGCCATCAACTCATGCCATTCATCAACCACGACGAGCTCGAGATGATCGAAGAGCGAGGCGGCGTCGGTCCAGGTGAGGAGCAGCGACAGGCTCTCCGGTGTGGTAACGAGCGCAGTCGGAAGCCGCTTGCTTTGGCGGGCCCGGATTCGGGGCTCGGTGTCACCCGTGCGGGACTCGACAGTCCAGGGCAGCCCGAGATCTTCGATCGGTGCCCGGAGTGCTGCCTCGGTGTCGGCGGCGAGCGCTCTTAGTGGGGTAATCCAGAGGACTCGCAATGGTGGGGCTGTTCGGCGCTGCCCCGCTGCCCCGCGGGCCAGCTGCCGCGCTGGGTAATCCCGCATCCACTCGAGCACCGGTCCCATCCAAGCCGCGTAGGTCTTGCCGGTTCCGGTGGCGGCATGGATCAGCCCGCTTTCACCAGCGAGATAGGCGCTCCAGACCTGCTCCTGAAACGGAAATGGCTCCCACCCTTCGGTGGCAAACCACTCCCGGACACACTCGATCGGCTCCCGGACGCCGCAGATGATGGTGGGCTCGGACCTGGGCGACTTCGCGGGAGCCGCGGACACATCCGCGGCCCGTTCCGCACGCCGCTTCGCCGCCCGGGCGCGCCGCAGATCCACGGCGAGCGCCGAGCCTCGGTTTCGAGGGGCCTCGCTCACGCTGAGTCAGCACTGGAAACGGCCCTTATGTAGCGGTCGGCCGAATAGCGAAACGCCTCCTTCGCGTTCGCCTTGATGTTCTGGCCGAACCAGGCACCGTAGATCTGGTCGAACGGAAATGGCTCCAGCGCCGCCTTGATCTTCTCGACCGTGGCCGAGCTGACTGGGATGTAGTTGGGGAAGCTGTACATGAAGCTCACCGTCTGCCGGTCCTGTCCCACCTGAAGTACGTCGCCCGAGAGCAGCACTCCCCGGCCTCCGGCGCCACCTGACCAGTGCAGCACCGTGGCGCCGGGGAAATGGCCGCCCAACCGGATCAGGGTGAGCCCGGGTGCCAGCTGATGGGTCTCACCCTGCCAGAAAACGATCGCCGGATGGGGCCGCATTACCCATTCGCCGTCGGCGGCATGCAGGTAGACCGGGACGTCGCCCAGGGCTCGGCTCCATTCGACCATGGCCGCGTAGTAGTGCGGATGGGAGATTGCGATTGCCGAAACGCCTCCGAGGGCCTGGATGGCGGAGACACTTCGGTCGTCGATAACGGTGATGCAGTCCCAGAGGACGTTGCCGTCCGGAGTGCGCACGTGCAGGGCCCGCTGCCCGATGGCGACCTTAGGCTCCGTCACCAGGCTGATCAGCTCCGGTCCTTCGACATCGAGCCTGTTGCTGTGGCCGGCCTGCAGCTCCTTGAGCGTGGTCCAGCGCTGCCCTTCCCAGCCAACGTACTGACGTTCGTCCCGGCACACACTGCAATGCTCCGGTGGGCGGACCGATTCCGCGTACTGGACCCCGCAGGTTACGCAGATGTAGTTGGGCATGTTCCTTTCAGTAGAGCCCTCACCGCCTCGATGGTATCCGCCTCTTCTGCCTTTTTGTCCTTTCTCCAGCGTGCCATCCGGGGAAACCGCACGGCGACACCACTCTTGTGCCGAGTCGAAGGCTGGATCCCCTCGAAATGCAGCTCGAAGACCAGCTCGGGTTTGACCGTGCGGACTGGGCCGAACTTTTCCAGCGTGTTGCGCCGGATGAACTGATCCACCTTGTGGATCTCCTGGTCGGTGAGACCGGAGTAGGCCTTGGCAAAGGGAACCAGATGATCGCCCTCCCAGATCCCGAAGGTGTAGTCGGTGAAGAGGCCGGCCCGTTTTCCGCTTCCCGCCTGGGCATAGATCAGTACCGCATCCACCGTCAGGGGATCGATCTTCCACTTCCACCAGTCTCCCCGGCGGCGACCCACTCCATATGCCGAGGTGCGCCGCTTCAGCATGATCCCCTCCGCGCCTGCGGCTCGAGCGGTTTGCCGGGCCCGGGCCACGGCCTCCCAGCTCTCTGCCGCTACTGCGGGGGATAGGATCAGCCGGCCCGCCGAAGGCACGGACCCGACCAGCGCCGCCAATCGGGTTCTGCGCTCGCTCAGTGGCCGGGTCCGGATGTCCTCGCCTCGTTCCTCCAGCAGGTCGTACACCACCAGCGCGGCCGGCACTTCCTCGAGGATCTTGCGGCCCAGGTTCTTGCGTCCGATCCGTCGCTGTAGCTGCGCGAACGGCAACGGAGCACCGCCCACCCAGGGCAGCAGCTCCCCGTCGAGTACTGTCCCTGCCGGCAGCAAGACGCCCAGCTCCTCCACCTCGGGGAAGCGTCCGGAGAGTAGCTCCTCGCCCCGCGACCAGAGAAAGGTGTGATCCGCACGCCGGATGAGCTGGGCCCTGATGCCATCCCACTTCCACTCGATCATCCAGGCGGCGACGTCCCCCAGAGACTCGGGACCTTCCTCCAGCGGAAACGCGAGCAAGAAGGGATAGGGCCGGCTCACGTCGGCATCCTGGGTATCGGGCGCGAGCAGCCGAGCAAAGAACTCCGCCGTGGGCTCCCACGCGCCCATGAGCCGGTGTGCGATGACACCCTCCTCGACTCCACTCAGCTCGGCGAGCGCGCGAATCAGGAGCCGGTGCGAGGCGCCGACCCGAAAGTCGCCGGTGATCAGCTTGTTCCATACGAACCGTTCACGCCGGTCGAGCTGTCGCCAGGAGTCGATCATCACCTCCCGCTGCACATCGTCGGCCTCACCCCGAAGACCGAGTAACCGGTCTACCCACTGGGTGAGCGGAAGCTCACTAGGGCTACCGGTGTCGGGCAGAATGAGGGTGATGGTTTCTGCCAGATCACCTACCGACTGGTAGCTCTCCTCGAACAGCCACTGAGGAACGTCGGCCTCCTGGGACGCCCAGGCCGCCAGCTTGCGCGATCCCACCAGCCGCTTGGGCCGCCGGCCACTCAGGAAATGAATCGCCCAGGCGGCATCCGCCGGCGAAGCTGTTCTGAAGTACTCGACCAGTGCCGCGACCTTCTCATTGGTCGATTTGGTCTCGTCAATCGAGGCATAGAGCTGCGCGAATACTTTCATCCGGTAAGCTCACCCTCCAGATCTGCTTCCGCGTTGCCCTGCGACCCTGCTGCCACCTCCTCCAATCCCTCGGCGGCTTCATCATCCCGCTCACCCTCGAACCGGGTTTGCACCGCCCGGGCATCGATTCCCTGCTCGGTGAGCCAGCGAACCACCGGGCCGGTGAACCCGTGCGTCACCCAGACCTCGCCTGCCCCGGTCGCCTGGATCGTGGCGAGCAGCCCAGGCCAGTCCACGTGGTCCGAGAGAGCGAATCCGCGGTCCAGGGCCCGCCGACGCCGGGCGCCGCGGACCAGCATCCAGCCGGAGGCGAAGGCCGTCGACTGAGCGCCGAAGCGGCGAGTCCAGGACGACCCGCTGGCGTGGGGCGGCGCGATCACGATCGCTCCCCTGGCCTCGACCCGGCGTTCGGCAGTGCCGGCATATCGGGTAGGTGGCAGCGGCACGCCCGCCTCGCGGTACGCTGCCGTCATCCGCTCGACCGCTCCGTGGGTGAGAATGGGACCAATCGACGGATCCAGTCCGGCCAGGAGCCGCTGAGCCTTTCCCAGCGTATACCCATAGAGCATGCTGGTCTTTCCCACCGCCGCATTGTTGCGCCACCACCCGTTGATCTCGGCGAAAACGTTCTCCTGCCTAGGCCAGCGATAGATAGGAAGACCGAAGGTGGATTCGGTGACGAACGTGTGGCAGCGAACCGGCTCGAACGAGGTGCAGGTGGGATCGGGATCGGTCTTGTAGTCACCAGAGACAACCCAGATCTCTCCCCGATGAACCAGCCGGACCTGGGACGATCCCAGGATGTGGCCGGCCGGGTGCAGTGAGACCGTGACTCCGTTCAAGCTGACCGATTCCGAGTACGGCACTCCCCGGATCCGAGCATTGGGCTCCAGCCGGGCCCGCAGCACTCCTACCCCAGCCTCCGAAGTCAGGTAGGCCTGGGATCCCCAGCTCGCATGGTCGCCATGAGCATGAGTGATGACGGCGCGGTCCACCGGCTCCCAGGGGTCCACGTAGAAGTCGCCCGGATTGCAGTAGAGGCCGCGGTCGGTGAGGGTCAGCAGGGGCATACTGGATGGTAAGCGGGTAAGCGGGTAAGCGGGTAAGCGGGTAAGCGGGTAGGCGGGTAGGCTGGTAGGTGGGTAAGGCGGGCAGGAAAGGGAGATCGGGGTCTTCGGGACTTACCCACCTCCCCGCTTACCGTCCTACCGTACTACCGCCCCCGCTGATAAATCCCCATCAACGTCCCTTGAGCCAGAATGTGATCGGTCATGGCTTCTTCCAGCTCCGCCTTGGAGACGCCGTGGGGAAGGGAAAGCATGATGTCGAGGGCGTAGAGCCGGAAATAGTAGCGGTGCGGTTTGCCGGGAGGAGGGCAGGGACCGCTGTAACCGATCTCACCCGAGTCGTTGCGTCCCTGCCGGGCGCCGGAGGGGAGATCCGGGACCGCCGGTACTCCGGGCGAGAGTTCCACCGTCTCGCCCGGCAGGTTATAGAGAACCCAATGCACCCAGGTGCCGCGGGGCGCATCGGGATCATCGCATACCAACGCCAGGCTCCGCCGCTCCATGGGAATCCCGGTCCAGAACAGTGGGGGGGAGAGGTCTTCCCCCTCGCAGGTATGGGTCTTGGGGATGACGTCGCCGTGCCTGAAGGCAGGCGACCGCAGCTGGATGGGATCGGAAGGCATTGTCGCTAACCCTTCCCGGCTTCAACCCAGAGCCGGATGGCCATGAGAACGATGAACACGGCAAACAGGCGCTGCAGGGTGGCCCCGGACAGAGTGTGGGCGATCCTGGCTCCGACATACGCTCCCAGGAAGAGGCCCAATCCAATCAGCAGCGAAGCCTTGATGTTCAGGTTGCCGTTCTGATAGTAGGCGTAGGCTCCCAGTATTCCCACCGGCAGTAGCATAGCACCCAGGGAGGTGCCGATGGCCAGCTTGGCCTGGAAGCTGGCCAGAAAGATCAGCGACGGAATGATGAGGATGCCTCCGCCGATCCCAAACATCCCCGACAGCACTCCAGCAGCGAGACCGATGGCGAAAAACACGAGGACCATGCGACAGAGACTCCCGGGAGAGGGGTAGGAAGCGAGCACCTTAAAGTAGAGCCGCCACTGACGACTGGCGACTGGCGAGAGAATTATGCACCTTACTTCCTGCAGTTTCCCACCCCGCGGTACAGGCCTGGAAACGAGTCACCGATGAGGAGCTCCATGAGACGGGTCACGCCAGTCGTCCTCGCCGCTGCGGGATTGCTGCTCGCCCTCGATGTTGTCGGTGCACTGGCGAATCAACCGCTGGGCTTCCCCTACTCCTCGCTCGGTGCGGTCTCCCTCCTCATTTATCTCGGTGTCGGGCTCCTCTGTGGGCTGCGGGCCGGCTTCTTGGCCGGCATCATCGCCGCCACCCTCGTGGGCCTGCTGGACAGTACCCTCGGCCCGCTGGCAGCCTGGATGGCGGGATCCGGCCCGGTTGGCCAGATCATCACCGAAGAAGGTGTCATTGCCTATGGTGTATCCGTGGTCACCGCGACGGCGGCGGCTGCCGGCACGGTAGGGGCACTGGCCGGGGTCTGGCTGGAGCGATGGCGCGGTCTGCGGGCCGGATCCAGGATCTCGTCCTCCTAGCGCTTGCAAAAGCCATCGGTCGCGTCTCTCTTACACGGCCCATGATTTGTCTTCGCTACGTTCTGGGAGCCAGGCCGTGAATCGTCAGCGGGCCAATCTGGATGGCGAGTGGGAGTTCTACCCGGATCCGAACCAAACCTTCACCCCGAAGACGCTGCGACCGGAAGACGCACGACGGATCAGGGTGCCGGGTCCGTGGCAGGCGCAGTTCGATGATCTGCGAGATTACAGTGGCGTAGCGTGGTACCGGCGGGTTTTCGACGTCGGTCAGTCGGTCAGTCGGTCAGTCGGTCAGGAACTCCCGACCGGCCGATCGGCCGACCGCCCGACCGTCTACCTCCTCCACTTCGGCGCTGTCGACTACTTCACCACCGTCTGGCTGAACGGCCGCCAGGTGGGCGAGCACGAAGGGGGATATCTGCCCTTCGAGTTTGATGTCACATCCGCCCTGCGGCATGATGGACCCAATGAGCTGGTGGTCCGGGTGATCGACCCGGGCAACGACGCCGATTTCCTGCCCGAGTTTACCTTCGCTGAGATCCCCCACGGCAAGCAGAGTTGGTATGGTCCCATCGGCGGGATCTGGCAGAGCGTCTATCTCGAGCGTCGAAGTCCGATCCACCTTACCCGACTTCGGGTCACGCCGGATGTGCCCGGCGAACAGGTTCAGGTCGATGTTGGACTGAGCCGGGCTGCCGATCGTCCGCTCGCTGTCTGGCTCAATGTGAATGATCCCAGAGGGCAGGTGCGGCGCCACCGGTTCGTTCTGGGCTCCGGCAGAGATGGCGATGAGCTGACCGTCCCGGTCCCCCAGCCGATGCTCTGGGACACCACTGTACCGAACCTGTATGAACTTCAGGCCGTCCTGCTCGACAGCACCGATGATCGAGCCGAGCCCCTGGATCAGGTCGGCACCCGTTTCGGAATGCGGACCATTGCCACCTCTCCCACCGGGCACCTGCTCCTCAATGGACGGGTCCTCTACCTGCGCGGGGCCCTGGACCAGGACTACTACCCCGACCTGATCTACACCCCGTTCAGCGATGAAGAGCTGGAGGAGCAGTTCCGCAAGGCGAAGCACATGGGGCTCAACTGCCTTCGCACCCACATCAAGATCACCGACCCCCGTTACTACGATGTCGCCGACCGGGTCGGTCTCCTCATCTGGACCGAGCTTCCCAACTGGCAGGACCTCACCGAGGTAGCCAAACGCCGCGCCAGGGACACGCTCTTCGGCATGGTGGAGCGGGACTGGAACCATCCTTCCATCATCATCTGGACCATTGTCAACGAGAACTGGGGTGTGGACCTGGCAGTGAATGCCGGTCACCGAGCCTGGCTCTCGGACATGTATACCGAGCTCAAGGAACGGGACCCGTACCGGCTGGTGGTCGGGAACTCGCCTTGCTTTACCAATTTCCACGTGGTGACCGACATCGAGGACTTTCACAACTACTATGCGATGCCGGATCACTACCGGAAGTGGAAAGATTGGGTCCAGACCTTCGCCAGCCGGCCGCCCTGGACGTTCGCCCATGTCTACGAGAGCATCGAGTCCTGGCGCGAGTACATCCGGGACCCGTGGAACCCGATCCCCCGTCAACCTGCCCCCGAGGTCCGTCGCCGGGGCAGTGAGCCGATGGTGGTCTCCGAGTTCGGTAACTGGGGACTGCCCGATGTCGGCCAGCTCAAGGAATGTTACGGCGGGAAGGAGCCGTGGTGGTTCGAGACCGGCATCGAGTGGGGCGACGGCGTCGTGTATCCCCATGGCGTCGAGCAGCGCTTCAAGGCCTTTCATCTGGACAAGGTGTTCCCCACGCTGTCCGATCTCGCGGCCGCGAGTCAGCGGATGCAGTTCACCGCCCTCAAATACCAGATCGAGCAGATGCGGCGGCACCCCACCATCGTCGGCTATGTCATCACCGAGTTCACCGACGTGCACTGGGAGAGTAACGGGCTGCTCGACATGTGCCGGAATCCAAAGGCGTTCTATGACGTGATCGGGCAGGTAAACTGCCCCGATGCCATTGTTCCCACCGACTGGGAGCGGATCGCTTTCTGGGAAGGGGAGCGGTGCGAGGTCAAGCTGGCTCTGTCCCACTTCTCCTCGGCCGATCTTCGGAACTCACGGCTGGAATGGTCGCTCGACCATTGGCCGGAGATCAAAGGCACGTTCGAGGGTGTGAACCCCGAGCGGGCCCAGCTCACCAACATCGGAACCGTCGTCTTCGACGTGCCACGGTTGGAGCACGCCACCCGCGCCCGGCTGGAGATGCGCCTGGTCAGTCCCAACGGCGAGCTGGTCACCCGAAATCACCATGAGCTCTACTTTTTCCCCCGGCTGGACGCGCCGGCCTCCGACATCCGGCTCTCGGTTCCGGGCCTGCCCCGGCTTTCGGCTCGGCTGGCTGCGATGGGCTACGAGCTGGTGGATGACAGCGCGGCGGATCTCGTAGTGGTCGAACGGATGACCGATGAGCTGCGCTGGTACGCCCAGAACGGAGGCCGGGTACTCTGGCTTGCCGAACAGCCGGAATCCCAGCAGGCCCATCTCGGCTCTATCAGCATCGCGCAGCGCCATGGGCGCAGCTGGCAGGGCGACTGGGCCAGCAGCATGAGCTGGATCCGGCAGGACAGGATATTCGGCGACATCCCGAGCGGCGGGACGGTTGACTTTGCCTTCGCTGACCTGACACCTGAGACCGTCATCGTGGGACTGACGCCGCGCGACTTTGCGGCCAACGTACACTCAGGGCTATTCGTGGGGTGGGTCCATCATGTCGTGGCTCTGGTGGCCGAAAAGCCAATCGACCGGGGCCGGCTCATGATCTGCACCTACGGCCTTCGGGACCATCTGGGCACCCACCCGGTGGCGACCATCATGATGCGGGATCTGATCACACGGACCGCCCGTGCGGGCGCCACTGACGAGCCCACCCGGCTGATCAACCGGCCTCCGGTAGCGATGCCGTAAGAGAGGCGGAGAGGGAAATCAGCGGGGTTGGCCCGAGCGGAGCCGCGCCTGAGCCTGCCGCAGTGCTGCGGCGTACTCCGCCGAAAGTATTCGCTCGAGCTTGCCATCGTCGCGGCGCTTCAGGTCCCACAAACCGCTGTTGTGCCAGTGATCCGGGTCCTCCCAGTCGGGCCGGTCGATGACGGGATACAGGCAAAGCCCCTCGACGCCCACGCCGGCGGCCCGCGCCCGGGCCACTTCGTCGGCCACCTCCCTGATCCAGCGGCCCCGTCCCGCACCGAAGTGACTGGTCTCGCTCACCACCACCGGACGCCAATACCGGTAGTAGACCTCCGCGAGCAGTGAGCTGAAGGGGACCCACCGAGGGTCGCGGGGGGTGTCCTCCCAGCGCAGCCGGACGTCCGGGTGCTCCCATTGGTTGGCGTGATAGTAGTTGACGCCAACGATGTCGAGATAGCGCGGGTGGCCACCCAGCTCCGGCGACATCGCCCCGGCCAGCATGTCCCAAGCCTCGAACTGTGCGGCCCGCTGGTCGGCTGCCGCCCGGGCCAGCTCCGGATGCTCCTTTGGGGTGAGCACGTGGATCAAGGGCTCGGTATGCATGATTCGGGCGGTGCGATCGACCGCCCATATGGCTTCGATTCCAGCAATGGACGCCCGCACCAGCTGCTGCTTCAGGGCCCGTCCCACATCGCTGCGGTGGGGGTGGATGTATGCCTTCTCCCCCGCAGCCCAGGCCAGAAACGAGATCTCGTTCACCGGGGTGTAAAACTGGATCCCATTGGTGTGGTCGGCGATGAACCGGGCAACTGCGCCACAGTACCGGGCGAAGCTATCGATGAACCCCGGACTCAGAATGTCGAGATCGTCTGGCCAGCCGTAGTGGCACAGGGCCCAGATTACCTGGAGTTGGTGTCGGTTGGCGGCCTCCACGAAGGGTTTCAACGAGGAGAAGTCGAAACCTCGGCTGGTTTCGATCAGATGCCACCGGGCTCCATCCCGAACCGTTCTGATATCCCACTCGGCCAGCCGGGCGTAGTCCTCCTCTACCTGCAGGTCGTGCTGGGTCGCGGACACCATGTCGATCCGCACCCCGGACTGATTGATGTGAGCGGCGGACTCGAATCCCGCGATCCAGAACGACTGGAAGAGGCCGGAGGCGCCCTGCCGGGGCAAGGGAGCGGGAACGTGAGTGACTGCGCCGTAGGTGTGCTTCACGCGAGTCGGCGCTAGAGGCTTGTCGGACGGTCGTGGCATAGGACTAGGCGGAAACGCTCTGCTCGATTCCGATGTTGCCGATGGCTGCCTCGGAATCGCTGATGTAGCTGCGGAACTGCTCGACCAGGGGTGTGGCCCGCCAGCGTTCGGTACCATCAAGCGTGTAGAGTCCCAGATCCAGCCGGTACTCGTCCAGCGGCCCCCGCCCGAAGCGGTATTTCCAGTCGATCATGGTGAACAGCGGAAACCAGGTGTAGCCCAGCACCGGGATGCCACGGCCCCGTAGCACGCGGATGGCGGCCACCGAGGCCTCCAGCCAGCGCGCGCGAACCGATTCGTTCCCCTTGGCGCTGGTCTCGGTCACCATGATGGGCAGCTGGTAGCGCCGGTAGTAGTCCTCGATCAACGCGCTGAATCCGGCTCCGTCCTGCTCCACCGGCTGGTAGGCGAGGCGGCCACGGCGGTCGATGTAAAGCTGGGTGGTGGACCACTGGGGGTAGAAGTTGAGTCCCATCAGACTGAACGGCACCGGCCTCGCGGCAACGGCGGCCAACCGGTCGGGCGAGGCCCCGCTTCGAACCAGCCAGGGGAACAGCGCGTGGTCCGGAGTGACCCGTCCAGTCAGAAGGTCGTAGGCGAGAAAGGTGCGCGACTGCTCGTCCCGGGCCACCGCATGGAGGTCCTCCCGCGCCGTGCGGCTAAGCCCCGTGGCCTCGACGTGCACCAAGATGGCTTCCGGATCCACTGAGAGCAGCGCTGCACTGGTCTCGATGATGCCCTCCACCACCTGAAGCAGGATCTGCACGTACCCGCTTTCGCTCCGGAGATACGGGGGCCAGAGTCCCCGCTGCCCGCAGAAGAGCGCCGTCACGATCGGCTCGTTGAGTGGCGTGTACCAACGCACCAGACCGGCATAGCGCTTGGCAAAGGCCGCGGCGTACGCCGCCACTGCGGTGGGGTATTCCGCGCTGGCGAATTCCCGGCGGAGCCAGAAGGGACAGCCATAGTGCATCAGGTCGATGATCGGTGTGATGCCGAGGTCCTGGACCATGTAGGGAATGACCTGATCGGTCCACCGCCAGTCGAACTCGCCGGGCTGGAACGGCTCCAGCCGGTACCAGGGTACTCCCCAGCGCACCATCTTGAGCCCGAGGTCGCGTACCAGCGCCAGGTCCTCGCGCCAGTGCTCGTAGTGGCCCATGAGCTGGTACTCGTCCAGTGCGCGGTGGCCGGGCCGGGTCTGGGGCACGAAGGTGTCTTCGATCCCGGTGGCCCACAAGAAATCCTCGGGACGGCGACGGAGGAGGGTATCGGACATGGGGGGAGAAAATAACCCCGATTCCTGCTCAGCTTGAAACCGACACCGCGGCGCTCGATTCGCCCAGGTACCGCTCTTGCCCCCGGAGCTCGGCAACCTGCTCCGCTGCCTTCTTCCCGGCGACGAATGCGTGGTCGGAGTTGTAGTACTCCCACTCCGCGTACCGGCCCGCGAGCACGATGTCGTGATGGGAGAGCCACTCGCGAATGTGCGTTACATTGCGGGCCCGCTCGTGGTCATACACCACGTACGCGACCGGCATGTCAACCTGATTCGCTGCCCAGATGGGGTCCTCCGGCTTGAAAAAGCCGACCCGGTGACAGTCCTCGATGCACCGCTTGATTAGAGCGTGGCCATCGCAGGGCAGCGGCTTGTCCTCGGAGTAAGTGATTTCACAAGTGAGCCCGAACCCACCTGGCGGATTGCAGTACGGGCTGGCATTGCCCTGGACGAAGATCCGGTGGAACACTGGCTCTTCCGGATAGTAGATCCAGTGTTTCTCCGTGAGCTTTTCCCGGCCGACTCCGATGTTCACGCAACGAACCGAGACGTGCCGGAGGCCGGCGGCGGCCTTGCGGACGTCAGCCGGCGCATGGCTGCCCATGGCCCGTATAAGCGCCGGCAGCGGCATGGTATTGATCAGGAAATCGTACGGCACGACCGAGCCGTCACTGAGGGTAACCCTGTGCTCGGCCGGGGAGACTGTCACTACTTTGGTCTCCAGCAGCAGCTCGCCCTTGAGGTGAGGCAGGAAGCCGTTCATGAGTGCCTGAAACCCGCCTCGCAACGGATAGCCGAAGCGAGCATTGGGGCCCATCGGCTTGGGCGCGGGCGACAGTGCTCCATCGATCATTTCCTCCAGATTCGGCAGCGGGACCCGGCCGCCTAGCCACGAGGTCTCCATCTCTGCCAGCGGCACCGCCCAGAGCTTCTGGTTGTAAGGAATGGCAAAGTGTTTGGCGATTCCGCTGCCCCAGACCTTGTAGATGAACTCCTCGAAGCTCTTGGGCGTGCCCTTATGCGCGGTGAGCCGGCGCTCGGCCCCGGTGTAGACCCGCCACTTCCTCTCACCATTGGACTTCAGGAGCGGCTCGAACATGCCCCGTCGCTCGGGCCCGGTGTAGTCATCGTTGGCGCCCCGGTCGGCGGCCGGCTTCTTGGCATTCAGCGGGCCGAAGCGGGCCTCGATCGCTCCCACGATGCACTCCTTGATTACATCCGGAGGTAGCCCGTAGAGTGCGCCCTGAAAGGGATAGCGAGTGAAGACCTGCTTACTGTAGATCCAGGCCTCCCGATCCTGCCAGTGGACGTTGTCCCCCAACAGCATCTGATACATCTGGTGGACGTAGGGGTCGTTCGAGAACATGATGTGGCCAGCCATGTCGAACGTGAACCCATTGTCCTCGATAGAGCGGCACCATCCTCCGACCCGGTCCGCCTGCTCGATCAGCAGCGCATCCGCGCCGAGGTGATAGGCCGCGCTGAGTCCGGTCGGCCCTGCGCCAACGATCAGGACCGGCGGAAAGGCGGCGTGAGATTCAATATTCTGAGGTGACATGCGAATGCCCTGAATCCTTTCATTGCTCAGACCGGCACGGCAGCCTTGGAGGCCAACGCGGCGGCCAACAGTTTCTCCATCGCAGAGACAGTGACATCCCACGAAGTGCCGGCCAGCACCCGGCGCATTTCGGCGCTGCGCCGGTTTCGCTCGACCGGAGGGGAGGCCAACGCGGTGTCGCACGCGGCGAGGAACTCCTCGGGAGTCGCTCCCAGATACACGATGTCGCCATACGGCTCGGCTACATCGGCGATAGGCGTGCTCACGATGGGCAGCTCGGCGGCCATGTACTCCAACGTCTTCGTCGGGCTGATGAACCGGGTCGCGTCGTTCCGCGCGAAGGGAAGCAGGCACACATCCCATCCCCGGAGGTACCGAGGCAGGTCCTCATAAGTGCGCTGGCCGAAGTAGTGGATGTGGGGTCGTCGCGGAAGCGAGGCCGGATCGATCTTGACCACAGGCCCGACCAGGACGATCTGCCACCCGGGCCGCGCTGCGGCGATGAAGTCGAGCAACGCCAGATCCAAGCGCTCGTCAATAACTCCATAGAAGCCGAATCGCGGATGCGGCAAACCGACCTGGTCCTCGGCCTCGGGTAGCGCCGAGGGCTCACCGGCTCGGGCCGTCCGGAAGTGGGCGGCGTCGACGCTGCTGGGGAAGCAGTGCACGTTCGAATGTCGCGCCTGCTTGGCTCGATAGAGGCTGGGACCACCGGTAAACATCACATCAGCGCTCTCCAGCAGAGCTGCCTCGCGCGACAGTAGCTCGGGTGGCGCGCCCAGAAAGAGCGACAGCTCGTCCATGCAGTCGTAGACCATTGCGGCCGGCCTCAGCGCCTGCGCCAGCGGAAGCGCCATGGGCGTGTATAACCAGGCTACCAGCGTCGCCCCCTCGAGCTCGCGGGAGAGATCCGCTATCAGTCCGTCGAGCACCGCGAGCTGCTCGGAATGGAACCCGGGGGCCTGGATCGGAGTGCGGGGACGGAGGACCGTGAGGTTCGGCCGCGGCGTTGTGCGCTCCCAGCGAGGAGGCCCTTGGGGGTCGAATACCGGCTCCTCGACGAAAAAAACCGGCCGTTTGGCGGCCAGGCGGGTAAGCAAGTGCTGCGGGCGCTGATATACGAAATTCCAGCGAAGATGAGAGAAAGCAATAATCGAGTACCGATGCATGAAGTGCTCGTGCGTTAAGCGATAGAACTCTGATGGCGACCGCTGCGTGATGCTCCTGATAGACCTCCCCTTTCCCAGAGCAGTCCGGCTGCTCCGGCAAGCTCGAGTTCTACTCGATGGCTTCTGGGAAAGTACTGCCGGCGCCTGCTTCGTTCAGCGCGGCCAATCTGGTCATTTGGAGCGCGGGTTGCAGGGTCGCGTGCTCCCAAAATGATGTGAGTCTGGTCACAGAAGCCGGGGAGTGAATAGACAGTTTGTCAACGCACGGCGACCTCGCGAGATTGAAGGCAGCTCACTCTCGCGATCTGGAGGATTCTCGATGGCCACGAAGACATTCTTCAGCGGACTGACACTCGGTGCGGGACTAGTCTATTTCCTGGACTCCGAGCGCGGAGGTCTGCGCCGGGAGCGGCTCGCCCGGAGCCTGGGGCCGGTCCTGAGGGAAGCTCGACGCAATCTGACGGCAAAGCTGGGAGAGGCACCCGCCGGCGTGCTCCATTATGGCTCTCGGGCCGGCGATCTTCACGGTTTGGAAGGCGCCACGTTGTTCTCCTCGAGCGCCCCAGCCCTTACCGGCATCACCCCGGCGGCCTTGCGCCTGATCGGGGCCGCGCTCGCCTTATATGGGCTGGTTCGGCGGGGATCGGTGGGCGCCGTGTTGCGGACGCTGGGCACGGGCCTGGTTGTGAGTGGCAGTGGGCAGGCCGCGATGGCTGGGATGGGACTCTCGTCGGCAGACCGGCGGCGTGCGGTCGATATCCAGAAGACCCTGCATATCGATGCCCCGGTGGATCAGGTGTATGCCTTCTGGAGCAACTACGAAAACTTTCCCCTGTTCATGTCGCACGTCCGTGAGGTAGAAGACCTGGGTAGCGGACGATCGCACTGGCGAGTCAGCGGACCCGGTGGAGTTCCCATCGAGTGGTACGCCCAGTTGACTCAGGAAGCGCCCAACGAGGTGATCGCCTGGCGCAGCGAAGCCGGCTCGATGCTGGAGAACGCCGGCGTCATCCGCTTCACTCCCACGGGCGCGGGCACCCGGGTCGATCTCCGGTTCTGCTATCACCCCCCCGCCGGCGGCGCCGGCCAGGCAGTCGCCGAGCTGCTCGGCTCGGATCCCAGGACCAAACTCAACGAGGACCTCGGGCGCATGAAGTCGCTGCTCGAAGGCACCAGGAGTGAGTCACATGGCAAAGAATCTCGGTCGTAAGTTCGCGACCATGGACGAGGATGAGCGCCGCGAGTTTGCCGGCCAAGAGGAGGAAGGGACCCGGGACGTCCCGGCGGAGCTCGAGTTCGACCTGGAGGACGAGCAGCAGCGACGGGCAGTCGAAGACGAGGCGCGCCGCCGCGTCCGCCAGGAGAACGATCCGACCTAGGGGCGCCGTAACCGGGTTCCAACGGGCAGGCGCTGATGCGACCTGCCCGTTGCGCACCCGTGACTACGATCACCGCAGCAAGCCGCTGTTTGACTCATCACTGGTTATGCCGATGGCACACCTGAGAAGAAGATCCGACAAGATGCAGCTTGCCCTGGGCGTGGCCGCGGGAGCGCTCTGGGCAAGCCATTTGTTGCGCGGCGATCACAGCTACACCTTCCGGGGAAAGACGGTGCTCATCACCGGCGGCTCCCGCGGTCTCGGGCTCGCCCTGGCCCGGGATCTTGCCCGGCGAGGTGCGCGGCTCGCGATCTGCGGCCGGGATCCTGAATCGCTGGAACGGGCCAGGGCTTCACTGGCGCGGGCCGGAGCTGAAGTCATCGCCCTCCCCTGCGACGTGACCGACCAGGGCTCCATGGAGGAGTTACTGGAGCAGGTACATCGTCGACTGGGAGCGGTCGATGTGCTGATCAACAATGCCGGCGTTATCGAGGTTGGTCCCGCCGAGACTATGTCAGTGGCGGACTATGAAGAAGCCATGGCGACCAACTTCTGGGGCATGCTCTACCCAACGCTGGGGGTCTTGCCGGAGATGCGGCAACGGCGGGGTGGCCGCATCGTGAACATCACCTCCATAGGCGGCAAGATCGGAGTTCCCCATCTCCTGCCTTACAGTGCCAGCAAGTTCGCCGCGGTAGGATTCTCCCAGGGACTTCGGGCGGAGGTCGCCGCCGACGGCATCAAGGTGGTGACCGTCGTTCCGGGACTCATGCGCACCGGCAGCCCTCGCAACGCCATCTTTCGCGGGCAGCATCGGTCGGAGTATGCCTGGTTCAGCATCAGTGATTCGCTGCCGGGACTGTCGATTAGTGCCGACCGTGCCGCCCGCCGAATCATCGAGGCCGCCCGGCGAGGGGATGCGGAAGTTCTGTTCCCGCTGATCACGCGTCTCGCCGCTGTCGCCAACGCGGTGGCCCCAGGATTCACCGCCGATCTGCTCGGAGCAGTGGACCGGCTGTTGCCGGGTCCTGGAACTCGGCCCCAGGGTCGTCACAAGGGTGCGGAGAGCCAATCCTGGCTCTCACCTTCCTGGCTGACCCGTCTGGGAGATCTCGCCGCGCGCCGCTACAATCAGATTTCACCGGCGGGACCGACATCCACGAGCAATTCCCCGACTTCTGACGAAGGGCAGACACATGGCAATCCCCTATAACGGCATTGGGTCCGATCAGGCTTGGGAAAACCTGCGCCGGCCGGCACCCGACGAAGGCGCGATCAACGTTGGCCGTACTGAGCGCCTGGCTTCGGCTGTCGGCGCCGCAGCGGTGGCGTACTTCGGGATCCGGCACAAGCGGCTCCGGCCCCTGTTGCTTCCGATCGCGGGCAGTCTCATCTCGCGCGCGATCACCGGCCGCTCTGCGGTCAACCGGGCACTGAACCGGAATACCGCCCGGACTGGGCGGGCCAGTCCAGTGGCCAGCGTGCGCCGGGGTGAAGGGCACAAAGTCGAACGCAGCGTGCTGGTGAACCGACCGATCTCGGAGGTGTACCAGTTCTGGCGCAACTTCGAGAACCTCCCCAGGTTCATGGACCACCTGGAGTCGGTCACGGTACTCGATGAGACGCGGTCCCACTGGGTCGCCAAGGCGCCGGCTGGCACCAGGGTCGAATGGGACGCGGTCATTCATAACGAGGTCGAGGACCAACTGATTGCCTGGCGATCGCTGCCGGGCGCCGACGTCAACCATGCCGGCTCGGTGCATTTTACCGAGGCTGGACCCGACCGCACCGACGTGCGAGTCGTTCTGAGCTACGAGCCGCCCGCCGGTGACCTTGGTGTCACCGTGGCAAAGCTGCTGGGCGAAGAGCCATCGCAGCAGGTTGCCGATGATCTGCGCCGATTCAAGCAGGTCATGGAGGCGGCGGAAGTCACCGGCAACTCGAGACACCATCCCACCGCACGGATGTAAACCCCAGACATGAGTACTGAACCGCCCCGCGTCACCTACGACTGCATCATCGTGGGCGCGGGGCCGGCGGGGCTCAGTGCTGCCCTGATGCTGGGCCGCTGCCGGCGCTCGGTGCTGGTCTGCGACGTGGGTGAGCCGCGGAACGCGCGCTCGGCCGGGGTGCACAACTACCTCACCCGAGATGGGATCCTTCCCCGGGAATTCCTGGCCCTGGCCCGGGACGAGGTAGGACGCTATCCGTCGGTCGAATTCCGAGACGTCGAGGTGTTGGACGCCACCCGTTCACCCGATGGGTTCCGAGTGGTCTGCGCCGACGGGAAGCAGCTCGCTTCCCGGAAGCTGCTGCTGGCCACCGGGGTGGTGGATGAGCTTCCTCCCATCCCGGGTCTCGAGTCGCTCTACGGGATCAGCGTGCACCATTGCCCCTACTGTGACGGCTGGGACTGGCGGGACCAGCCCATCGGCATTTACGGCCGCGGCGAGGAAGGATCGGCTCTGGCGCTGGGGCTTACCGTGTGGAGCGATGATGTTGTGCTGTGCACCGGCGGTCCTAGCGGACTGGCCAAGGCGGACCTGTCGCAGCTGAGTGGCCGTGGGGTGGAGATTCGGGAGGAGCAGGTAGTCCGGCTCGAGGGCAGCGACGGTTACCTGGAGCGGATTGTGTTCGAGACCGGTGAATCGCTGGCCCGCCGGGCACTCTTCGTCTGTGCCGGCCAGCGTCAGCGTAGCGCCCTGGCCCACAAGCTCGGATGCCGCTTTACCAACAAAGGCGCGGTTGACACCGGCAGCTGTGAAGCCACTGATGTTCCAGGCCTCTATGTGGCGGGGGACTCCTCCAAGGAGGCTCAATTCGTGGTGGTGGCCGCCGCCGAGGGCGCGGAGGCCGGGATGGCCATCAACCGGGCGCTCTTAAAGGAAGATCTGGCTCAGAACAGGAACTCCACGCCGAGCCGCACCAGACGGGGCGGTCCGTACGCGAAGAGCGGCTGAGTATAATCCCGAGCAGCGGCCAGGTAGAGCGGAAACAACTCGCTGCGACCTTCGATGTAGCCGTTGCCATCCAGGTCGGCCGACGGCCGATAGCGGGGAGATTCGTAAGGAATTTCTTCGGGATGTGCCTGATAGGCCTCTTCCGCCAATGCATTGAGGGTGGCGTCGTCAGGTCCCGGCAAGCCGGAGTCGCGGCGCACGGCCACGACGTTCTGCCGATTGAACACATTGCGCATATCGAGATAAACCCCGCCGCGCACCCCGCCCAGCTGCAACGGCCGGCGAACCAGCAGATCGAGCGTATAGGTGGTCGGTAGCCGGCTGGAATTCGGCAAGCCGATCAACGAGTCTCCCGAGATATCGGTCCGCGAGTAGGGCAACCCGGTAACCGCTCGGCCGATAGCCGCGGCTTCCAACCCGCCCAGGACCCGAGCGCCGAACATTCGCGGACCCGCATGGTCCGCAATCCGACTCCGCAGGATAACTGTCAGCATGTGACGGCGGTCGTAATCCAGGGGGAACTCGGCCCGAGCGGGGCGAATGGTGTCTCCGGTCGACGGATCGATGGAGATGACTCGGTTGAGCAGAAACGCGTCCGTGGCTGTGGCGGTGGCGCGCTGCAAGGTATAGAGGACTCGGGCTCCGAAACCCCCTTGAAAATCACGCTCGAACTGTACCTCCAGTCCTTTGACAGTCCCTGCATCCGCATTCCCGAAGATGGTAGAGTCCGGGTCCAGCCCTAGAGGCACGGACGCGACTAGGCCATCGAGTCGCTTGACATACGCGCCGAGCCGCAGCGAGGTGACGGGAGTGGGACGCAGCCGCAGGTTGAACTCGTACTGGACCGCGTCCTCGTATCCGATGTTGGGATTGCCCCGGCGAAACCGGCCGGTGCGGGTGGTGTCGTCGAAGGCCGCATCAACCAGGAACTGATAGTCGGGAGCCTGCGCGAACCGGCCGTAACTGGCCACGAAAGTGGCACCCTTCAGGACGGTAGACACCGCGAACCTGGGGCTGACCTTTCGCTGCGACCCTCGCGATTCCGCGGCCAGCTCGCTGCCCGCGCTGAACTGGTCGTAGCGAAGGCCCGCGGTAAAAGCCAGGTCGGTCACCCGCACCTGCGCTTCCAGGTAACCGGCGGCGCTGCTGGGTGAAAAGTTGGAGATCGCGGTCGGAGGAACGCTGTCGCCCGAACCGACCGGCAGGTAGCCGAGTGCCCGCTGATAGGTGTGCACCTGCTGCTCCACCAGCTCGCCCCCGAAGAAGAGGTCCACCCGCTCGCCGACTCCATAGGTGGCGTCCAACTGCCCCCGAGTCTCCCCGAAGTCGCTCCACCCCAGGGTGCCCCGGGAGCCGTTACCCAGGAAGAATGCGGGCACTCCATAGGGAGTGGCCGAGCTCAGCAGCGGTGTCTGCAGCCCGGCAATCGGATCGAGGCTTGGGTCCTGCGCTCGAGCTGCATCTTCCCCAGTGAAATGGAAGCGCTTACCGGTCAGGCCACCGAATGCAAAGTCCACCTCGCCGTCCAGCGTGCCACGCACGAACTCGCGGGTGAACCGGGCGATCCGGGCATCCAAAATCAGGGGCTTATGGGTTCCCGGCCCGCTGGCGTATTGCACGTGGCCAGTGAGGAGATCCCCGCCCAGCCGCTGACCCGGGGCGAAGCTCAGATCGTACTTGTAGGCAGGATCGTACAGCAGGCTTTGCTCTTCGGAATGCAGACCGAGGAAGCGGAGTGTCACCCGGTCGGTGAGAGCGTATGTGATCTTCCCCAATCCGCTCCACTGCTCCCCGCTGTTGTGCGGCAGCATGGTGGGGGATTCGCTTCGCGGGTCCCGCGGGTCAGCCGGTGCCGGCGCATTGACCGGATCGGCATCAATCCTACCGGTCAGGTCCAACGCACCGACTAAGCCGAGCCGGCGGGTCACCGGCCCGCCGGCCTGGGCAATGATCCGGTCGAGTCCCAGGTCCCAGCTTCCGCCGAACGGCCGGTCGGTCTCGTAGCCGAGCCGGCCCTCCCACTCATTACCGGGCTCTTTGGTCACCACGTTGACCAGGCCTGAAATCGCCTGCCCGTAACGCGCCGAGAAACCATTGGTGATGAGGGAAGCCTCGCTCAGCACATCCGGCGGGACCCTAAGTCCGAGTCCGCCGTTGGCCGCATCGAGCTGGTTCTTCATTCCGAGGCCATCGAGGATGAATGCCTCTTCGCCCAGCCGGCCTCCCCGGTAACTCTGGCCCACCGTTCCTGCGGAGAGCGCGACCGCCTCCTCCAGCGAGCTGACCGGCAGCTCCCGCAGGTCGGCGCTACTGATCTTCTGCTCGGAAGCCGTGGCCAGGGGGTCCAGCACTGGATCCACCGGCGCGGTTACCACCAGTGGTGCCAGCTCCAGCGGATTGGTCTCCAACGGAAAGTCCAGCGTCACGGTGGCGCCCGCGCGCACGAACACGCTGTCCTGCACCACGCTGCGATATCCGATCAGGCGGGCGCTCACCCGGTGCCAGCCGCTCCGAATGCCCCGCGCGCGATACACGCCACCAGTATCGGACAGGGTGCGCACCCGCTCGTCCACCAGAATCTGGGCTTGGTCGAGGCCTCGTTTGGTGCCGGCGTCATATACTCGTCCTGCCACCGATCCCTCAGCCTGGGCCCGAAGCAGGTTGGGGAGCGCGAGTCCGGCGAGCAACGCCATCAGGCATCCAGCGGCATGCCGGGCCGCGTTCATGGTTGACCAAACAGAAAGAGGTCTCCGACCCGGCTGACGGTCGTGTCCAGGATTCCCTCTACGGGCCCCGGCGAGACGATGAGGGGATAGGCTTCGGCCACCACTGCAGTCCCGGAGGGAGACAGGCGAGGTCGCCGAAACAGGCTCGGCTGCGGCGGGGAGTCGAGAATCACATCAGAGCCGTTGACCAGATCGAGGACGTGTATCAGACCGCCACTATCCCACTGGGTTGGGCCTAGGGTAGGGTCGTCCGCGAAATGGACCCGCCCCCCGACGACAGCGGTCAGCTGAGTTGCGATCACGTGGACGTCTCGGGCGACACCGGCCGGCCCGAAGTCGTGCACCAGCGACACGGCGCCGGTGGAGAGCAGCTGTCGGTAGACCCGGGTATCGCCCGCAAGCGTGTAGTACACCTCATCGGGGTTACTCCCTGGCGATACGCCGGAGGCATTGTCCGACCCGGGAATCACCTGCCTGGTGGCCGTACCATTGGCGAGGCTTACCCAGACCGCATCCAGGCCCGAGCGTAGGGTATCGAGCTCACAAAATGCGCAGGGTGCGATAAGGTTGACGGCCTCCCCCAGATACACCAACCGGTCCGGCCCCAGCCAGTTGAGCTGGGAGAGTCCTCCATGAGTGCGCCGGCCTGGAATGGTGTAGGGGATGGAGAACAGCTCAGTGCGGGTGGCCGGGTCGTCCACCCGACTCATCGCCAGGGCCTGCTGGTTGGGCGTGATTGCACCGGGCGGTGAAGTGGCGGCCACGAAGGCTAGATGCCCATCGCCAAAGGGCGCGGCCGACTCCAGTGCTTCGGTGAGCTGTGGGCCAGTGGGGGAGAGATCACAGGTCAGGGCCCGCTGCCGGCCCCCACCCGGAGGCAGCTCGCCCAGACAGATATCATGGTCGGGCCGTCCCGCCAGCTGGGTGGAGTAGAGCATGCCGGAGCCGTCCGGGAGCCAGGCGACTCGCCGGTCAGGGCCTCGGTTCAGTGTCAGTTGGATTGGAGGAGCGGAATTGAAGGGCTGGTCGCTGTCGAAGCTCTGGCTGCCGAACGGCTCGCTGTGTTCGCAACCGAGAAGCCACGCGAGTCCGAGCAGCGCGGCAAACCGGCGGGCACAGCAGGACGTCAGGCGGACTCCAGCAGGTGTCATTGGTGTTACAATCGTGAAAGATCGCCATGGGGACGCTCAGATCGTACCCCGTCGCACAATCGGTAACCGAAAGCGGCTCCAGACAATAGCAGCCCGGGGACCGCAGGCCCAGGGGTCGGCCGCCTGGCCGCCTTGCGTCGGCTGTTCGGACGGGAGATGATGGTGTCGTGATTACTGAGACTCCGGTCCCCCTGGTGGACCTCGAACGGCTGGAGCGCAACCTGGACCGCATGGCAGCGTACGCCGGCGGTCACCGGCTTACCCTCCGTCCCCATACCAAGACCCATAAATCACCTAAAATCGCCGCTGAACAGCTTCGTCGCGGCGCGGCCGGGCTCACCTGCGCCACGCTGCTCGAGGCCGAAGTCATGGCGGAGGTGTCGGACAATCTCTTGCTGGCCTATCCACCAGTAGGAGAAGCCAAGCTTCAGCGATTGCTGGCTCTCCCCGAGAGCGCGGATGTGACCGTGGCCCTGGATTCCTTCGAGGTCGCAGAGCGCCTGGCCGACGCCGCAGCCCGCCGGGATCGCCGGATCGGCGTGCTGATCGAGCTCGATCTCGGGATGCACCGAGTCGGGCTTCCGGCGCTGGGTGATGCGGTGGCGCTCGCCGCGCGGGTGAAACAGCGCTCTCCGCTGGAGTACCGCGGTGTTGCCTTCTACCCCGGTCACATTCGGCAGCGGGTCAGCCGCCAGGAGGAGGCGCTCGACCAACTCCGGGCCGATCTCCGAGTGGCGGTTCAGGCATTCGAGAGAGCCGGGCTGCGCCCGGAAGTGGTGAGCGGGGGCTCGACCCCGACCGCTTGGCGAGCCCATGAGATCGGCGATCTCACCGAGATCCGTCCCGGTACCTACGTCTATAATGATCGCATCACCGCCCAGCTCGGCGCCTGTACCTGGGATGATTGCGCGCTCACCATTCTCACAACCGTGGTCAGCACCTCGGTTCCTGGTCAGGCGGTAATCGATGCCGGGAGCAAGGCGCTGGGGAGGGAGCCATCGGAAGGAGAGGGGGAGGGTTATGGTGCCCTGCTCGAGCACCCGGAGGTGCTGGTGCGAAGGCTATCGGAGGAGCACGGTATCCTCGATCTGAGCTCCTCGGACTGGAAGCCGGTCGTCGGCGAGAGGGTGAGGGTCATACCTAATCACGTCTGCGTGGCGGTCCACCTGCATGAGACGGTTTACGGAATGCGAGGAGCGGAAGTGGAAACCAGTTGGCCCGTGACCGCCCGAGGGCGGCAGCCTCTCAGAACCTCGATCGAGGTCTGAGGCGTGGCCGGCTACTCAACGCGCTCGCTGCCCGAGAAGCTGGGGATCCGGCCAGGCACCCGGATCGTTGCCCTGAGGGCGCCGCAGACCTACGCTGCGATCCTCGGCCAACTGCCCGAAGGTACCACGGTTCAAGGAAGGCTCCCCTCCAGAACCGAGTTTCTGCATTGCTTCGCCCGGCGGCGCGTCGAGCTCGCCCAGGGCTTTCCTCGCTGGGCCAAGTCGCTGACCGACAATGGCACGCTCTGGGTCTCCTGGCCCAAGCGGACTGCTGGGCTCGAGACCGATCTGAGCGAGAACATGGTCCGCGAAATCGGCCTGACCCAAGGTCTGGTGGACGTCAAGGTTTGCGCCATCGATGATGTGTGGTCAGGCCTCAAGTTCGTGCGCCGGGTGGCGAATCGAGGAGGCCGCGCCTGATCTTCCGCCGGCTCTTCGAGCCCAAGCTCGCCCAGGCGAGTTACCTGATCGGATGTCCGGCCACTCGGCAGGCGGTGGTGGTTGATCCCAATCGGGACATCGAACGGTATTTCCAGGCGGCGCAGGACGAAGGCCTCCGGATTACCGACGTGACCGAGACCCACATTCACGCCGACTTCGTTTCCGGTGCCCGCGAGCTGGCCCAGAGGAGCAGTGCCCGGCTGCACCTGTCCCGCGCCGGGGACCCAGAGTGGGGTTACCGCTATCCCAGCGATGCCAGTGTGTGCTGGCTGGCGGACGGATCAGCGATCGAGCTGGGGAGGATCGAGCTTCGCGTGCTGCATGTGCCGGGACACACACCGGAACACCTGACTTTTTTGGTCAGCGACCGGGAGAAGGGCGGGGAGCCGATGGGCGCGCTCACCGGCGATTTCGTCTTCGTTGGCGATGTGGGCCGCCCCGATCTGTTGGAACGAGCGGTGCGAGCCAAGGGCACCATGGAACGGGCCGCACGCCAGCTTTTTCAGTCACTCCAGAAGTTCCGATCCCTCCAGGATTACCTCCAGCTCTGGCCCGGCCACGGCGCCGGGTCTGCCTGTGGAAAGAGTCTGAGTGCCGTCCCTCAATCCACGCTGGGGTTTGAGAAGCGGTTTAACTGGGCATTCGGGGTTGCCGATGAAACCGAGTTCGTGCGGGCGGTACTGGCGGGACAGCCCGAGCCGCCGCCGTACTTTGCTCGAATGAAGCAGATCAATCAGGCCGGCCCGAGCCTCCTGGGCAACCGAAATCCGCCGCCTCGATCGTCGCTGGAAACACTCGCGGCGCTGCTGGCAGACGGTGGAGTGGTGGTCGATACCCGAGAACCCGATGACTTCGGCCGAGCCTCGATCCCAGGCACCATCAACATCCCGGCCAATCGCAGCTTCACTAACTGGGCCGGCTCGCTGCTCCCCTACGACCAGGACCTGTACCTCCTGGGGAATGATCGCACCGGCATGATAGACCGGCTGACTCAGGACCTCGCCGGGATCGGACTGGAGCGGGTCGCCGGCTACTTCCCAGCCGGCATCATCGGTGAGTGGCGCAATTCCGGCCGAAACCTGCAGCGGATTCCGGTGGTGACGGTGGACGAGCTCGCCCACGGCTTTCGTCAGAACGGAAGTCTCGTGATCGACGTGCGCCGGGAAGGCGAGTGGACGGTTGGACACGTCCCCGGCTCGCTCAATCTTCCCCTCGGCCAATTGGAGCAACGACTCGAGCAGATACCTCGAGACAGTCCATTGGTGGTGCACTGCCAGACTGGTCCCCGCGCGGCTATTGGCGCCAGCTTGCTGCTGGCCCGAGGATTCTCCGACGTGCGACTCTTTCCCGGTGGATTTGCCGAATGGCGCGCCGCGGGACACGTTGTCGAAGTGCAGTGAGTAACCACCCAACCTCAGCGGGGATCTCTCATGTTCAAGGAGTTCAAGGCATTTGCGCTCCGGGGCAACGTGCTCGACCTGGCTGTCGGCATCATTATCGGCGCAGCGTTCGGCACCGTCGTCAAGTCGCTGGTCGATGATGTCATCATGCCGCCGATCGGCCTGGCGCTGGGCAAGGTCGATTTCGCCAATCTCTTTCTTCTGCTGAGTCCGGGGCCCAAGGCCCCGCCGCCGTATGCCACGCTGGCCGACGCCAATGCGGCTGGTGCGGTCACCATCGATTACGGGCAGTTCATCAACAATGTGATCACCTTCGTCATCGTGGCCTTTGCTGTATTCCTGATCGTGCGCGCCGCCAACCGGCTCCAGCCGCAGGAGGCCGCGGCGGCCCCGGCCACCAAGGACTGCCCTTACTGCCGCATGGCCATTCCGGTCGCTGCGACGCGCTGCCCGTATTGCACCACTGAGCTGCGGTAAAGGCGAGCCGGGGGGAAATCCACTTTGTACTACAAAGCACTTGATGGCTTGTAGAGAAGGCGCTAGACTCCAGGGATGACCCTGTCTCGTCCTACTCCTGCCGACGCCTCTTCGCCCGCGCTCCACGCCCGGGCGATGGACAATCTCTCCTTTATCCGCTCCACCATGGAGCGGGCCACGGCCTTCACCGCGGTTCCTGGCTGGGGCGGAGTAGCCATGGGGCTGACGGCGCTCATAGCGACACTGGTGGCCTCCCGCAGCTCGGAGCCGGGAGAATGGCTGGCCGTATGGCTGAGCGCGGCGATCCTGGCCCTCGGCATCGGAGGCTGGACCATGGTGCTCAAGGCCCGCCGGGGAGGCACGACGGTCTTTTCCTATTCCGGCCGGCGTTTCGTACTGAGCTACCTGCCGCCCCTCCTGGTCGGCGCCCTGCTCACCCTGGTGCTGATGCGGGCCGGCCTCTACACCGCCTTGCCCGGCACCTGGTTGCTGCTCTACGGCACCGGAGTTGTCACCGGTGGTGCGTTCTCGGTCCGGGTCGTCCCTATCATGGGATTCTGCTTCATGGTCCTGGGCGCCATAGCGCTGCTGGCCCCGGCCAGCTGGAGCGAGTGGCTCCTGGCGCTGGGTTTTGGGGGGCTTCACATCGTCTTCGGGATCATCATCGCACGGAGGTACGGTGGCTAAATCGAACCTGGCTTCAGCGCGCACCCCCGGAAGCAAACCCGCCGAGCGACTGCGGGGTGTGCCGGGTGACGGCGCGGGGCATGGTCCCCTCGAGTTGGATCGGCTGATTCACGAGCGGATGCGGCTCGCCATCGTGAGCGCGCTGGCGGTCAATCCCAGCCTCAGCTTCAACGAGCTCAAGCGACTGCTGGACACGACCGACGGCAATCTCAGCGTTCACGCCCGGAAATTGGAAGAGGCGCACTACATCGTGTGCACCAAGTCGTTCGCGGGCCGGGTCCCCCGCACCGAGTATCGGCTGAGCGCGCTGGGCCGACGGGCGCTGGAGCGCTATCTGGACCACATGGAAGCCCTGATCCACAGCACCCGGGACCGCTGACCCCCCGCTCTTTTTTTTGAGGTTGAACTTTATGGTACAAAGGACTTCGTCTCCTCCCCCTGCCGGTCTTCACGTCGGCATCATTATGGATGGCAATGGGCGGTGGGCCGCCCGGCAGGATCTTCCCCGCGGCGCGGGTCACCGGGCGGGAGCTGCAGCGGTTCGCCGGGTGGTCGAGGGCGCGCCGGCTGCTGGAATCGGCACCCTCACACTCTACGCCTTCTCCTCCGACAACTGGCGGCGGCCAGCGGTGGAAGTTGCGTGGCTGATGCGACTCTTTGGCGAACACCTCCGCAGCGAAGTAGCCCGCTGTGTGGCCAACGGGGTACGGCTGGAAATCATCGGCCGGCGTGACCGGCTGGGTTCGGCCCTGTTGCGCACCATCGACACGGCGGAGGTGGCGACCAGCGGAGGCAGGACGCTGCTGCTTCGAATCGCGATCGATTACTCCGGCCGCGATGCCATCCTCCGGGCCGCGCAGTGTCTGCGACCGGGCGCCGTTTCCCGAGATCGCTTTGGGCGGCTCATCTCCATCGTGGATCACGGCACCCCGGTGGGCGAGCTGGATCTCCTGATTCGAACGGGAGGTGAGCGCCGGCTCAGCGACTTCCTGCTGTGGGAGGCAGCTTATGCCGAGCTATTCTTCCTTCCTGTCATGTGGCCGGACTTCGGGGCTGAAGATCTCCAGAGAGTAGTCCGGGAATTCGCGGGACGGGAGCGGCGCTTCGGAGGTCTGTCGGGTACGGAGGGGCGGCTGGCGGGCCAGACATAAGCAGCCATTTGCCTTCCGCTCGGTCGAGTCCGGGCTCACATTCGACTTGTTCGCGCTGGGCCTCCGACCTGACTCGGGAGTGACGTTATGGGAGGAAATGAAGGCACTGCCCCTCAGGGGCCGGATCTGGCGGCTGGTTTACCCGTGGATCAAGTCCCGGATGGTGCAATGCTTGCCGGACACGTCGGAAGCGAGCCCGTGCTCCTGGCTCGGCAAGCAGGACGGTGGTATGCCATCGGGGCCGTCTGCAGCCACTACAGTGGCCCTCTCGCGGAAGGACTCCTGGTCGGCGACACCGTGCGCTGTCCCTGGCATCACGCCTGCTTCAGCCTGAGAACCGGCCAGAGCCTACGCCCACCAGGGCTGAACGATGTCCCCTGCTGGCAAGTCGAGCAGCGAGGCGACCGGGTTTTCGTAACCGGTAAGGCGCCGGACCAACCCCGCAAGCAACGCATCGCAAGCGGCGGGAGTGGGGGGCCCGCTTCGGTGGTCATTGTCGGGGCCGGAGCCGCCGGGGAATGCACCGCCGAGACCCTCCGGGAAGCCGGTTACGCGGGAACGGTTACCCTGGTGGATCCCGATCCTGACGCGCCGTACGACCGGCCGAACTGTTCCAAGGACTATCTCGCCGGCACCGCCTCCGAAGATTGGATTCCGCTGCACCCCCCCGAGTTCTATCGCGATCTCGAGATCGACATCATTCGGAACCGCCGGGCGGCCAGCATTGAGCCCAAGGCTCGGCGAATCCGGTTGGACGACGGCGCGACGCTGGAGTACGGAGCGCTGGTGCTCGCCACCGGAGCGACTCCGGTGCGGCTCCCGCCTGAATTCGAGCAGAGCAAGCCCCGGGTGCACTACCTTCGCAGTTTTGCAGACAGCAAGGCGATTATCGCGGCTGCGGCCAACGCACGGCGCGCCGTCGTCCTGGGGACCAGCTTCATCGGCCTGGAGGTGGCGGCATCCCTCCGGGCTCGAAAGCTGGAGGTTCACGTGGTCGGTCCTGATACGCGTCCCCTGGAGCGGGTGCTCGGCCCCGAGCTGGGCGACTTCATCCGGCGTCTGCACGAAGAGCACGGAGTCGTGTTCCATCTGCAGCAGAAGCCGGCTGCCATCCGCGACGGAGTTGTCACCCTGGAGAGTGGAGAGCGGTTCGCGGCGGATCTGGTCGTGGCCGGAATCGGAGTTCGGCCCAACATCGAGCTGGCCCAAGCGGCAGGACTGGCCGTTGATCGTGGCGTGCTCGTCAATCAATGGCTCGAAACCAGCGCTCCAGGAGTGTTCGCCGCGGGTGACATTGCGCGCTGGCCCGATCCTCGTTCAGGTGAGCCCATCCGGGTGGAGCACTGGGTCGTCGCTCAACGTCAGGGTCAAGCCGTGGCCAGGGCCATCCTCGGGGATAAGGCGCCGTTCAATCTGGTGCCCTTCTTCTGGAGCCAGCACTACGACGTGCCGATCAATTACGCGGGGCACGCCGAGCGTTGGGACAACCTTGTCGTCGACGGGGACATTGAGGCCCGAGATTGCGCCGTTCGGTATCAGTTGGATGGCCGGACCGCGGCTGTAGCAACGATCTACCGCGACCGGGAAAGCCTCGAGGTCGAACTAGCCATGGAGCAGGCCAAGAGTTCGTCTCCGGTCCCCGCCTGATTTGCTCGCCCGCCCATGAAGATTTCCCGGCGCCGATTCCTGGCCGGCGTCGGCGCCGCCGGCGCCGCAGTCGCAGCCGATGCGTTTGGACTGGAAGCCAACCGCGTGATGGTTACCCGTCACGATGTCTACGTCCCCGGACTACCGCCGGAGCTGGATCGACTCCGCATCGCCCAGATCACCGATGTGCATCTGCCCGGCAATCAGCTCGCGGCCCGGGCGGCAGTTCAACACATCCACCACGAGCGCCCCGAGATCGTGGTTATTAACGGTGACATGATGGAGACGGCGCGGGCCGACGACCAGGTCAGAGATTTTGTCGGGAAGGTCAGAGGAAGGCTGGCAACGGCAGCGGTTCTGGGAAACTGGGAGTATCGGGCCGGGGTGGTGGGTGATACCGCCCGGGCGACCTATCTCGGCACCGGGGTCGATCTCCTGGTCAACCAGACGAAGGTTGTGAAAATGGGCCAGGCATCGCTGGCGCTGGTCGGGCTGGACGACATGCTCCACGGGACGCCCGACCTGGCGACAGCCCGGCGGGAGATTCAGTCGGGTGCCATCGAGATCTGGCTGATCCACGAGCCGGCCCTGGCCGACAGCCTGGCGGCCGCCGCCTCGGCTCGACCTGCATTTCTGCTGGCGGGCCACACCCACGGAGGACAGATCCGGATTCCGTTCCTCCCAGCGTTCAAGCCCCCAGGGGCAGGGCGGTTTCTCGAAGGCTGGTACCGGGACACCCCCGCGCCGCTCTACGTATCCCAAGGAGTGGGGACCACCGGAATTCAGGCTCGATTTCGCTGCCCCGCCGAGCTGCCCGTTTTTACCCTGCGCCGGACCTGACGGTTACTGCTCGAGTTAGTGTCGGCCCGAGCGCGCCGAGCCCAGGTGCCGCTCCATCTCGGTGTCCATCTGCTTGCGGAGCCCGGACAGACGCACGGCGTACTGCTCCAGTGCGCGGTCCAGGTCGTCTTTGGGTGTCCACTGCGGCACCGGGGCAGGCAGACCCTCGGGACTGAGCGCTACGAAGACAATCACGCAGTGCCCGGTACGGCGCCGCGTGGGACTCTTGGGATCGCGGGCATAGACATCCACCGCGATATCGATGCTGGTTTTGCCCGTGCGGATGACCAGCGCCTGAAGCTCGACGACCTCACCCACGTGAATCGGCGCCAGAAAGTGTAGCCCGCCAAGGTAGACCGTGACGCAGTAGGTGCCGGTCCAGCCTGCCGCGCAGGTGTACCCCACCTGATCGATCCACTTCATCACCGCCCCGCCGTGCACCTTCCCGCCGAAGTTGACGTCGCCCGGTTCCGCCAGGAAGCGGAGTGTTACTGCTCGCTGTGGCTCTGGCCCGCGGTCAGCGGCCATAGTCCCTCACACCGAGCCCGCCGGCTGGTCCTCGACGTATGGCCGCCTGAGCTTCACTGCCTTGGCCTGGACCCGCCGCAGTCTCATGTTCAGCAGCTCCACCATGACCGAGAATGCCATGGCAAAGTAGATATAGCCCCTCGGGATATGCTGGTCGAACCCTTCCGCAATGAGCGCCACACCGATCAGGATCAGGAAGCTCAGGGCCAGCATCTTGATCGTGGGATGTCTGCTGACAAACCCGCTGATGGTCCCGGAGAAGGCCATCATGAAAATGATGGCCACGACTACGGCCGCGATCATCACGCCCAGCTCATCGACCATCCCGACGGCAGTGATGACTGAATCCAGAGAGAATACGATGTCCAGCAGCATTATCTGGATCAGCACGCTGGTAAAGGATGGCCCCACTCGGGCGGATACCTCTCCCTCTTCGCCTTCCAGATTCTCATGGATCTCGTGGGTGCTCTTTGCCAGCAGGAACAGCCCACCGAGGATCAGCACCAGGTCCCGCCCGGAGATCTCCTCACCCAGGACGACAAACAGCGGTGCGGTGAGCCGAATGATCCAGGTGAGTGAGAACAGCAGCAGGATGCGGGTCAACATTGCCAGGCCGAGCCCGATGATCCGGGCACGGGCCTGCTGAGCCTGCGGCAACTTGTCGGCCAGAATCGAGATGAAGACGATATTGTCGATGCCGAGGACGATCTCAAGCACCGTCAGGGTGGCAAAGCCGATCCAGGCCTGCGGGTCGGTGATCCAGTCCATATCAGGATGTCAGCTAAGGGTTGGGGACTGCCGGCAGGCTGCCAGTTGGCGGGCATGATGCCGGGTGTGCACCGCCAGTAGCTGAAGCGCCTGGCGCGGCGACAATAAGCCAAAATAGGCGTGCGTCAGACGAGGTTTTGCAGGCCCGCGAGGTTTTGCAGGCCCGGCACAAGCGCCGAGCTCGGCGGTGAACAGCTCGGCCAAGCTACCGAGCTCCGTGAGTGCGGTCTGGCGGTCATCAACGACTACTCTGGGGCGGGTCTCCCTGGGTGCCCGCACGCCCGGCGGGAATGGCTTCCCCGCGAGAAGTCGTGGCAGCGCGGTGTGACGAAGAATGAAACGGCGCAGGCGGGAGCCCCGCAGGCTCATTCCAGTCTGGCCAGCAAGCTCTCCTCGAAGCACCCGGTAGGCTTCCGCCACATGGCTGGTGACTTCGGCCGGCGTCCATTTCCCGGGTGCCATCGGACGGGTCCAGGTCTCCGGAGGGAGTGACATCGCCGACGCCTGGTACTCCTGCAGTGCGGCAGTGTGGTCAGCCAGCAGTCGGTCCCAATCAGCGGGTGGCACCACTACATCGCTCCGGTGGCGAACTGCTGAGCTACGCGCAGCTCGGCCCACTCGATCTCCCCAGCGTCAACAGCCGCCCGAACCGCACGCTCTCCCGGTGTCAGTCCCGACCGGCCGGTCTTCACCTCCACGAAGATGATGCTGCGCAGCTCGCCCTCGGCCAGTCCATCGAACACCACCAGATCGATTGGGCTGCCCAGAAAGCGGATGTCTTTAGGGTTGTACGGAAATCCTGGGAGATACGGGATCAGCTGCTCGTGTATCTTGCCCGCCGTCACCGCACGACTTCTGACCACCGCGTCTTCCCGGATCAACGAGGTGTATCGCGCCTTCCAGATCAGCAGGTATATCCAGCCTGCCAGCAGACCAATAACGATACCGGCTATGAGACCGAGCGGATCTGTCGGCACGGGCTCCTCGCGCAATGAAGGGTTGCGGTCCTCAAAGCCTGCAGGGCACGGCGTCCCTGGTTCAGGTCCTTGATCCCGATCAGATCGACACCACCGTCCAGGAGTCGCCGGAGCAATGCTGGTTCAGCCGGCACGTTGTAAACCCGCGATAGTCGGCGGGGGCCGGCATCGCGGAGCCGACGCAGCGCAGTCAGCCATTCGGCCAGACTGGTGGGCGGGGGTCTGCGGCCGGACCATCCGATTCTCTTGCCATAGTCCAGGCTTACCAGTCGGACCAGACTGTCAGAGCTGCCCGATTGTGGCGAACGACTGGTGACCTGCTGCTGCACCGCCAGGGCCGGCGGGGCGCTGGCAGCGAGGTGCTTCCGCGCAGGAATCCACCCCACCAGTACGACCTCTATTGCAGCGGGCCGGCCGTCAGAGGAGAGGAAGAGCTCGGAATACTGACGAAGTGCTTTGATCAAGGCATCGAACGCAGCAGGCGACCGCTCCTTGAGCTCGATATTAAGCAGAAAGGGCTCCTTTCCCGCCACTATCCGGCCGCATTGGCTGAGCCTTGCCCTGAGCGGCTCAAGGTACAGCGTGGTGAGTGAGTGCCCTCGTCGTATGACTTGGCGGTCGTGTGCCGCAAGCAAATGGCCGTCAGCCAGGAAAAGATCGACTTCTACTCCACGAAATCCCAAACTCAGGGCATCCCAGAGCGGCCGCGCGTTGGCATAATCGTTGTGAGCGTAGGCCGGGAGCGGCTCGGAATCGGGGCAGGCTACCTGGGCGACCATTGTCCCTTGAGGCGACAGCAGCAGCGCAACAAGACCAGACCAGAGCGGGGTCATCGATCCAAGGATTTGCGGTATGCGTGCTGGGTCTTGGTCCTGATATACCCCAAGTGCTCGTAAAATCCGTGGGATTCGGTGCGGGCAATGTTGCTGCGGACCGCGACCTGCTGGAGACCGCGCTGGCGGGCCCAGGCTTCTACTGCTGCGACCAGCGCCCGACCGGTCCCCTGGCGGCGATGCACCTCGTCCACCACCAGACCCAGAATCTCGCAGCGGGTGCCGGACTCGAGCAGCTCCTGCTCTGACCCATGCAGCCAGCCCACCACCGTCCCGGCCGGCTGCTCGGCTACAATGACGATCTCGGTCTCCTCGTTCAACAGCCGTTCAAGGCGAAGCCTCATGGCCTCGCTGGACACGGGATATCCCAATGTTCCGCTGAGCTCCGCCAGACTGCCTGCGTCATCGGGCGTCGCCGTGCGAATGGTCCCGGCTTGGGCAGCGATAGGCAACGCTTACTCCACGCCGGCCAGGTTATACATGGCCCGCCACGCCCGGAACATCTCGCGGTAATCGTCGCCATCGTAGCACACGGTTCTTCCGCCTGACCGGGTGGTGCCCGGGACCAGCTCCGCCATGTCCGCCATCTGACTCACCACGAAATCGACTTCCAGGCGGATCGGGGCGCTGAACGTGAATAGCGGATGGGAACGCTGGAGCGCCGACTTGGCACCGTTGCGAATGCGCTCGCACGCCACCGACGGAGCCAGGCTACGGGCGGCGAACCGTCCAACGGCGTGCTTGACGATGACGGTCTCGACCGTGGCGCCGAGCAGCGCGCTAGCCTCTGCCGCAAGGGCCTGATCTCCGCTGACCAGAGCGACTGGCACTCCCCACGAACCGGCCATGGCGGCGTTGAGCGCCAGCTCGCCTACGGGCTTCCCATTGATCCGGGCCTGATAAACCCGGCTGGTGTACGTGTGATCGATGATGGCATCCCGGGTGCCAGCCTGGGCGTGGTACCCGATGAACATCGCGCCATCGAACCCCTCTTCGATGCCTTGCACCATGGAGAGCCGCTTGGGTCCGCCACTCATCAGCTCGGCAGCCGGATTGAGCTCATCGGCCAGCAGATTGCGCATCAACCAGTGGCTGTCATTGACGACGACCCGGGTTGCCCCCGCCTCCAGGGCTCCGGCAATGGCGGCATTTGCCTCGGCCGTCATCAAGCGGCACGACCGGTTATACTCTGCCGCATGGCGAGGCTGGATCGGGTCGGTTTGATCTTCGTGCGCGACCCCTGCGATCCCTTCCATATCAACCGAGACGTATACCCGCATGGCCTCTCCGGTGGCCGGTCCGGGGCGAAGAATACCGAGGACACACTATGGATGCACGCAGATGGGGCCTAGCAATGGCGGTGGTCGCGCTTGCCTGCGCACCCCGAGATGATCGCGCCGAGCCGGAGCTGATCCGCGACGGGCGCACCTACACGGCATGGCTGTACGGCAGCCAGTACGAGAAGCTCTGGGACCGGTTCTCCCCGGAAATGCGGCAGACCTTCGGCTCCGTGGCGGAGCTGGCGAACTTTGCCGGTCGTGCAATCAGGAACCTGGGAAATGAGCGAGGCCAGGTCGATGAGCAAGTCAACGATGCGGCCCCCTATAAGGTCTACAGTCGCAGTGCCTCGTTCGATCGGTCCCGCCACCGGATGCTGATTGAATGGAGCCTGGCCAAGGACGGGGCGGTGACCGGGCTGGTTGTTCGTCCGGTGGTCTCGGATTCGACGCAGCCGTAACTGAGTCAGTATACCCGTCCGCCGAGCGGGACCTCCCGGTCCACGCCCAGCAAGACGACCTCGTCCTTGGCACTGGGAACTCCCAGCACCAGCACCTCGGATACGAAGCCCGCAATGTTCCGGGAGCCCAGGTTGATCGCGGCAATCACCAGCCGGCCGATCAACTCTTCCGCGCCATAGAGTTCGCGCAATTGCGCATTCGAGGTCCTCTCCCCCAGCGGACCAAAGTCGATCCAGAGTTTGTACGATGGCTTGCGGGCCCGCTGGTTGGGTTCCGCTCGCAGGATTCGTCCCACCCGAAGGTCGAGGGTTCTGAATGCCTCGACCGCCGCGCTGTCGGGCTCGCTAATGGAGGAGCTCACCACGGAGCACCGTCACTGCCTGGCCTCCCAGCCGAACGCGCTCACCCTCTACCCGTACCTTGACCCGGCCACCCCGCTCTGAAGCCTGATACCCGATCAACTCGTTCTTCCGCAACCGGGTTGCCCAGAACGGGGCCAGCCCGCAGTGGGCCGATCCAGTCACGGGGTCCTCCGGCACACCAGCGGCTGGCGCGAAAAAGCGGGAAACGAAATCGTAGCCCTTCGTGCCGGAGGCCGCAGTGACGATAACTCCTCGGCACGAGAGCCGAGACAGGGCGACCAGATCGGGGGCCAGCTCGCGGACGGCCGAGTCAGAGTCCAGCTCGACCAGATAGTCGAACGCGGTACGACCGAGGTAATGGATCGGCTTCCCTATGGCGCGCTCCAGTTCAGGAAATCGGTCCACTACCTGTGGAGGAGTAGCCGGAAAGTCGAGCCAGATCAGATCCGGCGCTCGGGTAGCTGTCAGCACTCCGCTGCGGGTATGGAATCGTGCCTGATCCTCCGGACCCAGGTGGCGATCTTCCCACAGCACATGGGCGCTGGCCAGGGTGGCGTGTCCGCAGAGGTCGACCTCGGTCGAAGGGGTGAACCAGCGAAGATCATAGCCGTCGCTTGCTGGCACCACGAAGGCAGTTTCGGCCAGGTTCATTTCGCGGGCAACGTCCTGCATCCAGGCTGGGTCGGCGGGCGAGGCAAGGACGCACACGGCGGCGGGATTGCCGGCGAAGGGCCGGTCGGTGAAGGCATCCACCTGAACAATCGGTTGTCTGCTCACGGCATTACGGCCTCGGCTTCGATCTCGATCAACATCTCGGGAGAAATCAGCCGGCTGACTTCGACCATTGTGGCCGCGGGCCGTACCTGCCGAAAAAACTCCCCGTGGGCGCGGGCCACTTCCTCCCAGTGATCAATATTGGTGACGTACATCCGGGTCCGAACCACATCGGAGAGCGAAGACCCGGCGGCCTTGAGCGCGCTGTCGATGTTTCGGAGTGCCTGGACCGTCTGGGCGTAAGGGTCGCCTGGCCCTACGATCCCGCCATCAGGGCCGGTCGCGGTAGTTCCCGAGACATGAACCCACTTGCCGGTTCGTACCGCACGGGAGTACCCGACGATCGGTTCCCACGGGGTGCCACTGGAGATGAGCTGCCGCTGATCGGTCACGGCGCCAGATGCCGGCTAGTGAGGAAGGACGGACGAGCTGTTCTCGAGGTCGCGGAGCTCCGCCAGTACCGAAGCGGCAATGTGTTCGGATGCCGGCGGAACTTCGTAATAGTGATTTTGCAGGCGCTGTTCGATTTGACGCAACCGGTCGGGTGCGACGGTGGGGGTGCAGCGGTACTCATCGGGATGCGGCACGCTCGACCTCTCCGAACTCGGGCGCGCAACGCCGACACGACCGGCGGCAGACCCGTCTGGGATGTTGATTACCGGAAAGTTTTCGGTCTTGGACGAACGAATCTTTACACACCCATGCCGGTGTACTGCTGATTGTAACCATCCGCGGCTCCAGGGACCAGTCCCGCGATTCCCGCCCCACTTCCTCTCGTTGCTGCAACTCAAGAAATCGTCTGACGGTCCGATCCTTGGGGCAGTTCCCGGGCAGCATCCACGCCGACCACCCCAATCTCGGCGACCAGGGCTCAACGAGGACATGCATGCTGACGGTCAAGGTTCCCGATCGCATCCTGATAGTGGACGACGATCAAGCCGTCCGGGAGACGACGGAAACCCATCTTAACCACCGCGGCTTCGAAGTCCTCACCGCGGTAACCGGGCAGGAGGCACTCGGGATGTTGGGCCGGCAGAAGATCTCCTGCATGCTGGCGGACGCGAAATTGTTCGAAACTCCTGCCGGGGAGCTCCTCGCTCGGGCCCTGGAACGCGATCCCAACCTGGCTATCCTCGTCTCCAGCTCGACTCCCGATATTAATGAAGCGGTTGACTACCTCCGGTACGGCGCGCTGGATTACCTCCAGAAGCCGATTGACCTCGCTCGTCTCGAAGCTGCGTTGTATCGGGCCCTCCGCCGAAGAGCCGACTCGATCAAGGAGCGGGGCACGTCCGGGGTGCTGAAGGAGGAAGTGGTCAACCTGGGGGCACAACTGGCTCGCGAGCGAGCCAAGGTGAAAGGCCTTTCGGTCGCTACCCTGGAAGCGCTCGTCGCTGTGGTCGAGGCGCGCGATGTATGGTTCGCCGGCCACTCGATGCGGGTGGCTCAACTCACGGCGTCGATTGCGGCCGAGATGGGGAAGAGTGATGAGGAAATCGAGCTGGTGCGACAGGCCGGCCTGCTCCATGACATAGGGATGATTGCCGTCCCTGAAGGGCTGCTCTCTAAGGAAGGCACTCTCACAACCGCCGAGTTCGAGGCCGTCAAGCGGCATACAACCGTGGGCTCTGAGATTCTGGCGCCCATTCCCCAGCTAGGTGTTGTCACTGGATTCGTCCGGGGTCACCACGAGCGCTGGAACGGCGAGGGATATCCTGATGGGCTGGCCGGCGACGCCATCCCCTGGGGTGCCCGGGTCATCGGGGCCGCGGAGGTCTACGATGCGCTGGTTACCGCGCGCCCCTATCGGGAGCAGCTGACCCCGGAGCTCGCGGTGGAGCGGATGACTGAGCTGATCGGCACTGTTGTGGGGCCCGACGTCCACCGGGCCTTGGCGGCGGTGGTGGAGCGGGGAGCCGCTCTGGTCTTTGTGGCGGATGAGCGCAGCAAGGAGCTCAGCCTCTAGATCCTGCAACTTGCCCTGCACCTTGCCCGTTTCTCGTCCCTCGTCTTGGGTCCGAGCCGGCCATCTTCTCCTTGGCGGGCGGCGAGCCGATTTGAGGTCCTCCGAAGTCATCTTCTAACTGCAGACCTGATACCCGCTTAAGAAACCGCTGCAAGCTGTTGCAGTCCCGCAACTGCATTCCCCGGCATCGGTGGTACAGCCGTTGCCTCCACCACCCACCAGACAGATGTGCGGGCGCTTCACGTGCCCGGCCCCCGACCACATTCCGCACTGGATTTCCGATGTCCTGTGTTCCTGCGATGGCAGGGTGTCAGTCATGACCGCCATTCCTGCCTCCCAAACCGAAGACCGGACGGAAGCGCTCTGGGCCCGATACCGCATTGACGGGGACCCAGATGCCCGCGCTCAACTCCTGGTCCGCCATCTCGGCCTGGTCCACCATGTTGCCCGGGAAGTCTCCCGCCGGATTCCGTCGGTCGAGCTCGGTGAGCTGGTGAGTGCCGGCGCGCTTGGCCTCATGAAAGCGTTGGAGAGCTTTGATCTGTCGCGTGGCCTGGCGTTCAGTACCTACGCCGTGCTTCGCATTCGGGGCGCGATCCTCGACGACCTGCGAAGCCGAGACTCCACGCCGCGCTCGGTACGGGTCAAGCGCAGAAGGATCGAGGGAGTGGCCTCGGCACTGGAGGCGCGGCTCGGCCGAGCTCCCAATCACCAGGAGGTTGCGAATCACCTGGGTATCGATCTCACCACCTACTGGAAGTGGAAGGATGCGGTCGGCGTATATGCCGAGGCAGAGACACCGCGCCCTTCTAATGGCCGCCGCTTCTCCCGGGATGCTGAGACCCACGCCGATCAATCAGTCACTCTCCCCACGCAGAAACTGGTGGAGTCGGAACATGTTGCCCACCTGCGGCAGTTGATTTCCCGGCTCCCGGAACAGCAACGCCGGGTTCTGGCCTTGTATTACTACGAGGAGCTGAATCTGCGGCAGGTTGGCGAAGTGCTCCAGGTGAGTGAATCGAGGGTGTCACAAATCAGGAGCCAGGCTCTCAAACGTCTGCGGCAGGAGCTGGCCACGTCAGCCGTGGGGTGATCGGCCCAATCGGTTGACCCGACGGAGCTGTATGAGGAGGGGCCGGATGCATGGTTTGCGTCCGGCCCCTTTGCCGCAAATGATTGAAGGAGTATGGCCTGAATTCTACGCCGGCTCCTCGCGATCCTCCTCGTCCAGGTCCTGCTCTGCCTTCCCGAATTCCCGCTGGATCTTGCCCTTGATCTCCTGGCCTTTGCCTTTCAACTGCTCCGTGGTGTCGCCGGTGGCGCCGCCGACGGTGCTGCGAATCCGCCCTTCAACCTGCTTGGCCGCGCCTTTGACTCGATCCTTGGCGCCTTCGGTGGCCAGATTCTCTCGGTCGGTCATGTTTACCCCCTGAGCTCGGGTTATTCCAGCGGGGGCAACATTGGCCCGGCAGGACAACTCCAGCCGTGAGGACCATCACTGCGTCTAAGCTGCCCCGAGGCCGGCGGGCTGAGGGGTGCTCTCGGCGTAGTGACAGGCGGCCAAAGTGCCTTCTACCGGACGGAGGAGCGGCATCTCCGTGCGGCACCGCTCATTCTTGAGCGGATGAAAGCATCGGGTATGAAAGGGACATCCGGAGGGAGGGCTGGAGGGACTGGGCAGATCGCCACTCAGGACGATGCGCTCCCGTTGAATCGCCGGATCCGGCTCTGGCACTGCAGAGAGCAGCGCAACGGTGTACGGATGGCGCGGATTAGCCAGCAAGCTGTCGGTGGGTCCTTGCTCCACGATGTGACCCAGGTACATCACGGCGATGCGGTGTGCGATCTGACGCACGACCGCCAGATCATGGGCAATGAACAGGTAGGATAGTCCGCGTTGGCGCTGAAGGTCGGAGAGCAGGTTCAGCACCTGGGCCTGAACCGACACGTCGAGCGCGGAGACCGGCTCGTCGCAGACGATGAAGGCTGGCTGGACTGCGAGCGCGCGGGCGATGCCGATGCGCTGTCGTTGTCCCCCAGAGAACTCGTGCGGGTAACGTCGTGCGTAGGCCGGATCCAGCCCCACCTCCTCCAGCAGGGCGGCAACGCGACCCGGGATTTCCTGGCGGGGTGCCAGCCGGTGGATCTCGATGCCCTCGGCAATCGCCGCGCCCACCCGCATGCGAGGATTGAGCGAGCTGTAGGGATCCTGAAAGATGATCTGCATCCGGCGGCGCAGTGCCCGTAGTTCAGCGCGATCCAGCGAGAAGATGTCCACGCCCTCAAACAGCGCCGTGCCACTGGTAGGCTCCTGCAGCCGCAGGATAGTACGTCCCACCGATGACTTCCCGCAGCCCGACTCTCCGACCAGGGCAAGGGTTTCCCCCGGACCCACATCGAAGGACACTCCGTCCACCGCGCGAACCGGCGGCGCCGCCCGGCCGAACAAGCCGCCGGCCTGGTAGTGCTTCACCAGATCGTGGACGGAGAGAAGCGGCTTCATGGATTCCGATTCCCGTCCAATTCCGCCAGCCAACACCGCATCGTGTGATCCGGTTCCACCGGGAGCAGCGGCGGCTCCAGTTCGCTCTTGTCGAACGCCTTCGGGCATCGCGGCCGGAAGCGACAGCCGCTGGGCCAGGCGGCAGGACCGGGAACGCTGCCGCGAATGGGATTCAGCCGCTTGAGCGGGCCGGTGATTCGGGGCACCGAGGCGAAGAGCCCCTGGGTATAGGGGTGCGACGGATTGGCAAAGAGTCGGGCGGTCGATGTCTCCTCCACGATCTGCCCGGCGTACATCACGGCCACGCGATCCGCCCGTCCCGCCACAATACCGAGATCGTGGGTGATGAGCAGGACCGCCATCCCCCGGGTGGCCTGCAACCGGTCCAGCACCTCGAGAATCTGCGCCTGCACCGTGACGTCGAGTGCGGTGGTTGGCTCATCGGCTACCAGGATTTCGGGCTCGGCGGCGAGGGCGATGGCAATCATCACCCGCTGGCGCATCCCCCCGCTCAGCTGGTGCGGATATGCCTGGAGCCGTTCTGCCGGATCGGGTATGCCGACTTCCCGCAGGAGATCGAACGCCCGCTCCCGTGCAGTGGATCGGGACATCCTGAAGTGGGCCAGGATCCCCTCCATGATCTGATCACCCACGGTGAACACCGGGTTCAGGCTGGTCATGGGATCCTGGAAAACCATTCCGATTCTGCGGCCGCGAATCCGTCGCAGTGCCTCACCCTGCAAGGCCAGCACGTCGGTATCGCCCAGTCGAATGACACTCCCGGGATCGATGCGGCCCGGCGATGGCACCAGCTGGAGCAGGGCAAGGCTCGTCAGGCTCTTGCCGCATCCCGACTCACCGACCAGAGCGAGAGTCTCACCCCGCTCCAACGAGAAGCTCACCCCATCGACCGGAGTCACTCTGGTGCCGTCCGGGCCGGGAAAGGAGATCCGAAGACTCTGGACCTGGAGCACGGGGCTCATGCGCTGCGGGGGTCGGTAGCGTCGCGCATGGCGTCGCCCAGAAGATTGGCGGACAGAACCGTGACCACGATGGCTAATCCGGGAAAGATGCCGGCCCATGGAGCGCTCACCAACACCTCCCTGGACTCGAGAACCATGCTGCCCCACGAGGGAGTAGGTGGCTGCACCCCGAGTCCCAGAAACGAGAGACCCGCCTCCAGCAGGATCACATCACCTACGCCCAGGGTAGCAGCGACCAGCAGTGGTCCCAAGGTGTTGGGGAGCAGGTGCCGCAAGATAACGTGACGTCGGCGGGCGCCCAGCGCTTCCGCGGCCCGGACGAAGGCCTCCTCCCGGATGCGCAGCACCTCCGCGCGCACCAGCCGGCTGGTAGCGAACCAGCCGGTTGCCCCGATCAGGAGGATCAGCGCGTAAAAAGGGATTCGCTCCCACAACGCCAGAGTCAGGAGCAGGATGAAGAGACGTGGCATCGCCAGAGCGCCGTCAACCAGCCGCATCAGACCGGTGTCCACCAGGCCTCCCCAGTAACCGGACACCAATCCCACGGCCGCGCCGATCGTGGCCGAGAGGCCCACCGCCAGCAGTGCCACGCTGAGCGAGACCCGGGCTCCGGCAACTACCCGGGCCAGGATGTCCCGGTTGAGCTGATCGGTGCCGAACGGATGCCCTAATCCAGGAGGCAGGCTCCCGGCCAGGATGTCCGGCTGGGCGAGCGGATCGGGTAGGAACCAGGGACCCAGGACCGCGGAGGTGGCAATCAGCAGCAACAGGATTGCGCCGGTCCGACCTCGCGGTCTGCGCCACGCACTCTGAAAAACGGCAACCGCAGGGCTCACGCGAGGCGCACGCGCGGATCCAGGAGCGCGTAGGCCACATCGGTGATGAGCCCACCGGTTACGACCAGCACGGCAATGAGCAGCGAGGCCCCCATCAACAGCGGGTAATCGCGACCGCCGACGGCAGTGGCGGCGAGGGAACCGAGCCCGGGCCAGGCAAACACGGCCTCCACGAAGACCGAACCGGTCACCAGTATGGGCAGCCAGAGCCCGAACAGAGTGATGACGGGGAATAGGGCGTTGCGCCAGGCGTGTCGCCAGGTGACGTCACGCTCAGGAATCCCCTTGGCCCGGGCGGTTGTGATGAAGGGCAGGGTGAGCACTTCCAGCATGGCGGTGCGCTGGTATCGCATGGTGGCCGCGATACTGACCACACTCAGGGTAATCGCCGGCAACACCAGATGCCGCAGGATATCAGCCGCCCGGGTGAGGATGCCAGCATCCAGGCTCAGCAGCGGGTCCTCCATTCCTGCGGCAGGCAGGAGCCGAAGCTTGATTCCCACCAGCCAGGCCAGCACCAACCCCAGCCAGAAAGACGGGGTGGCGTAGCCGATCAGCGAGAGAGCGGTCAGCCAGCGATCCTCCCGCCGATCTCGGTGGACCGCCTGCCGCACCCCCAGCCAGAGTCCCACCGTAAAGTTGAGCAGCAGCACGCTTCCCCCGAGCAGCAACGTCGCGGGCAGCCGTTCGGCCAGGAGAGCGGTGACTGGGCGGCCGTACTCGATGGACACACCGAGATCGCCGTGAACGAGACCGGAGGCAAACGCGAGGAACTGAGTACCCAGAGGCTGATCCAGACCGTATCGGGCCCGGAGTGCCGCGACCTCCTGCGGTGAGAGAGGCCGGGCCTCACTGAGTCGAGAGAGCGGATCGCCGGGTGCCGCCCGCATGAGGAAGAAGAGAATCGTGAGTGCAATGACCAGCGCTGCCGCTGCCTGCCCGGTCCTTCGGACCAGCCAGACAACTAGTTCTCGCCCGACCATGCTCTGAGGAGCTGCCAGGAGGATGCCGGCGTGATAGTCACGTTGCGAAAGCGCCGTTTCACGGCGTACACGTAGTACGGTGCATAGAGGAAGGCAGCGGGCGCATCGGCTTCAATCTGCCGGAGCACGCTGATCCAGGGCTCCGCTGGATTGCCCTTGGCTACACGCAGCACCGCATCCTCGAGTAGCGAGTCCACCCGAGGATTGCAGTACCTGGCGACATTGGTTCCTCCGGCGCAACTCCACGCCTGGCTCAGTCCGGAAGGCGAGGGGTCCTGGACTGTACCGGCAAAGTCGATATCGAACTTCCCGGCTGTGCGGCGTTCGATCCAGAGGGGGAACTCGAGCTGTTGTAGTTGGAGGTCCACGCCGATCTGGCGCAGCTGTTCCTGGGCCAGGAGCGCCATCTGCCGGCGGGTCGCGCTGGTGTTGGGGAACGACACCGCCAGGGTGAGCGGCCGGCCCTCTCGGTCACGAATGCCGTTGTGGTCGGCGTCACCCCAGCCCGCCTCAGCGAGAAGACGCCGGGCTTCCTGCGGATTCGAGCGCTCCGGCTTCGGAGAGCTGTGCCGGATCCATAGCAGCGGAGAGACGGGACCGTAGGGTACGTCGGCATACGATCCGAACACCGCACGAACCAGCAGCTGGCGATCGAGTCCTAGGGTAATTGCGCGGCGGACTCGGCGATCCGAAAGGATCGGGTGGGTACGAGAGGAATCGTTCGGGTCCCGCTGGTTGAAGAGCAGAAAACCAACAGTGGGAGAGGGAACCGGGATGACCCGGAGACTGGTGTCCGCCTGGATCCGGCGAAGATTGTCCAGCGGGGGGACCACGTAGTCCATCGCGTCAGCCTGGCCGCTCAACAACAGGTTGAGCCGCGCATCGGGATCAGCGGCCACCCGGATGATCACCCGCTCTATCTTGGGCTTGCCCAGGAAGAACCGTTCATTGGCTGTCAGCTCGACGAATTGACCTGCCACGTTACGGACCAGGCGGTACGGTCCGTTCCCGACCGGCTGGGTTACAAAGGACGAACGCACCACCGCCTCGGCGGGGATCGTGTCCAGCAGATGTGCCGGAAGGGGTGCTACATAGAAGGTGGCATCGTACAGCTGTTCCGGGTATGCCTGTGTGTAGCGGAACACCACCCGGTGCTGACCCTCCGCGCTCACCGATTTGATGTGCCGCAGCAGCTCGACCAATCGAGGGGCAACTGCCGGATTCTTGGCCCGCTCGATCGTGAAGGCAACGTCGCGCGCGGTGACCGGAACTCCGTCCTGCCAGTGGGCGCGGGGGTCCAGGTCGAATACCAGGGTGAGCGAGTCACGTCTGGTCCAGGATTTTGCCAGGAGCGGAACGAACCCTCCGTCTCCCGCCGTCAGCAGCGTAGGCCCCAGTCCGGCCAGGCGCAGGAAGAGCTGATCGGCCAGCTCGAGGTTGCCGACCGAGGCGGCCGCGCCCTCCATGAGCGTTGGAATGGGCATTGTGGCCTGCTGGCCAGTGACAATCACGATGCTGCTGCGAGGCGCCCGATCCGACTGCGCACCCGCCGCGGCGGGCAGGACGAGGAAGGTCACGGCGGCAAGAAGGACTGTCCGTGGCGTCAACAGCGTCAAGGAGTCTCCAACAAGCAGATCCGGCTGGGGGGTTTTGCGGAATCTAGTGGAACTAGCGGCTCCACGTCCACGCGGAGGATTGAAAGAGCTCGAAGCGGGAGGCTGCGGCCCGGAGGATAGGTGAAGGGTCGGGCGCCCCGTCCCAGTCACCGGGCCAATTGTGCCGTACCTGATCGCCGAGCGAGGCGGCGATCTCATGGGGCAGGAGCAGCCGGCCGGTATCGTCCGCCAGACTGAAGGGGCCGCTGGTAGACGCATGCGATTGGGAGTGGCCGCAATCCCGGAGCAGGTTCTCAACCAGTCGCTGGTCGTCCTCGAGAAGGATGGAGCCGTGCTGAAGCAGCGCGGGGCCCCGCCGAAGCTGCGCGCTCCCGATGATCTTTCGTCGACTCACCAGGACTTCGCCTCCGGCCGGCTGGGCAAAGCATGGCCCGCTGTCGAGCGGCGCAGTCCGGCCGTGCGGTGCCAGTGCTGCCGGAACTCCGAGGGAGCGGAGTGCGCCGGCCAGCAGGGCGTGAATGGACTCGTACGCCTCCCGCAGAGATCCGAACCACCGGTGCGGTGCGGCGACAGCATAGGTCAATTCGTGGGCGTGCCATACCGCGCGCCCACCAGTTGGCCGGCGCACGGTGTCCAGACCCAGCCTGCGGATTCGGTTGAGGTCATATCGCCTGGAGGCCGGCTCGTTCCGGCCAAACGACAGGCAGTGGGGATTCCAGGTATAGAGCCGGAACCAGCCCTCGCCCAGCTCGGCCCGGTCGAGCAGCGCGAGATCGACGGCCATGTTGCTCCAGCCCGGGCGGGGTGATTCGTCTACCCAGAAGTGCCAGCACCTCGTTGGGCACAACCGCTCCCGCTCCTCACGGTTCTGAGCAACTGCAGTCACCCGCCGTAGGCCTCAATCGGCGGGCAGCTGCAGACCAGGTTTCGGTCACCAAAGGCGCTGTCGATCCGGCCCACCGTAGGCCACACCTTGTGTTCCCGCACCGCCCTGGAAGGATAGGCCGCACGCTCGCGCGGGTAGGGACGATCCCAGCTATCCGAGATCACCTGCTCCAGGGTGTGCGGTGCATTGGTAAGCAGATTGTTCTTTCGATCGGCCCGGCCTTCCTCGACTTCCCGTATTTCCTCCCGGATCGAGATCAGCGCGTCGCAGAACCGGTCCAGCTCCTCCTTGGACTCACTTTCCGTCGGCTCGATCATGAGTGTGCCGGGAACCGGAAACGAGACTGTGGGCGGGTGAAAGCCGTAATCGATGATGCGCTTGGCGATATCCTCCACATCCACGCCGGCGGAGGCCTTGAAGGGACGGGTGTCGATGATGCACTCATGGGCAACCAGCCCGTTCTGCCCGGTGTACAAGAGCGGGTAGTGATCCGCCAGACGGCGGGTCACGTAGTTGGCGTTGAGAATCGCGATCTGGGTAGCCTCAGAAAGTCCGTCATATCCCATCAGCGCGATGTAGGCCCAGGAAATCGGCAGTATGGCCGCGCTGCCCCAGGGTGCCGCCGAGATCGTGCCACTGGCTGAACCGTGACCCAGATCCACCACCGGGTGTCCCGGGAGGAACGGCGCCAGGTGTACCGCCACACCAATCGGACCCATGCCGGGCCCCCCGCCGCCGTGCGGGATGCAGAAGGTCTTGTGCAGGTTGAGATGACACACGTCGGCCCCGATGTCACCCGGCCGGCAGAGGCCCACCTGGGCGTTCATGTTGGCGCCGTCCATGTACACTTGGCCGCCGTGGTCGTGCACGATGCGGCAGATCTCCCGGACCGAGCTCTCGAACACGCCATGAGTCGAGGGATAGGTGATCATCAGCGCCGCCAGCGTGTCGCGATGGGCCTGAGCCTTGGCTCGCAAATCCTCGACATCGATGTTGCCCCGGGCATCGCTCTTCACCGCTACCACCCCCATGCCGGCCATGACGGCACTGGCGGGGTTGGTCCCATGGGCCGACTGGGGTATCAGGCAGGTGGTGCGGTGCAGGTCTCCCCGGGAGCGATGGTAGGCCCGAATGACCATCAGTCCAGCGAACTCTCCCTGCGAGCCGGCATTGGGCTGGAGGGAGACGGCGGCGAATCCGGTGATCTCCGCCAACTGGTATTCGAGCTGACTGAAGAGCAGTTGATAGCCGGCCGCCTGATCTCGGGGGGCAAAGGGATGGAGCCGGTTGAACTCGCGCCAGCTGACCGGCATCATCTCGGTGGTTGCGTTCAGCTTCATGGTACAGGAGCCGAGCGGAATCATCGCCGAGGTGAGCGAAAGGTCCTTGTTCTCCAGCCGCTTGATGTAGCGGAGCATCTCGGTTTCCGAGTGATGTCGGTGAAAGACCGGATGCTCCAGGTATGCCGTGGTCCGCGCCAGAGCGGTCGGAATGGCGCGCTCTCGCTTCACCCCGATGTCCTCCAGCATGAACGGCAGCGCTTCGTTCAAGGAGAAGATGGAGATGAGGTCGGCCACATCCCCCAGCGTGACGGTCTCGTCCAGGGCCACGCAGAGCCGGGTGGGAGAGATCTGCCGCAGATTGATGTTGCGCACCCGCGCCGCGTCCATCAGGCGGGGCAATGCCCAGCCCTCCGTCTCTAGACAGATGGTGTCGAAGTAATCCTCATAGACCACCCGGTAGCCCAGCCGGCGCAGCGCGTTGGCCAGGATGACCGTGCGGGTGTGGACCCGCTCCGCAATGCGCCGCAGCCCCGACGGACCATGATAGACCGCATACATGCTGGCCATCACCGCCAGCAGCACCTGCGCAGTGCATACGTTGCTGGTCGCCTTGTCTCTGCGGATGTGCTGCTCCCGCGTCTGCAGCGCCATCCGAAGCGCCGGTCGGCCGTCCCGGTCCTTGGAGACTCCGATGATCCTGCCCGGCAGAAACCGCTTGTAGGCATCGCGGGTGGCGAAGAACGCCGCATGGGGTCCACCGTACCCCATGGGCACGCCGAAGCGCTGGCTATTGCCGATGGCGACATCGGCACCCCACTCGCCCGGCGGCATCAACAGGGTGAGACTGAGCAGATCGGTGGCCGCGGTGACCAGTGCGCCGGCGCTGTGTGCCCGCTCGCACAGGCCGCGGAAGTTGCGGACCTCACCGTCGGTGGCCGGATACTGGACCAGCGCTCCGATCGTGGCTGAGTCGAAGGTGAAGCCGGCAGGATCGGCAATCTGCACCCGAATGCCCCGCGCGTCTGCCCGGGTCTGCACCACCGCGATGGTTTGGGGATGGCAGCGGTCGTCCACCAGGTACACCGGCTCGCCCTTGATGCCGCCGCGCACAGCCAGGCTCAGGTTCATGGCCTCCGCCGCTGCTGTCGCCTCGTCCAGCAGCGATGCGTTGGCGACCTCCAGGCCGGTCAGGTCGGAAACCACGGTCTGAAAGTTCAGCAGCGCTTCCAGCCGGCCCTGCGCGATCTCCGCCTGGTAGGGCGTGTAGGCGGTATACCAGCCCGGGTTCTCCAGCACGTTCCGCTGAATGACCTGGGGCGTGAAGCAGCCGGCGTACCCCATCCCGATGTAAGACCGGAACACCCGGTTCATTCCGGCGAGTCCCCGGAGCGCCTGGAGCACCTCGCGTTCGCTTCGTCCCGGCGGGAGCGCGAGCGGACGGCGGAGGCGGATCTCGTCCGGGACCACCGCGTTGATGAAGCTCTCCAGCGAGTCGTAGCCCAGCAGCTCCAGCATCTCTTCGACATCGCTGCGCCGGGGGCCGATATGCCGGTAGGCAAAGTGGGATGGATGCAGCACGTCGAGCGTCGGAGTACTGAGCCGCCGGCCAACCACGCTGGTCATCATGAGCTCATCCTGGGAGATACTGGAGGCCATCGTTGTTCCTCATCCGGATACGAAAATGCCTCGAGACCACGTTCTCGAGGCATCGCGCTGACGTTGATGGTTCCTGATTTCGAGTGTGCTGCCGACTACCTGGTGCATCGATCCCGCCGTCACTCCCCGATATGCGAACGGTAGGCCTTGGAGGACAGGAGCTTCTTGAGGTCATCAGGGCTCTTGACTCGCAAGGTGATCATCCATCCCTCACCATAGGGATCCCGATTCACCACCGCGGAGTCGCTGTCCAGCGCCGCATTGATGTCGACGACCTGGCCGGCCACCGGACTGTAGAGCTCGGAGACGGCCTTTACCGCCTCGATCTCGCCGAATGCCTGATGCTCGTCCAGCCGATCCCCCGGCTTGGGGAGCCGGACAAATACGACGTCTCCCAGCTCGCCCTGGGCGTAATCGGTAATGCCGATCTTGACGACTGACCCATCGCCGGTCCGCGCAACGTACTCGTGTTCGGCGGTATACAGGAGGTCGTCCGGCACGTTGGACAGGTGAGTGCTCCACTCTGGTTGCGGGAGGGAGGATAGGCGGAGCGATGGAGGAGGTCAAGCGCGCGCGCGAAGCGCCTTCCAGACCGACGCGGCCGATCGCTCGAGCGAAACCGGATCGCCGTTGTTGTCGATCACGAAATCACTGCGCTGCCGCTTGGCCGCCGAACTCTGTTGGGTCGCCATCAGGCGGTCGACCTCGTCTGCCGTCAAGGCTCGGGAAGCCAGGAGTCGCTGTCGCCGCAGTGCCTCGGGGGCGTCGACCAGGATCACCGCATCGAACGAGCTCGGGTCGGCGGCTTCGAAGAGCAGCGGGATCTCGCTCACCACGATGCGGTCCCCCCGCAGTCTTGCCTGCTCGACCAGGTCCAGCCTTCGCTGATGGACCCGGGGGTGCATGATGCGATTCAGTGCCGCCAGCTCCTCCTGGCTGGTGAGAACCCTGGCCCGGAGAGCCGGCCGGTCCAGCGTGCCATCCGGCCGAATCACGGCCGGCCCGAAGCGCGCTGCGATCTCGGCCAGGGCGTCACTCCCCGGCGCCTGCTCCGCCCGGACCAGCGCGTCGGCATCGATGATGGTCGCGCCCCAGTGCTGAAACAGGGCGGCGACCGTTGACTTGCCCGCTCCGATGTTCCCGGTCAGGGCCACGGAAAGCATGGTGGAAAGTCGGGAGTCTCGGGTCGAGAGTCTAGGCCCTAGACCCTAGACCATCGACCCTGCATTTTGTCCCTCTTCTCAGCAGTCATCTGAACGACGACCAGGACGGCAATGAACTACGGGGCGCAGCCGGGGTGGATCGAGGTGATCAGTGGGGTGATGTTCAGCGGCAAGAGCGAGGAGCTCATTCGACGGGTCCGGCGCGCCACCATCGCCCGGCGCAAGGTGCAAGTCTTCAAGTCCCACCTCGACAGCCGCTACACCGGACTGTACAGCGTCTCCAGTCATGACGGTACCGAGCTCGAGGCCAGTCCGGTCGACTCGGCTGGGGAGATTTTCCGCCTGGTGCGTCCCGAGACCCAGATTGTGGCGATCGATGAGGCCCAGTTCCTGGACCGCCAGATCGTTAGTGTGGCCACCGAGCTCGCGTCTCGCGGCGTGCGGGTCATCCTGGCTGGTACGGACACGGATTTCCGGGGTGAACCGTTCGGGCCGATGGGCGATCTGATGGCGGTTGCGGAGCTGGTGGACAAGCTTCAGGCTATCTGCGTAATCTGTGGCGATCCAGCCTGCCGGAATCAGCGACTGCTCGACGGCAAACCGGCGCGCTACGACTCTCCCACGATCATGATCGGCGGCCGGGAGAGCTATCAGGCGCGCTGCCGCCATTGTCATAAGGTGCCGCGCCGGGATGAGGATCAGACCGCGTTGTTGTAACCCTGGACCCTCTCAGACCGTGAACAAGTCCCATCTCGTCGCCGCCGTTGCCAAGCGGCTCAACCTGACCAAGGCCCGGGCCGCGGAGATCACCGAGCTCTTCTTCTCTCCCGATGGGGTCATTGCGTCGGAACTGAAGCGCGGTGGGCGAATTGCCATATCGGGATTCGGAAGCTTCGAGATCAGGAAGCGGAAGGCCCGCGAATGGCGCGACCCGCGGACCGGAAAGGCCAGCACCATCAAGCCCTCGTCGGTCCCGGCCTTTCGAGCTAGCCGCGCTTTGCGCGACCTGGTGAACCGGAAGCGCTGAGCGGGGAGCGGCTGGGTCCCCGATCCACCCGGGCCAACACCCGCTTTCTTCGGATGGTCCTCCCGTTCAGGGCCGAGGCCACCGGTTCGGCCTCCTGGGCCGGGAGCTCTATGAGGGAATAGGCATCCCGCAGCTCGATTCGCCCGATCTTGCTCCGGTCCACCCCCAGCTCCTTGGTGAGTACCGCCACCAGCTCATTGGGGTTGGCTCCGTCCTTCTTGCCGACTCCGACCCAGATGCGGGTCGTGGGTGACGCTGCCGGTGGTGGTGCCGGCGCTGTGGTCGGCGGAGACTCGCTCCAGAGTCGGTAGAGCGCTGCGGCCACCAGAGTGGGATCATGGCGCTCGAAGAGGGGGGCGAGGGTCAGGAGGGCACGGTTCGAGTGGGCATTCTCGATTGCCTCGACAATGGTGGCGCGTTGGGCTGCCTCGACCGAACGCGCCTGATCCACGGGCCCGGGCAGTAGCAGCGGCCGGAGCTTGGCGGCTATCCTCGCGACGTAAGCCTCGGTGCCGGGTGGAACCAGTAGCACGAGCTCACTCGCCCTCTGGAGCTGCTCCAGCCTGGCCCCGCTGGGGAGATCGAACGCGATCACCATCACGCCCGGAGGTGCATCTCCCGTCGTCAGCTCGAGCCCCGGCTGACTGCCCGCCACCTCAGCGATGGCGCTGTGGTAGTGGCGATCCACCGTCCATACTGCCAGAGCCGGCGGGTCGAGCAGCTCGATCACCTCGCCGAGGGCTCGGAGCCGGTCCGACCAGGAGGTGACCACCGTTCGAACCGGATCGGAGAACTGGGTACCGGCCCCAGTCCCCACGGTCAGTGCCTTCCGGGCATAGCGTTCAAGGAGTGCTGGTGCGCGGCCGGCCTCCGAGGTGTAGACCAGCCGCTGGGCCTCTTTGGGGAGATCCTGCATCAGGGGCGTGATGGCCTCTTCGTCCAGCAGCAGCTCAGGCCAGGCCAGCAAGAGTGACCCGACCGATTCCATCGGCAGAGCAGACCTCGTGACCAGACCCAGCGCCGTCTCCGGCGTAGTCACCAGCAGATCCAGCGACTCGGCCCGCAGGCGACGCATCGCACGGGCAGTCCCTCGTGCCACCTCCACCCTGGCATTGCTGCCGCGAGCGAGCAGGTGTGTCAGGCCGCCCCATTCCTCCAGCTGGAGCCCCGGAACGAGCACCAGGCCGTGCCGATGGGATTCGAGCCGATTGATCATGCCCGCCAGACCGGGCGCCGCGTAGGCCGGCACCGGTGGTGTCACCGCTACCAGGTTGTGCCCCCGGGCTGCCGTAGGTGCCGTGTCCCTTGCCAGGTGGTCGTCCGGGGTCCAGCCGAGATCACGGAGATTGGTAGCGATGGAGGGCTGCAGATGCAGATCTTCGAAGGAGGGCACGCTCCAAGCTAAGTGCAAAGCGGTTGACATCGCCAGGCCGTGAATCAAACTTTTTCCCGGTCTTTCCCGCACCTTACACCCACACTGGAAACGAATGCATGCCCGACCCCTTGTCCATCAACGTGCAGCACCTCCGGGCTTCCGAAACGGTCGCTATCAGCAACGAGGCCAAACGCCGCAAGGCCGCAGGCGAGGATGTCCTGGATCTTGGAGTCGGAGAGCCTGACTTCGATACGCCCGCCCCGGCTGCTCAGGCGGGAGTGCAGGCGATTCAGCGTGGGATGACGCGCTATCCACCCAACGTCGGAATCTCGGAGCTGCGGCGGGGCATTGCCCACCAGCTCTCCAGCATGTCCGGAGGCCGGCCGGTCGATCCCGACCGGATCGTGGTGAGCTCAGGCTCGAAGCAGTCGATCTTCAACGCCTGCTTCTCTCTCTTCGGGCCCAAGGACCGCGTCCTGATCCCCTCACCCGCGTGGGTGTCCTACCCCCAGATCGTCCATCTCACCCGGGCCGAGCCGGTGCTGGTGCCGGGAGACCCGGAGTGGGGGCTCAAGGTCAGTGTGAAGGACCTCGACCGGATGAGCCACAAGCTGACCCGGGGCCTGATTCTTTGCTCTCCCTGCAATCCCACCGGAGCGGTGTACACTCAGGCCGAGCTCAAGGCGATCGCTGAGTGGGCTCGCAAGAATGATATCTGGATCATCTCGGACGAAATTTACCGGCGGATCAACTACGGACCGGGGCCGGCTCCGTCCCTGCTGGATTTGCCGGACGAGTTTCTGGAGCGGACGGTAATCATCTACGGCGCGAGCAAGGCCTACGCGATGACCGGATGGCGCATAGGTGCCGCACTCGCTCCGCCCCATGTCACCAAGGCTATGGCCGCGCTGCAGTCGCACACCACCACCGGCGCCAATCATCCGTCCCAGTGGGCCGCGGCCACTGCATTCACCGACGAGCGAGTCGATGCCGAGGTGACCCGAATGGTTACCGCATTCCGCCGCCGGCGGGACTACCTGGTCGACCGCTTCCGCTCCGAGGCGCCCGGAATCGAATTCGTGGAGCCGCATGGGGCGTTCTACTTCTTCTTCCGGGTGGATGGCATCAGGGAAAGCGATCCGGTGACGGGGCAGAGTTTCTGCGAGCAGCTCATGCAGCAGGAGGGTGTCGCCCTGGTACCCGGTGGGGCGTTTGCCGATGATCGCTGGGTGCGCCTCAGCTATGCTGTCTCGGACGCCGAGCTGGAGAAAGGCCTGGATCGGACCCTTCGTCTGATTCGCCGGCTCGCCTCCGCCAGTGCCGCCTACGCCTGAGGCCGGTCGCATGAGCATCGAAGCGCGAATCGAGCCACTCAGCGGAGCTCTGCCCTCTGTCAACTGGCGGTGGGATTCCGAGACCGACATCCTTTCCGGCGCATTCAAGGGCAACCGAAAGAGCGGTGGGCTGACCGGCACGGTGGAGCTGACCGACGATGAAGGATCAGTGGCCGTGCTCGATGTCAACAACGGGGTGATCTGCGGGCTGGACGTCGTGGTCTGGCCCGAAGTCACCACCGGTCCCAACCTGCAGGTGCCGGCCGCACTGACTGACGGCAGGGTGGTACTCCCCTCCCGGCCTTCCCGGCCCGGCGTCGCTTCGCTCGAGATCGATACCACATTGTCGGTTCAGACCAACAGCGCGGAGAGCGTGTTTCACCTGCAGATCGGCCCCAAACGCGGAGTGGAGTGCGTGCGGGCCGCCGACAACTTCTATATAGAGGTAGACCAGCAGGGCGGTCTGGCCGGTTTCTGGTTGACCAACGTGCCGCCATTCGCGGCGGCGGAGGAGGACTCCTAAGGCTACCTAGGCAGCTCGTTCCGCCTCGTCCAGAAACCCCTTGGTCTGGCGGGTGACCAACGCAGCGTAGTACCCGCCGGCATCGATCAGCTGCGAGTGATTGCCCACCTCCGCAATCTCGCCGTCCTTGATCACCACAATCCGATCGGCGTCGCGCACCGTGGAGAGCCGGTGAGCAATGACAAAGGCTGTTCGGCCCTGCAACAGGGTCCTGAGCGCCTGTTGAATGAGCCGCTCCGATTCGCTGTCCAGCGCCGACGTGGCTTCGTCCAGAATCAGAATGGGCGGGTTTTTCAGCAGGGCTCGCGCAATGGCAATGCGCTGCCGCTGGCCCCCGGAGAGGCGCGTCCCGCGCTCCCGCACGATGGTGTCGTAGCCGTCCGGCAAGTGCATGATGAAGTCGTGGGCATGAGCAGCCCGCGCCGCTGCCTCGATCTCCGCCTGGGTTGCCTGCGGCCGTCCATAGGCGATGTTCGCCCCGACGGTGTCGTTGAACAGATGGGCGTCCTGGAACACCACGCCGATCTGACTGCGCAGCGAATGCTGGGTCATGTCCCGGATGTCCACCCCGTCGATCGTGATGGCTCCCTCGCTCACGGAATAGAATCGCTGCAGGAGCGTGGCCATCGTGGTCTTGCCGCTACCGCTGGGTCCGACCAGCGCAATTGTCTCGCCGGGCTGCGCGACCAGGTTGATGCGCCGCAACACCGCCGCGCCGGGCAGGTACCCGAAGCTGACGTTGCGGAACTCCACCTCGCCTTTGAGCAGCCGGACGTCCGAAGCCCCCGGTACGTCTCCCGCCAGATCATCGGCATCGAGGATCCCGAAGATGGTGTCCAGCGACACGCTGACCCGCCGGAACGTCTGGTAGGCATTGGTGAGACCCTGGACCGGACCGAAGAGCCCGCCGATGTAACCCAGGAAGGCAACCAGGGTGCCGACCGTGATTTCTCCCCGGAGGACCAAGTATCCACCCAGCGCCAGGGCGGCCAGTCGTGCGGTCGTGGCGGCCAGAGTCCGCAGCGTGCCGGTGCGATTATCGGTCCGAACGCCCCGGCGGACAATCTCGTTTCCTTCCCGTACTCCCTGGAGGAACCGTCGCTTCTCCTCCTCCTCCATGACATAGCCCTTCACTGTCATGATGCCGGCCAGGACCTCATTGAACCGGGAGTAGATCGAGCTCCACCGCTCGACCAGGCGTCGCTCCCGCCGCATCTGCTCCGGTGCTGCGCGAGCTCCGATGAGCGCCGGCAGCGGGGTAAAAACGATCACTGCCACCGCCAGGCGCCACTCCATTCGGAGCATGGCGATGACAGACAGAATCAGGTACAGCAGGGTCGGGAGAAGATTGAACGCGAGGTCGCTGAAGGCACCCACATACCCGCTGATGCCCTGGTTGACCCGGTTCATCGTGCCCCCGACACCCTCGCGCTGATGAAAGGAGATGGGCAGAGCGTTGAGCTTGCTGACGAGCCGCTCCCGGAGAGTGTATTCCACCCCCAGCCGGACGTCCCAGCTCAGGATACCCAGCCAGGCCTGCAGGCCGGACCGGGTAAGCTCGAGCAGCACCAGGCCCGCCATGATGGCGGCCAGGGTTTCCAATCCGGTCTTCTGCTCCAGCTCGTCGAAGAAGTACTTCATGACCAGCGGGTCGATGGCGCTCAGGGCGGCAAGGATCAGCGCCAGCGTCACCACGCCGGTCAGTGGGCGGCGGTATGGGCGGACGAACTGGAGGGACCGCCGGGCCAGCTGTAATCCGTTACGGGGCATCGAAGTAGGGTGTGGAGTCGGCCCCAGGACGAGCAAGTTCAGTGCCCCCCACCCGGAGGGGAGAAAACGTTCGGCGGGAGGTTGAGGTTGGACCTGCGAAAGGAGGATGGCGGTCTGGAAACCCGGCCATCTGATGGGACAAGCGTTCAGCGGCAAGCAGTTAGCGCGAACCTACCGGACGACCCTTCGGTGCTGGCCGACGCCATCGCCGTTGGCGGCTGAGCGGAGGCCATCAGGCTCCCGCCCGAATTCCTCCTTGAAATCCGCATCCTGCGGTGCACTCAGCGAGAGGGCCGCGATCAGCCGCGAATCTTCGCCCCGGCTTCCCCGCGGGAATGAACCTGCAGTTTCGATAGGATGCGTTGGGTATGGTGCCGCGCGGTGTGTACGCTGATCTGGAGTTCCCGGGCGATGGCCTGGTTCGACCGGCCACGTGCCAGGAGAGTGGCCACCTGCTCCTCTCGCCGCGTCAATCCGAACCGCGAGGACAGCTCCGACCCGTCATCTCGACTCGAGTCGGCACTGGCGCGCCGCGATTCCCGGTTGAGCTCACGCCTGAGCTCGCGCAGCCGGTCGATCGATCCCCTCACCTCGCCTACCAGGAGGCGGTTATGCTGCCGGAGATTGGCGAAGGAGTTGAAGAGGTCGAACAGACGATCGGCGGACTGCACCGGCAGCATCGGCAAGTTAGGGCCCTTGGGAGGTATATTTTTCGCCACGGGCAGCCTCGTAACTCGAATGATCAACCAGAATGCCTATACTACCATCCCTTCTAGGTAATTGTAACCATCGGCCCGCCCACTTACAGCACTCCACCCCCGGATCCGGTGAAGTTAGACGGGATTCGTAGGGCCCTGGGCACCTCCGGTGTCGCCGTCGCTCGGGCAGTCCCGGACTGGACCAGCCGCCGGATGGAGGAGGCTTCGATCAAGCCAGGACGCCTGGTCGAGGGCACCCAGCTGGAGGGCATTCCGGTAGGTCAGGCGGAATCCTGGCCCGAGCCACTCGCCTACCTCGATGGGGTTCAGCGCTCCGAGATCGTGGGTTATGTCGGAACATCGCCCATCGTCGTGGCCGAGATTGCCGCTGCAGTCCGGGAGCGGCGGCGCCGGCAGCTCCACACCGTGGTGGAAGAGCGCCGTCACCTTGCCGTGGGTCGCCCCCATGCCCTGGCCGCTGCCGCCGGAGCCCTGGGAAACCTCGAGCTGGTGCCCCTACCGGAGGATGAGCCGGTCCATCCGGCTAGAGACCTGACCCGCGCCGCGCAGGCAGTAGACCAAAGACGCGGTGCTCTGGAGCTTGCCGTCGGGCATCGGTATCGCGACCGGAGCGATGGCTGGCTGGTGGTCGATGGGCCGCTGACCGAGAGCCCTCGCTGGGCTGCCGATGCGCGGACGGTCGGTGTGTGTCGCAGCCACTCCGTGCTTCCGTTCATCGGCGCGGATCTGGATCGCTACCTTCGGCTTCCGCCCGGGCACCGCTCTTCCATCTACGAGCCGGGCACCAGAAACCTGGCTCCGATCCGTGCTTGGGCCTTGCGACTCTGGCCCTGGGAGGGCAAGGATCTTCTGCATGGTCTGGTGCGAATCGAAGTGGCTCCGGCCCAAGGTTTCAGCGAGAGCGCCAACCGGATCTCCCGCTGGCTCATGGCCGAGCGGGTCCCGGTGACTGCGCCCGACCGCCGATGGGATTGTCTGCTCTACGGAATTCACAGCGTAGAGCAATATCTGCGAACCCGAGCCGTCTAAAGTGACAGCATCGCCCCCGATCGGACGCGTGGTCGCTACCGAACTGAAGCCATCCACGCCGCACCAGTTCCACTTCTGGACCGCCCAGGAATCTCCCATCGGCATCGGGGCTATTGTCCGGGTCGAGGAAGGCAGCCGCGTGGTTTACGGCGTGGTGACGGATGGATTCGCCTACTCCGATCTCACCTCTCCCCTGCATGCGGTCCTGGGCTCCGATGGTGATCCCAGCGTGGCTGGTGCCGAGCCCACCGCCCGTGCGGAAATCCGGCTTTACACCGCGGCGGTGCTGCGGCAGCTACCCGAAGAACCGCTTCAGCCGGTGCCCCTGGGCTCGGTCTGGCTCGCGTCCGATGCGGATGTCATCTCGGCCTTGCGGATGGACGGGTATACCGGGCGGGAACGCGCCACCGGAATACCGGTCGGCCTTTATGCGGCGGGCGGGCTGGAGTCTCCGGTGTACTTGGATTGTGATTTTCTGCTGGGACCCGAGGCTGCCCACCTCAATATCACCGGCGTGTCCGGTCTGGCGACCAAGACCAGCGCGGTTGAGTTTCTGCTGGGCAGCATCTTCCAAACTTTCCCCCCACACAAGGGAAGCGTGGCGGCAGTTTGCTTCAACGTGAAGGGGCCGGATCTGTGTTTTCTGGATCAGTCAGCGACCCTGGGCCCGGAAGATCTTCGGCAGTACGCCCGGCTGGGACTCACGCCGAAACCATTCGACATCGTTCGCTACTACGCTCCGCTGAAGCCTGACGGAGTCAATCTCAATACCCTGCGAACCAACGAGGCACTCTCCGGCAACACCGAGCCGCTGGTCTGGGGGCTGCGGGAAGTGCTCGACTATGCGGAAGTCGTGCTCAACCGGGATGACATCGACGCCAAGGCCGACGCCTTCATCGATTTTCTCGCCGAGCGGGTGGTGGGACGGGAGTATCTCGACGAGATGCTTCGGACCAAGCCGTTTATGGTCCAGAGTTTCGCAGACCTGGAGGAGTTCTTTCGGCGGATCTTCGATTTCATGGAGGCGTTGGGGAAGGGCGGTGAGGTCTGGAGGACACACCACATCGCCACCATTCGCAAAGTACGGAACCGGCTCAGCAACATCAGCACCCGCTCTAAAGGCCTGGTGACCGACGATGGCGTATCGAACGACCTCCCCTGGGGCAGCTTTGCAGACCGGAGTGTCTATGTGATCGATGTGGCGGGACTCGATCCTCTGGCTCAGGACCTGGTCTTTGCCCGCGTGGTTTCCAAGCTCCGAGAGCATCTGGAGCGACGCGATCTCGGCGTGGATCACGTCGTCGTCTTCGTAGACGAGCTCAACAAGTACGCGCCGGCAGATGGACCGGACACCTATGTGCGCAAGATGCTGCTGGATCTCTCCGAGCGAGGCCGCTATCTGGGGCTGGTGCTGTTCTCGGCTCAGCAGTTTCGTTCCCAGGTCCAGCGACGAGTAGTGGGCAACGCGGGGACCGGGATCTATGGCCGCATGGATGGTGACGAGCTGGCCACCGCCGGCTATGCCACCCTTTCCCCCGCGACCAAGATCAAGCTCGCGACCTTGCCCAAGGGTGAGCTGATGCTGCGGCACCCCCACTTCACCCAGCCCATCTTCGTGAAATTCCCCCGCCCGTCGGTGCTCAACAGCCGGGAAGGGATCGAGCGCTTCCCCCCGGCGGCTGAGCTTCCTTTTCCCGATGCCGTCGCTCGGCAGCTCCGACAGCTGGACCGGAAAGTGTCGAGCGAGGCAGTGCGCGAGCTGATCGAGGGGCGACATGAGGAGGACGTGCGCCGGGCGCTGGCGGCAACCCGTCGTGAGCGGCCGGTGGATGCCTACAGCTATTTCACCGCCTGTCTCGGTCGCCGGATCGCCGGCGAGGTGGTTGGGACCCGGCGAGGCATCCCCGCCTTGAAACAGGTGGACGACTCGTACGGAAGCTGACCCCGCTTCGGGGCGGCGTTGTTGGGGCGGCATCTGCTTGATCTTTCCATTCTCAAGGTCCATTCTCCACCCGTGAAACTCGCCCACATCGCCGATCCGCACCTCGGCATCCGGCAGTATCACCGCCAGACTTCAGGCGGCATCAATCAGCGTGAGGCCGATGCCGCTCGGGCTTTCCGAGCCGCCATTGACGGCGTGATCCGGGCCGAGCCCGACGCCGTCGTCGTTGCCGGCGACCTGTTTCATTCGGTACGTCCCACCAACGCGGCCATCGTCTTCGCCTTTCGCCAGCTCCAGCGGCTGCGGGAGGCGCTACCCGAAGCCCCCATCGTTCTCATCGCCGGCAATCACGACACTCCCCGCTCGGTGGAGACGGGCAGCATCCTCCGTTTGTTCGAGGAGCTGGGGGTCGATGTCTCGGCTGATTCCGCTCGCCGCCTCACCTACCCGTCGCTCAACCTCAGTATCACCGCGGTGCCGCACCAGGCACTGGTCACCTCCGAGCGCCCTTCGCTGCGGCCGGAAGGAAGCGAGCGCTATCAGGTGCTGGTGTTGCACGGCGAGATCGAAGGCATGTTCCCCGCCGATCGCAGTGCCGCGGATTATGGCGGTGCGCTCATCAGTCTGAACGAGTTCGGTCCCGACGACTGGACCTACGTCGCCCTCGGCCACTATCACGTGCAGCACCGGGTGGCTGGACATGCCTGGTACGCCGGGGCGCTGGAGTATGTCAGCCCGAACCTGTGGGGTGAGCTGATCGAAGAGGAGCAGCACGGCTCCCCCGGTAAGGGATGGCTCCTGGCAGACCTCGAGACTGGACGGGTGGAACGTCAGCGGGTTCCCCGGGCTCGAGATATCCTCGACCTGGAGCCGGTGCGAGGCGAGGACAAGTCTGCCGCCGCCCTGGATGCGCTCATAGCAGAGCGGCTACAGGTAATTCCCGGCGGCATCGCGGACAAGATTATCCGCCTGCGGGTTTATGACGTTCCGCGCCACGTGGCGCGGGAGCTGAATCACGCCGCCCTGCGGGCATACAAGGCCGAGGCTCTGCACTTTCATCTCGACCTGCGGCGTCCCGAGCTTCACCGCACCGTGGGGCTCAGTTCGCCGACTCGGCGGCAGACCTTGCCCGAATTGGTGGCCTCCTACCTCGCGGCGAGGCCTTTGCCCGCCGAGCTGGACCGGGCGGCCTTCGTTCGATTGGGACAGGAGCTCATGGAGTCGGTCGAACGTGATCTGGCGGGTGGCTGATGCAGATCAATCGGGTTCACCTGGTCAACTTCCGCCAGCACGAGGATACCGAGATCGCGTTCGGGGCTGGTCTCACTGGTATCGTCGGGCCGAATGGGGCAGGGAAGACCACTATCCTGGAGGCCATTGCCTGGGCCATGTACGGCATGCCAGCCGCCCGGGGCAACCGCGAGACTCTTCGTCGCCGCGGCGCATCTCCCCGAGCCCGGGTCGAGGTCGAGGTCGAGTTCACCCTGGGCCACCATCACTACCGGATTGTTCGCTCGCTCAATCAGGCGGAGCTCTATCAGGATGGCAGCCCCGTCGCCATCGCCAACAGCATCGCGACTGTGACTGAGCGAGTCACCCGCCTGCTCGGCATGAGCCGGGACGAGTTCTTCAACACCTACTTTACCGGGCAGAAGGAGCTCGCCGTCATGGCCGCCATGAGCGCGGGCGAGCGGGCCCAGTTCCTCTCTCGGGTGCTGGGATACGAGCGACTCCGGGCGGCGCAGGACCGGCTCAAGGAAAAGCGTTCCGCTCTCAAGGCCCGCCTCGATGCCTTGAAGGCTGGGCTCCCCGACCTGGCGGAGCTCGACCAGGCCGAGTGTCGGGCTCGGGAGCGATGGGCCCTCGCTCGGACCGGCGAAGCGGCAGCAGAACAGGCGAGCCAGGCAGCGGAACAGCGTCTCGCAGAGATCCGGCCCCGGTGGGAGCAGCTGCAGCACCTGCGCGAGGCCGCCCTGGCCCTCGAGGCAGAGCTCCGGGTGGCCAATCACCAGGCGACGGCTGCAGCCCAGCGGACCGCACGGCTGGAGCAGGAAGCCTTGGAGCTCGACGTTGCCCGCCAGCAGCTCGAGGAGCTCGCCCGCCAGCTGGTGCCGCTGCCGACTCTACGGGAGGAAGCCCAGGCGCTGGAACATGAGGCCCAGGCTGATGCGTCCCGCCGTCGGTTACGAGCTCAGCTTCAGGAGGTCGAAGCCCATCTGGCGACCATCGACGAACGGGTACGCCGCATACCCCCTGAAGGCGCCATCACGGAGGCTGCCGACAGCGTCAATGCTTCCCGGGCGGCGCTGACGGCCGCTACCCTCGAGGCCGAAGAGCAGCGCACCATCTGGGTGCGGGACACGCAGGATGCGCAGACCAAGCGGCAGAGCCTCCTGGAGCAGTACCAGGAGCTCAAAGATCAGCGTAACCGGATCGTGAAAGCCGGGGCGGACGGCGTCTGCCCTACCTGCACCCGACCACTCGGCGGTGAGTATCCCAAGGTCCTGGAGCTGCTGGACCGGCAGATGGAGGAGGTGCGCTCCAACGGCAATTTCTACAAGCAACGGATCGAGCAGCTGCAGCAGGAGCCGGCGGCGCTCACTGAGATCGAGCGACGGCGATTGGAGCTGGAGCAGGAGCTCTCCACCGCGACGGCGGAGCTGGCCCGGCTCAAGGCTCAGGCCGGCGAAGCCACTTCACTGCGAAGCGAGGAGCACCGGCTGGTGGTGCGAGTGAGCGAGCTCCAGGGCACCCTCGATCAGCTCACCGGGTCCTACGATCCTGCCCGACACGAGGCCGTGCTGCGGGAGACCCGGGCTCTGGAGTCGCTCGCCCTCCAGGCCGAGCGCTTCCGGGCCGTCATCGAGCGGACCGATGAGGTGGTGGCCGAGCTGGCGAGCGCGCGCGCCGCCGGCGAGGGAACTACATCCCTCATCGCGGAGCTCCAGGCCAGGATGGACGCACTGGATTACAGCGAGACGGCCTTTCGCGAGTTTCGCGAGGCCGAGCTGGCAGCCGAGGGGGAGCGCCGCCGCACCGAGCTGGCCCTGGTCCGGGCTCGGGGCGAGACCGGGGCGGCCGGTGAGGCTATTGAGGGAGTCACCCGCCGCCGCGCGGAGCGCGCCGAACGGGAGCGGGCCGCGGCTGAAGCCGCAAGCGATCTCGCGCTGCATCAGGAGCTGGACCGGGCCCTCACCGACCTCCGCACCGAGCTTAACGCTACGCTGCGGCCGGATCTCTCGGAATTGGCTTCCGGATTTCTGCGAGACCTCACCCACGGCCGGTACACCGAGCTGGAGTTGGATGAGGACTACGCGGCGACGCTCCTGGACGATGGCGACCCCAAGGCGGTGATCTCCGGTGGGGAAGAAGATGTCGCCAACCTCGCACTGCGCCTGGCCATCAGCCAGATGATCGCCGAGCGCGCGGGACAACCACTTTCGCTGCTGATCCTGGACGAGATCTTTGGCTCGTTGGATGAAGACCGCCGTGCTGCTGTGGTGGAGCTGCTCCGCAGTCTGGCTGACCGCTTCCCCCAGGTCATCCTGATTACCCACATCGATTCGGTGCGGGAGGGATTCGACCGCGTGGTGCGGGTCGGATTCGATCTGGCCAGCGGAGTGGCAACGGTGCGGGAAGAATCCCAGGGAGATCACGATGTGGCGGCCTGACCGAAGTCTCCGGGGCCCCGAGCGTCCCTGCCTGCGCGATATCGAATCGTTGAACCGGGTCTTTGCCGATGCGTTTACCGATCGCTACAGCCGGGACGGCCTGGTCGGTGTTCGAGTGCCCCAGCTGAACAACCTGGTGTGGCGCTATGCCTTGGAAGACGCGGGCGACGGGGCGATGATCTGGCGGGACACCAACGGACAAATGGTGGGCTTCAACATGGTGCATCGCTCGGGCACCGAGGGATGGATGGGCCCGCTGGCAGTCCGGCCGGATCGACAGGGAGAAGGACTGGGATCTACCATGGTGCGGACCGGAATCGAGTGGCTGCGGAGTCAGGGAGCAACCACCATCGGTCTTGAAACCATGCCCCGGACTGTGGACAACATCGGGTTCTACAGCAGGATTGGACTGGTGCCCAGCCACCTGACGGTGACCCTGGTGCATGAGGTGTCCCGCCGCGCGGCCGGTGTGCCGGAGTTGCTCTCAGCGGCCGGAGCAGCCCGAAATCAGCGGGTGGACGAGTGCCGGCGCCTGACCGAGCGGGTCCTACCTGGGGTGGACTTTACTCGGGAGCTGGTGCTCAGCCACGATCTCGGCATCGGCGACACTACCCTGGTACGGGAAGGTGACGGGCTTGCCGCCTTTGCCCTGTGGCATTCGACGCCTCTGGCCGCGGGCCGCCCCAAGGACGAGCTGCGAGTGCTCAAGCTGGTGGCCGCAAATCCGTTTGCCTTGGAGCGGCTGCTGCAGGCGCTTCAGCTCTCGGCCCACAACGAGCGGGTTACCCGCATCGCCATTCGCTGCCAGACCGAGTTCACCGATGCCTATCTTCGGCTAATCGAATTGGGATACCGGGTCCACTGGACCGACCTCCGCATGCTCCTGCAGGGCTTCCCCCAGCGAGTGCCATCGGAAGGAACCCTGATGTCCAATTGGGAGATCTGACCGGTGGATCTCAGGCAGAAGAATCGAGCTGCGCCCGAATCGTGGCCAGAAGATCGGCGTCTCTGAAGGGCTTGGCCAGAAAAGCCAGGTGAGGCGAGACCAACCGCAAGTCCATCAGTTGGGTCGTATAGCCGGACATGAATACAATCGGGAGACTCGGCCGCTTTCGGGCCAGAGCAGCTGCGAGTTGTCGCCCGTCCATGACCGGCATGCGCAGATCTGTCAGTACCAGCGCCACCTCGTGACTCGCGGTGTCGTCCAGAAGCTCGAGGGCACGGGCACCGTCGGGAGCCTCGATTACGTTGTACCCTTCCCGCAGCAGCAGGCGACGGATGGAGGTTCGCATCGCGTCTTCGTCTTCGACCACGAGTACAGTCGGACTCGCCCGCGAGGCAGGGGTTTCCTTCAAGCCCGCGCCACGACTTCGTGGTACACTGCGAGCGCACCTTGGACCATGGCTTCCAGGGTGAAATGTCGTTCGTACATACGGCGGCCGGATGATCCCAGACGAGTGCGGAGCAGAGGATCACCCAACACCCGCGCCATTCGGTCCCGCAGCACAGCTACATCTCCCCGGGGCACCAGGTAGCCGGTTTCATCATCCCGTACCGATTCACCCACTCCGGCGATCGCCGACGCGACAACCGGCAGACCCGCCCGCATTGCTTCCAGAATGCTGATAGGGAAGCCTTCCCAGTTGCTGATCAAGACGCCGATCTGAGCGCGAGCCAGCAGCTGTTCCACATCTGTCCGTTGTCCCAGGAAGTGTACCCGGCTGCCGAGCTGGAGGGAGTCCGCCAGGTCTTTGGTCTGGTCCAGCAGGGGGCCTTCGCCCACCAGGTCCAGTTCCCACCTGAAGTCCTGCAGGCCAGCCAGTGCCCGGAGCAGGGTGATGTGGTCCTTCTGGGGTGCCAGGCGAGCCACCATGATCAGCCGCACCGGTGTCCGGCTGGGATCGGCACGCAGATGAGCCGGCACGTCAGGAATTCCGTTGTACACGGTTACCAGCCGACTTTCCGGCACAATCCGGGCAGACAGCCCCAGCTGCCGGTCGAACTCGGAAACTGTCATGATCTTGTCGGTGAACCGCCCGGCAAAGCGTTCGATCCCCCGGTACACAGCGGCCTCCAGCCGCGGAATACCGGGGGTAAAGGTCCAGCCATGGGCAGTCAAGATGACGGGAATCCTGAGCGAGCGTGCGGCCAGCCGCCCGAGGATACCTGCCTTGGCGGAGTGGACCGCCACCAGATCCGGCCGCAACTCTTTCAACAGCCCGCTGATCTCCCGGAGAGCTCGGAGGTCGCGGACCGGATTGATGGGCACAGCCAGATGCTTGGCGACGATAGTCCGAATGCCCCGCTGCTCGAGCTGGTCGAGCAACGGACCGTTACCGCCGATGATCACCGTGGGATGGTGTCCGTGTGCGCGCATGGCCGCGGCCAGGTCGCGGATGTGCACCTGGACCCCGCCCATGGGATCCGCCCGGGTGACAATGTAGGCAACATTCACAGGTGCTTACCTCGATTAGCGATTCGCCGTACAGGATCATCGGTACTACCCGGCTTGGAGTTCATCCAGCTCTGATTGAAGGGTGCTTGGCCCCCTGTCAGAAAGTGGTCGCTGTCGATCTTTCTTACATATTTAGCAACACTATGAAGGGATTGTGAGTCATCTAATTCGCTATCTACCCGTCAGTTATGAGAGCATGCGGCTTCTCGCCAGCAAGCGAACTGTCTATAACTTACACATTGAACTCCATCTCGTGTTTCGGTAGAGTACCTGAGCCCAAGGGTGGCGGGGGTCAGAGGGGAACGGTTGGGACATAATGCAAGGAGAGTGATGAAAGGGTAGGCCGAAGATGACGTATACCTTCAAGCTTGCGCGAAGACTGGCCGTCTCGCGACCATTGACCATGCTGCCAGTCTTGCTTGTCATCGCCGCCTGCAATGGCGACGACGCCACCGCCCCCGAAGGCACTAACAGCACAGACTGGAGACCCCGCGACCTTCCGGTCATGGTGGCGGTTAACCCAAGCAGCGTCACCCTTGAAACCAACCAGCTGATTCAGTTCCGAGCCCACGCCCGTACCATCGCCGGCGATAGCGTCGGTGCAGCGGTATCCTGGAGCACCTCGGGCGGAACCATCCTGCCCGACGGACGTTTCTCCGCCGCTGCGATCGGCAGCTACACCGTCGTCGGCGTCAATTACGTCCGGGGTGAGCCCCAGGTGGATACGTCGCTCGTCAAGGTGGTACGCCGTCAGAATCGGCTCGCTCGGGTAGAGGTTACTCCTACCACTGTCAGCCTCGCTCCTGGCGTCAGCCAGACCTTCACCGCGCTGGGCCGCCTGCGAGATGGCAGCGTGGTGCCCATCGGCGTGAATTGGTCCGCAACCGGCGGGGCGATCGACGCTGGGGGCAATTATGTGGCCGGCGACACCGCCGGCAATTATCGGGTCACCGCCACCAATACGGCGGGCACGGTGGCGGACACGGTCAGCGTAACCATCACTGCCCCGCCTACACCTCCACCTCCGCCGCCCAGCAATGAGGTAGCGAAGGTGATCCTGATGCCCTGGACAGCGACTCTGGCTCCCCAGACCTCGACCAAGTTCGCCGCCTTTGCCCGCAC
>CBFGTM010000010.1:0-81582 GCA_965652025.1 uncultured Gemmatimonadales bacterium
CGAGGCACGTAGTGCCGAAGCAATCTCGAGGCACGTAGTGCCGAAGCAATCTCGCCGTATACCACAGCCGGCTTGCTTCGGTCGCTCCGCTCCCTCGCAATGACTCCGAGCCTAAATCCCTACAGCTTACCAACCTACCCGCCTACCGTCTCGCCGCCGTCTCTGCACCGCCCGCACCCGGATGCATGTGGGACAAGGATTCTTCGGCTCGCTGATCACGAAATTCGAGAGCAGCCCGGTATTCCTTGATCAAACGATCCATCATCGCGGCCCGGCGGGCGTAGAGCCGCTTGAGCGGGCGATCCGGCCGGCGTTCCTTCGCATACGCGGTGAGCAGCGGCAGGCCGATGGAGCTGTCGGTGTAGATCACCACGGTGCCGGGCAGCTGATCGGGGTCGATCTTGCCCCAGCTCACCGCCTCGGCCGGGGTAGCCCCGGAGAGACCTCCAGTATCAGGACGGGCGTCGGTCATCTGGAGGAAGTAGTCGTGGCCCCGCTCATCGATACCCAAGACCTCCTGGATCTGCGGCTCGGTCTGGAGCATGAAGTTCTTGGGACTGCCGCCGCCCACGATCAGCACCCCGCTCTTCCCGCCTTCCCGTTTGGCCTCGAGGACAATGCTGGCGGTTTCATTGACGTCGGTGCTCACGTCGAAGCGGAGCTTGCTGCCGGCCAAGGCCTGCTCGGCCACGTTCATGCCGATCGAGCTGTCACCCGGCGAGCTGGTGTAGATCGGCACCTCCAGCTCGTGGGCCGCCGCCAGCACTGACCTGCGTGACAGGCCGAGCGCCCGCTCTCGCTCCCGCACGTATCCACCCAGCAGATAGTGATACTCGGCCGTGCTCATGGACCGCTGGAACTCCGCTCGGCCGGAGACCTCACGGATGAAGGCGTCGGTCGAGAGCAGCACGCTGTAGTCGAAGAAGATGTCGTAGATCCGGACCACGCCCTTGTCCCGCAACTCGACGTCGTCCGCGGTTGGTGTCCCCCGGTGCATCGAGAGGCCGAGGGCAAAGTGGGCGTCGTGGTAGAGATTGGCACCGGTGGAGATGATCCAGTCCACGAACCCCGCTTCCATGAGCGGAATGAGGCAGCTCATCCCCAGGCCAGCCGGCGTCATGGCGCCGGTCAGCGTCATCCCGATGGTCACGTCCGGCTGCAGCATCACCTGGGTGAACAGCTGGCAGCCTTCCCGCAACCGCCCCGCGTTGTAGGCCAGGAACGCGTTGTCGATCAGCTCGGCGACCGTCTCCTTCCCGCTGGTCGGGCGAGGATCGATGCGCTGCCCCCTGAGATACGGCGCGGACGGCCGCTCAGCCTTGCGCTGCTTTGCCATGGGGGCTCAGGCCTTCGCGCTGCGGTTGCGGGCCTCGATGACCAATTGGGTCGCCTCGGCGGGGTCGTCCGTCACCTTGAAGAGCTTGAGATCCTTCTGGTCGATCTTCCGCTGGTGGGCCACGGTTTTCGTGAGCCAGTTGACCAGATCAGACCAGTATTCCTTCCCGAACAGGATTACCGGGAAGTCCTTCACCTTTCCGGTCTGGATCAGGGTCAGCGCCTCGAACAGCTCGTCCAGGGTGCCGTAACCGCCGGGGAAGACGATGAACGCGGTGGCGTACTTCACGAACATCGTCTTACGAACGAAGAAGAACTTGAAGTTGAGGCTCCGGCTCAGATAGGCATTGGAGCCCTGCTCGAACGGCAGCTCGATATTGCAGCCGATCGAGAGTCCCCTGCCTTCCAAACAGCCCCGGTTGGCGGCCTCCATGATGCCGGGCCCGCCTCCGGTGATGACCGGGATACCGGCTTGAGCCAGCAGCTTGGCGGTGTCGACCGCCGCCTGGTAATGGGGATCGTCCGGCTTGGTGCGGGCCGAACCGAAGATCGACACCCCGTCCCTGACATCGGAGAGGTTGTCGAATCCCCACACGAACTCGCCCATGATCCGGAGCACTCGCCAGGGATCGGAGACGAGAATTCGTTGCTTGTCCTGCCGTTCGGGGGGCTGCGGCCCCTCGAGAAGCGTCTCGTCTTCCGTTGGACGCTTGTTGTCGTCCATCGTGCGATAAGGACTGTTCGTCACCGGGACGGCCGAATACGGGTAGTCACTGGATGTGCCATAGGGAGCGGAATATATCAATTATACTTCGCTCATGTCCCGCGCCTGGCTTTCCCTCACCGGACGGCTCGCCGTGCGGGGGCTATTGAACCCACGGCTCGGGCTCGACCTGTGGAAGACGGCGTGGGCATTCCGGCGCAGGCGCTGGTGGGCCCAGGCCCCGTTTCTCCCGCTGCCGGACCGGGCCTACCTCCGCTGGCGCATGCACACCGCGTACGCGGACGAGGACGCCGTCCCACCGCTGGAGGACGTGATCCGATTCGCTCGCTGGCGGCGAGAGACGATGGGCCTGTGACAGTGGGAGGTGAGCGGTGAGCGGTGAGCGTAAGCGGGAGGGATCGCCGGTTCCCCATGTCGTCATCCTCGGAGGCGGGTTCGCCGGGCTGTACGCCGCGCGCCACCTGAAGCGGGCGCGGGTTCGGGTCACCCTGGTCGATCGCCGGAACCACCATCTCTTCCAGCCGATGCTCTACCAGGTGGCGACCGCCGCCCTCAATCCCGGCGACATTGCCGCGCCCATCCGCTCGGTCCTCCGTCGCCAGTCCAACACCGAAGTGCTGCTGGCCGAGGCCGCCTTCATCGATTCGGCTGCGCGCCGGGTGCAGTTCACCGACGGCTCCAGCACGGCCTACGACTATCTCGTGGTCGCCACCGGCGCACACCATTCCTACTTTGGTCACGACGAGTGGGAGCGCCTGGCGCCCGGGCTCAAGAGCCTGGAAGACGCCAGCGAAATCCGGCAGCGGGTGCTGCTCGCCTTCGAGCGCGCCGAGCGGGAGAGCGATCCGGTTCGCCGCCATGCCTATCTCACTTTCGTGGTGGTGGGAGGCGGAGCCACCGGAGTGGAGATGGCCGGCGCCGTGGCGGAGCTCCGCCGCTTTGCGCTGCGGCGGGACTTCCGCCACATCGACCCGGGGGAGGCGACGGTGATGCTGCTGGAGGGCGGACCCCGGCTGCTGCCCAGTTACCCTCCCAGCCTGAGCGACAAAGCCAAGCTCGATCTGCGCCGCCTCGGAGTAGAGGTGCGCACCGAGACGCTGGTCACCGACATCCGTCCCGGATTCGTCACCGCGGCCAACTGGACCATCCCCACCCAGACGGTGATCTGGGCCGCGGGGAATGCCGCCAGTCCCATTCTCAAGTCCCTCGGCACACCCCTCGATAAGGTGGGCCGCGCCATCGTGGAGCCTGACTGCACCATCCCGGGACACCCGGAGATCTTCGTGTTGGGCGACGCGGCAGTGTTTAACCATCAGGAGGGCGGGCCCATACCTTGGATCTGCCCGGCTGCCATCCAGATGGGAGAATACGCAGCCCGCACTATCGAGTGCGATCTGGCCGGACAGCCGCGCCGCGCCTTTCATTATTGGGACAAGGGCCAGCTCGCCGTGATCGGCCGCGGCCGCGCGGTGGCCGACATCTGGAAGCTGCACTTTGGCGGACTGCTCGCGTGGCTGACCTGGACCTTCGTTCACATCTTCTACCTGATCGGGTTCCGCAACCGGGTGCTGGTGATGATCCAGTGGGCCTGGTCCTATATCACCTACGGCCGGGGCGCCCGGCTCATCGCCGGCGAGACACCCTGCGCTGTTCCCCCGATGCCGATGAGTGCCGCGAAAGAGCCGTCGGCGAGAGTTCCAGCCGCGGCGCCATGAGTCTCGCCTGGAACATCAAGGCGCGCGCCGGCGAGCTTGGGTTCGTCGCCTGCGGCATCACTCACCCGGGACCGACCGCCCACGGCGATCGCCTGGACCGGTGGCTGGCCAAGGGCTACGCCGGCACCATGCGCTATCTCCACCGGCAGGCCCGCCGGCGGAAGGATCCCGGCCTGATCCTGCCGGAGGCGCGCTCGGTGGTCGTGGTGCTCGACAACTACTACAGTCCCGATCAAGAGAGCGACTGCTCGGCCCCTCGAGTCGCCAAGTACGCCCGGGGCGAGGACTATCACCGGGTCACCCGGCGCCGGCTGGACCGGTTGGCGGAGTTCCTGCTCCAGAGCGGCGCGACCCTGGCCCGGAGCTATGTCGATGCCGGTCCGGTTCCCGAGCGCGAGCTGGCCCAGCGGGCCGGGCTCGGCTGGATCGGAAAGAACACCATGCTGGTGAGCCCGGTGCATGGCTCCTTCGTCTTCATCGGCTCGGTGTTCACCGATCTCGCGCTGCCGCACGACGACCCGTTCGAGGCCGACCGCTGCGGCAGCTGCACCCGCTGTCTCGATGCCTGCCCCACCGAGGCGTTCGTAGAGCCGAGGGTGCTCGACGCGACCCGGTGCATCTCCTATCTCACCATCGAGCAGAAGGGCCCCATCCCCGAGGAGCTCGCAGGAAAGCTCGAGGGTTATGCCTTCGGCTGCGACATCTGCAACGACGTCTGTCCCTGGAATCACCGCTTCGCCCAGCCTACCAGAATTCCTGAGTTTGGGCGCGGTTCACCGCTGGCCGGCAAAGAGCCAGGGCTCTACGAGGATATGACCGAAGCAGAGTTCGCCGAGCAGTTCGGCCATACGCCGCTGGCGCGGGCCGGCCTCAAGGGCATGCGGCGAAACTTCCGGGCCGCCTTCTCATGATCGATCTCCAGCGACTGCTTCGGTACGACGTGTGGGCCAATCAGGAAACGCTGCAGTCCCTGCCTCGGCAAGGCGCGCCGGCCAGGAGCCTCAGGTGGATGGGCCACATCATCGCGGCCGAGCTGCTGTGGCTGTCGCGCATGGAGGGGAGGCCGTCGCCGCTTCCGGTTTGGCCCGACCTTTCGATCGCGGACTGCGAGGAGCGCCAGAAAGACCTCTCTCGCCGATTGACCGCTAACCTTGCAGGCTGGGCCAATCCGCTGAGCCGTGAGGTCAGCTACATCAACTCGAAGGGCGAAGCCTGGACCAGCAGGGTCGAGGACATCCTGACCCACATCGTGATTCACTCCGCATATCACCGGGGCCAGATCGCGTCCGATGTGCGTGCCGCGGGACTGGAGCCGGCCTATACCGACTACATCCACGCCGTCCGGCAGGCGGTGTTCCGGTGACCACGCCTTCGCTCGGGCCGATCCTCGTGATCGGCGGGCTGTTCATCGTCCTCATCGGTCTGGCCGTCTGGTCCGGCGCGCTGAGCTGGTTCGGCCGACTTCCGGGAGACATCCGGATCGAGCGCGAGGGCGTGCGGGTCTACGTGCCGATCGTCTCCATGGTGTTGCTGTCGCTGCTGCTGACTCTGGCTCTCAACCTCATCAGTCGCTTCCGGGGCCGGTGATGTCGAGCCCCATTCGAGCCCGCAGCTCGGAGCCGCTGGTAGGAACTCGGGAGCCGGGCGTGGAACGGCTGCGAACCCTGGCGCGGCTGCTCGATACCGCATTCCAGGTTCCCGGCACCCGATACCGGTTCGGGATCGATGCCATCATCGGCCTCGTCCCCGGAATCGGCGATGCCGTCGGCGCCATCTTCTCGATGTTTATAGTCTTTCAGGCCGCTCGCATGGGAGTCTCCCAGGCGACCCTGATGCGGATGCTGGGCAACGTGGCGTTGGATACCATCGTGGGCGAAGTTCCTCTGCTCGGCGACCTGTTCGATGCGGGCTGGAAGTCCAACATTCGGAACATCGGATTGCTGGAGTCCCACCTCGAGCGGCCGGTATCCACCAGGAGAAGCAGCCGTCGGGTGGTGCTTCTGGTGGGTGTGGCGCTCCTCCTGCTCCTGGCCGGCGTGATCGCGCTGGGCGTGATTGTCGCCCAGCTGGTGCTCAACCTGGTGCGTTGAAATGCCGCCTATTCGACCTTCCCTGCACAGTGTGGCCATCTTCGTCAACGATATCGGTAGGGCCATTGAATTCTACCGGGACGCCCTGGACCTTCCGGTTACCCGGCAGGGCTCCTTTGGCGCCGAGTTTCTCGAGGGAGACACTCACGTCAGCGTACATCCTGCGGTCCATCCGGATGCGAAGTCCCTGGTCGGGCGTCATACCGGAATCACCCTCTTTGTCCCCAACCTGCTGCACTACTGCGGGCAGCTGCACGATCGGGGCGTCCGCTTTGCCACCGAGCCGACCCAGCAGTCGTGGGGGATCATGGCGATGGTGACGGATCCGGACGGCAACGTGCTCGCGCTGTGGGAGGACAAGTTGCCGGAGAGCCAGGACCACAGCCCTCAAGCCGATGGAGTTCCCTGAGGTCTGCCGGACGAGCCGGGCCGGAAGGGTGAAATGGCCTGCGCCGCGGGATAGCCTCTGAAGCAATCCTCTACGATCTGCCCCTGCTGCTCCATTCCATATGCGCTGAACGGCTTGCCCGGCTCCACCTGGTAGCCATAAGGACTGGCGCCGATTCCCCAGCGGTACAGCAGGTGCCGCAGCTGGGCCACGGCGCCCCGGCTGTAGTAGCGCAGGGGCCCCCATTCGTGATACTGGCAGCAGTGAGTCAGCTCGTGGGCGAGAACCGCGAGGTCCCGGCTGCAGCTCTGGGGAAGAAACACATGGTGCCCCAATGCCACGGCGCGGTTGCCGCTCAGAACGAGTACGACGGTCCGAACCAGAGCGGCCAGGCCAGAGCTATCCGGGCGGTAGAGTCGCACCAAGTCGCAGGCGGGCATGGCGGCGAGACCGCCAAGCGCGGCGCGCTCTTCCAGGGTCAGACGATCGGCCGGCACGACTCAGCGTCCCAGGAACTCGCCGATCGGCGCCAGCGCCTCGATGTGATCGCAGAAGATCTTGAAGGTCGCGAGCAGTGGCACCGCCAGAAATGCTCCCGGGATGCCCCAGATCCACCACCAGAACACCAGCCCAACCAGGATCGCCACCGGATTCAGGGTCAGCCGGTGCCCCAGGACCAGAGGATAGATGAATTGGGACTGCAGTATGTTGACGCCCAGGTAGGTGGCGGGCACCAGCAGGGCATGACCCACTTGTTCGAATGCCACCAGACCGGCAAGGGTCAGCACCGCAACCAAAGCCGTCGCCCCCAGGTAGGGAACAAACTCAACCACTGCAGCCATGGCTCCCCACAGAAGCGGGTTGGGCATTCCCAACAGGAACATCGCCAGGGCCACGGTGATGCCGAGGCCGACGTTCATGAGCGTGACGGTAACCAGGTAGGTGGAGATGGATGCCTCGGTCTCCCGGGCGATGGTGACTGCCTTTTTCTTGTCCCGGAACTGGGGCAGGACCTTGATCAGCTTCTGAAGAAAGAGATCCCCTACGGCGAGCAGGAAGTAGAGCAGGATGATGACCTCTACCATGCTGGCGATGATGGTCTGCGTGGTTCCGAAGAGTCGCTCGGTGAGCGACGGTCCCTTGACCACCACCTCCTGAGTTTCCGGCTTGTCCACCGTGGTGGCCTTTTCCACCTGCTCCGCCGTCTTGCTCACCTGTTCCACTGGTCCGCGCAGCGTGCGCAGCCGGTCCTCGGCCTTGCGCATGCTCGCCGGCAGCCGGCCCGCCCACTCCTTGGCTGGCCCTATCAATCCGTACACAGTGATGCCGGCCGCTCCCAGGAGCGCGATGATCACCAGCGCTGCGCTCACCGGCTCGGGGATCCGAGCACGCTTGAGCCCGCGAATCAGCGGGCTCAGGAGGAAGTCGAGGAGTACTGCGAGGACAATGGGAAGGAAAAATGCCTTCGCGAAATACAGAGTGTAAAACGCCGCCAGGACGAAGAGACCTGTGGTAGCAACGGAACGGATCTCGATTCTTTCTCGGAGCGCCTCGCCCAGCTTGCCGATATCGGGCTGGGCATCAGCTTGATCGGCTGCGGGGGTTGGCTCCGGGACGTCTGGCTCGAACGCGGATGTGCCGTTACTCACCCTTGTCCCTCCGTCCCGGCTTGCAGTAGGTTAGCGACTGTCGACGTCCTCAGCCCGGAATAGAGCAGCATGTCGCGCCTCTGGCAATCAATTCTGTCGGTGTGGGCCTGGACGGTCCTGGTGCTCTGCATCCTGCTCTGGTTTCCGCTCATGATCGTGCTCCGGATCCTCGCTGCTCCCTTCGACAAGGGGCGCTATCTCACTGGCTACCTTTTTCGCCGCATCGGCCCGGTCATGGCGGCGCTCAACCCGCTGTGGCGCTTCCGCTATTCCGGCCAGCTCCCGCCCGACCCGAGACGCCCCTTCGTCGTCGTATCCAATCACGAATCCTTTGCCGACATTCTGCTGATCAGCCATCTGCCCTGGGAAATGAAGTGGCTCTCCAAGGCCGAGCTGTTTCGGATTCCGGTGATGGGCTGGATGATGTGGCTGGCGGGAGACATTCCGGTCAAGCGAGGCTTCGGGCCCAGCGCGGTCGAGGCAATGGAACGCTGTCGGGAGGTGCTGCGGCGACGGGTATCGGTCATGATTTTCCCCGAAGGTACTCGCTCCAAGACCGCGGAGCTGCTCCCATTCAAAGATGGTGCCTTCCGGCTGGCCATCGAGGCCGGCGTGCCCATTCTGCCGCTCGCCCTCTCCGGCACCGCCACGGCGCTGCCCAAGCACGGCTGGCGGTTCGGCCGCTCGGCGGCGGAGGTTCGAGTGCTGCCGCCGGTCGAGACCGCGGGAATGACGCTGGATGATGTGCCCGCATTGAAAGCCAGAATTCGGGAGCTGATCGTGGGGACGCGAGCCACCCTGGCTGCGGCGGCCGGCGACGGAGTCAGCGCCCCAGGTCACCCGGAGCGCGTACCCGGCCAACCGCGCCCGCCAGGGCCAGCAGCGTGAGCAGGTACGGCAACATGAGGAAGAGCTGGTAGGGAGCCTGCACTCCCAGCGCCTGGAACAGGAACTGGAGTGCTGTTGCCAGGCCGAAGAGCAGGGCCGCCAAAGCCACCCCGATCGGGTGCCAGCGGCCCAGCACCACAATAGCGATAGCCAGGAATCCGCGGCCGGCGGTCATCCGCTCGGTGAACGTGCCGACCTGAGCCAGGACCAGGGTCGCCCCTCCCAGTCCCGAGAAGCCTCCGCCCACGACGGTGGCGATAGTGCGAACCAGGCCGGTCCTCACCCCGACCGCTCGCGCCATTGCGGCGGCCTCACCCGTAGCCCGTAAGGCCAGCCCCGAACGGGTGCGAAAGAGTCCCCACCAGATCAGAGGCAGCCCCACAACGGCGAGATAGGTCGGCACCGGTTGGTCGAACAGCGCGGGACCGAGCACCGGGATCCGGGACAGTCCCGGCAACGGCAGCGACGAGAACGTGGGGATGCTGAGGCCGGCGCCCTCCACTCCATATGCCTGCCGGTAGATCGTGCCGGTCAGGCCCACGGCCGCGAGGGTAACCGCGGTACCGACGATGATCTGGTCTGCCCGCACGCCGATGGCCAGTACCGCGAAACCGGCGGCGATCACCATGCCAGCAACCATACCGGCCACGAGGCCACCCCACGGCCCCCAGGCGGAGGCGCCGAGTGCGGCAGCCAGCGCACCGGCCAGCATCTGCCCTTCGACCCCCAGGTTGATCACCCCCGACCGCTCGGTCAGCGTCTCTCCGGTGGCAGCGAAGAGAAGCGGTGTGGCCACTCGAACCGCCGCGGCGAGAAACCCGGTCAGGAGCAGCAGAGGATCCATCAGGCTCGGGCCCTCGCGACTCGGGGGCGAATGCGCCGGATCACCTGAGTAGTCATCAGGCCGCCCTTCGGTGTCGCCGCGAGGGCAGCGACTACGATGATGATGGCTTCGACCACGTAGACGGCGACGGACGGGACCCCGGCATCGCGTTGCATGGCCCCGGCTCCGGCTTCCAGGGCGGCGATGAAGATGCCGCTGATCAGCACGCCGACCGGGTGGAGTCCCCCAAGCAGGGCGACGGCGATGCCGGTAAACCCGTAGCCGGGCGAGAGGTTCTGGTACAATGCGTAGCTCACGCCGCTCAGCTCAACTCCTCCGGCAAGACCCGCGAGCGCACCGGAACAGAGCAGTGCAGTGGCCGCCATTTTGGAGCTGTCGATGCTGCCGCTCACTTCGGCGGCGCGAGGGTTCAGCCCCACCGCGCGGAGCCGAAAGCCACACAAGGTTCTGGCAAACATATACCATAGGACGAGGACCCCGGCCACAGCCAGTAGAAACCCGGCATGCAGCCGTCCACCGATAAGCGGGAGGCGAGCCGTGTCGAGGATGAGATCGCTCTGAGGGTATATCCCCGAGTGTTCCTGCAGCGGCCCCTGCACCAGCAGACTGACCAGCGCCTCGGCCACGAAGTTGAGCAGCAGCGTACTGATCACCTCGATCACCCCGAAGCGCAGCTTGAGCCAGACCGGCACCGCGACCCATGCCGCTCCCGCAATGGCGGAGGTGAGGAGGAGCAGGATCAGCGCAAGCACGCCCGGCCCCGCAGTGACGTGCAGTCCCACCCAGGTGGCTGCGATGGCGCCGGCGTAGAACTGTCCTTCGGCCCCGATGTTGAATGCGCCGCCGCGAAACGCCGTGGCAATGCCGAGCCCGATCAGGATCAGCGGCACCGAGCGCACCAGCGTCGCGGAGGTGAAGTTGTACCAGGAACCGAATGCGCCGGTCCACAGTGCCCCGAGAGCAAGTGGCGCATCGAAGCCCATGGCCTCCAGCCAGCCCGCCAGTACGGCGAGCCCCAGGAGAATGGCCAGCAATCCCCACCAGATCCGGATCACCCGGGAGCCTCCGTGCGAAGCATCATCCTGCCGATCTCGGCCCGCGAGGCGCTGGCCGGTGCTTCGGTCAGCAGTCCCCGCGACATGACCACGACCCGCTGGGCCAGATGCAGGACCTCGTCGAGATCGTTGGAGTGGAACAGCACCGCGGCACCGCGGCCCGCGGCCGCCCGAATGCGGGCGTGAATCGAGGCGGTGGCGCTGACATCGAGGCCTCTGGTGGGGTTTTCGGCTACCAGAACCGCGGGGATGCGGGCCAACTCCCGGGCAACGATGAGCTTCTGCTGGTTGCCGCCACTCAATGCGCCGGCCTTGGTGTCCGGACTGGTGGCAAGCACTTCGAAGTCACGCAGCAGGTCGGCGGTTTGGTTCCGGGCTTCCCGCCACCGGATCCGGCCGCGATGGATCCAGGGAGCGCCGTCATTCCACCCCAGGGCGACATTTTCGGTGAGGCTCATGTCAGGGATCAGCCCCTCCGACGTTCGGTCTTCAGGGATGAACCCGATGGGACGTTCTACCTCCAGTCTCCCTCGAAGCGGGAGCAGCCGGCCGGCTATCGCACGCAGGAGCTCACGCTGCCCGTTCCCTTCCACCGCGGCCACCCCGACGATCTCGCCGGCACGAATTACCAGTGCGCCATGCTTCACGGCAATCCCGTAGCCGCTTTCCCGGGAGACCTCCAGCGCATCCAGCCGGACCAGCACTCGGCCCGACGACGGAGCAATTGCGCGGTGACGGCCGGACACTGAGGAGACGAGCGGGAGGTCGGGGGCAGCGCCGATCATCGCGCGAGCGAGAGAGTCGATCGTCTGGCTGGCCGGCGATCCGGTATGAGTGACCGTGCCCTGGCGCAGGACCGTCACCCGGTCTGCCGCCCGCAGCGCCTCGTCGAGCTTGTGTGTAATCAGCACCGCGGATCCCCCTGACTGGGCAAATCGGCGGATCACGCCGAGCAGCTCCTCGGCCTCGGCGGGGGCGAGCACGGCGGTTGGCTCGTCCAGCAGCAGGATTCGGGGATCGCCCGCCAATGCCTTTACGATCTCGAGCCTCTGCTTCAGCACCACCGAGAGCCGTCCCGCCCGCTGGTCCGAATCCAACGGAAGCCCCAGCCGGTCGGTAAGAGCTTCGGAGCGCAGCCGGAGTTGACGCGGATGCCCCGACCATCCGGCGGCCAGCGCGATGTTCTCGGCGACGGTCAGCGCCGGCACGGCAGTGAAATGCTGGTGGACCATGCCAATCCCGAGGCGACGGGCCTGGCCCGGCGAGGCAATGAGACGGGGCGCTGCGTCCACCCGGACCTCGCCTGCGTCGGGCCGCACCAGCCCGTACGCGATGTGCATGAGCGTGGTCTTGCCGGCGCCGTTCTCTCCCAGGAGCGCCTGCACCTCACCAGGCGTGAGTACAAAATCGGCTCCGCGGAGAGCCTGAACGGAGCCGAATCGTTTGTGGATGCCGACAAGCTCGAGGACTGGCGCCACTTCAGTCAGAGTCCGGTGGGGTGATCGTGGAACTCCCATTCCAGGTCGAACCGATCCGCCAGGTGGGAGGCCAGGGCCTGGACTCCCAGTGTCTCGGTGGCATAGTGGCCGGCGTACAGAAGGTTGAGTCCCCCCTCCATCGCGTCGAAGTAGGTATGATGGGGCCCCTCACCGGTGATGAAGGTATCGATACCAGCATCCCGCGCCTGGGCGAGCATGTTTCCAGCAGCTCCGGTGATGATGCCGATGCGGGTGGGGCGCGCCGGGCCACCTGGAATCAGGGTGGTGCTGCCCTTCAGGGTGTGGAGCACTCGATCGAGCTCCTGGGCCAGGAGCTTCCGGTTGGCCAGGCTGCCGGGCGCCTCACCCCATACCCCCATGGCAATGCCGCGATAGCTGCCGAACCAGCCGTCGACCTGGATACCGAGCCGCTCGGCCAGCACCGCGTTGTTGCCGACTTCCGGGTGAACGTCCAGCGGGATATGGGCAGCATACAGGGGAACATCGTGGTCCAGCAGCGCCGACAGCCGCCGGTATCTGCGGCCGGTGACCGGCACGTTGCCATCCCAGAAAAGACCGTGGTGAACCAGAAGGAGTGGCGGAGGAGTGTCTGCGTCGATCGACGCAGCGACGCCATCAATAGTCGCCTGGGAAGCATCCACCGCCGCCACGATCTTCCCGACCGTCCCGCTGTTTTCGACCTGAAGCCCGTTCACCGCGTTGGTTTCGTCCGGGACCTCATGGATCCGGAGATACTGGTCTAAGTACTCCGTGATGTCGCTTAGCTGGGTCACGACTTGTCTTCCACCGGTGACCGCCCTCGGCTGCCGGGCGCCCGAGCCTCCATTGATCTGGGTCGGGGTGCCGCCAGCAGCGTACCCTTGGCGATCGAATCGGCCGCCGCGGCCAGGCGACGCTTGAGCTTATCGGGAACCAGGCGGTCCAGGGCGGGTGTGGGTACGTATCGCACGACTTTGCTCTCGAGCCCAAAGGCCTCGACGTGGGGAACGAACCCGCCTCGTAGGATCTCGGAGACCACCAGGAGAAAGGCATGGGGCAGATCAATCACGGCGCTGCCCAGCACGTGCCCCGGAGCCAGGGCCGCCTGGTCCCCATTGGCCCCGAAGACGTAGACGCCGGGTCTTTGCTTCACAGCCTGGAACAATCCGAGCGCAGCCGCGTCCGCGTTGTGGTGGAACATGTCGGCCCCGGCTTCCATCAGGGCCAATGCCGCCTCGCGGCCTGCGGCGACATCATCGAAGCTGTTTAGGTACACCACCCGCGTTCGAAGGTCCGGGCGGACCGATCGGCCCCCGTTCACCCAGCCCTGGTAGGCAGCTTCGATGGGCGGCAGCTCGATGCCTCCGATGAAGCCGAGGACTCCGGTCTTGCTGAGCCCGCCGGCCACGATGCCGGCCAGGTAGCTGGCCTCCTCCAATCGGAAGATTAGAGGTGAGACGTTGCCTCGGGCCCGGCGCCCCGACGTGACGATGAACGCGGTGTGCGGGTAGGAAGACGATACCCGCTCGGCGGCGTCCTGAAACTCGAACCCGTGGGCGAAGACCACGTCATAGCCCTGGACCGCATAGGCTCGGAGGGCGTCGATCTGCTCCGCTGGGGTGCGGGCCTCCACGTGGCTGACCTGGACCTTGAGGGAATCCCGGACCCGCTCGAGTCCGGCGAAGGCTCCCGCATTCCAGGCGGCGTCGGCGACGGAGCCAGGGGTTATGAGGCCGACGCGAAACGATCCAGGGGTACGGGTTGACGGATTGGGGGAGCAGGAAAGAAGCGCCATCATAAGGGCAGCGTGGCGCCAATGAGGATTCAGCAGTGCGCTGGAGCGGCCGAGTGCGGGAAATTGCACCGTTCAGCGCGGGAGAGTGTGGTTCAAAGTTTTCGTTTCCACACACTTAGGTGAATTATCAACTATTTGTGGGAAGTCCCGACCGCCTGTGCCTCCATGTTGGAGTCCATTTTGACTTCTCCGGTTATCCTGGCGCCTTCTATTATAGAGATTCGCGGCGTCAGAATGTCCCCTGCCACCAGGGCCGTCGCCTGGAGCTCCACCCGCTCATGGGCGTGAATGGCTCCGCTGACTTGCCCCGCAATCACGGCCTCCTGCGCGTGGAGATCGCCTTCGATAACAGCCCCGGACGCAACCAGGACCTGGGTGCCCGCACGCACCGTTCCCCGGACTCGGCCCTCCACCCGCACCACCCCTTCTGTCTCCAAGTCGCCAATTACTGTCATATCGCTGGCTATAATCGAGAAGGGAATCTGGTCCGTTCGACGGCGCTTCAACTCGTTGCCCTGCTCGTCTCGGGCTGGGCTCGAGAAAATCCCCATCAGCGGGTCTCCTTTACATAGGTCAAGGGGTCTAATGAGCTCCCCTGCTGCCGTATTTCAAAGTGAAGATGGGGGGCTGTAGACCTGCCACTATTTCCGCTGAGCCCAATGACCTGTCCTGGAGCAACTGTTGAATTAAGTGTCACCAAGATGCGGGATAAGTGGCCGTACATTGTTTGATATTGATCTGGGTGCTCTAGTAGAACGAAGAGCCCATACTCCGGATCTTCTCCACTCTCTTTCACCGTGCCGCCCCCGGACGCGCGCACCAGACTCCCGACTGCCACGGCAATGTCAAGCCCTGGGTGCGCTTCGTTTCGGGAGGTTGCCTTGAGTTGCCCCCGAGTTATGTAGCCCGGTTCATCTAGAGGCCAGTGTCTCGGCACACTCAAGCCAGTTGCTGTGTCCGGCAGCGAAGCGAGTCGAGCGCGGATTGGCGGCGCCACCGGAAGCTGCGAGGACTTGGCTACCGGATCCCGCACGATCTCGCCACCCATCATCTGCCTCACCTGGGAATACCGGGACTCGGCACTATCCAGAGCGGCCGACAACTCACGCACCCTAGTATTCTCGGCACGGAGGCGCCCTAACTCGCGCTCCATCCCGGGTACCCGGGCTGCCGCCGCCACCAACGGACCATACAGCGCGGTGACCAGGGCCACGGCTACCAGGGCCAGGCCCAAGAGCCAGCTACCCACCCGCAGTGTCCAGATAGGAACCCGGATCGTTCGCGTCCTGGTGGTGCCGTCCCGCTGGATCACCAGGGTGACGGAACGCGACCGTTTCCGCTTTTTCATCCCGCGAAAGGCTCACCCAGAATCAGCTCGAGCACCCGAGCCAGATCGTCGTTCGAGTAATAGCTGATGCTCAAGAAGCCTCGGCCCCGCCGGCGGGAGGTCACCCGGACATCGGTACCCAGACGCTTCCGAAGAGCATCCTCCACTCGGCGAATATCGGCGCTGGGTGACTTCTGCGGAGGCCTAGTCTGCGGCGCGATCCCCTGCGAGGCGGGAGCTCGAGCGGGGGTGTGGGCCCGGGTTCTATTCTCCAGCTCACGCACCGACCAGCCCTGCTCCACCGCCTGTCGGGCAAGAGTTAACTGCTGGGCTTCGTCCCCGACGGCCAGTATTGCCCTGGCATGCCCCTCGGAGAGCTCTCCCTCCTGAATCAGCTTCTTGATCTCCTCCGGCAACTTCAGCAGGCGGAGCAGATTGGCGATGGTGGAGCGATCTCGCCCGACCAGTCGGGCGATCTCCGCCTGCGCCAACTCGAACTCCTCGCCCAGGCGTTGGTATCCGGCGGCTTCTTCGATGGGACTCAGGTCGTCCCGCTGCAGATTCTCGATCAAGGCCAGGGTGAGAAGCGTCGGGTCATCGACGTCTTTTACTACCGCCGGGATCCTTGGCCACCCCAGACGTTGCACAGCGCGCCAACGCCGCTCCCCGGCGATCAACTCATACTTTCCATTCCGGGGCCGGACGATCACCGGCTGGAGAAGACCCGACGCCTCGATCGAAGCGGTTAGCTCCGCCAACTCGGTCTCATCGATATGGGAGCGCGGCTGAAACGGATTGGGAGTCACAGTACTGACGGGGAGTTCTCGTAGTGACCCAGAAGCCTGGGCCTGATCCCGCGACACCGACCCCAGCAGGGCCTCGAGCCCGCGGCCTAAGCGCTTGGTCTCACTCATGTGTTGTTACCTCCGGGAGCGGCTCCGGCTCAGAAGTGGGCCCGGGAGCTGGAATATCCGGGGCCGCAGCGCTCTCCGTAGGGCTAGGAGTACCCGCCGCCGCCGACCTGTCGTCTTCACTGGCGCTAAGCTGACTTGATACTGTGCTCATCTCTGCGTCACTACCGTGATGAATCGCAGTCTCTGCTTCACTGCCGTGGTCGACCGCGACTGGCTGAACTATTGTGGCGCCCGGGCTCTCTATTCTGCGCAATAACTCCTGCGCTACGGCCAGGTAGCTCTTGGCCCCCACCGATTGGACATCATATAAGAGGATCGGTTTCCCAAAGCTCGGCGCCTCAGCCAGCCGCACATTCCTCGGAATCGGAGTGCCGAATACCTTAGCGCCGAAGTACTCCTTGGCATCTTCGGCGACCTGCCGGCACAGGTTGAGGCGGGAGTCGTACATGGTCAGAAGAACCCCATTGATGGCAAGGCCGGGGTTGAAGTTCTGTTGCACTAACCTGACAGTGTTAAGAAGCTGCGATATTCCCTCCAATCCGTAATACTCGCACTGGATAGGAATAACGACGCCATTTGTTGCAGTCAGGACGTTGAGTGTGAGCAGACCAAGTGATGGAGGGCAATCAATGATGATATAGTCATAGGAATCTTGCAGCTGATCGAGTATGCCTCGAAGGATTGCTTCCCGGCCCCCTCTTTCCACCAGTTGAAGCTCGGCGCCGACCAGATCCTGCGTCGCTGGAAGCACCGAGAGAAAAGGCAGCGCGGAAATCGGGAGTACTGCCTCACCGGGGGGCTGCCCTTCCACCAGGGAGTCATACAGTGAAAGCTCCACAGTTTCCTTCGCGACCCCCACGCCACTCGTCGCGTTTCCTTGCGGATCTGAATCCAGGAGTAGAGTCCGCCGTTCGGCGATTGCCAGGGATGCTGCGAGGTTCACTGCGGTCGTGGTCTTGCCTACACCACCCTTCTGGTTTGCTATCGCTATAACTTGGGCCATGGACGTCTGCGCCTCTAAGTTTAAAGCTCGCAACCTATTCCAGAGATATCGCTGCGTAACTTTATTTTCGTGTGGTGGGGGGCCCGTCGGGCGGACGCACGAATATAGGAGTTTGCCTCTGCCATGCAATCTCCTGCGGCGAATAATCCCCTCGGAGTTTCAACAAACCATAAACCCTCAGACTAAATCACGTCCCCCGCGCGAACGGGAGTCAGTTTGCATGAGGATGAGGCGCGCGGGAGATGTTTGATGGAAGGAGACGAAGCAGTTGCCAATTTCAGAGGAAGGATGGAGGCGGCCGGGTGGGAGCCGCTGCGTTTCACGTGAAACTGTTCCTCAAGCGATGTGCCCCGTTTCACGTGAAACCACCGGAACTGCCCGAAGTCTCAGGACAGCTCCAATGAGGTTCTGAATGTCGCTCGGCGATACCCCAGGTATCCTACTGGCTTGGCCCAGAGAGGTCGGCCGGACTTTGCCTAGTTTCTCCCGGGCTTCGCTCGAGAGTGAGCTAATACTTCGGTACTCCAGCTCGCTGGGAATCTTAAAGTCTTCCATCCGGCCGACACGATCAGCAGCGGCTCTTTCCTTGGCCATGTAGCCAGCGTATTTCAGCTCGATGTTCGCCCACTCGATCCGCTCGGAATCCACCTGTAAGCCGGTAGCACTCAGCAACTCGGCAAGTGGCACCTCAGGTCGGCGGGCCAAGTCAGCAATGCGAACTGGCTCGCGGATGGCGGCTGAGCCCAAGCTCGCTAGAACTCCATTTCCGGTTTCCGGCGACACCGACGTCGATTCGGCCAGATCTCGCACCCGGTCCTCGGCGGCTAGGCGGGACTCAGCGGACCGGCATTCCTCTTGACTGAGGAGGTGGAGCTGCGAGGCGAGGGGATGCAGGCGGCGGAGCGCGTTGTCTTGCCTGAGGAGCAGGCGGTACTCCGACCTCGAGGTGAACAGTCGGTACGGCTCATCCACTCCTCGGCTCACCAGGTCGTCGACCAGGACTCCGATAAAGCCGTCACTCCGCGCAATCCATCCCGGTTCGAGCTCAAGCGCCTTCCCGGCTGCATTCAACCCGGCGACGACGCCCTGGGCCGCAGCCTCCTCGTATCCGGTCGTGCCATTTACCTGGCCGGCAAAGAAAAGCCCGGGGATGGCCTTTGACTCGAGCGTCGAGGTGAGCTGGGTCGGAGGGAAGAAATCGTACTCAATCGCGTAGCCGGGTCTGGTCATCCTGACATTCTTAAGCCCGGGAAGGCTCGACAAAAACTCCAACTGGACTGAGGCTGGGAGTGAGGTGGAGAGCCCATTCACGTACATCTCGGTCGTGTCCAGACCCTCGGGCTCAAGAAACACCTGGTGCCGAGCCGCTCCAGGGAACTTGACGATTTTATCCTCGATCGAGGGGCAGTACCGGGGCCCTCTGCCGGCGATCGCTCCCCCATAGAGTGCGGACTGTTTGAGGTGACGCTCGACGATCTCCCGGAGTTTGGGCCCCGAGTAGGTCAGGTAGCACGGCCGCTGATCCGGATGGCGACTCTGGACAAAATGCGAAAACCAGTAGCTTTCCGGGTCTCCGCCTTGGCGCTCCAGCTGACCCAGATCGACGGTGCGGCCGTCTATCCGAGGCGGAGTTCCTGTCTTGAAGCGCTGTATCGTAAGCCCAGCAGCCTCAAGAGCTTCTGCTATCTCAACCGCCGGCGCCTCACCTGCGCGGCCAGCAGCCGTCTGGTGAGCTAGCCCCATGTGTATTCTACCGCGGAGGAAGGTCCCGGCCGTTACGACAACTGCCTGAGCGCGATACTCCTCACCATCCAGTGTTATGACACCATCTATACATTCTCCTGCCATCTTGAACGCGGCAGCAGTTCCCTGGCGGAATTCGATCAGGGGATTGGCTTCGAGCAGGGTGCGGACGGCGCGGCGGTAGAGGCCCCGGTCGCATTGGGCTCGGGGTGACCACACAGCCGGACCCTTGGAGCGATTCAGCATTCGGAACTGGATGCGCGCCAGATCGGTCGCGCGCCCCATGATTCCACCCAATGCATCGATCTCGCGTACGATCGTGCCTTTGGCGATGCCCCCGATCGCGGGATTGCAGGACATCTGGCCGATAGTTTCCAGATGCTGGGTGAGCAACAGCGTGCGCGCACCGCGGCGGGCTGCCAGCATTGCCGCTTCGGCGCCGGCGTGCCCTCCACCGATGACGATGACGTCGTGGCGATCGCTCATCGGGGAACTCCTTCCCCTACGCGAGCTCGCCGAGGCGAGTGATCCGAGCCACTTGCTGGGAGGGAACAATCAGATGCTTGTGCTCGCTGCGGACCCCGAATTTTGCGCTGCGACGGAGATACTCTTCCTTCGGCATATCGAGTGACCCTTCGTGAATCCCCACATCGAGCATGTGCACGCCCGCTTCGTCTTCCCGGTCATAGCGGCCGACATAGGTCGTGGGACCATGCGTCTCCACCACCACCGTGATGCCGTGAAGCTCGGCATGACCGGGGTGGAAGATGTGTCCTGGAGTCATTGCTCTAGACCGTTGCGCCGCAGTACTTGTTGAAAGCGGCGGTAAGGTTGGCCGCGATCGATTGGGGGGAACGCCCTTCGATCTGATGGCGGTGGACGAAGTGCACCACCTCGCCATCGCGCAGGAGCGCCATGGACGGGCTGCTCGGCTGATAGTCCGCGAAGTATTGACGAGCTCGCGCAACAGCGTCGAGGTCCTGGCCGGCGAACACCGTGACCACCTGCTGCGGCAGTAACGAATGCTGCAGAGCGAGAGCGAGGGCAGGACGGGCGTTGCCGGCCGCGCAGCCGCAGACCGAATTGACGAATACCAGCATGGTGCCCCGCTGGTCTCCCAGCGCGGCATCGACGTCAGCGGCGCTGGTGAGCTCCTTGGCCCCGAGCCGGGTCACCTCAGCCCGCATGGGAGCCACGAGTGCAGGGTTGTACGGCATGAACTTTCCTCAGAGTCGAAGTGGTTGGAGATCGAGGTCACTCAGGCAGTGGACTATTCCGTCGTGACCACCGAATCGGGTTGTTCCAGAGCGGCCTTGAGTGCGTGCCACGAGAGCGTGGCGCACTTCACCCGAGCAGGGAATGCCGAGACACCGCCGAATGCCGCCAGCTTGCCCAACGCTTCCACCTGGTCGGGCTCCAGCAACCCGGTCACCAATCGATGAAATCGATTGTAGAGGTCTTTGGCTTCGTCCTTGGTCTTGCCCTTGATTGCCGCCGTCATCAGTGAGGCCGATGCTCTGGAGATGGCGCATCCGGAGCCCTGGAACGCGGCGTCGTCGATGCGATCGTCGGCCATGCGTAGCCAGACCGTCAACCGATCCCCACAGAGGGGATTGTGCCCTTCGGCTTTCCGATTGCCATCAGGCAATACCCGATAGTTCCGAGGTGAGCGGTTGTGGTCGAGAATGAGATCCTGGTAGAGAGAGGCGAGACTGCCCATCAGCCGAACATCCGCTTTACTCTGGCGATACCATCGACCAGGGCGTCAGCCTCCTCCAAGGTGTTGTAGAAGGCAAACGAGGCCCGCGCGGTGGCGGGGACACCAAAGTGCTGCATGACCGGCTGGGCACAGTGATGGCCGGCTCTGATTGCCACCCCCTCGCCATCGAGAACGGTGGCGATGTCGTGCGGGTGCACCCCGCTCATTGTGAATGAGAGCACACTGACCTTCTCGGAAGCAGTACCGATGATCCGAACGCCCTCGATTGCGTGCAGCCGCTCGGTTGCGTACGCCAGCAGCTCCCGTTCCCATGCGGCGACAGCACTGAGACCGATTTGAGTGATGTAATCCACCGCGGCTCCCAAACCGACCGCCTGCGCGATCATGGGGGTGCCGGCCTCGAACTTGGCCGGAACCGGGGCCCAGGTGGAGCGTTCCAGCGTCACCGACTCGATCATGCCTCCGCCGCCCTGGGAGGGAGGCATCCGCTCCAGCAGTTCCTCTCGACCGTACAAAACGCCGATGCCGGTGGGCCCGAAGAGCTTGTGACCCGAGAACGCGAACCAATCGCAATCGAGCTCCTGGACGTCCACTGCGAAATGGGGAGCCGACTGAGCTCCGTCCAGCAGAACCGGGATGCTCCGCTCATGGGCCCAGCCAATCAGCCGCTTGACGGGATTTACCGTGCCGAGGGCGTTGGACACATGCGCAATCGCAATCATGCGGGTCCGGTCGGTGAGCAGGGATCGAAATCCGTCGAGATCGATCTCGCCCGATGAGGTGAGTGGCGCGGCCCGCAGCCGCGCACCGACCTGCTCGCAAAGCAGCTGCCAGGGCACGAGATTGGAGTGGTGTTCCATGCCGGTGATGAGGACTTCGTCGCCGGGCTTGAGGAAGCTTCTGCCGTAACTTTGGGCCACCAGGTTGATCGCGTCGGTGGTTCCCCGGGTAAATACCACTTCCCGAGGGGTTCGGGCATTTATCAGGCGGGCGACCTTGGACCGGCTTTCATCGTAGGCTGCAGTTGCCTGTTCACTGAGGTAATGAACCCCGCGGTGAACGTTGGCATTGTCATGGCGATAAAATCGGCTGATGCTATCGATTACCACCTGGGGCTTCTGCGCGGTGGCCGCATTGTCCAGATAGACCAGAGGCTTGCCCCGCACCCGCCGCTGCAGGATGGGAAAGTCCCGGCGCACCCGGAACACATCGAAAGCAGCCGCCGCCCCGATTGGCGCGGTGGTACCCGCGGTGGCAATCAGGCTGCGGCTCACAGAGTCCCCAGTCGCTCGCGGACCAAATGCTCGAGCTCGTCTCGAACCGGCTGCAGAGTTACCTCGGCAATCACTTCGGCGGCAAAGGCGTAGGTGAGCAGACGCTGGGCATCCTGCGCCGGCACGCCTCGACTCCGGGCGTAAAAGAGCGCGAGGTCATCCAGGCGGCCGACTGTAGCTCCGTGGGTGCATTTCACGTCGTCGGCGAAGATCTCGAGCTGCGGCTTGGTGTTGACCTTGGCTTTGTCGCTGAGCAGCAGGTTGCGGTTGGTCTGCTTGGCGTCAGTCTGCTGGGCTTCCGGCTTGACCAGCACCTTTCCATTGAACACCGCCCGAGAGCGGCCATCCAGAATGCCCTTGTACACCTCCCAGCTGCGGCAGTTCGGCTGGTCGTGATAAATGGTGGTGTGGTTATCCACCAGCTGATCTCCTCGGGTGATGTACAACCCGTAGAGGAGGGTCTCCACGTTCGACTCGTTCAGCCGCGCATGAAGGTTGTGCCGAGCCAGCGCTCCGCCCATGGCCATGGAAAAAGAGCGATAATGGCTGTCGCGCAGCTGGTGCACGTGGGTGGAACCGATGTGATAGGCACGCTCGCTTTCGCGCTGAATCCGGGTGTGCTCCAGCCAAGCGTTGGACCCCAGCACCACTTCGGTGACACTGTTTGTCCAGTAGGAGGAGCCAGAGGCCAATGAGACATAGCTCTCCACTACGGCTGCCCGCGCCCCGCGTTCGACCACGATCAGGTTCCGCGGCTGGATGACGCAGCCGTGCGCCTCCTGGGTTGCCACAAAGACCAGGTGAACCGGACGGCTGGCCTCGGTATTCGCCCCAACCTGGATGACCGCGCCTTCCCGAATCAGGGCGGTGTTTAGTGCCGTGAACCCGCTCGATTCAATCGGTGCATAGCGGGTCAAGTGGGCTTGGAGGGGAACCCCGTTTCGGCTGATCGCGTCGGCCAGGCTGTGGACCTGGATTCCCCCGGAGCGGAGGCCACCTGAGCTCAGTTCTTCGCGATACACTCCATCCACGAAGACCAGCGTGATCCATTCGGGATGGCCGAAGATGAAGCTGTCGAGGTCCTGCCGCTTTACCCGGGCAGTCTCGGAAGCCTGCCGCCACGGCGCCTGCGTGATCGCAGTGACCGGCGTGAAGCGCCACTCCTCCTCACGGGCAGTAGGAAACCCAGTGGTGGCGAACCGATCCATGGCCCGGCGGCGAACCGGCTCCAGCCAGTCCTGGCTGTCCGCGGTAGCCGCAGTGCTCCTGGTCTCGAATTCCTGCAGAAACATCTGGCTCACGTTGTCACGGCCTCTTCTTCCAGCCACTCATACCCCCGCGCTTCGAGCTCCAGGGCCAGATCCTTGCCGCCCGACTTCACAATGCGGCCCGCCGACAGCACGTGGACCCGATCAGGGATGATGTAGTTCAGCAGTCGCTGATAGTGGGTAACGACGATCGTGGCCTTGTCCGGCCGACGCAGGGCATTCACCCCGTCCGCGACAATGCGCAAAGCATCGATGTCGAGCCCCGAGTCGGTTTCGTCCAGCACCGCCAGGGTGGGCTCGAGCACGGCCATTTGCAAGATTTCATTGCGCTTCTTTTCCCCTCCGGAAAATCCGGAGTTGACGGCCCGGCTCATGATGTCTGGACCCCATTCGACGACCCGGAGCTTCTCCTCCAGCAGATCCAGAAAATCTAGGGAGTCGACTTCTTCCAGTCCCCGAGCCTTGCGGATCTCGTTGTAGGCGGCACGCAGGAAGTAGGCATTGCTGATGCCCGGAATTTCCACTGGATACTGAAACGCTAGAAAGACGCCGGCCTGAGCCCGCTCCTCAGGCTCCATGTCGAGGAGGTCGCGGCCTTGATAACGTATCTGGCCGGAGGTGACCTGGTAGGCCGGGTGCCCGGCAATTACCTGGGCCAGTGTGCTCTTCCCCGATCCATTCGGGCCCATGACAGCGTGGACCTCTCCCGCTCGCACCGTGAGATCGATGCCCCGGAGGATTTCCTTGTCACCGGCGCTCGCGCGCAGGCCCTGAATCTCCAGCAATGCTGCTTCCATTATCCCACACTTCCTTCCAGGCTCACGCCCAGCAGCTTCTGAGCTTCCACCGCGAACTCCATGGGCAACTCCTTGAAGACCTCTTTGCAGAAGCCGTTCACGATCATGGAGATGGCGTTCTCGGTGTTGAGGCCGCGCTGTTTCAGGTAAAAGATCTGGTCTTCGCCGATTTTTGAGGTGGACGCCTCGTGCTCCACCGCGGCGGTCGAGTTCTGCACGTCGATGTAGGGGAAGGTATGTGCCCCGCACCGATTGCCGATCAGCATGGAGTCACACTGGGTGTAGTTGCGAGCACCGGCGGCCTTAGGCAGCACCTTGACCAGCCCCCGATAGCTGTTTTGTCCCTGGCCCGCCGAGATACCCTTCGAAACGATAGTACTTCGGGTGTTCTTACCCATGTGGATCATCTTGGTTCCGGTATCGGCCTGTTGCTTTCCGTTCACCACCGCCACCGAATAGAACTCGCCCACCGAATCATCGCCCTGGAGAATGACGCTGGGGTATTTCCAGGTAATGGCGGATCCGGTTTCCACCTGGGTCCAGGAGATCTTGGAACGGGCGCCGACGCACTTGCCTCGCTTGGTTACGAAGTTGAAGATCCCGCCGCGTCCCTGCTCATCGCCGGCATACCAGTTCTGCACCGTCGAGTACTTGATGGTGGCGCCTTCCAAGGCCACCAGCTCGACGACAGCCGCGTGCAGTTGGTTCTGGTCGCGCCGAGGAGCGGTGCAGCCTTCGAGGTAGCTGACCGAGGCCCCCTCCTCCGCGATTATGAGGGTGCGCTCAAACTGCCCGGTCTCTGCCGCATTGATGCGGAAATACGTGGATAGCTCCATTGGACACTGCACGCCCTTGGGAACGAACACAAAGGAGCCATCGCTGAAGACGGCGGCATTGAGGGCCGCGAAGAAGTTGTCGCTGGCCGGAACGACGGAGCCCAGGTACTGACGAACCAGCTCGGGATGCTCCCGGACTGCTTCGCCAAAAGAGCAGAAGATGATCCCGGCTTCCGCCAGACGAGCCTTGTAAGTAGTGCCGACCGATACGCTGTCGAAGATGGCGTCCACCGCAACACCGGCGAGAAGCTTCTGTTCCGACAACGGAATGCCGAGCTTCTGGTAGGTCTCCAGTAGCTTGGGATCTACCTCGTCCAGGCTTCCCAACGGGGTCTTGGTCTTGGGTGCGGCGTAATAGCGCAGGGCCTGGTAGTCGACCGGGTCGTACTTGATGTTGGGCCAGTTGTGAGGCTCCACCATCTTCTGCCAGCCCCGGAACGCCTTGAGCCTCCAGTCGAGGAGCCAGTTGGGCTCGCCCTTCTTGGAGGAAATCAGGCGGATGATGTCTTCGTTCAGGCCACGAGGAGCTATGTCGGACTCGATGTCAGTTACGAATCCGTACTTGTACTCCTTGTTGACCAGGCTCTCGACTTGCGAGCTCATGAGTTCTCCTCTAGGCTGGCATCGGGAGTCGGGCTCGGGGCCGGCCCGGCACCATTGCCCTTCATTCCGATACCTCTAAAACTGATCCGGTATTCGCAGGCGCTGCAGCCATTCAAAATGTGGCGCTCCCGTTGTACGTCGGCGCCGAGCACCTGGCTCAGCAGTCTGGCCTCGGCCGCACAGATTTCAGGAAACCGCTCGGCAACGGATTGTACGGCACAGTTGTGCTCGATGAGTGTGCCGGAGCTGCCGGTGAGAGCCGCCTCAGCCATGAACCCCTCGGCCGATAACAGCCTGGCAATAGACTCCAACCGATGAGCCGGTGGCGCACCGGCCAGCTCGCTCTCCAGTTGCTCGGCCAGGTTCGAGTACCGGTTCTCCAGCAATGCAGCGGCGCCGGCGTGGCCCGCGTGCTGAACCAGATTGACGAGCAGGTGGTCCAAAACGGCTTCGTAGCGTCTGGGAAACAGGGCTGATCCGGCTGGGGTAAGACTATAGGCAAAGGTGGGAGCTCCCACCCCACGATTCTGGCGCTCATACCGCACCAGCCCCTCCTGCTCCAGCTCCTTCAAATGATGGCGGATGTTGTTCAGCGAGGCGTCCAGCCGAGCCGCGAGCTCTTTGGTGGTCAGTCCATCGGCCTTCTTGAGCTCATTCAGTACGGCCGCCCTGGTCCCCCGGTATCCCGAGGGTCCGGAGCTTTCCTGCGGCTGGGGCAAGGTGAACGTCATAGTGGGACAATGTTAAGTAAATTAGTCGGAATTGTCAATTTGCTCAGCATTTTGGTGCGAATTCTGAGAACAAAGCAAAACAATAACTTACATGGCACATCCCCAACTCGTCCGGGAGGTAGGCGCCAACGTAGTAGCAAAGACTACTTAGACGTGGTTCTAGCAGGTGCCGCCGGAACTGGTCATATTAAGTTTGGCCCTTTCCGAGACCCCGATGACCATCCACCGTATCCGGCTCCTGGGAGATCCAATCCTCCGCGCGCGTTGCGAGCCGATCAGCAAACCGCGCTCGACTGCCGTACGGGTCATCATGGACGACATGCGCGAGACCCTGCGGGACTGGCAATCGAGGTTCGGCAGTGGCCGGGGAATCGCAGCTCCCCAGATCGGTGCCCCGGTCCGGATGGTGTACATCGACATGGGGCAGCCCTGGCCCTTGATAAACCCGGAGATCCTCGACATCGGCAACGAAGATTTCGAGGTATGGGACGACTGCTTCTCGTTCCCCAGCCTGCTGGTGCGAGTGTCCCGGGCCTACCGGATCCGGGTTCGCTATCAGGATCTCAAGGGCGAGTGGCAGGAAGTCGAAGTGGAAGGAGACCAGGCCGAGCTTCTCCAGCACGAGATCGATCATCTGGACGGCGTCCTTGCGGTCGACCGGCCCCAGGGGCTCGACCCGTTTTGCCTGAAGGAAGAGTGGCACCGGCAGCATGGTGCGGAAGGACGCTATGGTCCGCCGGAACCGAGAACCGCGAGCTACGCCACCCAGCTGGAGTAGCCAGCCTTAGAACCACCGCCCCAGACGCACGAAGAAGGCATCACGTCCCCCGGTGGCCAACCCGTATTCAAATCGTACCGGGCCCACCGGGGTTTCCGCGCCGAGTCCGATCCGCGCACCTCCAACCCACCCATCGTCCCCCAACAAAGTGCCGCCAGTGGCCGATCGTCCGGCCGCTGCCTCCAGCCGGCCTACGAACGGAGCCTTCAAGGGATAGGTAAGTAGCAAATCGAGCAAGATCTCACGGTCACCCCTCCGCTCGCCGATATGCAGGCCGGGAAAGCCGTCATCGCCGCCCAGAGGGAAGGTCGCCTGCAGCGGCAGGTCTTTCCCCCAACCGAGGCGGACTCTGGGCCGCAGCCGGACCGGGCCAATTCGGCCGTACACCTCAGCATCGAGAGCTGCACGCTGATAGAGACCGGTCCAGGCGACGGAGGCTTCCGCCTGCCGAATGCCTGATTGGCTCTCCCGGGTAACCTGTAGAGCGGCCCCGAGCGTCGACTGGTCGCTCCCCGGCTCCTCCCAGACATGGCCGAGGGCACCGAGTGCGATCTGCCAGTCGTCGGGAAGGGCCCGCTCGACTCCGGCAAATCCCAGCGCCTCTCGGGTCTTGGCGGGATCGATCTCGTCTCCTTCGCTGTCGAATTGCCGGATCGATTCGGTCGCCAGACGGGCGGTAAAGGTGGGAGTCATGAGTTGACGCCCGAGCTGGAAGTACCGACGCATTCCAACATAGAGCTCCTTGCGGAACTCCCCGATGAACACGGCAGCGCTTCCCTCCAGGGTCAGACCCAGCAGACGGCGGTCCACAGCGCCCAGCCACATCCTCCCACCCAGCTCGTTGTCGTAGGCCAGGCCGAGCCCGGCCACTCGACGGGGACTTCGCCGGGCCGAGACATGGAAAGAAACGGAATCACCGGCGCCGCGTGGCGAGAGCCATACCGCCTGGTAGGCATCGGACTGCGCCAGCCCGCGCATCCGGCTCCGCAGGAGACCGAGCTCCAGCGTGTCACTGAGGCCGAGGCCCAGCAGGCGCTCGAGGGCGAGGCGCTCGGACTTGCTGCTGCTCGCGATTTCGAAGCTCGAGACGCGGATCGGCAAGCGCCAGGCAGGTGACAGCCGGCGAGGAGGACAGGAGATCCCGGGCAATACAGTATCGGCGGCGGCGGCGCCTCGGCGAATCAGCAGATCGACGTTCTCGGCGGAGAAGTTGAGGCCGGTGAACCCGGCCACATCGGGGCGAACGATGACGTCCCCCGGCCTGAGGCTGTCGGCCGGCTGCTGAAACAGGAAGCCCAGCAAGCGATCCGCCAAAACGAGAGGTGAGTAGAGATCGAGGGAGTCCGCCAGTCGCTCCGTGGCATCGGACACGATAACGCGTTCGGCACCGGCGGCCCGCGCGGCTGACACCGGGATGTTGGCGACCAGACCGCCATCGGCAAGGATCCGGCCGTCCAGCGATTCGGGAGCAAAGACAAGGGGAATGGCAAAGCTGGCCCGGACGGCGCGAGCCAGATCACCCGACCGCAGCACCACAACGGAGCGATCGGCCAGATTGGCGGCCACTGCTCGAAAGGGAATCGGCAGCGAATCGAAGTTTCCGCGGGCCAGGAGGTTGCCGCGCAACATGGCGGCGTTCACCAGCGCATTCACTTCGGCTTCGGCCACGGCCGCATTCTGGAGATTGAACCTTCGCTCGCCCTGCTCCCAGACCACCAGTGGCTGCACCGGACCGAGGCTTCGAGGCGCGCGCGGCTGGTAGGTACGAAAGAGATCCGCGATAGGCAGCGATCGCGCGAGGGAATCGATCTCCCGGCCGCGGTAGCCGCTGGCGTACATGGCGCCGATGATGGCACCCATGCTGCTGCCGACGATCAGGTCGGGGCTGACTCCCAGGCTATCGAGCACCCGCAGGACGCCAACATGCGCCAGACCCTTGGCTCCTCCCCCGGAAAGCACCAGCGCAGTCCGCGGGGGGCGACAGGTTTGACCATACGCCGGCGAGGCCGTTAGACAGGTGACGATGAGTAAGCAGCGGACGAGCATGCGACCGCAAAATAGGGCTGTGGAACGCCCCTTGCGCCACCCGATCACCCTTCGTATACCTTTGCCAGAGCCATGACTTAGATGGCCGTTCTCCAGAGGAGTCGCTGGTGACCTACGTAATTGTCGAGGGATGTATCGGGGTAAAGGACCGAGCCTGCGTCGATGTGTGTCCGGTGGACTGCATCTACGAAGGAGAGGACCAGCTCTACATTCACCCTGACGAGTGTATTGACTGCGGCGCCTGCGAGCCGGAATGCCCGGTAACGGCAATATTCCCGGAGGAGGACGTGCCTCCGCAGTTTGCCTCCTTCATCGAGAAGAACAAGGAGGTCTTCAATAGCGATACCCCGCCGGGGCGGCCAAAGAGATAGATGAAAGAAAGGAGCCCCGGGATCGTACTGCGTGGCCGCGATCCCGGAGCTGAATTGAGGAAGGACTGCATAGAGTAGAACGCACAGCCCACCGGGATGGTTTCACCCAATCGATTTCACGAAGTCGCGCAGCTGAGCCAGCACTCGCTCCGGTTGCTCCACTGGCGTCAGGTGTCCGGCACGGGGAATGACCGCAAATCGTGCTCCTGGGATGGCTTGCGCCATCGCCCGAGCCTGGTCAGGTGGCGTTAAGCTGTCGGAATCACCCGCCAGTACCAGGGTAGGAAGACCAGCGAGCGTGGGAAGGAGAGGCTCGCTGTCAGGGCGGTCCCGCATGGCGGCCAGTGCACCGACGATGCCGGCTACTGGGTTCTTCGTGATCATCCCACCGACCCGCTGGACGACATCGGGTCGCTCCGCCAGGGTGGAGGGAGCCAGCAGCTTCGGTAGCATGGCCTCGGCGATGGCATCGGCGCCGGACTCGCGCGCCAGGGCCGCGGCGGCATCCCGGCCTCGCCGAGCCTCGGCGTCATCGGCCGTGGCCCGGGTGTCCATCAGCACCAGTCCCCGCACCCGGGAGCGCCACTGCCGAAGGAACTCGAAAGCGATGTATCCACCCATGGAAAGCCCACCGAGCACCACCTGTTCCACCCCCAGAGCGTCGAGCAGAGCTGCCAGATCGGCCGCGTAGATGTTGATGCCATAACCCAGGTCGGGAGCATCGGACTGTCCCATGCCCCGAAGGTCCGGCGCAATGACCCGATAGCCGTCCAGGCCATCGATCTGCTCGCGCCACATGGTACGATCCAGCGGGTACCCATGCACCAGCAGAATCGCCGGGCCTTCACCCTGCACTTCGACCGCGAGGTTCACACCGTGCACCATGAGCCGCTGCACGTTCCCTGGCGATTCGCGCCAGGCATTCATGAACTCTCCGAACGCAGGCGGCACCGGTACCGGCCTGCCATCGCGGTCGATGCAGACGAACACGAACTCAGCACTGGCAATCAGGGTGTCGTCGCGAACTCGGCGGGCCGCCTGCCGCATGGTAAAGCTGGTGCGGCCGTGATGAGTGAGCGTCTGCTGGAACCGGAGCACGTCTCCGGGAAAAGCAGCGGCTCTGTAATCGATCACCGTCTTCCGAAGAGCAGGCCAGGCACCGGCCCCGGTGAATACATCTATGCCGGGCCCGCCCCGGAGCATTTCCCACCGAGCCCGCTCGAACAGGCTCAGGAAGGAGGCCTGGTTCAGGTGACCGAAGGCGTCACATTCATCCGGGTAGACGACGAGATCGATTTCAGGAAGCACGGACCAGGGCCAGGACCGGGGACCAGGGAGATGAGTAAACCTCGGTCGAGGAGATATACTAGAGAAGCGTTGGTTCGGTGAGACCTCAGGCACCTCTGACCATCAGGCACACACCTCAATGAAACCAGCCACCGACTATATCCGACACGCCGCACGACTGGCTCGCAAGCTCCAGATGGACAGCAGCATGGGCGGGACCCCGCAACCCGACGCCGAGTTCTACAAGGCGCTCAGCAAGGCGTTTGACGAAATCGCCGCCGGTCTCGAGCAAGTCGGGAAGCCGGATTGATCCGACTGATTCAGCGCCAGGACGATTTCGATCACCTGGTCGGCCGACTCCGGAAGGAGCCGCTGGTCGCGGTGGACACCGAGGCCGCCAGCTTTCACCGTTTCCTGGACCGGATCTATCTCCTGCAGCTGTCGTCCAGGACGGAAACCGCCGTGGTCGACCCCCTCTCCGTCTCCAATCTGGATTCGCTGGGCGATCTGCTGGCCGACCCCGCCATAGAGATCGTCTTCCACGACGCCGATTACGATCTCAGGTTGCTGGAGAATCAGTACGGCTTTCGGGCCAATCACCTCTTTGACACCAGAATTGCCGCCCAGCTCCTCAATGAGCCCGGTGTCGGCCTGGCGGCACTGCTGGAGAAATACATCGGCGTCCAGCTGGACAAGCGTTTCCAGCGCGCGGACTGGTCGGCTCGTCCGCTCACGCCCGAGATGTTGGAGTATGCCGCGGCGGACACCAGACACCTGCCGCAGCTGCGCGACCGGCTGCGCGCGCGACTGGAGGAGCTGGATCGGCTCGACTGGGCCGAGGAGGAGTTTCAGATTCTCAGCCAGGCCGATCGATTGGTCGCGGAGCCGGACGAACCGGGATACCTCCGGATGAAGGGAGCCAAGGCACTGAAGGGAAGGTCACTTGCGATCCTGCGGGAACTCTTTCAATGGCGAGAGGAGTTGGCTCGCCGAACCGACAAGGCGGCGTTTCGCATCCTCAACAATGAGCCCTTGCTCGCCATGGCCAAATCCCCACCCAGCGATATGGCCGCGCTCAAGTCGGTAAGAGGGATCAGCCCCGAGCAGGCCCAACGCCGGGGTAAGGACATTCTCGACGCGGTGCGGCGAGCAATGCAACTTCCCGAAAGCGAGCTCCCCCGGGTGGACCGTCGCCCCCGATATCAGCCCGACGCGGCGCTCGAGGCCCGACTCGAACGACTGAAAATGGCGCGGAACACTCTGGCGCAGCGGTACGAGCTTGCTCCCGGTGTCCTCTGTCCCAATGGGGTGCTGGAAGCGATTGCCCGAGTGAACCCGGAAACTCCCGAGCAGGAGGCCGAAATTCGCGAGCTACGCCGCTGGCAGCTGCGAGAGATCGGGGGCGAGTTACTGGCTGCTTTGCGGCCGCCGGCTCCTGGAGACCGGCGCTAAAAGCCGAGGAAGGTTCGGACTCTGGGATCCATCTTTTCCGGGGTCCAGTAAGGCTCCCATACCAGCTCCACATCCACCGAGCGGACCCCCTCCATATCTCCGATCACCCGTTTGACGTCGCCGATGATCTCGGCTCCTGCGGGGCAGCCGGGAGAGGTCAGGGTCATCTCGACCCGGACATCGCCGGTGTCATCCACCTCGACGTCGTACACCAGACCGATGTCGATGATGTTGAGGTTGAGCTCGGGGTCTTTGACGGCCCGGAGAGCTTTGCGGATGGATTCGGAGGTGGGCATGGCGTCGGACCAGGAAACAGGGATCAAGGACCGGTACTGGAGACTGGCGACCGGCGACTAGCGACTACCTGAAAGATAACCGGCGATCCCGGTCAGCACCCCGCGACCAGCTGCTGCTGGCAGGCATGGGGAACCAAGCGAATGGCGGCATCAGACAGCTCGGTCCGAATGGCGCGTAAGCTGTGGGCCGAGTTTCGCACCTTGGAGTCGAAGGTCCGATTGGTGAGGAACACAAGGAACAGGTCTCGAGTAGGGTCAATCCAGATCTCGGTGCCGGTAAAGCCGGTATGCCCGTAGGCGGCGTCACTGATGAGAGTGCCGTAGAGACTCGGCTCATCCTTGTTGAGCTCCGGCGTATCCCAGCCCAGGAGCCGAGGCCCGCTGTTGGAGGTTGGGGTCAGGAAGCGCTTGATCGTTGCCTGGCTGACCCACTGCCCGTTAGGTCCAGCCCCCGCCCGGAGCCAAACCTGAGCATACCGGGCCAGGTCCATACCGGTCGAGAAGATGCCGGCGTGTCCGGCGGCCCCACCGAAGAGCGCGGCATTGGGGTCATTGACCTGGCCCTGCACCGGATGTCCCCGCCACAGAGCGGTCGGCACCGTCCGCCGGTGAATAGAAGGCGGCGGGCGATAGGTCGTCTGGTAGAGCTCCAGAGGCTCGAACACCTCTCGATGGACGAAGCGATCGAGCGGCATCCCGGCCACACTCTCCACCACCACGCCGAGAAGGATCGCGTTGAGATCACTGTACAGCGGCTCTTCTCCAGGCCGTCGGATGAGGCGTTCTGAGTAGAGCAGCTCGACCGCTCGATCCCGGGAGCGGGTCTGCTTAAAAAACGCTGCGTAGCTGCGAAGTCCGCTGGTGTGATCCAGGAGCATGCGGATGGTGACTTGATCCTTGGGGCCGCCGGAGAAACGAGGCAGGTACCGCCGGACCGGCGCGTCCAGATCGATTCGGCCGGCATCCACCAGCCGCATCACCGCACTGGCGGTGCCAACGACCTTGGTGATCGAGGCGATGTCCCAATAGGTCGAATCCGGGGTGGGAACCGGGGAGCGGGGGCTCCAGGTGAAATGACCGTACCCCCGGGCATACAGAATCGAGTCCCTGCGTCCGATCACCACAACCGCACCGGGATAAATCCCCTGCCGAGTGCCGGCCTGGGCCAGCTGATCGATCTCGGCAAAGGACTGGGCCGGATCGGGTGAGACTACCGACCCAAGAGCAAAGGCGAGGATCAGCGACAGCAGGTTCGAGCTCATGGACGGTCCAGGTCCCGCACCGGGCCGGTGGGCAGCTGGTAGAGAACCTGGGCCGTCCGACGATCGCGGTCGGAGAGCGCTCCGGCCTGAGTGGCCGGGAACATCACGTCGGCAGAATCGGGCGAGTGCGGAAGACCCAGGGCGTGACCCACCTCGTGCACCGCCACGGTGAGGAGCGCGGCTTCCGGGAGCACCACCCCGGTGTTGGTCCGAAGGGCCAGAAGGATGGCGGCCTTTCGTACTCGGCCGGCCTGATCCCAGGTCAGGTCGGTCTGACCCGCGCGATCGAAATCGAAATGGTCGAGCCAGCGGACCAGAATGTCCGCGGTGCCGGTGTCAGCGACTTGGGCGAAGCGAACACCGATACCGGCACCCTCCCACCGTTCCAAAGCCTGGCGCACATACCCCGCCATTCTGGGCTGGTACCCCGGTGCGCCCCCCTCAATGATTGCCACCCGAAGCGCCCCGCTCCGATCGGGCCAGCGACGGACCACTGAATCAGTGCTGATGATGAGCGAATCGAGATAGGTCAGCCCCGCCACGCTGTTGAGCCGCTGGCGGGCGGCAAGGCGAGCCAGGCGATCGATCGTAGGAGTGCCCGGTGCCACGGCGGGCTGACCAGCATTCGAGGCCGGCGGAGACGTCGATGGGCTCGCGTTCTCCAGCTCCACCGTGGCAGAGCGGGTGTCGCTGGGTCCCTGGACCACCCGATCGCCGGCCCGCGAATCCAGGGCATGCGACAGCCGGTCTGCCAGAAGTATGGCAAACAGCCCGAGAGTGAGGAGCGGCAGCACTACCCGTTTCATAGGGATCCGCACATGCCAGCCATTGGTGCAAGTTCTGCGCGAGGCTAGTGTTTCGCTTCCAGCCAGTTCGGCCCGAACCCAATGTCCACGACCAGGGGAACCCGAAGGGCCACTACGTTCTCCATGTGTTCACGGACCAGCTGGGTCATGGCGTCGACCTCGCTGGGAGGCACCTCAAACACCAGCTCGTCGTGGACCTGGAGCAGCATGCGCCCGGCCAGACCGCCCTCTCGGATGGCGCGATGAATCCGTACCATGGCAAGCTTGATGAGGTCGGCCGCAGACCCCTGCAAGGGCGAGTTCTGGGCGTTCCGTTCCCCATAGGCACGCAGACTGAAGTTGCGTTCCTTGATCTCGGGTATATACCGGCGCCGCTTGAAGAGCGTCTCCACGTATCCCTGCTGCCGCGCCAGTTCAATCTGCCGATCGAGAAAGGCGCGGACCCCGGCAAACCGCTCGAAATAACGGGCAATGAACCCGCGGGCATCCTCCAGAGAGATGCCGAGCTGGCGGCTCAGGGCAAAGGCCCCCTGGCCATAAATCGTGGCGAAGTTGATGGTCTTGGCCCGGCCCCGCATCTCGGGCGTCACCTGCTCGGGGGGAAGATTAAAGATCAGCGCGGCAGTCTGCCGGTGGATGTCACCGCCCTGGTGGAAGGCCTCGATAAATGCAGGATCGCCCGACAGATGGGCCATGATTCGAAGCTCGATCTGGGAATAATCCGCGACCAGAAAGACCCAGCCCTCCCGGGGGATAAAGCCGGCCCGAATCGCTTCGCCGCGAGTCGTCCGGATGGGAATGTTCTGCAGATTGGGATCGGCCGAGCTGAGCCGCCCGGTGGCGGCGCCCGCCTGATTGAAGCTGGTGTGGATCCGTCCGGTTCTGGGGTTGATCCGCTCGGGCAGAGTATCCACGTAGGTGTTCTTGAGCTTCTGCAGTTCCCGGTACTCCAGGATGAGACGGGGCAGCTCGTGACCCATGGCTGCCAGCTGCTCCAGCACGTCGGCGTCGGTGGAGGGGCCGGTCTTGGTCTTCTTGAGCACCGGAAGCTGGAGTTTCTCGAACAGGACGCTGGCCAGCTGACGGGGAGAATTCAGGTTCACCTCCATCCCGGCCACTCTGGTAATGTCCTGTTCCAGCCGGTGGAGATCACCGCCCAGCTCGTGGCTGAGCCGCTGGAACAGACCACGGTCAATCCTGATACCCTCCCATTCCATGTCCACCAGAACCTGAAGCAGCGGGAGCTCGATATCCCGGAGCAACGGCTCCAGAGACATCTCCTGCAACATCGGGGCAAAGAACTGGTGCAGCGAAAGCACGGTAGCGCCCTCACTGCCGCAGTAGTTCGCCGCCAAGGGGACCGCCACCTCGGCGAACGGAATCTCGGATTTGCCTTTGCCGGCTAGCTCCTGATAGGTCTGGAGCGTGCGCCCGAGGTGCTCGAGACACAGAGTATCGAGAGTGTGGGACCGTCTACCCGGGTCGAGCACAAAGCTGGCCAGCATGGTATCGAAGCTGACGCCGGCCAGCTCGACGCCGGCGCTACGCAGCACTTGCCAGTCGTACTTGATGTCGTGCCCGGCCTTGGGAATGTCCGGGTCGGCCAGCAGGGTGGCTATCGGGCGCAACGCGACGTCGGTGAGAGGAGGAAGGTTGCGGACCGGCTCCATGGTCGCGAGCTCGCCGCCGGCCGGCTGGTGATCGAATGGGAGATACCAGACCTCATCCGGCCCGGCGGCCAAGGACAGACCTACCAACCGCGCGTCCCGCGCCTCCAGTCCATTGGCTTCCACGTCGACTGCCACCACCGGGGCCTGGCGGAGGAGCTCGACCACCTCGGGCAAGTCGGCGGGATCGTCGACCACGGTCACCGTGGTAGCGGGCGTGGGGGAGAGCTCGGACAGGCTGAGCCACGAGTCGGCCGAAAAATCCAGCTCGGAATCGCCGTTGTCCGTAGCCGCGGCCGGCCGAGGTGGGGGTGGAAGCTCGGCCAGAGGGCCGGAGTCGCTCAGCCGTCGCACCAGCGAGTAGAACTCCAGCTCAGTCAGGAGCCGGATGACGGCTTCCTTGTCCGCCTCTCGAGGCACCAGGTCGCGGATGTCGAGCTCAAGTGGAACGTCCCGCTTGATGGTGACCAACTCGCGAGAGAGGCGGGCGTTCTCTGCCTGGGCCAGTAGGGCCTCCCGAGGCCGCTTGGCTGTCACCTCGTTCGCCCGCGCCAGCATGGTCTCCAGGTCGCCGAACTCCGCCAGCAGCTTCTGGGCTCCTTTTTCGCCGATGCCTCTGACCCCGGGAATATTGTCCGAGGAGTCGCCTACCAGGGCCAGGAAATCCACTACCTGGCGGGGAGGGACTCCCAGGCGGTCCGCGGCATTGGACTCGTCGACCCACACTTCGTCCACCGCCGCCGGTCCACCCCGGCCGGGATTGAGCAGGGCAATGCCCGGCCCCACCAGCTGATAAAAATCCTTGTCGCCGGACACGATGACCGCCTGGAGCCCGCGCTCGGCCGCGGTCTGGGCCAGCGTGCCGATGACATCGTCGGCTTCGTAGCCGCGGATGGCGATCACTGGAATACCGAACGCCTCCAGCAGGTCACAAATCCGCTGGACCGACCGGTTGAAGTCGGCCTGGAGCTCCTGATCCAGCTTGTCCCGGGTGGATTTGTAGTCGGCGTAGCGCTCCTCCCGAAAGGAAGTGCCCGCGTCGTTGATCCAGGCCACGTAGTCAGGCCGATACTTCTCCCGGAGCCGGAGCAGAAAGTTGACCACTCCCAGGGCCGCGGAGGTGTTCTCGCCCTTGGCGGTTCGCAGCGGCCGCGCGATCATGGCATAAAAGGCCCGATAGATCAGCGCATACCCATCGATCAGGAAGAGTTGTGGTGGATTGTGATTGGGGGGCATGGGGGGAAAGATAAGACGATCAGTCCTGCCGCCTCAGCCGGTTCAGGGTGCGCTCGAATTCGGCCCGCGACCCCGGCGTCAGCCGCAGGCGGCCGAACCCGGTCTCATCCTGGAAGAAGAGGGCCAGCCGGTAGTTGAGATAGCTCCAGCGGACCACCCGGCCGGCCTGTCCGGGCGTGGTCTCGATGCTCTCGTCCGGTGGGCCCAAAGTGATGAACACCTCGCCCCGGTCGGTCCGCCAGCCCGGCACACCTTCATCGGTGAACCGGGAATTGGACGCGCTGATCCGCGCGAAATACTGATTGAGGGCCTCGTTTTCCGGCGTGATCCTGTTGGGATCGGTCTCGGTGTAGAACTCTCGCCAGAGCCGGGAGCGGTCGGCCGGGCGGGCCTTCCTCATGTCGTTGACTCGAGCATCCTGCCCGAAATACCGCAGCAGATCGAGCATCTCGTCGAAATTGGTGATGACCCAGGCCTGGGAGAACGACACCAGCGCGGACACGGTGCGCTGAGCCGGCCGGTAGCCAAGCACCAGCTTGAGCTCTCCCAGAGAAATGCTGTCGGGAGCGAGCCGGATCACCTGACTCTCGACCGCGCGTCCTCCCCGGAAGCGAAGCGAGTCGTCGTAGATGATCTCCTGCTGCTCGTCGAAAACCTGGAAGGGAACGGTGACCGGGCCCGCGAAATCGTAACCTTCGACGTACGCCAGCAGGGTGTCGGCTCCATAGCCCACCGCGCCCCGGGGATTCAGCACCACGGAAAGCGGCTCGCTACGGCTGGCGCGCCCGGTGGCCTGATACGCGAGAATGGGGGCGGAGGTCGAGCCTGGCACAAAGGAAGGTGCCGTGTATCTCCCCTGGGCCCGGCTTTCGGCAGTGGAGCTCGCGTCACGCACGGTGACGTTCACATTGTAGGTACCTGAGGTGAGCCGGAGAATCTGCTGAAAGAGAATGCTTTCGTCGGCCCGCAGAGTTTCCTGGAAGGTAGGCACCCGCACAATCTCGTCACGACTCAGCTCGACCGGCCGGGAGCCCTCCTTCTGGAAGGCGATGCTGACTCGGTAGCGCGCCACAAAGGTGTTCCCGTCGCGCTGAAAGGCCAGCGCCCGGTTCTCCAGCGAAAGGCCCAGTATGCCGATGACCGAGTCGCCGGGCCCTGCCGCAAAAGCTACGGTGCCGACGAACGGCAGCGGCTCACCCGCGGCCAGCCGGCCGAGACGCTGGTAGTAGCTGGGAAGGTTGACCAGCTGGCTGAGCTGATCCGCTGGCGCGGGCGCCTCCTGGCTGCCAACTCGCTTCCAGCTGCCGCAACCGAGTGCCGCGGCGCCGAGCAGCGCTACCAGTGCCAACCCACGCATGATTCTCTCCTGGGAGAAACAGCCTGCACCACTCTTCGGCGGAAGGTTAGTGGCGGCGCGGGAGAGGCGTCAAGCAGGTGAGCCGCTCAACTGAGTGCAACTTGCTGCCTCCTGCGTAATTAACTAGCTTGGCCACTCGATGAACGGCGACACGTTGACTGGTCGGACCATCGCTGGCTACCACCTTACCAAGTACGTCGGCGAGGGAGGCACCGCTACGGTCTACCGCGCCGAGCATCCGGAGCGGGGCGTTGCCGCGGTCAAGATTCTGCGATCCCGTCTGGCCCAGGATCCGGTTGCGGTCAAGCGGTTCTTGCGGGAAGCGGAGTACGGGGCCCGGGTCAGCCATCCCAACATCGTACGCACCTACGACTATGGAGTGGCCGATGGGCTGCACTATCTGGCGCTGGAGTGGGCCGATGGCGAGCCGCTGGCGGAATTCGTCAATCGCTCAGGACATCTCGCGCCGGCCCTGGTCGCTCGTATCGTGGAACAAATCGGCGCCGCGCTGACCGCCGCCCACCGGGCCGGCATCATCCATCGAGACCTCAAGCCGGCCAACATCATGTATGATCCAGCCCAGCAGACCGCCAAGCTGCTGGACTTCGGGATTGCCCGGGACGCCGAGCTGAGCCCGGAAGAGCGGCTGACCCGAGCCGGATTCTTTGTCGGCACGCTCCAATACGTCGCCCCCGAGACTCTGAGCGGCGAGTTAGTAAAGGAGCAGGCGGATGTCTACAGCCTGGCGACGATCACGTACTACCTCCTGACCGGCTGCCTCCCATTTACCGGCAAGAGTCCTCGCGAGCTCTTTCAGCAGCTGCTCACCAAGGATCCGGTTCCGTTGAATGAAGCGCGCCGCGGGCTGCGTTTTCCCCATGCGGTCGAAGCCACAGTCATGCACGGACTGCAGCGAGACCTGAGCAAGCGGTGCCGAACAGTCGAGGAGTTCGCCACTGCTTTTTGCCACGCGGTACGAGAGGAGGCGCCGAAACGCACCGGTTTCCTGACCGGGCTGTTTCGCAGGGGCAGCGAATGACCGACCGCGAGTCGCTCCGGCGGCTTTTGCTGGGGCGCTCGGTACAGCGGGGTGATTTCGTGCTGGCCTCGGGCCGGCAATCCTCCTATTACATCGACTGCCGGCGGACGACGATGTCCGGCGAGGGCATGGTACTGATCGGCCGAATGGGGCTCGCGGCCATTCAGGATGTAGAGTGGCGGCCCGCAGCGGTCGGCGGTCTGACCATGGGGGCCGACCCGGTGGCCTATGCCATTGCAGCGGCAAGCTACGGAGGAGGGCGCAGGATCGACGCGTTCAGCGTGCGAAAACGGGAAAAGCAGCATGGCACCGGCCGGCTGATCGAGGGGAACTTTCAATCGGGCGACGCGGTGGTGGTGGTAGAGGACGTGATTACCACCGGGGGCTCGGCTTCGCAGGCCGTCGCCGCGGTGCGGCAGGCAGGTGGCCGGGTGCTCGGAGTCCTGGCGGTGGTCGACCGCGAGGAAGGCGGGAAGCGAGCTTTGGAGGCACAGGGTCACCGAGTCATCGCGCTCACCACGGCGGGCGAGCTGGGACTGGGAGAGGCGTGAGCCGGCGGAGGACAGGCCAGATTGCCGCCGGCCTGGTTGCGCTCATCTCGTTTGGATGGGCGGTGTGGGCGTCGCATGCGTCAGCCATGCCGGAGTTTCGGATCTATGACGGGTATTGGATGATATTCGGCGCGACGCTGGCGACTCTTCTCGCGGCGCCCCTGGTGTGGCGCTGGCCCCGGGAACTGTCGCTGGTTGCCATTGCGGCTACGGCTGCGATCGGGTGCGTGGCTCCGCTGGTCGTGTCGGCACTGAGGAAGGACATGCCGGTGATGGTGCGGCTGCGCGGCTCGTGGATTCTGGGGGGCGCCGACCTGGTGGGGCCGCCGCTGGTGATTGGTTTCGTCGCCCTCTGGTTCGCCATCCGCAAGTACGAGCAGAGGGGGGCGCACAACCGGGGTCCGTAGCCAATGCCGAGTACTGCGTTAACCACCTATCTCAACGATCATCTCGCCGGCTCCGTCGCAGCCCTCGAGCTCCTGGGGCATCTGCTCGAGCGAGACCCGGGCAGCGGCCGAGACGAGCTGGCTCGGATCCGGGCCGAAGTCGAGGAAGATCAGCAGCTCCTGCAGCGAATCCTCGGCGACATGGGAGGGAAGGAGAGCCCCATTCGCAAGGCAGCCGCCTGGCTCACGGAGAAGCTGGGCCAGGTCAAGCTGGGCCTGGATGACAAAGGATCGGGGGAGCTGCGGGTGCTCGAAGCCCTGGAAGCGCTTGGACTGGGCATCCAGGGCAAGCTCCTGCTCTGGCGGTCGCTCGAGGCCGTGAGGGGATCGGTTCCCTCGCTCGGCGGGATCGATCTTCAGCAGCTGCAGCAACGGGCCGAGCAGCAGTTCCGGCGGGTGGAAGAGCTTCGCCTGCGGGCCGCGCGGGTGGCCCTCCGGCCCTGAGTCACACCAGGCCATGACATAAGGAGTGATAATGGACGAAGAGGCCTTCAATCTGGACATCCGGAAATTCTTGAAGCGGTTCGGCGTTACGGCCCAGCGGGAAATCGAGAAGGCGGTGGACGAGGGGCTGAAGCGCGGCGCTCTCCGGGGTCACGAGGTCCTGCAGGTACGAGCGACGCTCACCATCCCCGGTGTCTTGCCGGAGCTCAAGGTGGATGGGGAAATCGGACTATCCCGCCGAGCGGGCGGCGATTGAACCCGTGACACCGCTGCAAGTTCTTGCATGGCATTGACGTAGCCCATCTCCGAGCCCGATCTTCCCCGGGCCCCCTTTACCTCTCACAATTTGGGAGTTCGTCATGCCTACGCCGCAGGCGCCTGCGGGCACGTCGCCGCGCCAAATGGTCAACTCACGTGAACGGGTTTGGTACGCAGTGATGGTGGTGGTGAGCCTGGCGGTGTACGGCGGCTTGATTACCCTGGGCCTGTCCAATCCCCAGGCGGGCGCCTCCATTATTCTGTATGGAGCTCTCTTCTTCCTGATGGCCATGTTTGGCCATGGTTTGGCCCTGGGACGGGTTCGCGGGAATGCGGTGCGGGTGTCCGAGCGGCAGTTTCCCCAGCTGCATCGGATTGCCGCGGCGCATGCGCGCCGGCTGGGCCTGAAGCGGGTGCCGGAGGTTTACGTGATGGAATCCGGTGGACTGCTCAACGCCTTTGCCACCAGATTTCTGGGGCGCGATTTTGTTATTCTGTATGCCGACGTCCTCGAGCTGGCACTGGAAAGGGGTGAGGCTGCGGTGGGCTTCATTGTCGGGCACGAACTGGCTCACGTCTGGCGCGGGCATCTGAAGAACCGTTGGTTGACCGCACCGGGGCGCCTGTTCCCGTACCTGGGAGCCGCCTATTCCCGGGCCTGCGAATACACCTGCGACCGGATCGGGGCATTCTGCCAGCCGGACGGGGCCATCACCGGGCTCTTGGTCCTGGCCACCGGGAAGCAACTGCACGCCCACGTTGACGTGCGGGAGTACGCCGCTCAGGCCGCCGATCAGTCGTTCTTTATTCGCCGGGCGGAGATCCTGTCGTCCCATCCCAACCTGCCCAAGCGGGTCGCCGCCTTGCTGAAGGCCGGCGTAGCCATTCCGGCGCGGGGCCAGTGGGTAGCGACCGGTACCGCCGCAGCAGCCTAAGTCGAGAGGAGGGCCATGGCACCACGGATCCGCTATCGCCTGGACCGGGTACAAGTCTGGCCAGGTGAGGCACGTCCGGCGACATGGACATTTGCAGGCCAGGCCATGGCCGGCACCGAGTACAGCTATAGTGTGCGGGACGAGAACTTTCGGTCGCGCAACGAATGGGAGTTCGTGGTGCGGGTACCGCGGGGGCGGGATGAACGTATCGAGGTCCGCCCCCGGGTTACCCCCAACGTCAAGGTCTGGGCCGAGCTGCCGGACCGATCCCTGACGTTTGCCCGGGCCACCAAGGGCCCGGCTAGAGGCAAATGGTACTGCCAGGTGGCACTGGCCGATCCCACCGGCTTGAGAAGCAGAGACATCGTGCGCGGCGACCAGCGACCGCTCCTGCCCCGCTGGTTCGATGCAGTCCGCGGCAGAATGCGGATCAAAGAAAAGGTGAAGCCCACCCGCGGCACCGATGGAAAAGCTCTGGTGATCTTGGTGCCGGCGGGCGCTCACGACTGGATGATCCGGCTGTTCTTTGCCACCAAGGTGTGGGTGCTCAAGGAGAGAGTTGCCATCGGGGTATGAGCCCGCCGTCTGCAGAACAACATTCCCATCCGACCGTTGAGCCGCCCCGCCCCCGGTGCGGCGCATGTGCCGAAGTGGTCGGGGATGTCTCGGCCCCCGGGGGAGTGATTTTCGACGATGGGCGCTGGCTGGTCAGCCACCATACCGGCCCATTCACCGATCCGGGTGAGCTCATCATCAAGACCCGACGCCACTGTGAATCCCTGAGCGAGCTGAGCCGGGAAGAGGCCGAAGCCCTGGGGCCGGTGCTCCACTCGGCGACCCGAGCCCTGGAGCAGGTGACCGCGGCCGAGCGAATCTACGCGGTCTCCTTCAACGAGCGGGTACGCCACCTGCACTTCCTGCTGCTCCCGCGGACCCGAGGCATGCCGCGGGGCCACGTGATCTCCGACCTGTACCGGCGGGCGCGCAATCTCCTGCGAAAGCTTCATCTATTGCGTAACCCGACCGCTGCCGAACGGGCCGCTGCCGCCGCGCGGATCAAGGAGGTGTGGCTGCGCTGATGGAGTGGACCATCGCCCGATTGGAGACAGAAGCCGACGCCAAGGCCTGCGCCCGGCTGATGGCGAGCTCCGAGCCCTGGCTCACCCTGGGCCGTACCTACGAAGCATCGCTTGCGATCATTCGGGATCCCACCCGCGAGGTGTTCGTGCTGCGCGACGGCACCGAGAAGCTCTCGGGGTTTCTCATCCTCTGCTTGACGGGAGCGTTCGTCGGCTACATCCAGACCATCTGCATTGACCCGGACTGCCGGGGACAAGGGCTGGGCAGCAGACTGCTGGCATTCGCCGAAGAACGGATTCTGAGCCAGTTCCCCAACGTCTTCATGTGCGTATCCTCGTTTAACCACGATGCGCGGCGGCTGTACGAGCGGCTGGGCTATCGGGCCGTAGGGGAGCTGAGCGACTACATCGTAGCCGGCCATTCCGAGATTCTGCTGCGGAAGACATTGGGTCCGCTGATGTCGCCAGCAAGGCGAGCAGAGGCCCCCAGCTCGGGGCCCTGAGCTGATTCGAAAGGGATGGCGCGTCTTCCAGACCGGAAGTAGGATCGAGGATGCGTGAAGCCCGACTACGACCGGAGTTCGCCGATCTCTATCCCACTCTGACCCCGGGCCACTGGGAGCCGGCAGCTCGCATTGCCGAGGTGGTGCTGGCCCGATTTCTCCTGTCGCAGATCTCCGAGGCCCCACTGCAGGACCGCATTCTGGACGAGAGGCACTTCGAGTTCCGAGGAGAGACGCCGGACGGGACGCCACGCCAGCCGCCCGGTTCCCGGGCGAGGGACGTCGCCCCCGGGCCGGTCGAGGAGTAGATGGAAGACCTCCGCTATCCGGTCGGCCGTTTCGAGTTTGACGGCCGCACGTCACCACGGCTCCGGGAGCAGTGGACCGCCGAAATTGCGGCGGCACCGGGTGCACTCCGCGCGGCAGTGTCCGGACTCACGCCCCAACAACTCGACACGCCCTATCGGGAGCAGGGCTGGACGGTACGTCAGGTGGTTCACCATGTACCAGACAGCCATCTCAATGCCTACATCCGCATCAAGCTGGCCCTCACCGAAGACGAGCCGACCATCAAGCCCTATGAGCAGGACCGCTGGGCGGAGCTGCCCGATGTCCGCGCCACGCCGGTGGAGACATCCCTGACTCTGCTCGAGTGCCTGCACCGGCGCTGGGTACTACTCCTTCGGGAACTCGAGCCTGGCGATTTTGCCCGCCGGTTTCGACATCCGGAACACGGCCGGAGCATCGGGCTGGACGAGGTGCTGGCGATGTATGCCTGGCACGGCCGCCACCACGTTGCCCAGATCACGTCGCTTCGCAGTCGCATGGGCTGGGGCTGACGCGACAGTCGGACGCCGCTAACCTGGGAGGTGATTATCTCCGCCGCGATCTTCCTTCGAACCGCCGGCCTGCTCATTCTCTCCAACATCTTCATGACCTTCGCCTGGTACGGGCACCTCAGGAACCTGGGGAGCCGGCCCTGGTACATCGCTGCGATAGTGAGCTGGGGCATCGCGCTGTTCGAGTATCTGCTCCAGGTGCCGGCGAACCGGATCGGATACACGGCATTTTCCCTGGCCCAGCTCAAGATTCTGCAGGAGGTCATCACCCTGCTGGTCTTTGCGCCGTTCGCGGTGTTGTACATGCGACAGCCGATCAAGCTCGACTACCTCTGGGCAGCGCTGTGCCTGGTCGGCGCGGTGTATTTCGTCTTCCGCTCGCCTCCGGCATGACACCGTTCCGACTGCTCTACTCGATCCTGGTACTCGCTCTCCTGCCTTCGGCGCTGGCCGGACAGAATCGTCGGGAGCGAAGTCGGGACTTGGGAATTCCGCTGGAGGGCACCACCGGGCCCCTCAATGCGATCACCGATGTGCCCGGGGTAACCGTCGGGCACGCCACGGTGATCCGCGGGTCCGGCCCGCTGCGAGTCGGCGAAGGGCCGGTCCGCACCGGGGTCACTGCAGTCTTTCCCAGAGGCCGGGGAGACCTGGAGCCGGTCTTTGCCGGCTGGTTCAGCTTGAACGGCAATGGCGAGATGACGGGCACGGCCTGGCTGGACGACTATGCCCTCATGCTATACCCGGTGACGATCACCAACACCAACAGCGTAGGAGTGGTGCGGGACGCCGTTATCGAGTGGGGACGCACCCGGGTTCCGGGGGTGTTCAACTGCTGTTTGCCGGTGGTGGCCGAGACCTGGGACGGAGACCTCAACGACATTTACGGCTTTCACATTCGGAAGGAGCATGTGTTTGCCGCGTTTGATTCGGCCAAGGGTGGACCGGTGCCCGAGGGGAACGTCGGCGGCGGCACCGGCATGCAGTGCCTGGGGTTCAAGGGCGGCATCGGTACGGCCAGCCGGCGGTTGGACCCAAAATTGGGAAACTTTGCCCTTGGGGTTCTGGTGCAGTGCAACTTCGGGCGGCGGCGCCAGCTCCGGATTGCCGGGGTGCCGGTGGGGCAGGAGATTGCCGACTTGGAGCCCTGCTACGACACCACTCGACCGCTTACTCAAGAGCAGGCGCCCATGCGCTGCCCTGGGGCCCGCCCGGCGGCGGCCCAGGAGCACGGCTCCATCATTGTGGTCATTGCTACCGACGCGCCACTGCTCCCGCACCAGCTCCGCCGGGTGGCTCGCCGCGCGGCCCTGGGAATTGGCCGGATGGGCGGCATAGCCGGCTCCAGCTCGGGCGATCTATTCCTGGCCTTTTCGACCACACCCACCGGGAGCTCCGACCGCGGCCCCGTCACCGCGGTGCGCATGCTGCAGGACGAGCGCATCGATCCGGTCTACCAGGCCACAGTGGAGGCAACCGAAGAGGCCATCATCAATGCAATGCTGGCGGCTCAGACCATGACCGGCGCCGACGACCTCAAGGTCCCTGCCCTGCCCCACGATCGGCTGCGGGCCATTCTGAAGAAGTACGGCCGTCTGGCGCGCTGAAGCTTTACGATTTCTCCCCGTCCCAACCTCCCGCTGCCACCGGGTGAAAATTCCGCCAAATAGATAGGTACGGAGTGATCATCAGCTCGATGAAGCGGGGCAATGCGGTTTGAAAGGGAAAGCGACGCCTAAACTCGATTGCGGTGAGACCCAGCATGGCCCGCAGGTGGCGGCCAAAGCTCTGGGGCGACGAATACTCCAGCCGATAGGAGACATCCGCCACCGACAGTCCCGCCGTATCGAACAGGTGCGCCGCATGCAGCAGACGAATGGCGGCGAGATAGTTCTTGGGCGAAGGTAGCCCGGCCCGGGCGAAGCGCGACATCAGGGTGCTGGGCCGGACATAGAGTCTCTGTGCCAGATTCGTAACAGTGGGAGTGTCCGGTGCGAGCCGGATCATGGCTTCCACAAACAGGCGGGCATCGCTCGGCGCCCCCGCCAGGGCCTCCAGAATTGGTCCCTGAATTCTGGCAACGGCCCTGCTGGCCGGCTGACCCACGATTTGACGGAGGCGACTCCAGCCGGTGGGAGAGGTGACGTCCACCACTTGGCGGACGCCGGAGGCGCCAAGGCGGAGCAACATTTCGGTGGCGCTGGGATCGTGATGCGACACCAGTGCAACGGTAGGAATTCCGGGAAACTCCCGAACCAGATGTCCCAGCGCTGCGACCTGCTCCGGATGACACCGGTGCACCGACACCAGGACGGCATCGACCGGCCGCTCTCGGACTATGCGCACCGCCTCGGGGATGGAATCGCGATGCAGCACCGCGAAGCAGCCACTGCCGGCAGCATCTACCCGAGATCGCTCGACTGGGAGAAGGACGGTTGCCACGGTTGGGGAAGCCTCGGTCGAGCCGAACACCACATTGTCCTCCCGGTAGGTCGTGCGGGAGGGTACCTCTTCGACGTCAAACAAGATTAAATCTGAAACGGAGCGAAGCTCGGCTCCGTCGGGTTCAAAAGGCACGCAGCACCGAGTGGCAGCGACCGAACCATGGGCAACGTTCCGAGCCGTGGGTCGATCCAATTTGAGGTATATTCTCAAGTCACTTTTACCGGTCTCACGTGAGCGATACCACCCTCGATCTTTTCGCCGCGCTGCAAGCGGCGCTCGGGCCGCAGTACCGTCTCGAGCGGGAGCTGGGCCGCGGAGGAATGGGAGTGGTGTTCCAGGCCACCGACCTCACGCTCGACCGCCGAGTCGCCATCAAGGTCGTCCACCCGGAGCTCGCGCCGCACGAGTCGATCACCCGACGCTTCCTCGCCGAGGCCCGCACCATTGCGCGCCTGCGCCACCCCAACATCGTTGCCATCCACGCCGCCGGGAGCGCGGAAGGACTGCTGTACTATGTGATGGACGAGATCGCCGGGGAGAGCTTGCGTGAGCGGCTCACCCGCGGCGGAAAGTTGGATATCGGAGAGACCGCCCGAATCGTTTCGGATCTGGCTGCCGCGCTCGACGCTGCCGGTCGCGCTGGAGTGGTCCACCGGGACGTCAAGCCGGAGAACGTACTGCTGGATCAGGCGAGCGGGCGGGCGCTGCTCGCCGATTTCGGTATCGCCCGAGCCATCGCGGCGGATTCCACCGGCTCGAGCACCGGCCAGGGCGTCGCCGTGGGAACGCCGGTGTACATGAGCCCAGAACAGGCGGCCGGCGAAGAGATCGATACCCGGAGTGACCTCTACGCTCTGGGCATCGTGGCCTACGAGATGCTGGCCGGTCATCCGCCCTTCCAGGGCTCCCACCGCGTGGTCGTGTCCAAGCACATCGCCGAACGGCCTGCGCCCATCGACCGAGTGCGTCCCGAGACCCCGCGCGAGCTGGCGGCAGCGATCATGCGCTCGCTGGAGAAGCAGCCGGCAGAGCGCTGGCAGAACGGTGAAGAGCTGCGCCAGGCCATCGCCGGTGAACGGAATCTCCCCCACTCGCCCCGGCGCACGCGCGGGCGACTGCTGCTGGCTGGAGCCGTTGCGCTCGCCGTGCTGACCGCGACAATCGGCATCGTCCGCCGCAATCCCGGCCCGCCGGACGGGATCAATCCCCGGCACTCTATCCTGGTCCTGCCCTTCAACAACCTGCGAGAGGATCGGAGCGTCGATTGGCTGCGTGACGGCAGCGTCAGCATGCTGGGATTGAATCTGTCGCAATGGAACGATCTGACGGTGGTGGATCACGAGCGGCTGCACGACCTCCTGAGCCGTCACCGCCTCAGGGTGGGTGACCAGATCGGGCTGGACATGGCCCGGCGGCTCGCCCGTGAGGCCGGAGTGTGGACCATCGTGCTGGGGGACTTTACGCCGGCGGGAGACTCGATCCACCTGGTGGCTCGGGTCTTCGATGTGGCCAGCGGAAGCCGGGTGGACGTGGCTCGGGTGGATGACCTGGCCGGGCAGGATGTGCGCCCCCTGTTCGATCAGCTGGCCGCCAAGCTCCTCGACCTCTCGGGGGCGCCGAACGAGATCCGGATCGGGTTGGCCCGCTCTACCACCGGCTCCCTCGAGGCGTTTCGCGCCTATCTGCGGGGGGTGGACCAGCTCAACCGGTGGGATCTGATCGGGGCCCAGCGAGACCTGGAGCGGGCCATCGCCTTGGACAGCACCTTCGGCCTGGCCTATTACAAGCTCGCGCTGACCCGAGGCTGGATGGCAGGAACCGAGGACTCGATCTCCGACCAACTCATGCTCCGGGCGACCACCTACTCGGCCAACCTCCCGGCCCACGAGCGCACCGTCATCAGCGCCTACCGGGCATTCATCGGGGACCAGTACGTGGAAGCCCGATCGCTCTACCAGCAGCTGCTGGCGCAGAACAAGGGAGACGCCGATGCCTGGTATGGCCTGGGGGACGCCTGGTTCCACGATACCGCAGCTACCTACGAGGCACCCTTCTGGACCCAGTCACTCCGGGCGTTCAAGCGGGCACTGGCGCTCGACCCCAACTACGCACTGGCCTACGATCACCTGCAATCCATGTTGGGCGTGGCGGCGGCGAGCTACCCGGCCTACGCTCTGCTTCCCGGTGATTCCTTCGCCATCACCCGCACTTCGAGCGGCCGACCCCTACTGGACAGCGTGACCGTTCGGGCAGCGGTCCAGCGGGCTCGCTCGGAGGCGCTCGCCACGGCGCGGAGCTGGGTCTCCTCCCAGCCTACCACGCTGCGGGCCCACGGTGCCATGGTCAACGCATACGTGTCGGCCGGGAACTACAACGGCGCATTATCCGAGCTGGAGCGTTTCCGCCTGGCCACACCGGAGCATCCCGAGCTGCCCTTCGTCGAGGCCCGGGTGCGCTTTGCCTCCGGGGATGTGGATCGCGCCGCGGCCCAGCTGCGGACCGCGCTGGACACGGTAGCCTCGAAAGACTTCCGGCTCTACCGGGGCACCTCGACGGTGGTCAGCGACATCGCCGCGGCAGCGAACGTGTTCGCCTATCAGGGCGACCTGAACAATGCCGCCAAGGCGCTGGACCTGGCGGATCAGGTGCGGCGGGAGGTGGCGTTTCATCCCGAGTGGCCGGGCTCCAAGGGCTACGGCTGGCGTCGAGCGATGCTCGGTGAATTGTATGCCGCTGCAGGGGCCCCCGCGGCTGCGCTGCGACAGATCTGGCAGGCAGCCGCCGAAGCGGCTCGGATGGCACCGGTCGATGAGCGGAAGCACATCGTCCATAGCGGCGCCACTGCGGCGATTGGCCTCTTTACCGGGCTAGCCGCCGACACGACTGCAATGCAGGAATTGCGGGTCATCTCCGGCGAGCCGGCGGCCAAGGAAGTGCGCGCCCTGCTGGCCATCAGTCGAGGCGATTCGGCCGTGGCCCGGCGGGCGCTGGCCGAGCCTCAGGCTACCCCGTACGCCAAGCACAGCATGTATCGAGTGCTGAACGAGCCCCTGGCGGCGCAGGCCTACTATCTCCTCGGGGAGTACGAGACTACCCTCCGGCTACTCGAGGGCTACCAACCCTCGGCCCTGCAGACTGGCGGTTTTGATTCTGGCTGGGGAATGCTGGGCCGGGTTCGCCTGCTGCGGGGTGCGGCGTACGAGCGGCTGGGGCGGCGAGCGGAAGCGAGAGAGCAGTACCGGCAGGTTCTGGCCCAGTGGAGGAAGGCGGATCCGGCGCTGCAGCCTTTCGTGCAACAGGCGGAGCGGGGGCTGGCACGGGTGGGGGGGACTCCGGGATAGCGGTAGGACGGTAAGCGGGTAGGCGGGTAGGTAGCCCCTTAGGGGGTAAGGTGCGTAGCAGTTCATTGAGCGCATGTTCTTATGGCTTTCGTGCTTACCCTCCTACCCGCCTACCCGCTTACCCGCTATATTCACCTCACTGGTCAGGCACGATGGTCGCGGGGCCGCAGGGCTCCCGAGGAAAGTCCGAGCTCCAACGGGTAGGCTGCCAGGTAACGCCTGGGCGCCGCAAGGCGACGGAAAGGGCCACAGAGAACAGACCGCCCCTGCAGTACACCGCAGAGGTAAGGGTGAAACGGTGGGGTAAGAGCCCACCGCGCTGCTGGTAACAGCAGTGGCACGGTAACCCCCAGCCGGAGCAAGGCCAAATAGGCGGCGAGGTGTGACCCACACCGTCCATCTCGGCTCGTCAGAGCAGGGAAGCCGCGGGTAGGCTGCTAGAGGTGGTCGGCGACGGCCATCCCAGACAGATGACCATCTCCCTGGTTTCCAGGGACACAGAACTCGGCTTACGGCTCGACCAGCGGCGGCCCTCCGGATACTCTCCGGAGGGCTGTTGGTTTTGAGGCGAAAGGCCAGTTACCTTTTTGCTCCTTGCCCCAGATTGGTGGAGATCAATGCTGCCACGAATAACCGCTTTTGCCGCTCTTGCCGCTGGCGTGGGTCTACCGGCCTCGGTGTTCGAGCCGGCCTCTGCCCCGACCCGTGCCAAGTATCAGATCGATCAGACCCTGGAGCAGGAGATAGATGCCAGCGGCGCCGGCGGGTCCAAGGAGAAGCTGAGCTTCAGGACCAGCAGCTTTGTCACCGTTCTCCTGGCCGATAGCGCCGGCGGCAAAGCCATGCGGGTCGTTATCGATTCAGTGCGGGGCGACAGTGCCACACCGATTCCCCGAGCCGTGCTGGATAGCGTGCGAGGTGCCGAGTTTCATGGCTTCCTCAACCGAGCCGGCAAGCCCAGTGGCCTGGAGCCTTCAGGCAAGGTTCCCGCGGCAACCCAGATCCAGAGCCTGCTGAGCGACTTCTTTCCCTGGGTCAAGGTCGGGTTGAAGCCGGGCCAAAGCTGGAGCGACACCACCTCGAAGAGCAACGGGAGCGGGTCGGACAGCGTAACAGTGAGCCGGATCAGCGCCTACAAGGCGGCGACCTCCACCCGGGATTCGCGCAAGGCCATTGTGGTTCAACAGGACTTCAAGTCATCGGTATCCGGCACCCAGCCTACTCCAAACGGCCCTGCGAAGATCGAAGGCACCGGCAGCGGCAGTGGCTCCTACTATGTCACCCCCGATGGCCGCTACCTGGGCGGGAGTTGGCAGCAGCAGTCCACCCTGCGGATCTCGGGCTCGTTCGCCCCGAAGCCGCTGCCCATTACCGTGGTGCAGCGAACCGAAGTGCGCGCGCTCAAGTGAGCCGCACCGTGCTTCGCGGGTCGCTGGCCCTGGCGTGCCTGGCTGGGATGGCGTGCAGCTCCGGCACCTCCGGACCCAACCAGCCCGGGACCCCGTCTCCCGAGCCGGGCAATCCCCCGATCGGAACACCGGCCACTGAAGGCGGAATTATTTACCTACCGGTGCGCGATGCGGGGTACGCGCTGATACGACACGACAGCCTTTCCCTCCAACTTCCCGGGGGAGGCAACCAGCTCCAGCTGATCGACCGCACAGCCTATCTGCGCCTGACGCTCGGCCCCGACACCAATGGATACCTGGTCACCATTGTACTGGACTCGCTCCAGGCATCAGTCGGAGGAGTACCTGCGGTACTGGACTCCATCCTGCCGGCAAAGGGTACCCGCTGGACCGGATTCCTGACGCCGGCCGGAGAGCTGTCGGCGCTAAAGGCCGACCGGTCGAGCACCCTAGGCGACCAGATCGGCAGCAATCTCAGGACGCTCTTCCCTACCCTTCCGCCGGGTGGGGTGAAATCCGGGATGGAGTGGACCGACACCACCGAAGTTCCCATCCGGGCCGATGCCTTCGACGCGGTCGAGCGCTCCCTCACCCGGTATCGGGCCACCGACAGCGACGACCCCCGGGTCAAGAAGGCGGTGAAGTTGGAATCGAGTGGAACGTACCAGCGGTCGGGCAAGGGAACCCAGTACGATCAACAGCTGGAGATGACCGCCTCCGGCTCCCGCTCGACCGTGTACCTGATGGGTCAGGATGGGATGCTGGTGTCGGCCCGGGGGAGCGACGCGGGCGACATGACTATCACCGTACCGGCGGTAGGACAGACTGTACCTGTCAAGCAAACCGGGACCTACACCATTACTGGATTCCGCCCCGGCAAACACTAGTCGGCTGAACCGGTGGGGCTAGAAGACCGTATCCGGATCTCGCCCCAGCTCCTGAACGCTCCGCACCGGCGGGTTCTCCGCTGACGGCTGGTCGGCTTCCTCCGATCGACGCAGTCGGCTGATCCGATCTACAGCGCCGACCTTGATTCGTCCCAGCCTGCCGGCCAGACGCTCCCGGGTAGCAGGGCCGCTCTCCGGATTGAGAACGGCGGCAAGTCCGGCCCCAACCAGAAAGCCGGCCAGGCCCATCAGCCGCTTTTCCCGGCGGGACTGATTTCTCCGCCGCCCCAGCTCTCGCTGCAGCTGGCCGACGGTTCCGGCTGCTTCTCCCCCGATGCTGCGGAGCCCTTGTCCTACGCGGCGGCGGGTACGGGCGCCGGATTCCGGCGCCAACAGCAGAGCCGCGCCGGCGCCGAGCGCCGCGGCAATCACGGCCAACGCCACGAACCCGCCACCACCCTCGGACCCCTCACCCGGGGTGCCGTTTTCCAAGCTGAGTTGTTCGTCGGACATAGGGGCCTCCAGTCGGGCTAATCGACTAACCTGAGCGGCATGACGAGGGCGAGATAGCTGGCCGGATCGTCCCAGCCCACCGGCTCGCAGGTGGCCGCACGCTCGGGCGCCTTGAAGGTCATGCGTACTTCATCGGTCGGGATGTATTTCAGGATCTCGAGGAGGTACGCGGCATTGAATCCGATCTCCAGCGGATCTCCCTCATAGCTCACGCTGACTTCTTCCTGGGCCTCTCCCAGGTCAGGAGTCTGGACCGACAGCTTGCATGACCCGTTGGCAAACGCCATCCGGATCCGGTGGGTCTGATCGCTCGCCACGATGCTCATCCGCCGGAGCGCAGCGGTGAGCGCGGTCTTGTCGGCCGTGGCTACCTTGTCGTTTTCCCGGGGAATGACCTGCTCGTAATTGGGATAGGGGCCTTCGATCAGCCGGGTAAAGATCTGGGTGGAACTGGAGCGGAAGCCGAGATGGTTCTCACTCCGGGCGATCTCGACTGTCTCGTCGGTGCCGAAGAGACGCCGGATCTGCTCCAGCGCCTTGGGAGGAACGATCAAGTCGGCCTGCGCCGCGCCCGAGCTCTCGGTGGTGGGTACATCCATCCGGGCGAGCCGGTGCCCGTTGGTAGCTACCATACGCATGCGCTCTGGGCGAAGCTCCCACAGCACGCCATTGAGGATGGGGCGACTTTCTTCGGTGCTGGCCGCAAAGGCCACGTGGCTGATCAGCTTCTGCAGCGCTCCCGAGGAGGTGCGCCAGCCGCCGTCGAACTTGAGGTTGGGGAAGGCCGGAAACTCCTCCCGGGGAAGCCCCAGCAACCGGAACCGGGACCGTCCGCATTCGATGCTGACTCGCTGCTCGCCCGAAGCGGTAAGACGGATGGCGGCACTGGGAAGCTCCCGGACAATCTCGACCAGCTTGCGAGCCGGCAGGGTGATGGCGCCATCCTGATCGATCGATGCGGGCACCGTGGTACTCACCGAAATGTCCAGATCGGTTCCGGACAGCCGGATCCCGTCCTTGGTAGCCTCGAGGAGGATATTCGAGAGGATGGGCAGAGTTGTCTTCGCAGGAACGGAGGCGGCTACGGCAACGAGTCCCTCCTGCAGCTGTTCCCGCGTTATCGTGAGCTTCATGCCACTCCTCGGAATGCTAAGACCAGATACTACTCTTCGTATTAAAAAACTTAGTAGCCGTAGTAGAGGGTCTGGAAATGTTGACCGTTACCTTAATGATACTGCGCCGTCCGACTTAAGGGGGTGAACCGCTGTCGAAAGCATGTGTGCCATGGGGACGCGGCCCCGGTGAATTCTTCTCCTATCCACTGATTCCATACTGCCCACACGGGCCGAGATTCCGCGGGGATTATTCTGCGGACAACTCCTGGCGGGCGTGCTCGACGCGCTCGCGAAAGCCACGATCGCGCGACATCTGACGGCTCACCTTATCGACGCTATGGATCACCGTCGAGTGGTCGCGGCCGCCGAAGGCCTGGCCGATCTCGACCAGCTGCATCTCCAGCAGCTCCCGCGCGAGATACATCGCAATCTGCCGGGGCACCGTGAGGGTCTTGATGCGCGCCTTGGAGCGAAGTCCCTCGGGTGTCACCCCCCAGCGGCGGGCCACTACTTCCTGCACCTTATTGATGGAGGGCATGGCGCGGGGGGTGGCGGTTCCATCCTCGCCCGGCCGGATCTTATCGGACAGGGCCTCGCGGGCCAGCTCGATGGATACCTCCTTGTGCTTCAGGGAGGCGAACAGCAGGAGCTTGATGATGCAACCCTCGAGCTCGCGCACGTTGGAACGGACGTGCTCGGCGATGAACCGGAGCACGTCGTCCGGGATGGTAAGCTCCAAGTGGTCCTGCTCCTGCTTCTTCCGCAGGATGGCGATACGGTGCTCCAGGTCGGGCTGGCCGATATCGGCCACCATGCCCCACTCGAAGCGGCTGACCAGGCGGGCCTCCAGACCGGGCAGCTCCTTGGGCGGCCGGTCCGAGGTCAGCACGATCTGCTTGTTTCCTTCGTAGAGAGCATTGAAGGTATGGAAGAACTCCTCCTGGGTCATTTCCTTGCCCTCGAGGAAATGCACGTCGTCCACCAGGAAGAGGTCCACGTCCATCCGATAGCGCCGGCGGAACTCCGGCATGGTCCGACTGTGGATGCTCTCGATCACTTCATTGATGAACTGCTCCGCGCCGACGTAGAGCACCCGGGTGTCGGGATGGCGTTCGATCACTGCATGGGCAATCGCCTGCATCAGGTGGGTCTTGCCCAGCCCGGTGGCGCCGTAGATGAAGAGCGGGTTGTAGGTCTTTCCGGGCGATTCGGCCGCAGCGTGGGCCGCCGCGGCGGCGAGCTCGTTCGACTTCCCGATGACGAACGTATCGAAGGTATAGCGCTCGTTGAGCGGCTGGGTGCTGGGGTTGACCTGGGTCCCGGTAGCGGCCGGGCTCGAGGGGGCCACGAAGAAATCCATCTGGGGCCGCTTCTGCCGGTCCTCGTTGACTCGAAAGACCACGGACGTCGGCTGGCCCAGCAGCGGCTCCGCCAGACGGGAGAGGATGGTGGCGTGCTTGGTTTCGTTCCACTCTACCGCGAACTGATCGGGGGCACCGACGATCAGGCGGCCCTCATCCAGGGCGATGGCCTCCGTCGGCTCGAGCCACGTACGAATCGTGTGGTCGGGAAGTTCGCGATGCGCCTCGTCGAGAATGCGCTTCCAGGCGTCTTTGGCAGACAGCTGCATCGGTACTCGAAAACGGAAGGAAATTTTCTAAGGGCGAGAGATGTTACGGGCGAGATATTAAAATGTCAATCGGGTCTTGACAGAAAATGCCACTTTCAAAATCAAAGAACATTTCTTTCCACCCTTGTCCACGTTCTCAACTTTCTCCACGCCGAATTCCTCGCTCACGCAACCGCTCCGCCCTCGCGATCCTCGCCGTCCGCGCTGTCCCTTTGCCTTGACCCCTTCCCGCTTTCCCGGCTACTTTTCTCGGCTCACTTGGGAGGGAGCGCCATGAAGCCATCGTACCGGCCGCGGAACAAGCGTCGCATCAACAAGCATGGATTTCGCGCCCGGATGGCGACCCGCTGGGGTCGTGCGGTGTTGTCGCGGAGGCGCAAGAAAGGGCGGAAGCGGCTGACCGTCTCCCTCCCATCGAAGCACGGAGGCTCCTGAGGTTTCGGCGCGGCTGCCGCGGGGCCATCGGCTCTCTCGCGCATCCGACATCCGCCGCTGCCTCTCCCATGGCCGGCGTCGCCGCCTCGAGCATGTGGACATGATCTGGATGGACAATCCCGCGGGCCAGCCGCGACTGGGGCTGATCGTACCGAAGTTCCAGGCCTCCGCGGTGGCCCGCAACCGTTTGCGCCGGCGGCTGCGGGAGATCTGGCGACGGGACCTTCAAGCGCAGCAGCCAGGATGGGACTTGCTGATCCGGGCCCGCCGCGAAGCCTATGAAGCCGGGTTCGACATTCTCCGCGGTCAGCTCCTGGCCTGGCGTGACGCTGTGCTCACGGCTCGATGAGCCTGGAGCATGGACTTCGGATGGTCCCCCGGCGGGCACTGGCCGGCGCGATTCGCGGCTACCAGATCGCGGTGTCTCCTCTCCTTCCGCCCAGCTGTCGCTTTACTCCGTCATGCTCGCAGTACGCGCTCGAGGCCGTGACCCGACACGGCGCCCTCAAGGGAAGCTGGCTGGCCGGGAGGCGTCTGGTTCGATGCCATCCGTTTCATCCCGGCGGCTTTGATCCCGTCCCGTAATCCGTGAACTGACCAATGGACCGCCGTACCATCTGGGCCATACTGCTGATGATGGCCATCGCTATAGCACCGGCCATCTTCATGAAGAGACCGGCGCCGACTCCTCGCGGGGAAGCGGGGAAGCGGGGAAGCGGGGAAGTTGCGACCGACAGGGCACCTCGTCGTTCCCTTCCTAAGGGGCAAGACAGTGTGTCTCTTGCTCCGGCGGCCCGGGACACTGGTAAGGCCGGGCCTACCCCGCTTCCCCACGTCCCGGCTTCCTCGCCAGCCGAGGACACCGTCCGGATCATCTCGCCGCTCTACTCCTACGGCATAAGCACCCGGGGCGGGCGCTTGGTGGATGCCACGCTGCCGCGCTACCGGTCGATGGCCCCGACGGATGGACGCCGGCCGGCGCAGATCCTCCCGCCTAACAGCCGACTGTTGGGCCTGACGCTGGTGCTCGGTCGGGACACCATCTCACTGGACGACTGGCCCTTCAGCGTCTCAGCGGAGAGTTTGGTGGTGAGCGGTCCCACGCCTCTCCGCCTGAGCTCCAGCCGCAACGAGGTGCAGGTCGACCTGACGTACACCTTCCGTCCGGATGATTACCGAATCGATGTGAGCGGTAAGGTGAGCGGGGTCGGGCCCAACGGCGGCCTGCTGCTGGTGGGCATGGGGCCCACCATCGCCAATACCGAGGCGGACTCGAACGAGAATCACCGCTCCCTGGCACTGGTCACCAAGCACGACGAGACCGAGCGGGTGGATTTCGGGGGACTCAAGCCGGGCGAGCCCAAGACCGTCAGCGGCCCACTCGAATGGGCGGCGGTCAAGTCCAAATACTTCGTTACCGGCGTTCTCGCCTTCGATAGCACCGGAGGCGGCATCAGTGGGGTGACCGCGACGGCCCTACCGGTCACCGGTAAGAATCCGACCGCAGCCGACGTCCGACTCAGTCTCCCGCTCCCGCCCAGCGGCAGCTTCCAGTACTCGGTCTACGCGGGCCCAATGGAGTACGACCGCCTGCGCCGCATCGGGCACGGCTTCGACGACGTGAATCCCTATGGGTGGCCCGGATTCCGGACCGTCATCCGTCCCCTCGCCGCAGGCGTCCGCTGGCTGCTGGTCTGGATGCACGAGCACCTGTACCTCGCGTATGGTCTGGTGCTGATCAGCTTTGGCATCCTGGTTCGGGTGCTGCTCTGGCCGCTCAACCAGAAGGCCATGCGGGCCAACATGCAGCTCCAGGCGGTCCAGCCCCTGATGAAGGAGATCCAGGAGAAGTACAAGAACGATCCCCAGAAGGTTCAGCAGGAGATGTTCAAGCTATACAAGGAGCACGGGGTCAACCCGCTGGGCGGCTGCTGGCCGATGCTGCTTCCCATGCCGGTACTGTTTGCCCTCTTCTTCGTGTTCCAGAACACGATCGAGCTCCGGGGGGCGTCGTTCCTGTGGCTGCCGGACCTGTCGCGGCCCGATCCGCTCTACATCATCCCGGTCATTATGGGGCTCTCCATGTACGGGCTGAGCAAGGTGGGCCAGATGGGCATGGAGCCCAATCCCCAGGCCAAGATGATGCTCTACATCATGCCGGTCATGATGACGTTCCTGTTCCTCAATTTCGCCTCGGGACTGAACCTCTATTACGCCGTCAGCAACATCGCCAGCATCCCGCAGCAGTGGCTGCTGGCCCGGGAGCGCCAGCGCCGCACCGCCAGGGCAATCGTGGAAGTGAAAACCAAGAAGCCAGAGCCCAAGGCAAAGCGGGCCCGGAGAAACGCGTAACCTGGTCCCGGTAGCCCCAGTATGCTGTCGGATCCCATTGCTGCGCTGGCTACTCCACCGGGTCGTTCGGCTCTTGCGGTCATCCGCCTGAGCGGCGCCGGCGCCTTCGATATCGCTCGCCGGGTCATTGCCGGGTTCAGGGCCGAGCCCGCCCGGCGCGCGACCCTCGCCCCCTTCCGAACCGCGGACGGCAAGCTGATCGACCAGGGGGTATACGTCACCTACCCTGGGCCCCACAGCTACACCGGTGAGGATCTGGTGGAGCTCTCCTGTCACGGGGGGCTCCTGGTGCCTGGCCGCCTGCTTGCCGCCATCCACGCGGCCGGCGCCCGACCTGCTGCACCAGGGGAGTTCACCCGGCGGGCCGTCCTCAACGGCAAGCTCGATCTTCTCCAGGCGGAAGCGGTGGGAGATCTGATCGATGCTACCGCACCGGTTCAGGCCGCTGCGGCCCTGCGCCAGTTGGAGGGCGGGCTGTCACGCCGGCTCAGCGAGCTGCGCAATGCGCTGGTCGAGTTGCAAGCGCAGCTCAGCTACCAGATCGACTTTCCGGAGGAGGACGACGGCCCCATCCCCCCGGAGCGGATCCGGGAAGGGGCCCAGGCGGTGGCGGACCAGATCCGTCATCTAGTGGAGACGGCACCGTCCGCTGAGCGCCTGCGCGAGGGAGCACTCCTGGTATTTGCGGGGCGGCCAAACGTCGGGAAGTCGTCGCTGTTCAATGCTCTCCTGGGGGTAGACCGGGCCCTGGTGACCGAAATCCCGGGGACTACGCGGGATACCATCGAGGCCCACAGCGACTTCCTGGGGTGGCCGGTCCGCCTGGCAGACACAGCAGGGTTGTGGGACGCGCCGGAGCGAATCGATCGCCTGGGTATCGAAGTCAGCCGCCGCTATCTCGCCGGAGCGGATCTGGTCCTGCTGTGCGTCGAATCGGGAAGACCGCTAGAAGAGGATGAACGCGCGATCGCCGCCGAACGTCCGGCCTTGCTGATCCGAACGAAGGCCGATCTGGCTGGGGAGCCCGGGGAAGGATTGCCCGTCTCCGCCTTGACCGGTAAAGGCTTGGAGGGCCTCCGGCGGGCTGCGGCCGAACGGGTCTTCTCCGACCGGATCCGGCTCGGAGATCTCGAGCCGGCGCTCACCCGGGAGCGACATCGGGTGGCGTTGGTCCGTGCCGGAGAAGCCCTCAGTGCATCGCTCCCCCACCTCGATCCGGGCGGAGACGCGGTCCTGGCGGCGCATCATGTCGGGGAGGCAAGCGCCGCCCTCGACGAGCTGCTCGGCGCGGTTGACGTGGAGGAAGTGCTGGATCGGGTGTTTGCGAGTTTCTGCGTAGGAAAGTGAAGGGTGAAACTTTTCACGCAGTCTGGATCCCCTTCGCCAGGTCCTCCGCCGCCTGGAAGTCCTGTACCGGAGCTCGAAGCGCTTCGGTCAACCCACGGTCGGAGACCAGCGCCTCCGCCATACGATAGCCCAAATAGTATCCCGCCCGCTCCGGAATGACTCGCCCACCCACCAGGCGTGCGGAAGGACTCATCCCACCCGACAGATAGCGCAGGCGCAATCCCAGGCCACTCCGGTCCAGCTCCGGCTCGACGACCCGCCGCAGGAAGGACTCCATCTCCCGAAGCCGGTGATACTGGCGACGGGGATAGCCGAAGTAATCCGCGGCGTCAAATCCGGGAGCCACCGTCTGCGCCGCGTGGACAGCGAGACCCTCGTTGATCAGCAGCTCTCTTAGCGTGGCCCGGCTGCCGGTAGACCAATAGTCGTAGTAACCACCACTCTCGGCCACCAGGCGCCGAAGTTCGCTGGCGCTATCGGTCGAGGTGTAGCGGACCGTGTGCGCGAGCTCGTGGGCGATCCACACCGGGATGAGATCCGGCGGCATACCCATCCCGTAGGTCTCCGGGTTCACCCGGCCGGTGAAGTGCTCCAAGCACACGAATGCAACTCCGCGGCCGCCGACGACCAGCTCTCCAGCGTTGGCTCCGCCCAGACCCACCATGAGGTAGGTATCCGTTGGACGATCGATCCCCAGCAGCTCCTCGGACCGGGCAATGGCCTCTTCGGCGAGCTGCACCAGATCCACGGTCGCCGCCAGGCCATAGAGATCGCTCCGATTGGCCCGCAGCGCGGAGGAAACGATGGTGTCGGCGTGGGGAGTATCGGGATCGAGAACGTAGTTACGCCAGTAGGCGTCGAGGATGGGGCGATGACTATCGCGGTACTGCCGGTAGGCCGCTTCCCGATCTGGGGCCTCCAGGACCGCAAAGAAGTCCGGCAGGAGATTGATCAGCACGCGAGAGGGGATGAATTCACGGTTTGCGTTTTTGTTTCGCCACCTCGTCAAGGAAACGGCGCTCGGCCGCCGTCAGGCTCGAGATACCCTTCTCACTAATTTTATCGAGAACCCGGTCTACTTCAGCCGCGACCGGATCGGCGTCGACCCTCCGGCGGGGGCGCATGGGCGTCACCGGGGTGCGGCGGTCGGGCTCGGATGAACCGGACTGGACCATGACAACCCGCTCGACCGTCCGGGCCGGGGCCCCTGGGCTCCGCCGCGACAACGACTGCACCCGAAAATAGAGATAACCGAAGAGCGCGCCACCCACGTGGGCCAGGTGGGCCACCCCGTCGTTGGGCCAAAGCTGGGAGGCAATCATGTCGAGGGCCACCAGCCCGATAACCAGGGTCCGGGCCTTGATCGGGACCGGAATGGGAAAGACGATGATCTCCGCATCGGGCCAGTACATGGCAAACGCGACCGCGACGCCGAGCACTGCTCCGGAGGCCCCGACGAACGCACCAATCGGCATGATCCCGGCGAGCAGAAGGGAAAAGACCGCTGCGCCGACGCCGCAAAACAAATAATAGAGTAGAAAGTTGCGACTCCCCATGCGGCCTTCGACCGCGGTCCCGAATACGAACAGCATCAGCATGTTGCCCAGCAGGTGAAGCAGGCCGCCGTGGACGAACATGTAGCTGACAAAGGTCCAGGGGTGGGTGAAGGCGGTTCGGGGCGAAAACTGGAGTAGCTGGAACACCTCACGCGAGGTAAACAGCGTCATCATCAGGAGCAGCACCACCGCATTGGCGATGATGAAGCGCCCGACCCAGGGAGTAATCCGATACGAGGGAGATGATCTCATCAGACGATTGCCTTTACGCTCTGACTCCAGGCTATGCCAGATCTTCGACTCGGCCGCGCCGCGCGGCCCGGCAGATCTGCTCGCACAAGTCAGGGAACTCGATACCGACGGCCCTGGCGGACTGGGGCAGGAGACTGGTAGCCGTCATTCCGGGCAGCGTGTTCACCTCTAAACAGAAGAGTTCACCTTCCGGTGTCAAGCGAAAATCGATCCGGGAATATCCACCTAGCTTCAGAGCTTCGTGAGCCAGCAGTCCCAGCCGGCGGCACTCCTCGGTGATCGAGTCGGGAAGGTCGGCCGGAAAGATCTCTTGCGACATGCCGGGCGTATACTTGCATTCATAATCGAAAATCTCGTGGCGGGGAATGATCTCTCCGACCGCGAGCGGGCGGCCCTCCAGGACGGCGATGGTCAGCTCCCGACCCGGCACGAACTGCTCGATCATCACCTCGTCGTCGTACTGCCGGGCCAGAGCCACCGCCGGCTCATATTGGGACGAACCCTTGACCACCGTAAGCCCGACCGTGGACCCCTGTTTCGAGGGCTTGACCACGACTGGCCATCCAAATTCCTGCTCCACCCGGTCGCGCGCTACGGGCGCCATCACCCAGGCGGCGGTCGGGACGCCAGCCGCCTCAAACAGCCGCTTGGAGATGTCCTTGTCCATGGCCATGGCACTTCCCAGGCGACCGCTGCCGGTATAGGGCACCCCCACCATTTCGAGCAGTGTCTGGATGGTGCCGTCCTCACCTCGTCCTCCATGAAGTGCAAGGAACAGCACGTCCGCATCGCGCACCGCAGCCAAGTTGGCCAGTCCCGACAGCAAGAGCCCGCGTTCCAGGGCCTGGAGCTGCGAGATCGGCGGAGGCTCCGTCCCTACGACCCCAGAGAGAAGCGCGGTTTCATCGGATTCGGGGATGAATCCCCGGGCCGTATCCACCACGGCAACTTCGTGGCCGCGAGACCGCAGAGCCCGAATGACTTGAACCGCAGAGGCGAGGGCCACGTCCCGCTCGGCTGATGTCCCGCCGGTCAGTACAGTTACGCGCATCCACACTCCGGATAAGGGTGAACAGTAAAAAGTGAAAAGTGAACGAAAAGCTCACTAAAGCCCGTTCACCTTTGACTTTTTACTCTTCACTTTGACGCAGCTTACCTGGTCCCGATTAACTGCTGGAGGACATCGTACCGACTGACGATCCCGATCAGCTTGCCGTCCTTGCGAACCAGCGCGGCCGGGCTCTCCCGGGTCAGCATGGCTCCCAGCCGGTCAGTAGAAAACGTGGCATCCACTTCCGGAAAGGGAGATTCCATGACTTCCCGCACCGGACGGTCGAGCAAGGCGGGCTGAGCCAGGGCCTTGGTCATGAGGGTGCCTTCGACCAGGCCACCTACCGATTGGCCGTCCTCTACCACCGGAATCTGACTCACTCCCCAGGTGCTCATCAGGTTGAGTGCCTGCCGCACCGCTGCTGCAGGGGCCACGCTCACCAGGGGTGGTGCGGTGGGGTGACGCCGCTCCAGCAGCTGCTCGACGGTAGTTCTCGGCGGCTCCAGCATCTGGTTTTCCTGCATCCACTCGTCGTTGAAGACTTTGGAGAGGTACCGCTCGCCAGTGTCGCAGAGGATGGTCACCACCAGTGCCTTCGGGTCATCCAGCTCCCGAGCGAGCTCCAGTGCCAGTGCCACGTTGAGCCCGGTGGACCCCCCTGCCAGAATGCCCTCTTCCCGGGCCAGTCGCCGCGCCATCACCAGAGAGGTTCGGTCGGGCACCTGCCGAAATTCATCGATCCAGTCGAACCAGATGGTGGTAGGAATCTTGTCGCCCCCGATGCCTTCGACCTTGTAGGGATGCCCCTCTCCCAGGGAACGGGTGCGGTGGTAGTGGGTATACAGTGAACCCACCGGGTCACCGGCGACGATGCGGATCTTGGGGTTCTGCTCCTTCAGGTACTTGCCGGCGCCGCTGATGGTGCCGCCGGTCCCCGCCCCGGCAATGAGGTGGGTGACCTTTCCTCCAGTCTGCTGCCAGATCTCGGGTCCCATCGTCGCATAATGGGCCTCCGGATTCACCGCGTTGTAGAACTGGTTGGCCAGGATCGCGCCCGGAGTTTCCTTGACGATCTGCTTGGCCTTCATCACGTAATTGTCGGGGTGATCGGGAGGAACCGCAGTGGGTGTAATGACTACTTCGGCCCCATAGGCCTTGAGCAGCCGCACCTTCTCCTGCGACATCTTGTCCGGCATGGTAAAGACGCACCGATAGCCCTTGAGAGCCGCCGCAATGGCCAGCCCGACCCCCGTATTCCCGCTGGTGCCTTCCACGATGGTGCCGCCGGCACGAAGCTCTCCCCGCCGTTCGGCATCCTCGATGATGGCAAGACCAATGCGATCCTTGACCGATCCACCGGGATTCACGTACTCCGCCTTGCCGTAGATCGGCGTCCTGAGGCCGAAGCCGATCCGTGCGAGGTGGATCAGTGGGGTCCAGCCCATCGTCTCCAGGACCGAGGCGTAAGGCAGGAGATGTTGGGGAGCTCTCATGGTGCAGCGCTCCTGGACCGGGGACCGCGGAACTGAACCGGCTGGAGAAATGGCGCCGCAATGGGCCGACCCTGATGCAGAGCGGGCGAGTAGCGCAGTTCCGGGGCGCCGACTAGGGCAGCCGAATCCAGGGCGGGGTAGCCGCTCGATTCGGCGATCCGGATGGAATCGGGGTTCACGGTCCCGGCCGAATCGACATAGAGGCGAAGCAGCACCCGGCCCTCGATGCCCTGAGCGAGCAGCGCGGGAGGGTATCGAACCGGGGAGACCGGGTTGATGGCGACCGGAGGCTCTTCGGCCGGCGGTGTGGCCGGCACTGACGGGGCATCGACCAGCCGAATGGTCCCATCATCCCGCTGGCCGCAGGCGCCCAGTACCAATACCCCCAGCAGCGGGAGCAACCTGAGCCTGTCATTCTGAGCGCAGCGAAGAATCTCTCTTATGACGTGCCGTTCGCTCACAGACAACTCCCGGTCAAATCCGATCCGCAGCCCGTCGCTTGAAGTCGGCCAGGCGATTCAACGCCTCCAGAGGGGTGAGCGTGTTCACGTCGAGGGATTTCAACTCTTCCACCATCGGATCGGGGTGCTGAGGATCGCCGAAGAGGGCCAACTGTCCCGGATCGCGGGAACCCAAGGGGGGCGGCCCCGGCACCATACGATGCTCGCCCTCGAGAGTGCCGAGTACGTACCGCGCCCGTAGCACGACTTCCCGAGGCAGGCCGGCCAGCTGGGCCACATGGATTCCGTAGGAGCGATCGGTCCCACCCGGCTCCAGCCGATGCAAGAATACGACCGTATCGCCTGCCTCGCGAACAGCCACGTTGTAGTTCCGGGCGTGCTGCAGCCGCTCCGGCAGCTGCATCAGCTCGTGATAATGAGTGGCGAACATCGTCTTGCAGCCCACCCGGTCGTGCAGGTGCTCGGTCACCGCCCAGGCGATTGCAACCCCGTCGTAGGTGGAGGTGCCCCGGCCGATTTCGTCGAGCAGAACCAGGCTTCGAGCTGTGGCGTTGTGCAGGATGGCGCTCGTTTCGCTCATCTCGACCATGAAGGTGGACTGTCCCTCGCTCAGGTTGTCACTGGCTCCGACCCGGGTGAAGAGCCGGTCCACCACGCCTATGGTGGCCTCCTCCGCGGGAACGAAGGAGCCCAGCTGGGCCAACACCACATTCAAGCCGATCTGGCGCAGAATGGTGGACTTGCCGGCCATGTTGGGCCCGGTGACCAGGGCGACGCGCTCCGCCTCGGTGAATCGGACCGTATTGGGGATGAAAGACTCCCGGGCCATCATCCGCTCGACCACCGGATGGCGGCACTCTCGAAGCAGTAGGTCGAAATTTTCGGTGATCACCGGGCGGACATAGCGTCCGGCGACGGCCCTTTCCCCCAGCGCAGACCAGACGTCGAGAGTGGCCAGGATTCTGGCGGTGTGCTGAATCCGTCCGATCGCTCGACCCACGGCGCCCCGCAGCGCCCCGAACAGCTCTCCCTCCCGAGTGCCGATCCGCTCCTCGGCCCCGAGGACTCTCGCCTCGTATTCCTTGAGCTCCGGAGTGACATACCGTTCAGCCGTCGCCAGGGTCTGCCGGCGCTCGTAGTCCGCTGGCACCCGGGCTGCATGGGTGTGAGTGATTTCCAGGTAGTACCCGAAGACCTTGTTGAACCCAACCTTGAGGGAGGGGATACCGGTCCGGTCGCGTTCCCGCTGCTGCAGCGCCGCGATGTACTGCCGGCCGCCGTCCCGCAGGGCCCGCAATTCGTCGAGCTCCGAATCGTACCCGCTGCGAATGACCTCACCGTCTCCCAGACTGACCGGCAACCGCTCGGCCAGGCCATCGGCCAGCTCGGTGGTAAGGTCGGCCAGGAGATCCAGCTCTTCGGCCGCACCGGTCAGGGCCTTGCTGGCGCGATTTCCAGTCAGTGCGAACCCGGCAAGCTCACTCAGCGCCCCCGCCACATCGGGGAGTCGCTGGAGGGTATCGCGAATGGAACCGAGCTCGCGAGGAGTGGCCCGCCCGGCTGCACTACGTCCGGCCAGCCGTTCGATATCGCGCATCCCGTCCAGCGCCTCGCGCAGGCGAGCGCGCCCGCGCGGGTCCCGAACCATGACCTCGACAGCATCGAGCCGGATATCGATGGCGGCAGCGTCACGCAAAGGCGATAGCACCCACTGGCGCAATAGCCTTGCGCCCATGGGGGTCAGCGTGGCGTCGATGGTCTCCAGCAGGGTGCAGCCCTGAGTCCCCGCCCGAAGCGGCTCCACCAGCTCGAGATTGCGGCGGGTCATCTCGTCTACCCAGAGGTAGGAGTCGTTCCGGCGCACCCTCGGCCGAGCCAGGTGAGGGAGACCCGCTGGCTGCAGCTCGTTCAGATAGCGAAGTAAAGCGCCGGCAGCTCCGACGGCAGCGCCATCGCCCTCGTCCATGCCGAGGCCGTTGAGTGTCGCCACCTCGAACCGCCGGGCCAGATCATCTCGGGCGAGATCGGGATCAAATTCCCAGGGCTCACGGCGGGTCGTGAGCGGCGGGGAAGCGGGGAAGGGGGGAAGCGGGGAGGCGTCAGCGGAGGAAATCACCAGCTCAGCGGGGATCAGCCGGGAGAGTGCCTCCGACAATCCTGCTTCACCCAAAGTCTCGAGGGTGAACTCACCGGTGCTGAGATCAATGGCTGCTAGTCCTACATCGCTTCCCCACTTCCCCGCCTCCCCGCTTCCTCGCCTCGCCAGCGCAACCATCCAGTTGTTCCGCGATCCGGCCACCCAGCCTTCCTGCAGCAGGGCCCCGGGCGTCACCGTCTCCACCACTTCACGGCGCACCAGTCCGCGAGCGAGCCTGGGGTCTTCCACCTGTTCGCAGATGGCGACCCGATGCCCGGCGCCCACCAGCTGCCGGAGGTAGTCGGCCGCGGCTTTAACGGGCACTCCCGCCAGGGGCACTCCATCGCCCCTGGAGGTCAAGGCTATGTCGAGGATTTTGGCGGCGAGCTCGGCGTCTTCGTTGAACATCTCGTAGAAGTCGCCCACCCGATAGAACAGGATGGCGTCCCGATGCAGGGCCTTCATCTCTCGCCAGTGCTTGAGCATAGGCGGAGTGGGTGCAGCGCTGTCGTGGCTGACCAGGGGCATTCAGTCAATATAACGATCGGCCCCCGGTCTCCACGCGCTGAAGTTGAGGGTGTGCTGCCGACTAGCCTCCGATGCGATTCAGCTCCGCCAGGTCGTGCTTCGAAAGATGAATCTCCGCCGCAGCAATGTTCTCCTCCAAGTGGGAGACGGTGGACGTCCCCGGGATGACCAGCATGGCCGGCGAGCGCGCCAGCAGCCAGGTCAGGGCGACCTGGTAGACCGTGGCTCCATGGCGTTGGGCCACCCGCTGCAGGGCTCCGCCCTCGCTCAGCACACCGGCCGCGAGCGGAAACCAGGGAATGAAGGCAATCTGCTCCCGCTCGCAGTAGTCGACCTCGGCTTCCCACTTACGATTGCTCACGTTGTACTGATTCTGAACGGAGACGATAGGCACCACTTGCCGAGCTCCGTCGATATCGTCCACTGACACTTCGGAGAGGCCGAGGTGCCGCACCAGGCCTTCGTTCTGGAAATCCCGCAGGGCTCCGAACTGCTCGTCGGCCGGCACCTTGGGATCGATCCGGTGCAGCTGCCAGAGGTCGATCCGGTCGACCCTGAGTCGCTTCAGACTTCCTTCGAGCTGTCGGCGCAGGAACTCGGGACGGCCGTTCTCGACCCACTGTCCCGGGCCCGGCCGCTCGAAGCCACCCTTGGTTGCGATCACCAGGCCAGGGTAGGGATGCAGCGCCTTGGCAATGAGCTCTTCAGAAACGTGGGGCCCGTAGGAGTCGGCGGTATCGATGAAGTTGACACCCAACTCGACCGCCCGCTGGAGCACCCGAACGGCTTCGACCGGGTCCCTGGGCGGGCCCCAGATGCCCCGGCCGGTGAGGCGCATGGCGCCAAACCCCATGCGGTTGACGGTAAGATCGTCGCCCAGTGGGAAGGTTCCGGCGGCGGCAGCCGGAACATGGGTCGTCGTTCGCGTAGTAGTCATGACTTACGGCTCTTTCTGGCCATGCCTGAGAGTGAACCCTCGATCCCAATGTGGCTGAAACCGCCGGGCAAAGGGCGATGTTCCCACCCTCCTCGCGAGAAGGGGGTTTCGGCTGTAGTGTACCTCACCTCCCCAGACGATTTGATCTTTCCGACACAGGAGCTTCCATGCGGATGCGGCTCTGGAGTGTGGGCGTGGGCGTGGTGGCCGGGCATTTACTGCTGTTGGTTACCGCTCCGTCGGTCACGGCGCAGGCGGACTCAGGGACCCGGGTTCGGGCGAGTACCAGCTCCGGCTACCGGAGAAGCTGGGTCGGCACTTTCGTATCACTGGATGCGGATTCGCTGCGGCTCCTCCGCCGAGACAGCCTGGTAAGCCTGCCTGTGAGCTCGGTGGTGCGGCTGGAGCGCAGCCGGGACCGGCGAACCAGCGCCGGGCGGGGGGCTGTCATCGGGGGACTGGTTGGCGCAGGAACCGGCCTGTTGCTGGGAGTGCTGGCTTCGAATGACGAAGGCGACCTCTATGAAGTAAGCACCGGGGACGTCTTTGTGGTCACCCTAATCGTGGGTGCAGTGGGAGCCGGTATCGGCGCGCTCATTGGCTCAATTTCCCACCGGGAGCGCTGGGAACCGATGCCGCTCCCGAGTCAGACCGCTCCTCAAGCTCGCCACCCTGTCGGATCGCGAGTCGGCCTGGTCCTGCGCTTCTAGGCGAAGGGCCGGCCCAACGCCGGCCCTTCTTACTTTATCACCTGCTCGCCGCGAGCTCACTCACCACACTCGCAGTGTTCCACGCTATCGCTCCGCGCTTCGATCGATGAGGTGGTGGAGTCGCCTGCAGGTTGCACGATCTCCCCGGCAGAATCCGGCACCGAGGTCGCCGCTTCCGAGGAGCGCCAGGTCTCGATCTGGCCGACGAACTGTTGCGCCAGAGTATCGAGGTCGACCGTCTCCGACTCGGGCCGCTGCTCGCCACTGGTGACCCGGGCCAGGGCAACCGACGACTTCTGGTACGAGCTGTCAGCAGCTATGGCCGCCTCATAAGCCTTCGCTGCCGCGACCGGATACCCCGACCGCTCCAGCGCCATGCCGAGATTGTTCTGAAATACCGGCGCGTTGCCTCTCAGCTCGACCGCACGGGCCAGCGGAGCCAGGGCCTCGCTGCTCCGATTCTCATCGAGGTAGATGAGACCGATGTTGTTCATCGACCAGACATCATGTTCATCCACCACCAGGGCGCGCTGATAGGCTTCGATCGCCGGATCCACCTGTCCTAGCTGATAGCGGGCGCGCCCCAGGAGCCGCAGCCCTTCATTCGACATCGGCTCCTGAACCAGCGCCTTCTCGATCCGCTCCAGCGCTTCCTGCGCCCGCCCCAGGTCGAGCAGTACCCGGCTGGAATTGAACAGGCTCTTCCGGTGAGTGGGATCCAGCTCCAGCGACCGGTCGAAGGCACTCAGGGCGCGCTCGGGCTCTCCTCCGCGCCAGGCCGACATGCCCAGCATGTAGTGACCCCAGGGATTTTCCGGGCGGCTCTCGGTGTAGAGGGAGAACTGCTGGATCGCGTCGGAGTACTTGCCCGACGCAAACGCGGATTCAGCCTGCTGGTAGGTGACGGTCCTGATTTCGGGCTGAGTAGTGCCGGAGGTACCGGTGTCGGTCGAGGCCCCGGAAACCACCGGAGTGGTTGCTCCGGCAGAGGCCGACGTGGTGTCAGAGCGATCCTTCGGTCCGCAAGCTGCCGCCAGGAGGGCAACAAGGGCGAACCAGGAAACAGCTGGATTGCGGGACATGGGAGCTTCTCCTTGGATGTGGCGCAGGGCGCCGTTAGTAAGAACGGGCGCCCCGATAGAAGGCAAACCGGCAGCCACACTTGGTCCGCCGGTTGACCTACTGGGAGAAGCTTGGGCTATAAGGACTTGCTGAATGGAAGGAGGACAAGAGAGCGCTCGGTGTGTACTCCGGGACACGGCGCGGGCAGGGCTGTTGTGTCCGCCGGGACACCTCAGTCCGGTGCGGCCTTCTCCTCTCGCCGGAGGCTGAGCCGGCGCATGATCTTGAGCAGACTGGCATGATCGGCAAGTCCCAGCTCCTGAGCGGTGCGGGTGACATGCCAGTCGTTCCGAGTGAGCGCGGCCAGGACGATCTGCCGCTCGGCTTCGGCCCGGAGCGCCTGAAAGCTGCGGCCGGGCGAGGCCGGCGCCCCTGCCTGGCTCTGGTCCTGGATGTCCAGCGGCACGTGCTCGGCCCGCAACACCTCACCGTCGGCGGCGATGATCATCCTCTCGATCACATTTCGAAGCTCCCGGACGTTGTTCCTGCTCCAGTCATATCCCATCAGAATCTCGAGCGCGTCGGCGGAGAGCTTCTTCTTCCTGAGGCCGAACCGCTCACATACCAGGGCGACGAAGTGGGCAGCGAGATCGGGAACATCGGAGAGCCGATCCCTGAGCGGTGGAACCCGGAGCTGGTGAACGTTGAGTCGGTAATAGAGGTCCTGGCGAAAGCGACCGGCGGCTACCTCCGCTTCCAGGTCGCGGTTGGTTGCGGCCACCACTCGAGCCTCGACCGGGAGTGAGCGGGTGCTGCCCAGTCGGGTGACCCGGCGGTCCTCCAGCACCCGCAGGAGCTTGGCCTGGACCGGGAGCGGAAGCTCTCCCACCTCGTCGAGAAACAGCGTCCCGCGCCCCGCCGATTCGAATGCCCCCTTTCGAGTGGTGCTGGCGCCAGTGAAGGCTCCCCGCTCGTGCCCGAACAGCTCGCTCTCAACCAGCGTCTCAGGCAGAGCCGCGCTGTTGATGGCGACAAATGGGGCACTGGGATCGGTGCCTCCCAGGTGGATGTCCCGAGCCACCAGCTCCTTCCCCGAGCCGCTCTCGCCCAGGATCAAGACTGGACTCGGAACCGGAGCCACCCGGCGGATCGACTCCCGCAGGCTACGCAGCACGGCACTGCTCCCGATCATCGAGCTGTCGGCGCCGAGCTGTCGCTGGAGCGCGGCGACCTGATCCCGAAGCCGCTTTCGCTCCAGCACCATCTCTACCTCTTGGACCACCCGCTCCATCGGCTCGGCCTTGTCGATGAATCCATAGGCACCGAGGCGGACGGCTTCGATGCAGCGCTGATAGTCGCCGGTGCCGGTGTAGACGATTACCGGGACCTCACTGCCCTGCTTTTCCAGAGTGCGGAGCACTTCGAAGCCATTCATCCCGGGCATTTCCAGGTCGAGAATGACGCAGTCGACCGCGCTGGTTTGCAGGAGATCGACAGCCTTGCTGCCGTCGCCCGCGGTGATCACCTCATATCCGGCCAGCCGTTCGAGGTCGTAGGCATACTGCTCCGCCAGAGCGGGCACGTCATCAACCACCAGGACGAGCGTCATCCGGCGGTTTCCTGCTGGGCGACCGGCAGCTCGACCATCACTCGAGTGCCCACGTCCGGTTCGGTCTCGACCTTGAGGGTTCCGTTCAGGTCCAGGATCAGTCGCCGGACGATGGAGAGCCCCAATCCGGTGCCTCCGGTCTTGGTGGTGTAGAAGTCGTCGAAGGCGCGCTCCAGCTGTTCCCGAGTCATCCCGGCTCCGGTGTCGGCCACGGTAATGCGAATCCGGTCCGCTCCGGTGCTGCCTGGGACCGGCTCGGTCACCACCGTTACGCTCCCCTCGGGCCGAGCGGCAACGCTATCTAGCGCGTTGCCCACCAGGTTCTCCAATACCCGCCGAATCATCAGGCCATCTCCCAGCACACTGGGCAAGGCGTCCGCCAACTGAGCGCGCACCCGGCCATCCTGGGGCCCGGTATTCCTCAGCACCTCGGCTACAATGCCGTTGATCTCGCACCGGCGGCGCTCGGCGCCGGGAGAAAGCCGGTCGTAGTTCCGGGCGAGAGTATCGAGGTACTCCACGCTGGACTCCAACGTGGCCCGCCGGGCCGCAAAGATCCCCGGGAGCGAATCGGGACTCTCAGCCGCGACCTGCGCCAGGTGGCGCACCACATTCCGGATCGGCACCAGTCCATTCTTGATGTCGTGATTGACCTGGCGCGCCAAATCACCAACCGCCACCCGACGCTCTGCCTCCCGCAGTCGAGCCGAGCTGGCCCGGAGCCGGTCGGTCATGGCGCCGAGCAGACGCGATAGAGCCCCGAACTCATCAGTCCGACCGGTCTCGAAGCTCTGGTCCAGCCGGTCCAGGTCGATGGCCGCAGTCTTCTCCGAAAGCTCCCGCAGTGGGCGGCTGATCCGGCTGGAGAGCCAGGCAGCGCACAAGACTGCGGCGGCCAGCGTGAGCGCCAGTGCCACCAGGACCCAGCGAGTCACATCTCGTCGCAAGGCATTCACCGTCTCCAGTGACTGGGTCACCTGGAGCCGCGCGGTGTCAATGCGAACCGCGGGGTGCAGCAAGTCCAGAAAAGGAAGCCGGACCTCGCGAATGACTCGTTGTGCCGCCCCAGGGTGGGCCGGCGCGCCGGGGTAGGCAATCTCGGTCGCAATATCGCCACCCAGTTGCGGGGTTGCCTGGAGCCAGTGTCGGGCCTCGATACCGCCGACCAGGCTCACTCGTCTTCCAGCCAGCCGGACGGAGTCGATTCGGGTGAGCGCAAGAAGTGTGGTGTCCGGCGTGCGGGTTCGTACCAGAACCAGACTATCGGCAAGGCCGGACAGGATTCTGGGCAGCTCCGCCTGTAGCTGATCGAACTGATTACGAAAATGACCCGAGCTGAGGATGCGGCCGGTACTGTCCTGCAGTTGAAGCAACGCCAGGCCGCTCAGTCGCATGGCCTCCTCGGCGTAGTTGAGCAAGTAGCGGCGAGAAGCCGGGTCGCTCTGCACGATAGCGAGCCGGAATCGGTTATCCCCTCCGAGCTCGGAGACGAGCGCCCGGAGCCGCGCCGCCACGTTGGCGCTTTCCCGCGCCAGGCTGCCCTCGAGGGTAGTGGCCGCCGCTGCGACCCGTGCCTCATACTCCCGGGTCAGTCGCCGGTCCATCTCCCGGCGCACCCCGAGCGTCAGTGAGGCGAGGGGAAGGAGCACAGCGACCAGGATCGCGAGGAAGAGCCGGGTGCGAAAGCTCACGGCAGCCGGACGACCCCGTCCCAGTCGACGGTCAGTGGAGGTGAGCCGCTCCTCACGATGGCTCGAGCCCGAGTATCGATCAATGGCAGCACCTGCATTCCGCCGGCCAGCCCTGCCAGTTCACGACAGGGATTGTGGGTTTCTCGGGGCAGGGCCCAGATATAGGCCAGCTCCGCACCGGTCTGCAGCGCTGCCTCGAACGCGCGTGGCTCCATGCCCAGAGCCCTCATGCGCGAGCCTGTACCGGCTAAGGCCACCACGCGCTCCGCCAGGGCTCGACCCACCGCATCACCCTGCAGGTAGGCTACCCGCGTTGAGGCTGTAATCGACTGCGGGCCAGTCTTAGGGCACGAGGTACCCTCGGACAACCAGGTCAGCGGCTCGGCGCCACGAGCGTCCACCTGCACTGCGTCCTGTGCCAGCGACCGGCGCTCATCCTCGGTTCTCGCCACAGCTAGCGGTTCCACGCCTGCGGGCTGAAGCAGTACATACGTGCGGCTCCAGGGCAACGCGAATGAGTGGAACATCGGTTGCCCGGTCGCGTAGTCGATCAGAGCCGGGTCTCGCGAGACCATGAGGTCGGCCCCGTGGTCGAGTGCATCCCGAGCATCACGGTCGAGCGCCAGCCTCAGCTCGATGACCGGTAGCTCGCCACGTGCGGGGATGACAAACACGTCGGAGCGCTCCCCCGCCAGACCACCGTAGTTCAATAACTCCGCATCGGCCAGGATAGGCGGAAGCGAATCGGTCGGATTCGAGAAATGGATCCGCAGCTGGCGTTCTCCCATCGCCTGCACCGAGTCTATGCCTGGTGCACGCTTGTCCTGCACCGCCGCCGCCATCAGTTGGGCGATGCGCTCCGCAGTGATGAGGTCTCCATCGAAATCTCTCCCGATGGTGAGAGTCCAAGCTCTTCGGTCCGTCCTTTCCCACGACTCCGCCAGCCCTGGCCGCACCACGCCCGCACAATCGAGGTGAACCAGGGTAGGGAATAGGTTGCGAAAGAGGAGGCGCTCGCTGTCGTTCGTCGGCCGGAGTGCGTGAGAGAGGTCGATCGAATCCGACGGAGCTACGGTAAAGGTATCTAGACGCTCGACTGAATCGATGGGAAGGCGGCAGGTCTCGGAGCCCGCAGGATGGGGAGGAGTCGGCGGGTGAGGGGCACAGTGAGCCAGCGCGAGTAGAAGGACGACGCCGGCAGCAGCGCCTAGGACTCCGTGACCACGAATGGGCTGCCCCCCAGCTTGGCCTTGACCTTTGGCAGGTCCGCGGCGGCCGCCGCCTTGGTGGCGTAACTGCCGACCCGGACCTTGTACCATCCTTCCTCTTCGACCAGCACTACGTCGAAGCCGCGCGACTTCAACTTGGCCGCCTCCGACTGCGCGGTGGCTACACTGCGTACCGCGGTGATCTGAATGCGGTACCGGGTGCCGGCATCGAGTGGCTTGGCCGCTGCCACCGAATCAGGGCGGCGCCCCTGCGGCTCCGGGGTCGCGGCCCGCGGGTGGGGAGCCGGTGGCACGGCACTGGGCGGGGGCGGCGCGCGCTCTGGCTCTGCTCCAGGATTGAGGGGCACGCCGCTGTCGGGCGGCAGGGCACCCACGACCTGCCCCGAGTCTCTAGCCGGAGTCTGGTTGGGCTGACTGTCGCGAGGCGGGCCGGCGGCGGCAAACTGAGTGCAGCGCTGGTTCAGGTAGCCGAGCTGGTTTTGCAGCTCGATGTTCTCCCTCGACGCAGCCATTCCTTCGCTGATCCAGCGGCAGGCCAGCTCGGGCCGCTTCTGGTCGAAGTAGGTCCGCGCCGCCCAGTAAGAGGCCTGGGGGAGCAGAGAGCTGCCGGGATAGTCCAGCCGGATCCGCTCCAGATTGCGGGCGGCCCCATCCAGGTTTCCGCTGGCGTAGTCGAGCTGCACCAGCCGGAGCAGTGCATCGTCGGCCCAGCTGGAGGAGGAGTACTCCACGGCCACCCGCTGGAGCTGCCGCCGCATGTCCCCCGCGTCGTTGGCCACCATCGCCTGGGTATACACGATTTGGGGATACAGCGTGTCACCCGGTGAAGTGCTGGCCAGCAGGCGCTGGACCTTGAGCCGGGCCGAGTCCCCCTGGCCTTGCTGCGCCTGACGGATGATCTCGACGAGACGGGGGTCCGTCTGAGCCTGCGCAGCAAGAGTGGAAAGTACGGAAAAAGCGGACACTGCGGACAGACCACGGAGGAGCTTCGTCACGCTGCCTCCGCCGCTGGCACCCCGAGCCGCAGCACCAGATCGGTGAGCACCCCGCGTTCGTCCGAGAGGGTCGTGCTCTTGAGCGCCTGATCCGCCTCGAGGGCTGCTCGGAGTGCGCCCCGGATCCGATGAGCGGGCCAGTCGCCCACAATGCGAGACCAGAGCGCGGCCTCGTCCCGGTAGCCCAGCAACCCTTGGGGTCGGTTTCGGAACAGTGCCTTGACGACCGCTTCCTCCAGGCTGCGTCCTCGCATGCCGGTGTCGTAGAGGCTCCGGGTGGTGGCAAGCCCCAGCAGCGCCGTGCCGAGCGCGGTCACCAGTTTGACCCCGGAGATGCCGGGTTGCGCCAGGATGGCCGGCACCAGGCTGACCGCCCGACTGGTTCGATCCTCCAACACCGCCGAACGCCAATCCCATTGGGTCTCGCCCTGGCGGACACCCACCAGTTCGGCGATCCGCTCCGGAGTGATGGCTGCGTCTGCAGGAAGTGAGGCCAACTTGGCCAGCTCGGAGGTCAGCGCTGCCAGCTCGTTTCCTACCGAGCGCACCAGATGATCGGCCGCCCCGGGATCCAGATCGATCCCGAGCTCAGCCGCTCGGCGCGCCACCCACTTCGCCGCGCGATCGGGTGCTAACGGATCGCAGCGGACAGCATAGGCGCCTCGGGCAAGGTCCTTGTCCTCGCTCTCATCCCCCGACCCCTGGACCAGGACAACCAGGGTGTGAGGACTGGGTGCGTCGAGGTACTTGCGCAGCTCAGTGCGGGCCCGGGTTTTCCGTTTGAGCAGCTCCACGTCCCGAATCACCACTACCCGCCGCTCGGCCATCATGGGCAGGGTGTTACAGAGGGCATGCACTCCCTCGGGGTCGAGCAGGCTGGCCGAAACCTGGTCCAGGTTGAAGTCCCGCATGCCGGGATCCAGAGCGCGACCGACGAGAAGGCGCACTGCCTCATCCTTGAGCACGTCTTCCGGACCGTAGAAGTAGTAGTTAGCGGCCAGGTCGCCCTTGCTCAGCGAGCGATAGAAGACGTCGAACGAATGGGCCGGCATGAGAGGAAACTATCGCCGGCTGGAGGGAGAGGTAAGCCGGGGTAGCGACGGGAGATCAGCGCCGGAACGACTGGACGAACAGAACCGCCACCAGGGTCTTGCCATCCACGATCTGCCCGGTCCGGATCATGTCCATCACCTCGGACCAGCGCCGGGTGTGAACCTCCATGAACTCGTCCGCCTCGCGCTTATGCGTGCCTTTCTTCAGTTCGGTGGCCATGAAGAGATGGATCTTCTCATTGGTAAACCCGGGTGTGGTGTAGATGGTGGTGAGCCGGGCAAGGACATCAGCGGTCATTCCGATCTCTTCCTCCAGCTCGCGCTGAGCGCAGGTGGCCGGAGTTTCTCCCGGATCCAGTCGTCCTGCCGGGATCTCCCAGATGAACGTGTCGGCGGCATGGCGGAATTGCCGGATGAGATGGATCCGGGGATCGGGCCCGCGGGGGTCGTCCAGAAAGGGAACCACCGCCGAGGCACCGGGGTGGCGGACCATCTCCAGCTGGCCGGTGGAACCGTTGGGGAACTGCACCGAATCCCGGTCCAGGTTGATGACCTTGCCAGTGTAGAGTCGTTCCGACGAGACGAGCGTCATGGTGGAGCAGGGTGAGTGGTGAGGGGCGAGAGAGTAGCCTGGAGCCAGCTCACCGGAATCTTGAACGCCTCAGCCGCGAGATAGCGCAGCTCCAGGACCGGGTTGTCGGAGATGGGGCTGCTTTCCGTGGGAGAGGTGTAGGCCTCCAGGGCGGTGCGCCGGGCCTCCAGCCGCAGTCGGAACATATGGAACGGGTCACTCACCAGAATGACGCGCTGGAGCCGCGCTCCCGCGAGCCAGTCTGCCACCGCGGTCATGGACGCCTGGGTCGAGCGACCCTGGGGCTGCTCGATCACGGCATCGGCGGGCACCTTGCGGGCAATCAGGTAGTGTCGGGCGACGGTGGCCTCACTGGTGGTATCACCCCGTCCAACTCCTCCCGTGACCACGATTCGCGGGGCCAGTCCTTCGCGGTACAGCTGCAGTGCATGGTCCAACCTGGCCCGGAGCACCGGGGAAGGGCGGCCGTTGTACTGGGCGGCCCCGAGCACCACGATGGCGTCGGCTGGAAACCGCTGGTCCTGCTGACTCACCACCAGCACCATCAGGAGCGCCACGGTGTAGATGAGAGCAGCGGCGAGAACGACCAATCCCGCGACCCGACGGAACGATGGAGCGATGGGACGTTCCCTCGTTCCCTCGTTCCGCCGCTCCGGCTTCACAGATCGAAGCTCTCCCCGGGTCCCGGGATCTTCACCTCCTTGATGCCCTCCTCGCGCAGGATTCCGGCCATCGCGTCCAGGGCGGGCGGCTCGCCGTGCACCACAAAGGCCCGGCGGATGGGTCCCCCGAGATGGCGGATCCACGCCCGCAGTTCCTCCCGGTCGGCGTGGGCCGAGTAGCCGGTGATCGACTCGACCTCCGCGCGACGCTCATAGTCTCGGCCCAGGATCCGCACTTTTTCCTGGCCGCTTTGAATGCGGCGCCCCAGGGTGTGCTCCGCTTGGAAGCCGACGAACAGAATCAGGTTGCGGTGATCCCCGATGCCGTGGGCCAGATGGTGGAGGATGCGGCCGGATTCGGCCATGCCGGAAGCCGCCATGATAACCGCGGGGCCATGGTTGGAATTCAGCGCCTTGGAGTCGGGCACATCCCGGACATAGCGAAGCAGGGGAAAGTCGAACAGCTCATTGGTGACCTCGATCAACCGCTCCCGCCGGTCAAACACCTCGGGATGCATCCGAAATACGGTGGTGATGTCGACCGCGAGCGGGCTGTCCAGGTAGATCGGGATCTCGGGGATCTGTCCCTCCCGGTACAGCCGGTGGAAGCTGTAGATCAGCTCCTGGGCCCGGCCGACGGCAAAGGCCGGGATCAAGAGCTTTCCCCCGCGGGCGGCGACCTTTCGTACCGCTTCGGCGAGCCGAGCCTCGGCCTGGTTGAATGACTCGTGCTTGCGGTCGGCGTAGGTGGCCTCGACTACAAGGGTGTCGACCGGGCCGGTCGGCGGCTCCGGGTCTCGGACGATCGGGAGACCGCTGCGCCCGATGTCTCCGGAGAAGACCAGGCGGTGATTGCCGCCCTCGCTGATCCGGAGGTCCACGGCTGCAGATCCCAGAATGTGTCCGGCCTCCAGGAATTCCAGCGCCAGATGCTTGCGGAGATAAAAAACCCGCCGGTAGGGCACCCCGACCATCAGATCCTGGACCGCAATGGCGTCGCGGAGAGAATAGAGCGGCTCGCTGGCCGCCCCGTCCACGTGGTGGCGCTGGAGGAACTCGTGGTCCTTCTCCTGGATGTTGGCCGCGTCGGCCAGCATCACGGCACTCAGGTCCCGGGTTGCGGGGGTGGCGTACACCGGGCCGTGAAAGCCTTCCCGAACCAGCAGGGGCAACCGGCCGCTGTGATCGATGTGGGCATGGCTCAGCACCACGCCGTCGATCCGGCGGGCATCGAACGGCAGCTGAGCGTTGAGGGTGTGGGCTTCCGACCGACGACCCTGGAAGAGCCCGGCATCGAGCAGGATCCGGGCGCCGGCAGCTTCGAGCAGATGCATGGAGCCGGTGACCTGGCCCGCCGCGCCCCAGAACGTCAGGCGTACGCCGGTCATGCGACCGCCCCAGAGAAGTGAAGAGTGAAGAGTGAAGCATGAACGGGAATGGGGAGGCGGGGCCTCTTCACTGTTAACGCTTCACTCTTCACGTTGTTCTCCTCACCGGGTCCCAAACAATCGATCACCCGCATCGCCCAGCCCCGGCAGGATGTAGCCTACCGGATTGAGCTCGCGGTCGAGCGACGCGGCGAAGATGGGGACGTCGGGGTGGGCTTCCAGCATGCGCTTTATCCCCTCCGGCGCGGCCACCAGGCTGAGGAACCGAATCCGCTTGGCCCCGGCCTTCTTCAAGGCGCTCACCGCGGCCACGGCCGAGCCGCCGGTGGCGAGCATGGGATCGAGCACGAAGAAGTCCCGCTCGTCCCGGTCGGAGGGAATCTTGAAGTAGTAGTCCACCGGCTGCAGAGTGTCGTGATCGCGGTAGAGGCCGATGTGGCCCACCCGGGCAGAGGGAATGAGCTGGGTGATGCCGTCCACCATCCCGAGCCCGGCTCGGAGGATGGGGACCAGGGTCAGCTTCTTGCCGGACACCTGACGCCCGGTGGTGCGCTCCAGCGGGGTCTCGATCTCGAGCGGGGCGGTGGTCAGGTCCTTGGTCACCTCGTAGGCCATCAGGGTAGCGATCTCGCTGACCAGCTGCTTGAAGTCGCGGGTGCTGGTGTGCTTGTCGCGAAGAATGGTGAGCTTGTGCTGGATGAGGGGGTGAGACAGAACGGTGAGGTTCGGGAACGAGGGCGGCGGCATGGCGGGGAAATATGACAGCGGCTCTGCCCCCTGTCACCCTGACCGCAGGGTAGCGGCTCCGGTCTCGCGCGGGGGCCGGCCGAATCCGATATTAACCCGACCCGAGTCGTAAGGAGCGTGTGCGATGGGCACCATGCGGCTAGTAGTTGAAGCCTGTAGCGGAGCTGCGCCTGCCGAGGTCAGCGTAGACCGGCTCCGAGAGCTGCTTCCGGATCGGACCAGGCAGCTCTGGCTCGACATTACGGACCCGGGGGAGGCAGAGGTTACCCTCCTGCGTGAGACGTTCGGCTTCCACGAGCTGGCCCTGGAAGACGTGACCCGGGCCCACGAGCGTCCCCGCTGCGACATCTACGGCAACTACTACTTCATCGTGGTCTACGGGGCGGAGCATTCGGGGGATACGTTCATCCCCCGGGAGCTGAACCTGTTCTGGGGCGAGAACTACCTGGTGACCATCCATCGGGGGTCCGCCGCGGTGCTGGGCTTGCTGGACGAGTCCCGCCGCCGCTGGGAGCGGAACGAGCAGCGCCAGACCCAGGGCGTGTCCTGCCTGGCCTATACCTTCTTCGAGTCTCTGGTGGACGGCTACTTCGTCGTCCAGGACCGGATCGCGGAGCGGGTTACCGGGATTGAAGAGTCCATCTTCCTCGGGGAAGAAGGAGCCGCCGCCGACCTCTTCCGGCTGCGGAAGGAATTGCTGCGGGTGCCGCCGCTGCTGGCCCCCACCAGTCACGTCTTGGCCGAGGTCCTCCGGCGCGAACGGCTGATTCCGGAGCAGCTCCGGCCCTACTTTGCCGACGTGCAGGACCACGCGGTCCACGTCCTGGCCGAGCTGGACAGCCAACGCGATCTTCTGGGGGCTGCGCTGGATACCCAGGTGTTCTACGCCTTCAACCGGCTGGGGAAGATCATGCAGCGGCTGACGGCGATCACGCTGATCATTCTGGTGCCCAACTTCGTAGCCAGCATCTATGGCATGAACTTCGACCGGATGTATCCGCCGAGAGACTGGGACTACGGCTTTGTGGTGGTGCTGGCGTTCCTGCTGGTGATGATTGTCTGGGGCTTTATTCACTCCCGTCTGTTGCGGTGGCTATGATATATTACCCGCCCCAACGGCCAGGTAG
>CBFGTM010000011.1:0-77147 GCA_965652025.1 uncultured Gemmatimonadales bacterium
GCGGCGGCCAAGCGGGTAAGCGGGTAAGCGGGTAAGCGGGTAAGCGGGTAAGCGGCACCGAGGATAAAAGAACGGGCCCGCCGAAATAGGAGGGCCCGTTTCTTACTTACCCGCTTACCACCTTACCCGCTTGCCCGCCTAATGTCGAAACCCCGCGGCCGCGAGCGGCACCACATCGCGCGGATTCTTCTCGTCGCCGAAGAGGAGACGGCCTTCCCGGAATGTGGCACCCCGAAGGGTAAAGGCGAGCACCTCGCCCAGCTCCTGAACCAGGAACACCTCAATCTTGTCGCGAACTTCCTGCGGCAAATCCTCCAGATCCGGCTCGTTCTCCTTGGGTAGAATGATCCTGGTGATCCCCGCCCGCACAGCGCCGAGCACCTTCTCCTTGACGCCGCCGATCGGCAGCACCCGCCCCCGCAGCGTAACCTCTCCGGTCATGGCGATGTCGTGGCGGACGGAGCGTCCGGACAGCGCCGACACTACTGCGGAGGCCATGGTCACCCCCGCGGAGGGGCCGTCCTTCGGAATGGCTCCGGCCGGCACGTGGATGTGGATATCCCGATCGAACATCTCATCCGGGATTTGCAGCGCCGCCGCGTGAGATCGGGCGTAGGTCCAGGCAGCCCGGGCCGACTCCTTCATCACGTCGCCCAGCTGGCCGGTGAGCACCAGCTCGCCCTTGCCTCGCATGGTGGAGGCCTCGACGAACATGATGTCGCCGCCGGTCGGGGTGTAGTACATCCCGGTGGCCACGCCCACTTCGTCGTGGCGGGCCATCTTCTCTGGATGGACCTTGGGACGGCCGAGCAAATCGTCGACCATCTCGCGGTCGATGGTGATCTGTTCGGCCTCCTGGGACGCGATCTTCCGCGCCACCTTCCGGGCCAGCCGGCCGATCTCTCGCTCCAGCTGCCGAACCCCGGATTCACGAGTGTAGCTGGTAATAACCTCCGCTAGTGCCTCGTCGGTGATGGTCAGCTGGTCCGGGCTTACCCCATTCTCGGTGAATTGCCGGGGAATTAGATATTTCCGGGCGATCTCCGACTTCTCCCGCTCGGTGTACCCCGCAAACTCCACCACTTCCATCCGGTCGAGCAACGGACCGGGGATGTTCTGGATGAAGTTCGCCGTCGCGATAAAGAGTACCTCGCTCAGGTCGAACGGCACCCCGAGATAGTGATCCACGAAGGTGTCGTTCTGGGCCGGGTCGAGTACCTCCAGCAGCGCACTGGCCGGGTCTCCCTGGAAGGAGACGCCAAGCTTGTCGACCTCGTCCAGCAGGAAGACCGGATTTCTGGTGCCCGCCTGCTTCATGCCCTGAACGATGCGGCCGGGCATGGCACCCACGTAGGTGCGCCGGTGTCCCCGGATATCCGCCTCGTCGCGGGCGCCACCGAGCGAGATGCGGACGTACTTCCGTCCCATCGCCCGGGCGATCGATTTGGCCACCGAGGTCTTGCCGACGCCCGGAGGCCCGACAAAGAGGAGGATGGGCCCCTTGGCCACCCGATCATCCTCATTGCCCTTGACCGGCGCATTGGGGGCGGGAACAGTGGCGGTGGCCTGAGGAGCGTCGGTCGACTCGCCGGCGGCAACCTCCTCTGCCTTCTGCTCGGCCTTCACCTCTTCCGCCGTCCCGTCGTCCCTACGCTCCGCCCGCTCCTGCTGCAAGCGCAGCTGGCGAACTGCCAGGAACTCGAGCACCCGGTCCTTTACATCGCCGAGGGCGTAGTGATCCTCGTCCAGGATCCGCTGGGCCTCGGGAAGCTCGAGGTGTTCCTTGCTCCGCTCGTTCCAGGGCAGCTCCGCAATGTTCTCCAGGAAGGTCCGAATGACCTGGGATTCCATGGACTCCCGGCCAATCCGACTCAGGCGGTTGAACTCGCGGTCAACCTCTTTGCGCGCCTCCGGCGGCAGGTCGAGCGAGGTCAGCTTGTCCTTGAGTTCCTGGAGGTCGTCCCGCTCGTCACCCTCGCCCAGCTCACGCTGAATCGTCTTGAGCTGCTCCCGCAGGAACATCTCCCGCTGTCGCTCGCCCAGCTCCTCCTGGACCTGCGACTTGATGTCCTCCTGCGCGTCCAACACGCCGATCTGCCGCTGCATGTGCACCAGCACTCGGCGAAGCCGCTCCTCGACACTCAGGGTCTCCAGCAGCATCTGCCGCTGAGGTGGCGTGATGTCGATGTACCCGGCCACCAGATCGGCGAACTTGCCGGGCTCATTAACCCCCGCCAGTACCTGCTGAACGACTTCCTCCGGCAGGCCGGACTTTTGACCCAGTTCCGCCGCGCGGGCCCGCGCCTCTCGGTGCAGGGCGAGGAAGGCGGGATCTTCCGCCTGAAGCGGCAGCATCTCCTCGGCCTCGCGCACGATGGCCTGGAGGTATCCGTCCCGCTCGCTATAGTGAATGGCGATGCCTCGCCGCTCCCCATTGAGCAGCAGCTGCATGCCGGAAAGCCCCCGTTGCAGTTGTCCGATGCGGGCGATGGTTCCGATGGTATACAGGGCATCGGAGGTCACGCTCTCGACGTTTTGCCGCTGCGACACGGCAAACACCAGCCGGTCGGACCCGGCCAGCGCGGCCTCGATGGCGCGCAACGTGGCCGGACGGCCGGCACCGATCGGAGCGGTGACCCCGGGAAACAGAACGACCTCTCGCAGAGGTAGAACGGGCAGTGTCAATCGTTCGGCCATTTAAGGCCCTCCTTACCAAGCCCCGAGTGATGGGGCAAAAATGACAGACCAGCGCATAGATCGGGCACCAAGGTGCACCGACCGTGCCAGGCTCAATCCAGCTTCCAGAGCCTTTGCACACGCAAACAAAAGGGTTTAGGGCCTCGTTTGGTTCCCTCTTCGAAGCTCTGGAGCCCCGTCGCCGCCGGATTGCGGACTCCTGCTGCCATTATGGCGATAGCCTCCACTCTCGACTCGCGACTCGATCCGGTACAGATTCTCTGCCATGCCGCAGAAGCTCCCTTCCTCGTTTTCTGGCATCGACCCGCATGACGGCACCGCCTGACCGCCCGCTGGCCGCGCGACTGAGTGAGGCGCTCGGAGATGCGTACACCATCGAGGGTGAGGTGGGGCGCGGTGGCATGGGTGTGGTGTACCGAGCCCGGGACGAGCGGCTTCAGCGGCGGGTGGCCATCAAGGTCCTACCCCCCGAGCTGGCTTTCCAGCGGGATATCAGGGAGCGATTCACCCGGGAGGCCCAGACTGCAGCCCGCCTTTCTCATCCCCACATCGTCCCCATCCACTCAGTCGGCGAGGGCCAGGGCCTGGTCTACTTCGTCATGGGGTATGTGGATGGCGAGTCGGTAGCCGCGCGGCTTCGCCGGCGGGGCCGCCTGCCAGTCGAGGAAGTGCGCCGAATCATGAAGGAGACGGCGGACGCCCTCGGAGCCGCCCATGCCCTCTCGGTCATCCACCGGGACATCAAACCGGACAACATTCTCCTAGAGGGGACCCGTGGCCGGGTGATGGTCACAGACTTCGGGATCGCCAAGGCCCTCTCGACCGGCTCGGGTGCGACCCTGACCGGGATCGGGGTCGCTATTGGGACACCGGCCTTCATGAGCCCGGAGCAGGCCGCCGGCGAACGAACCATCGACGGGCGGTCCGACCTGTATAGTCTGGGGATTGTGGCCTACCAGATGCTTACCGGGACGCTTCCCTTTAGCGCACCCTCGGTAGCCGGCATTCTCATGAAGCAGATCACCGAGCCGGCCCCCGACCTCAGGACCTCCCGGCCTGATACCCCTGAAGATCTGGCCTTGGCCATTGCCCGTTGTCTCGAAAAGGATCCGGAAAATCGGTGGCCCACGGCCGATGCGCTGCGCCGCGCCTTGGAGAGTCGTACCGTCGCCGGGTACGAGATGCCGGGACCGCCGCCCGGAAGATCAGCCGCCCGGGTACCCGCCCGCCGGGCCACCGGCGAGGGGCGTCCGGTGCCGTACCCACCCCGCCGGACCTCTGCGCCGTCACGCCTCGACCGGCGCGAGCTCAGACGCCAGCGGCACGGCCAGGAGCCGGTTCCCGACACCGGCGAGCCCAAGATCATTCAAAAGGTGCGAGGCCAGTTCGCCAGCTGGGCAGCGGTGTCAGCGGGCTGCATGGGAATCAACGTCGCGACCGGTATCGAGCACCCCTGGTTCCTGTTTCCCATGTTCGGAATGGGAATCGGCTTGCTGCGGAACTACGCGACGCTCTGGCAGGCGGGGTATAGCTGGCGAGATGTGCTCAGCCGGCCTCCGGCACCGGATGCGGTCGAGACCACGTTGGTAAAGGCAGGCAGCGGCGCCCGCCAGATTCCGCCGCCCAATGCCGAAGAATATGGCGCCCACCTACCAGCTATTCTGCAGGTCCACGGCGACCGGCTGGCCATTCTGAAGCTGCTGGCCAAGCTGCCCGCCTCGGAGCGGAGAATGCTGCCCGAGGTCCAGCAAACAGCGGACGCACTGTACGCCCGGGCCAGCGACTTGGCGCGCACGCTGCATGCGATGGACACCAATCTCGACACTGAGGGACTGGGGCAGATCGACGACCGCATAGCCGCGCTGAACCGGGAGCCGGACGATCCCGAACGGACCCGCCGGCTCAACCTGTTGGAGCGGCAGCGGCAGTCCATCACCGACCTTCGAGGACGCCGGAACCAGGTCGCCAGCCACCTTGAGTCCTGCGTGTTGGCAATGCAGAATGTCCGGTTTGACCTGCTGCGCCTGCGCTCGGCGGGCGTGGCGGCGGTCCTGGACGATCTTACCCAGGCCACTCAGCAGGCCAAGTCACTCTCCCGGGATGTGGACAACGCCATTGCAGCGGCCGGAGAGATCCGTGAGGTGATGAAGTAGGCAGGACTGGCTAGTTGACAGGATCGCGACTGTTGCATATGGATTGGTTGCACTCCGACCCAAAGGGAGGAGCAGCGGCACTCACCCAGCGCCGGGTACCCCACGAAGTGAGTGCCGGCATATGAATCGATCCATCACCAATCACACGTAGTGTCGAGCATGGCAACGGTAGGCCAGGTGTGGACCATGTCGAGGTCCACGCGAGACAGCGGCATTAATGTCGCTAGCCAATAGGCACCGGGGCCCGGACGAGATCCGGGCCCCGATTGTTTTGGCCATGTCCTGCCGTCTCAGAAGGCCGCTACTTCCTCCATCGCCCGCTTCAAGCTATCGACCTGCGGCAGGATTACGTCTTCCAACTCGGGAGCGTATGCCACAAACGTATCAGTAGCCGCTACGCGCTTGACTGGGGCATCCAGATAGGCAAAGGCCTCGTCCGCAATGCGGGCCGCGATCTCGGCGCCGTAGCCCCACGATAGTGAATCCTCGTAGGCCACGATGACCCGATTGGTCTTTCGCACCGATCCATAGATCGTATCCCAGTCCACCGGCGACAGCGACCGAAGATCGATCACCTCGACGCTGACGCCGCGCTGATCCTCCATCGCCTTGGCCGCGAGAAGGGTTCGTTGCACCACGGCCCCGTAGGTCACCACGGTCAGATCAGTCCCTGGGTGCACCACTTTCGCCTTGCCGAACGGAATCATGAAATTCGGGCCGGGATTGGGCGCCTTGTTGTAGGTCTGCCGATAGAGGTGCTTGTGCTCCAGGAAGAGCACCGGGTCCTCACAGCGGATGGCGGTGCGAAGCAGACCATTGGCGTCGAGCGAGGTCGAGGGGCAGATCACCCTCAGACCCGGCACTCCGGTGAACACTGCCGCTCCGGTCTGAGAGTGATAGACCGACCCACCCTTCAGGTATCCCCCGTAGGTGACCCGCACGACGACCGGCGACGCGAAGGCATTGTTCGACCGCCAGCGCATGAGTGCCAGCTCGTTGCGAAGCTGCATATAGGCGGGCCAGATGTAGTCGAAGAATTGGATCTCGACGACGGGTTTGAGGCCCCGGGTGGCGAGTCCGATGGCCCGGCCGATAATGTTCGCTTCCGCCAGGGGTGAGTTGTACACCCGGGAGCTGCCGAAGGCGCGCTGCAGTCCCCAGGTCACTTTGAACACCCCACCCTTTCCCTTCACGCTTCCGAGGTGCTCCTCCCGGCTGCAGTCCGCCACGTCCTCCCCGAAGAGCACGATGCGGGGGTCGCGGGCCATCTCGTCCCGTAAGCAGATATTCAGCAGGTCGACCATGGTGGTGGGGTCGCCTACGAAGTGAGGATCATCCTCGGTATCGAACTGCTCCGAAGTCGGATCGACATCGGGCGAGTATACATAGTGGTAGATGGTATCGAGAGCCGGCTGGGGTGACGCCAAGGCGGTCTCAGCGGCGCGCTGCACCTCTTCTTCGACTTGACTCGCGATCTGATCGAGCTCGGCCTGACTGGCGACACCCCGCTCCAGCAGATACTTGGGGAACCGAACCAGGGGGTCCTTCTCCGCGTCGGCCTGGCGTTCGGCCGAAGGCCGGTAGTGGATCTCATCGTCGGAGAGCGAGTGGCTGTAGGGCCGAATGACGTGGGCATGGACCAGGGCCGGACCCTTTCGAGCCCGCGCGTACTCCACCGCCTTGCTCAAGACCTCGTAGGAGGCGGCAACATCGCAGCCGTCCACTTCCTGGATGAAGAGTGCGGGAAACCCGGTCAGCAGCTTTGAGACTGATCCACCCGGCGTATTTACCTCGACCGGGACCGAGATAGCGTATCCGTTGTCCTCGATCAGGAAGACGACCGGCAGCTTGAGGTTGCTGGCGGTACTGAGCGCCTCCCAGAACTCCCCCTCGCTGGTCGTGCCGTCGCCGCTGGTGCAGAGCACCACCTCGTCTCCTCGGATGAGGCGATCCTTGTCGGGGATGCCCTCGATGGTCGAGTACCTGAGCCACGCCTCGGCGCACCCGACAGCCTGGAGAAATTGAGTGCCAGTGGGGCTGGAGGCGCTCACGATGTTGAGTTGCTTATGCCCCCAATGGGACGGCATCTGCCGGCCGCCGGAGTTGGGATCGCCGGCGGCTCCCACAGCGGAGAGCAGCTGTTCGGTGGCCGTCATGCCAAGACCGAGGCAGAGAGCCCGGTCGCGGTAGTAGGTGTAGAACCAGTCGTAGCTGGGGCGAAACACCTTGGAGGCGGCGGCGAGCACGGCTTCGTGACCGGCCCCCGAAATCTGGAAAAAGATCTTGTTCTGCCGCTTGAGCTGGATCTCCTTGTCGTCGATCCGGCGCGCCAGGAGCATGAGGCGGTATATGTCGAGCAGATCCGCCTTTTCCAGCTTAATCGAGGCCTTGGAGCGGGTGGAGGTCCGAGTCGCCATGAAGCTCGTGGTGCCAGGGTTAGCGGTTGGGCCAGCCAGACCCGTAAAGATAGCTAGTGCGGAAAGGGTCCGGTGGTGGCGGCCCTCACGGTTTGGAGTACACCAGCTTTCCGCCCACCACTGTCGCCGTCACCCTGGCCTGTTCGATCGATTCAGGCGGGACCCTGGTAAGGTCTCGATCGATCACGGTGATATCGGCCAGGTAGCCGGCTGCGAGCTTGCCGCGGCGCTTCTCGGCGAACATGCCGTAGGCGTTGCCGGAGGTATAGGCTCGCAATGCCTCCTCGACCGTGATCTTCTCCTGGGGTACCCACCCGCCTGGATTCTTGCCGTCCAACGTCCGGCGAGTCACGGCTGCATAGATGCCGAGGATGGGATCCAGCGGCGCCACCGTCCAGTCGGATCCGAAGGCCAGCCGGCCCTTGGCGTCGAGCAGGGATCGAAAGGCGTACGTGGTTTTGATGCGCTCCGGGCCAATCCGCTTCTCGGCCCAGCGTCCGTCGTCGATGGCATGATACGGCTGCATCGAGGCGATCACCCCACTGCGCGCCAGCCGTCCGATGTCCTGCCGGCGGAGGTGCTGGGCATGCTCGATCCGAAACCGGCGGTCGCGGGGGCCGTGGGCCTTGGTCACGCTGTCATAGATGTCGAGCAACAAGCCGTTGGCCCGCTCTCCGATCGCGTGCACCGCCACTTGCAAGCCGGCCGAGTCAGCTCCGCCGATCCATGCCCGCAGCGAGTCCTCGGGGGTCACCATCAGACCCGTCGTTTCGGGTGCGTCATTGTAGGGCTGGTAGAAGAGGGCGGTGGTCGAGCCCAGGGAGCCGTCCACATATCCCTTCACGCCGGCCACCCGGAGCCAATCGTCTCCGGCACCGTTTGCCCGCACCGTGTCCGCCATTCGCCGCCAGTCTCCCAGTGGCACATAGACCGACATCCGGGTGGTGAGGGTCCCCTTCCGCCGGGCCCGCTTGAGCGCGGCCACCTCGAACCAGGGCACCGACACATCGGCCACGGCGGTCACGCCTTTGCTGGCGGCCCAGGCCAACGCCCGGCTAAGAGCCGCATCGCTCTGGCTCTGTGATGGCGTCGGGACTGCAGCGTACACCGGGTTCTGGGCCTCGTCCTTGAGTACTCCGGTAGGTGCTCCGGTGGAGTCACGCACGATGGTCCCGCCGGCAATGTCCCGGGTGGAGCGGTCGATTCCGGCCAGCCGCAGCGCCGCTGAGTTGGCGAGAGCCATGTGCCCATCCAACCGGGACACCAAGACCGGGTTATTCGGGGTCACCGAATCGATCCAGCTCCGTTCCGGCAGCGGAGTGTTCGGCCAGCGCTCATGATCCCAATCGCCCCCCGTGATCCATTCCCCCGGGCGCAGCTTTGCGGCAAAGCGCTTGATGCGGGCGACGAATTCGGCGGGTGAGGCAGCATCTCGCAGATCGACGCTGGTGAGTTGGAAGCCGCCAAAGATGAAGTGAGTGTGCCCATCCATGAAGCCAGGTACCACCATGCTGTTGCGATTGGCGATGGTTCTGGTCTTCGGTCCTACCCGGCGAGAGAGTGTCATGCTATCGCCTACGGCCACGATGCGATCGCCTTCCACCGCAACTGCCTGGGCCCAGGGCCGGGTCGAATCGCCGGTCCACACCCGGCCGAAGACCACCAGGTCAGCCGGCCGGTCCGGTGTTGCCTGCGACCTTGCTGGAGAGGCCGCGAGGCCGAGCATTCCACCGGCGATGAGCACAGGGGAGAGGAGACGCATTAGTCCAAAGCCTTTCAGGGCAGCTTGGTCAGGCGGCGGATGGCTTCCAGCTTCTCCAGCGCGCTGCCGCCGGTTGCAGCCGGCGCCACCGAGAAGAGGTCGCGGATGTCGAGCAGGATCTCCAGCATCAACTGGTCGCGCATGTACGCGCTCTCCAGGTCTATCATGCGGCCCTGATCAGCCGCCTGTTGGGCGCGGTCGTAGGACTCCCGATAAATGGACTCCAGATTGGCTAGGATCCGTTCCCGGCTGCGCATTGCTCTAATCTATCGTCCCCCTAAAAAACCCGCCCTCGGCCGAGGTGCAGTCGAGGGCGAGTTAGTACGCTGGGCTGGAGAGATCAGGTTCCGATTCGAGGATACCAGTACAGCACCCGGCGCTTGTTGAACACGTTGGCCGAGCAGTCGAAGGTGAGTACGAAGTTACCGCTCATGGAGTGGGCGGTGACCAGCTCGGTGGCGCCGGCCGGCTGGGGGGCATTGGCGCACAACAGTTGGCCGAACATCGTCGCGTTACCGGCCGCGGAGCATTGCGCCCCAGCGTAGATCATGCCGGTGTAGCTGTCCGCCCCGGCCGTAGGGTTACCCGCCACGCTCACATCGCCTCCGGCCATGAACAGGATCCCATCAGGGTGGTCCGGCACAATCACCGGGGTACCGGCGACCGCGATCGAGCCGGTGGCCAGGATGGTCATGGCCCTGGGTGCCGCAGGGCTACCGGTGTTGCCGCTGACGGACACATTGCCCTGCACGCAGAACGTGCCATCCACGTTGGCCCCGGTGACACTCCAGGTGAGCGTACCGGGATCGTACGTCCAGCCGGCGGGGACTGCGATGAGCATGCCGGTCCCGGTGGTGGCGGTGCCGTTGGAGAGCAGGCGGAACTCCGCGCCGGCACAGTAGTTCATTGGATCCAAGTCGGGGATCACGATCTCGGGCTGGCCGCCCAGCTTGGGCGCCGGAGAGCCATCAGGATGTTTCCAGTTGCCGCTGGCTATACCGGTCGCGGTTGCTTGCGTGCTGATGGTCGGGCCACCACCAGCGGAGCTGATGTCTCCATTGGCATGGGCGCCGCCGCACGCGCCGGCGATCGTCGGATTACCAGCGAAGCCGACGTTCCCGTCAGCTGCCATTGCAGGCATCGGGCTCGCGCCAATGACAGCCTCGACCTCGGCTGTAGCCCCGTCCGCGGTCACTGCCCGGCAGCGCACGAGCACCCGACCGTTGCGGTCGGTGGCCGGGTTGGCATCGCCGTCAGCCGCGTCATCCCGAATGGTGACGAAGTAGGTGTGACCCTGGAAGCTCTGGCCGGCCACCGGGATTTGGTCTCCAGCTGGCAGCCCCCATCCCACCAGGAGTGAGTCATCAACTGTGGCCACGACGTTGTCACTGCCGCGCAGGATTCGGCTGAAACTCTGCATCCGCAAACTGCCGCGCATGACGCCGAGGGCGTGATTGACGGCCGCGTCGGCGACGTGCACCGCGCGAGAGGCGCTCTCCCGGTTGCGCACAGCTTTGGCGCCCAGGTTGGCAAAGGTGAATAGCCCACCGGCCAGGACGCTCAGCGCCACCAGGGTAACGATGGCAACGGGTAGGGCCATTCCGCGGCGGTTGTCGGGAGCTCGCAGGTTCATGCCAACCTCCCTGACTGTGCGCTGCGACTCACCCGCGGTCGCCGGTGCAAGAAGTGGTGGTGATCAGCAGATCAAAGTTGAAGCAGGAAGGGTGCCCAGGCTGGACTCGCGAATGCTGGTGCTAGCGCGTCCAAACGGCGTTCTGCGTCCTAAAAATTGCAGGCCGGAGCTGAAAGTCTGCAAAAACACGCGCGCCTTCGACCGGGAGATCGAAGGCGCGGTATCCAGCTCCCTAATACATGATCAAGTTCCGATGCGAGGATACCAGAACAGCACTCGGCGCTTGTTGAATATGTTGCCCGAGCAGTCGAAGGTCAGAGTGAAGTTACCGGTCACAGCGTTCCCCGGGGCCCAGTCGATCGCGCCTGCCGGCTGGGCGCCGTTGGCGCACAACATCTGGCCGAACATCTTCGCGTTACCCTGCGCCGAGCATTGCGCTCCCGCGTAGATCAGGCCCTGATAGTTATTGACTCCGGTCGTGTTATTACCTGCCACATAGACATCGCCCCCGGCCATGAGCTGGATGTTGTCCGGGTGGGCCGGCTGGATGTATGGCGTGCCCTCCACCCTGATCGATTTCGTGGCCAGGATAGTGAGGGATTTGGGAGCAGCGGCGCTTCCGATGTTGCCCGAGAGCCAGACATTCCCCTGCACGCAGTATGTGCCGGCGGCGGGCAAGAGGGCCGTTCCGGTGGAGCTCCAGGTCTGGGTTCCGGCATCCCAGGTCCAGCCACCAGTGGGGGCCGGAGTCGTTATTCCGGTGGTCGAGTTGAATACGCCACCGGTCGAAGTCAGGGTGAAATTCGAGCCGCCGCAGTAGTTCATCGGGTTGAGGTCAGGGATCACGACCTCTGGGGCGCCACTCACCTGGGGCGCGGGACTGTTGTCCGGCAGACGATAGTTGCCGCTCACCGTGCCGGTGGCGCTCGCCTGGCCGTTGATGGTCGGACCGCCACCGACGGAGCTCAGGTTACCGTTGGCGTGTACGCCACCGCACTCCCCAGAGATGATGTTTGAGTTACCGAAGCTGAGGTTTCCGTCGGCTGCGATTCCAGGCTGGGGAACCGCACCCACGATGGCGTCGACCTCGGCCGTCGCGCCCTCGGTCGTCACCGCGCGGCAGTGGATCCTCACCCGGCCGTTCACGTCGGCCTTGGGATTACCGTCCGCGTCAGCCGGATCATCGGCGATGGTTACGAAGTAGGTATGCCCCTGGTACGCCTGACCCGCTAGCGGAATCTGGTCACCCGCAGCGAGGCCCCAGTTGATGAAAAGGGTATCGTCTGCTTGCTCGGCAGCCGTGCCAATCAGATTATCGCTGCCCCGCAGGATCCGGGTGAAGCTCTGGGACTTGAGACTCCCCCGCAGCAGACCAAGGGCGTGGTTCACCCCCGCCTCGGCCACGTGCACCGCTCGGGTTGCCCGCTCCCGGTTCCGCACCGATTTGGCTTGCAGGTCGGCAAACACGAAAATACCGCCCAGCAGGACGGTGATCGCGACCAGCGCAAACATCGCGCTCGGCAGCGCCAAGCCCCGGCGGCCCGTTATTAGCGACGATTTCGTAAGTACACCCACGTGTCCCTCCTGGCGAGCACAGTGGTGCGGTTGTGCCTGGGCGACTGAAGTGTGATGCGTACTCGCGTCGCGGCACGGCGGATGACAACCGGATCGTTCAGGATGGTCCCGGCGGAATCGTACTGAAACAGCAGTGTTCGCACCGGGAACGCCACCGGTGCCACAGCCCCGCCGTTCTGCCAGCGGACGAAGAGCGTGTCGTTGCGAGCGTAGACGGTCATGTCCTCGAGCAGATCGTTGACGTCCCCATCCACCGGATTGAAATCCGCCACCACCCGCAGGGTGTCGAAGGGCGCCGTCAGCGGATCGATCCGCGGCGGGTTTGCCGCAGTCGCAGGGATGTTCAGTGGGTTGGAAGCGGCGGTCTGGAGGATGCGAGTAATCGTCAGCTCGGCCACCCGGAGGGCATCTTCGGTGCGGGCCACTTCCCGCTGCCGGACGTAGCCCCGCTGCATGCTCACCATGGTGCTGACCACACCGCCCATGACGATGGCGAGCATGACCAATGCGATCAGTACCTCGACCAGGGTAAAGCCGCGGCGATGCTGAGCGTCCATGCGCATCAGAGGTTCGTCATCATCTGAATGAGGGTGGTGAAATTGAGCTGCGCCGGGGTCCGGACATCGTCCACCAGGGGTCGCACCCGGAGGTTCACCTGGCGGGTTCCCCCGGGCCCGGCCTGCACTTGCCATAGGCGGAGGTAAGTCCGGCCGCGCTCGACCAGGGTGTCCACATGCTGGGCCGTGGGCACCGTCACCGAGCCCCCTACAACCAACTGCATGGTATCGGCGGTTGAGTAGGTGGCTGCCACCCGCAACTGCTCGATCTTGTGATCGCCCAGGGCCGTCATGTCGGCATGGGCCGCGCCCAGGTCTTGGTAGCGGGTCATGCTCACCATGGTGCTGGCCAGACCTAGGAGTCCGACGGTAAGCACGATGATGGCGAGCATGAGCTCGATCAGGGTGAAACCGGCCTCTGCAGGTCTCATCCGAGCGGTCAGGGAAGCGGCGGTCATTGGACGGTCACCAGGCCGGCGGCGCTGACGGTCACGCTCTTCTGAGCACCGGCCCGCCCAACGACGAAAGTGCGGGCACCGGTTGTGGGAGGACCGAATGCGGCCAGACGTACAGAGTCTGCCGAGAGAGCCGGGACGAACCGGGCGCTGCCCTCCAGGAGGCGGTCACCGATGAAGTCGACGTTGTAGGTCGAGTCGTTGATCCGTTCCAGCGTGACCGGTTGGTTCCGGCGTATGGCTTCGATCTGGGCCCGGCGCAGGTCGCCGGCAAGCTGGTAGGCTGCGGTGTCGAGCTGGTAGCGGGTGCGCTGGTTCCGAAACCGGGGGAGCGCAATAGCCATAACCAACCCAGCCATCACCATGACCAGGATGGCCTCGATCAGCGTGAACCCGCGGGCACTCCGGCGTCTCACATACCCCTCCAGTGGATAAGACTCACGTGGCAGGTGGCGTGCCGCTAGGTATCTCCTTCGAAATCAACAGTTTGCGTGGGAGAGGCAAGGCCGGAGCGTTGCATTACGCGAAAACAGCGTCCCCGCGTGACTGCCAGATTCGACGCGGTGTTAAGAAGTCGAATGGAGGTTTTATAGGTGCAGCGATGTTCATCTCCACGATGGCAGGGCGCTGGGTCACATCGGCTCGACTAGTATTGGTACTAGATGATCGCTTTTACCGATACGTCACTAACGCAACGCCGAGGAGTCATCCGTGTCACTGCGCGACAAGACCATTCTGTTCTTTGCCGGGCCGCTATACGAGGACCTCGAGCTCTGGTATCCCAAGATCCGGTTGGAGGAGGAAGGCGCCCGGACTGTCGTGGCCGGAACCGGAGAGAAGACCTATCAGGGCAAGCGGGGGTATCCGATTACGGTCGATACCAGCGTGGACCAGATCTCGGCCCGGGACTTCGACGGGCTGGTGATTCCGGGAGGCTACGCGCCCGACATCATGCGTCGATCTGCCAAACTGCTGCAGCTCACCCGAGAGATCTATCAGGCGGGAAAGCCGGTCGCCTTCATCTGCCACGCCGGCTGGGTGCCGATCTCGGCAGGCATCGTCCGGGGGAAACGAGGCACCAGCGTGGGAGCGATCAAGGACGACCTGGTCAACGCCGGCCTGATCTGGGAAGACAGCCCGGTGGTGGTGGACGGGAATCTGATTTCGTCGCGGACGCCCGCGGACCTGCCGGTCTTCTGCAAGGCGCTGATTGCGGCCTTGGAGAAGTCGCGAGTCCCGAGTCAGGAGTCGCGTGCTCCGGCTGCGGCAGGTTCCCGGGCCAAGACGTGACCCGCGACTCGGGACCCGCGACCGGCGACTTCCTTACCCACGCGCAGCGCCGGGTAGACCAGTGGGTGCAGCAATACGAGGAAGGCTACTTCGATTCCCTGACCAACCTGGCTCGGCTGGCCGAAGAGGTGGGAGAGCTGGCCCGGGAGATCAATCACCGGTACGGCCAGAAGACCAAGAAGCCCGAAGAGCCCGAGGGCAGCCTGGGCATGGAGATGGCCGATATTCTTTTCGTGCTGATCTGCATGGCCAACCGGGAGGGGATCGACTTGCAGCAGGCGTTCGACCGGATGATGGAGAAGGTGACGGCGCGCGACGATGCGCGATGGAAGAAAAAGAATCCGAGCGCGCCGTCATCCCGAGCGTAGCGAGGGATCTCACCGAATCTGGAGAGATCCTTTCGCTTCGCTCAGGATGACCGCAGCTGCGCCGCTGTTACTCCCATGCTTCCGGCGCGCTCTCCAGCTCGGCGAGAAGCACCCGGTAACTCTCCAGCCGGTCGGAACGAATCTCACCCTTTTCTGCCGCGGCGCCGATCCGACAGCCCGGTTCGCTCACGTGCCTGCAGTCGGCATAGCGGCATTCCCCGATGAACGGCCGCATCTCCGGAAAGCAGCTAGCCAGTTCTCGAGGCTCGATCCCCCACAGGCCCACCTCGCTGAATCCCGGCGTATCTACTAGAAAACCCCCCGCCCCGAGTGGGAGCATGACCGCCGAAACGGTGGTGTTCTTTCCCCGCCTTACCCGCCGGCTGATCTCCCCGATCCGCAGCTTGAGCCCTGGTTGGACCGCATTGAGCAGACTCGACTTTCCCGCTCCGGACGGGCCGGTGACCACGGAGATGCGGCCGCGGAGCGCCGCGGCAAGCTGCTCGATGCCCAGTCCGGTGCGGGCACTGGTCGGAAACACCGTGTAGCCCGCATCCTGGCAGCGCTGGATGAGCTCCCAGCCGGGCTCGAGCTCAACCTTGTTGACGATGACGGCAGCGGGAATGGAATTGGCTTCGGCAACGACGAGCAGACGATCGATGAGCTGCGGTATGGGCGCGGGATTCACGGTGGCGGTCACTACCAGGACCTGGTCGACGTTCGCGGCCACCGGCCGGGTGCCCCGTCCCTCGGGCACTCGCCGCTCCAGCAGGCTGGCCCGGGGCTCCACTCCTATGATCCCGTACACCTCTCCGGTGGGCTCGGGCTCGAGCTGCACCCGGTCCCCCACTACGACCCGCGGCGTGTCCACCTTGGCCTTGCCCCGGAGGACCGCGCGTACCTCCCCTCCGGCAGTGTTTACTCGATAGACCGAGCCATCCCGTTCCAATACGGTGCCGATCGGTAGACTCACCAGGGTTCGGGTGCACTGGCGATGGCCTCGTCCAGCGCGGCTTTCACATCGTACAGCGAGAGGCCCTCCAGCCGGGTGCTGGCCTCTTCCGGAGTGCGTCCCCACGCCAGGGTCTCGGACTCCAGGTGACCGACCGGCCGGTCGCCACCCGGCGACCAGCGCACGAACAGCAGCGCCGCGCCGTAGAGTCCCCGCAGGTCCGGCTCCTCCTCGACGTAGATCGCGACCGAGTAGGCCTGCCCATCGCTGCCACTGAAGGCGGCCGCCCGGTCATGCTTCTGCATGTACCCGCCCAGCGTGAACTCACTCACCTGCCCGGCACCGACTCTCGAATGAGGTTTCCCAGGATGAACGCGATGTTCGCCGGACGTTCGGCCAACCGTCGCATGAGATAAGGATACCATTGGGTGCCGAAGGGGATATAGACCCGCATGTTGTACCCGGCCTGTCGCAGCCGGGCCTGGAGGTCCCGCCGTACACCGTAGAGCATCTGAAATTCGAATCGCTCCGCCGGGATGTGCCGCTGCTGGGTAAATCGGCGGGCGTGCTCGAGGATGGCCTCGTCATGGGTGGCGATCCCGGGATAGTTCCCGTTCAGCAGCAGCCGCTCCATCAGGAGCACGTAGTTACGGTCGACGTCCTGCTTGTCGGGAAACGCCACCTCGGGCGGCTCCAGATAGGCGCCCTTGCAAAGGCGCACCCTGGCCCGGCGGGCGATGAGGTCCTCGATGTCGCGCTCGGAGCGGCGCAAAGCAGATTGGATGACGACCCCGCAGTGCTCCGGGTAGGAGTTGAAGAGCCGCCTGGTGAAAAAGTTCAGTGTCTTCTGAGTGTAGTCCGAGCTCTCCATGTCCAGCCGGACAAAGCCATTCAGCTGCATTGCCCGATCCAGGATCTGCTCCATGTTCCGGTAGCAGAGGTCTTCCGCGATGTCGAGACCCATCTGGGTCAGCTTGACCGAGACGTTGACCTCCTGTCCGGCCTGGGCCAGGCGGTCCAGCATCCGGAGATACTGGTCCCGTGCGGCGACCGCTTCGGACTCGACGGTGACGCTCTCGCCCAGGAGATCGAGCGACGCGGTGATCCCTCGCTGGGCCAGCTCGCGAGCGGCCTGCACTGCCTCATCGATGGTCTCACCGGCCACAAATCGCGAAGCAAACTTCCGGGCCAGTCGGTTGCGTCGAACGAAGTCGAAGATCTTCCGCTGCTCTGACAGCCAGAGCAGGCTTTGACGCATGAGCAGGTGGAGGCTCCGGGTTGAAGTGCGGGGAAAACCTATCAGGGAACAGGGACCGGGGACCAGGGACACGGTCAGTGGTACGTACCCTGTGACACCCGTCACGGGCTCCCGGCCCGATTCTGATATCCTCGATTGAGCGCTCATCTGCAATCTCATTTCGGGCGAAACAATGGCGACACGGCAGCGGCGGTGGCGGCGGGTGGAGAAGAAGGTGATCAAACGCGTGCGCAAGGCCCCCGCGCCGGCGGCGGAAGTGATCAGCGATCCGGTCGAGTCGGCCCAGGCCGCGGGGCTGCGCTATGTGAGCGACACCCAGCCCGGCATCCGGCGGAAGCGGGCAGGAAAGGGCTTCGCCTACGTGGGAGCTGATGGCAAGACGATTCGCGACGCCAAGGAGCTGTCCCGGATCCGCTCGCTCGCCGTCCCACCGGCATACACCGACGTCTGGATCTGCCCCAGCCCCAATGGCCACATCCAGGCCACCGGTCGTGACGCCCGAGGCCGTAAGCAGTATCGCTATCATCCGAAATGGCGGGAGGTGCGGGACGAGACCAAGTTCGGCCGGATGCTCGTTTTCAGTCAGGCCCTGCCGAAGATTCGCGCCCGGATCGAGCGTGATCTCGGCCTCTCTGGGCTGCCCAAAGAGAAGGTGCTCGCCACCGTGGTACGGCTGCTGGAGTGCACCTGCATCCGGGTGGGCAACGACGAGTACGCCAAGGCAAACCGGTCCTTTGGCCTGACCACGCTGCAGGACCGGCACGTGGAGGTCTCCGGCTCAAATCTCCGTTTCGAGTTTCGGGGCAAGAGTGGCAAGGTGCACAAGGTGGACCTGAACGATCGGCGGCTGGCCCGCATCGTCGAGCGCTGCCAGGATCTCCCGGGCGAAGACCTGTTTCAGTACCTCGACGACGAGGGAGTGCGGCAGAGCGTGGGCTCGGGGGACGTCAACGACTACATCCGGGCGATTTCGGGTCAGGAGTTCACCGCAAAAGACTTTCGCACCTGGGCAGGGACCATTCTCGCGGTGGATGCGCTCACCCAAGTGGGAGCGTGGAGCTCCCAGCGCCAGGCCAAATCCAACGTGCTTCGGGCCATCGATCGGGTGGCCGAGCAGCTCAACAACACCCGGGCCGTGTGTCGGAAGTATTACGTCCATCCTGCGGTGTTCGAGACCTACCTTGCCGGCACCCTGCTGGAACATCTCCAGAATGGAACCAAGCAGTCGGCCACCCGGGAGCTGACCTCTGAGGAGCTGGGCGTGGTGCGGCTGCTGCAGAAGGTCGGAGCGAATGGGAACGGCAGGAGCGGAAGCAGCGGAAAGAGCGGGAATAAGTGAGCTGCCGCCCTTCACTGTTCACTCTTTACGCTTCACTGTTTCTCCTCGCCTGCTCCTCCCCCCGCGACCAGGCAGCGCCCCCCAACTGGGGTCAGGTTCCTGTCTCCATCGAGGTCCGCCTGGCCCAGGGCGGGCCCGGAACCGGATTGGAACCCGCCACGGTGTTTGGTCAAGGGAAGACGGTATACCTCCACTCCAAACCAGAGCTCACCAACAGCGACATTACCCGAGTCGAGGCCGTAAAGACCAGGATTGGAGAGGGGCTGATCCTTCAGGTCTGGCACACCAAAGCCGGAGCCCGGCGGATGGCCGAGCTGACGGCCCAGCACATCGGCGACAGTCTTGCAATTCTGATCAATTCGGCCGTGATCGCGGTCCCAATCATTCGGGAGACGATCAACCCCGGAACCGAGATGCCCAGCGACATCGGCGTTCCTCTGCAACCGAAGGAAGCCAGCCAATTGGCTCAGGCCGTGTCGCGGACCTGGCCAGCGCGAGACCGGAAGTAACATCGTCCCCTGTGTCTCCGCTTCCGACCCGCCCGTCTCCCTGAACAGGTGACCGGATCTTCGGCCCCCTCGCGTATCGGCGTCGAAGTCGTTCGCTCCCCCCCAGCAGCGTTCCATACCGCCGGACAGGCCGCTCATGCCGGAATTCTACGTGGAACCAGTGGGGCCGCTTAACGTAGATCCTGGTGTGAGGTCGCACCGGACTCGCTGGGGTGTTATGTCCGTCTCTCCCGCCGCCGGCTTCGCAGGGGCCGCTGTTTCCGGGGCGATCCCGCTCCTGCCGGGCCGCCAGCCGATTGCTTGGACATTGGTGGTCGCGGGTTGGACCCTGGTGGGTCTGGGATATTTCACCTCCCTCGTCTCCGAGCCGGCTCCAGCCGGAATCGCGCCCGTCCCCTGGACTCGGCTGCTGCCGCTCGCGCTCGGCACCGCCTGGATCTGGGCCGCACTCACTCCCCCGGTTCTATGGCTCACCCGCCGGGCGAGCTTTGCGCCCGGCCAGCGCCCCTATGGCATCCTGATATTTGCCGCCGCCGGCGCTCTTTTCTTTCTGGTTTCGGGGGCGTTGGAGTGGCTGCTCGGAATGGCGACAGGAACTGCCAGCTGGGGGCAATTCTGGTCGACCCTCGTCACCGAGTGCGTAGAGACCAGGCTGCTGGCCTTTCTGGCTATTGTGGCGTTGGGCTGGTCGGCCCGCTATTTCGCGCTCTATCGCACGCGACACCTGCATGCCTCTGATCTGGAGACCCGGCTGGCCAAGACTCACCTGCAGGTGCTCAAGATGCAGCTGCAGCCGCACTTTCTTTTCAACACCCTCAATACCATTGCCGAGCTGGTGCACACCGATCCAGAGGCGGCGGATCAGATGATTACCCGGCTCGGCCGGCTGCTGCGTCTCTCGCTGGATCACGCCAGCCATCAGGTCGTTCCTCTTCGGCAGGAAGCCGACATTCTCCGGGTCTACATCGACATCGAGCAGGTGAGGTTCCAGGATCGGTTGCAGGTAGTCTGGGATCTGACTCCCGAGACCCTCGACGCAGCGGTGCCGACGCTGCTCTGGCAGCCGGTGCTGGAGAACGCCATTCGTCACGGGGTCACGCCACTGGCGGGACGAGGGCTGATCCTGATCGCCTCCCGGCTGGAGCAGGAGGACCTCGTGCTGGAGATCAGGGACAACGGCCAGGGTTTGCCCCCGGGTGGTGTCCCCCGCGAGGGGGTGGGGCTCCGAAACGTGCGGGAGCGACTGAGTCAGCTCTATGGCCTCCGGGCTCGCTTCACCCTCACGCCGGCGCTTGGTGGCGGCGCCGTCGCCATCCTGCGACTGCCCTTCATCCACTGCGAGGTCCCCCACACCCCGGTGCCGCTGCCCCAGTCTGAAGTGGAGGAGCTGATCCCATGACGCTGCGCGTCGTGGTGGCTGACGACGAGCCGATCGGCCGGCAGCGCCTGGTCCGCCTGCTACAGGCCGAACCGGAGACCGAGGTGGTGGCGGCCTGTGCCGACGGAGAGGAGGCGGTCGAGGCAATTCGGGAGCATGCTCCCGACGTGGTGCTGCTGGACATCCAGATGCCTCAGCTGGACGGCTTCGAGGTCGTGGCCGCGCTGGGCGAGTCGCAATCGCCAGCGGTCATCTTCGTAACCGCGCACGACCAGTATGCGCTTCGAGCGTTCGAGATCCATGCCTTCGACTATCTGCTCAAACCGGTAGACCAGGACCGCTTGCGGGACGCCATCGGGCGCGCCGTCTCTCCCGGGAACCGGGCGCCACAGGGCAGTACCACCCGCCGGATTCTCAGCCTGCTGGAGGAGCTGAATGCTCGGGAGCGGGGCCGGGGCCGGGATCGTCTGGTGGTCCGCACACCCGAGCGAGCCTTCTTCCTGCGGGCCGAGACGGTCGACTGGGTAGAAGCGGCGGGCAAGTTCGTTCACTTGCATGTTGGCCGCGCGGTACACGCGCTGCGAGAGAGCATGGCGGAGCTGGAGCAGGAGCTGGACCCGGCCCGGTTCCTGAGGATCAGCCGCTCGATCATCGTCAACATCGATCGGATTCAGGAGATCCAGCCCTGGTTCCAGGGCGACTACGTGCTGATCCTCAGTGACGGCACCCGTCTCACCTCCACCCGCGGATATCGGGACAACATGCGGCGGCTGCTGGGAAGGTCGGCGTGAGGACAGGCGGCCGGGTAGGACGGTAAGCGGATAAGGAGGTGAGGAATTTGATCTCTCGTGCCAGACTCAGACTTACACACTTACCTGCCTACCTGCTTACCTGCTTACTGGTGGTGCTTGCCTGCCGCGGTCCTCGGCAGAATGTCGATCCCGACCCCGCGCCGGCGGCAGACGGTTTTTCACTCATTCTCCGAAGCAATCATCTGCTCGACGTCAACATCTTCGTGCTGCATGACGGCCAGGCCGACCGGGTGGCGATGGTACCTTCATCCTCCACCCGGGCGCTGGTGCTCCCCACGTGGATGCTGGGCCAATCGCACGCTATCCGAATCATCGTCGAGCCGATCGGCGAAGACTCGCGGTACACCACCGACCTGCTGTCGGTGCAGCCGGGCCAGATTGTTGAGCTGAATGTCGAGAGTCTGCTGTCTCGAACCAGCTACAGTATTCAGTAATCAGCGGTTGTTGCCGCCGGAGCCCCCATTTCCGCCCGCAAACAGATCCTCCCCGCCGAGCGCCCGGTAGACGGTATACAGTCCGACGCTCAGCACGCCTATCAGGAGCCCGGTACCGCCCACCGACAGCTTCCGCTGCTGCATGCCGGCGACCGCCTGGCGGGGGACGTGGAGCCGCTCCCCGTTCCAGCCCGACCGGATGCCGCGATACGACTCAATCTCCCGTACCTGAAGATCGAGTCCGCTCGAGTCCGTCTCCACGACGTCACCTTCCACATGCAGTACCTCGGGCCCGATCTTCGGCGCCAGCTCTCGCGAGCCCTCGGACGTGAGCTGCGCCGACACCCTATCGCCGCGGGACGGCTCGGGTGTGGCCAGCGGACGGTAGGTGTAGCAGGCGCTCAGTGTGATGATGAGGGGAAGGAGATCTCGCCCCTTCATAAGGTTCTCCCTTGGCCCTGCGGCGCTTATCACGAAGGACACGGAGTCACACAGAACTTCCTGCTTTCCGTGTAACTCCGTGTCTCTCTCGTGCTATCCGATCTTCTCTAATTCGCCAGCGGCACCGAGGTGGTGTAATTCAGCGGCGGGCAGGGGGTTGGATCGTTGGCGTTCCTGCCGGTCGGTGACACGTTTGGTGTGTTCGGGTTCGCATTGATCTCCGTGATGCCGTAGGGCAGCCGGCCTGGGATTGGCTCGGCCCGCGGCACTGGGCTGGCCAGCGACGAGGGCGCCGGTGCCAACGCCGGTAAACAGGTACGCTTGTGGTCGTTCCAGGCCTCGATGTTCAGGAAGAGCGTCACATACTTCTCTTCCATGATGTTTTCCAGCGTGGCCGGTACCGGCGCCAGTGGCGTGAAGACGATCGGCGTCGCGCCGCGCGACCCGTAGGAGCGATTGGCCCGAGCCGCGTCCAGGAATGGCTGTGCTGCACCTTGACCGCCGGTCTGGAAAGCCGCCTCCGCCCCGATGAGCTGGGTTTCAGCATAGGTGATGACCGGCATCCGCACGTCGCCCGGGTCGGTGTTGAAGTCGATGAACCCGAATATCGAATAGGCGCCGCCTGGGTCACCCGTCCCACCAGCGCCGGCCGGGGATCCATTGCCGTTATACAACCCGGTCGCGGTCTGAATGTTGGTCACCCCGCCCGGCCGGTATCCATAGAAGCCGACCGGCACCTCATCACCCACTGCAGCCGGGTCGGGATCGAACGCCGCCTGCTGGAAGTAGAAGTTCAGGCGCTCGTCGGTCTCGACTCCCTGGGCAATGCGGCGCTTCAGGATCTCGATCAGCGCCGCGCCGGGAGCGATGTCGCCCCGAGCACTCATGAACTGCCACCAGACGTTCTGGCCCGTCGGGGACTGATCGTGGAACCACAGCATGTCATTCGCCGGTGTATTGATGCCCAGGGGAACCTCGGCCAGCGCGAGCGCATAGTTCGCCGAGTTTACCTCGGCCAGATGCATGTAGTACCTGGCCTTGAGCGAATGAGCCACCTGGGTGTAGACCTGGGCCAGCGCGGCGGCGTCACCTCCCCGATCGAGATAGATCAGCTCGGCGTTGTCGGTCGGAGGACCCACATTGGGTGGCCCTGGTGCTGCCGCAAGAAACAGTATCGCCGAGTCGAGTTGCGCGAGCATATCGCCGTAGACCTGGAGCTGCGGATCGAAGGCCGGCGTCACATTGGTAGAATCCGCCGCTTCACGATAGGGAATGTCACCCCAGATCGAGGCGGCCATGCCGATCACGAGGGCCTCATACACCTTGCCGATTCCGATGTAGATCGAGTCGTTCACCGCCCGGGCAAGCTGCTGCATCTTGTGGATATCCAGCAGGCCGCCCCCGCCCTGGATGGTGATCGCCGACCCGTACACCGAGAAGAAGTGAGGGTCGATGGTGACTGGATCCATCTGATAGAGGTCGTAGCCGATCTGCTGCCGCGAGTTTCCCGCGATCTGCTGTACGTATTCCGCTGCGTTTCGTGCCAGCTGGCCCTCGAACTGCACCGACTGAAGGGCCTGGATCGAGATGTAGAGCGGGCCCGGCCGGGTGAGCTGGCTGATGTTGTTGGGGTCCTCGTCGATCCCAGGACCCGAGAGAAAGTCGCCGCATCCCAGCGCGCCCAGCGCGAGAGCGGTACTCAGCACCAACTTGAGAGAGTGTCTCATGGCTGAAGTCCTTAGGGCACGCGCCGGGTTAGCGGTTGAGAGTGATGGAGAACACATATGACCGGCTCTGCGGATTGTTGAAGTAATCCACTCCCCGCACCGGGCTCGAGGCACCGAGGACCGAGGTCTCGGGATCCACGCCGGTGTAGTCGGTCCAGGTGTGCAGGTTGCGGCCCGCCACCCGCAGCTCCATGCTGCTGAAGCCAAGTGTGCGGCTCACCCACGGCTGATCGAAGGTGTACCCTAGGGAGATTTCGCGAAGCTTCACGAAGCCCGCGTCTTCTACGAACTGCGAAGCCGGGCCGTTGAAGATGCCTCCCAGTCCGCTGAACCATGTCTCGCCCAGCGGCACCGCGGCACCGGCTCCCGGCCCTGCCACCGTCTGGTCGTTGAAGTAGGTGTCGCCGAAGACAAAGTTGCCCTGCTCCCGCTTGAGGGTCTCGGCGGAGGTCCCAAAGTGCATGAGCGCACCCTTGGTCCCGTTGTGATTCACACCGCCGTGGCGGATATCCACCAGCCCGCCGATGGAGAACTTGTTCCAGCGGAAAGAAGTGCGGACCGAACCGGTCCAATCCGGATTGGGGTCGCCGAAAACGTAGGTGCCACCCACATCCAGCGCGGGGTAGCCGGTGCTGTCGATGTACAGCGCACCGGCAGGTGCACCCTGGCAATGACCCGCGGTATTGTCGATGTCATAGCCGGCATACGTGAGTCCACGGCCGCAGCGAATAAAGTCGGTGCCGTAGTACACGCCGAGCGGGAGGCCTTCCTGGGCAATGCCCTGAACGCTCAGGCCGTTGGTTCCACCACTGATCGGAAGAGGTACGAACTGCACCCCGGCCAGGTCCAGCACCTGGTTCCGGTTGGTGGCTACCTGGAATCCAAGATCCCAGGAGAAACTGCGGGTGGTGACTGGCCGGACGTTCAGCGCCACCTCGATACCGGCGTTCCTGATCTTCGCGGCATTGGCCGGTTTCTGGGTGTAGCCCGAGCTTCCGGCGACCGGAAGATTGAGGATGACATCGCTCGACACCGCCCGGTACCAGGTGAATCCCAGATCCGCCTTGTCCTTCCAGAGACCCAGATCGAAGCCGGTCTCGAACTCCGCGACCCGCTCCGGGCCCAGATCATCGGTGGGCAGGATGTACTGTGAGATCAGCCCGCCGACCCCGTTCTGCTGGGTCGAGATGGCAGGCCCCCAACCGCCGTCGTTCCCGTTCCAGGCGCCGAACAGCACGCTGGAGAGCAGGTACGGAGCCGGCTGAGTGCCGCTCTGACCGTAGGCCGCTCGCAGCTTGCCATAGGTGAGCATCTTCTCGGTCCCTTCGGGGCTGCGATAGAACGTCCAGGCGGCGCTGCCCTTGGGGAACCAGTTGTGCCGAGTGGTGGCTCCGAACGTCGAGGCGCCGTCGTTTCGCAGCGCCGCGGTCAGGAACAACTGATCCCAGAGATCGGCGCTCACCTGCGCGAAGTACGACTCCAGCCTGACCGTCTGCTGGTAGTCGTATGGCGGAAGCTGGGAAGAGGTGTTCCCCAGGTTGAATGGCTCGGGCGCGATGAGCCCGGTACCCAGCGTCTGCCGGGTTTGATACTTGTTGGAGTTGAGGTTCTGTCCAACTGTCACCGCTCCGCTGAATGTGGGGCTCAGCCGGTACCGTGCGGTGGCGGTCAGGTTGTGGTCGATCTGGAACGAGCGGATATACCCGGCGTTGACTCCTCCTACCCCGTTCACCCCGACAACGGTTGTGTTGGATGTAGTCCAGGGCCAGGCCTGGGTCCGCTCGTCATTGGAGTAATCCGCCCCCAGGGTGTAGTTGAACGAGAGCCAGGACGTGGCCGCGTATTCGACATTGATGCCGCCAAGGGTCCGGCCCAGCTCGGATTTGTTGAATGATTCATTGGCCACGAAGAACGGATTGTCGTAGGCCCGCGAGGCCTGCTCGGAGCCCGCTGCCGGATTGGGGAACCGGTAGGACCGGTGCAGTCCGGTCACTGGGTCCAGGTAGGGCTGGTTGTTGAAGTCCGGAGGCGAGCGCCACGCTCCCAATAGCAGCCCATCGGTGCTGTTGCGGCTGGTGATGAACCCTCCGTCCCCATCCACATACGCGATGTTGGCGCCCACCTTGAGATTGTCGAATACCCGGTGAGAGCCGTTGAAGCGGAAGGAAAACCGGTCGAACTTGTCGTTGTTCCCGGTGATGATGCCCCGCTGCGTGGTGACGCCGCCGGAGAGGAAGAACGTGGTGCGGTCGTTGCCGCCGGAGACCGTCAACGCATTGTCGAACGTGTGGCCGGTTTGAAACATTTCGCCGGCGTGGCTGTAGGTCGGCGCGCCTGTGGCAATCTCCGGACCCCAGCTGCCGGCCGACGCGAATGGGACGATGCAGTTGGGTGTGCTGCCGCCCACGCAGGCAGGAGCGACGCCCTGCGAGCCCAGACCATACTTCCGCTGGAAGTCGGGCAGCTTGGCGACTTCGTCAAAGGACGCCGAGCTCCGCAGCGAGTACTTGGTGGGTCCCGGGCGTCCCTTCTTGGTCGTGATCAGCACGACACCCTGACCCGCGCGTGATCCGTAGATCGCCCCCGACGCGGCGCCCTTCAACACCTCGACGTTCTCGATGTCATTGGGGTTGATATCGATCGCCCGGTTGGACGGGGCCGCGCTCGAATTCAGAGATGAAAAGTTGGGATTGTTGTAGCTCTGACTATTGTCGATCGGCACCCCATCGATAATGAACAGCGGCTGCGCGTCGGCGCCGTGGACACCGCTACCCGCGCTGATAGTTGTCTGGCCCCGAATCTGTATATGGGCCGAGGCCCCAGGATCGCCCGAGCTGGTCACGACGCTCACGTTCGGCGCCTTGGCCGCCAACGCACTGACCACATTGGGCTCTGCGCTGCGCACGATGGCGAGTGAATCGACGCTGCTGCGGCCGGTGCCGAGCTTCTCGACCTCACTCACCGTCCCCGCGCCGGTGACGACGATCTCACCGAGCTGCAGCGGATTATCGGCCAGGCTGAAGTTTTGTACTGCGGACCCGGCGCTGAGATTCACCTGTGCCGAGCGGGCCCTATAGCCCACCAGCCTCGCCGTCACCGTTACCGGGGCCGACGGCACCCGGGCGCCGGGGATCAAAATGGTGTAGCTGCCGTCGGGCCGAGTCGAGGCGCCGGCGCCCAGCTGTTCGATGGTGATCTCGGCCGCCGGAAGCGGCTGCCCGGCCTCGCTGGTCACCCGGCCGGTAAGTGTGACCGGTTCCTGGGCCAGCACTGCGCCCGGCAGGAGCGCCAGCGCGGCCAGCGCCAGCCAGGTGAGCCACAGCCGGTATCGCAACTGACCTAACAATGCTTGTGCCATGTGTTGTCCTCCCTCAGCAAACGCGAAAGCCGTGACGAGATGAACTGACCCCGGAGCGCGTCACCCGCTCCGGGGAGCGTCCTCAGGGGCGAAAGCGGTAGCCCCAGGCGAGCGCAGTCAGGATGTGGCGAGGGTTTGCGGGATCGTCCTCCACCTTGCGACGAAGCCGCGCAATGTGGGTGTCTACGGCGCGGCGGCTGACGGCCGCTCCCGCGCCCCAGACCTCGCGGAGCAGCTCGATCCGGGACGCGATGGCCCCGCGTCTGCGGATGAGCGCGAGCAGCAGCCGGAACTCGGTGTGGGTCACCCGCACCGGCTGACCCGCCCGGAGCACTGTTTGGGTCGCGGGCTCGACCATGACGCTCCCGAATCGGATCGTCCCCGACCAGCCCACCGAACCGCCTGTGGGAAGCGCCCGGGTTCGATGCAACAGCTCCTCCACTCGGGCCACCAGCTCTCGTACCACCGAGACGTCCGGGGTATCGCTGGCGTCGAGCGGCAGGGCCGGGCTCTCGCCGGACTCAGATCTGAGCGGTACTGGAGTAGCCATCTGGTACTCGTGGATCACTGGCTGGGATGGTCCCTCCGGATGTCCCGGCTGGGGAGGGCCATCATTCGCCGTTCCGTTGGTGGTGACGGCCTCGCCGCCCGCTCCACCGGGAGTCGGTTGGGGGTCGTCGTCGATGATGAGAATCCGCGTAGCGTCTCCGCCGGCAGAAGAATCCGGGTGTGACTTCGGAGCGACGGCCAATCGACACCGATATGGCGAGCGCGACACGCGCATCACCGGCGGCTACGATAGGATCAGCGGATTACCGGAGGAACAGGATGGGAGTGAAATGCTGCTGGGGTACCACGAAGTGCTTGTTCGGCGGCACGAAGCCGAAAGGACGGTTCAAGTTCCGACACGGCCAGGATGTTTCAAGTCGAGCGCTTCAGGGCCTCCAGCTTCTGGGCCATGGTGTCGGCCCGGAGATCGAAGTGGGATCCGTGCCAGGCCGGAACGCCGGACCGCAGGATGATGGCCTGGGGTGAGGCATGGACCACACCGACCCGCTCCGCGATGTAGCGCGACAGGGGCCGGGACTGCACGACGTCGATCAGATACACCGGCACGTCCCGCTGCATCTGCTTGAGCGAGCGGATTTCCTCGTACGCCATTCCACTGGTGGGGCAGATCGGGCTGTGCTTGTACACCACGGCCAGTGGCTCGGCGAGGACGGTAGCAAGATCTGCTTCAGTCGCGATCTTCTGCATGCCCGAAAGGTGAGAGGTGAGGGGGTTAAGCGAGCCGCATCCGCTCGAGCAAACGGTCGAACCGGGGGTCTCCGCGGAGGCTGTCGAGCAGCGGTTCGATCTTCAGATAGGCCAGCCAGCCACGCCGCTCCTGGTACGCCTTCTCCAGCCATTCGAACGCGTGATCCCGATCGCCCAGGGTGACATACAAGCCGGCCTGTGCCACCGGTGATACATACCGGGTTCGGGCCCGCTGGTGAAGCTCCTCCAGCACTGCCCGCGCCTCGCTCTCCCGCCCTCGTCGGGCCGCCACATGACCCAGTCCGGCAAACGCCAGCGCGTCCTGCTCGACATTGGCCAGCGCTTCCTTGAACGAACCGGCGGCTTCGTCGTACAGCCCCTGCTGCAGATACACCAGGCCGAGCAGCCGGTGGGTCTCCTCCGAGGTAGGGTTCAGCGCCAGCGCCCGGCGCAAGTTCTCCAGCGCGTCGTCGTATCGGCGGGCATAGTACTGCAGCCAGCCCATGCTTCTGCGGATCGACACCGACGCGGGGTCCAGCTCGATCGCGGTCCTCCCCTGATGCAGCGCCTCCTCGAAACGCCCCATCGCCGCCAGGAACCAGGAGTACCACTGCCGCGCGGTGGCGTAGCGCGGATTGAGTCTCACAGCCGAGCTGAACTCCCGGTCTGCTCCGGGCCAATCCCAGTCATAAATGAAGGTCACCCACCCAAGCGAGGTGTGGGCCTCGGCGAGGCTGTCGTCCAGCGCGATGGCCTTTCGCGCTTCGGCCTTGGCCCGCTCCATTCCCTCCAACACCGGCGCACCGCGGTAGTCGAGGTCCAGCGCGTAGGAATCGGCCAGTCCGCTGTAGGCCAGCGCGTACCCCGGGTCTTCGGCGATGGCCTGCTCGAAGTAACGGATTCCCTCCTTGATTCCCGCCTGGGTGCGGCGGTTCCAGAAGAACCGGCCCTTGAGATACAGACTGTACGCCTTCACGTTCGCGGTATAGCGGACTGGTGTCGGGTCGCCGACATCGCCGAGCAAGGTCGAGCGGAGTGTCTGCACGATGGTACCGGCGATCTCGTCCTGGATGGCGAATACATCCGACATCTCCCGGTCGTATCGCTCCGACCACAGGGTCCTGCCGTCTTCTACGCTGCTCAGCTGCACTGTGATCCGAAGACGATTCCCGGATTTCCGGACCGTCCCGTCGAGGACCGTCGAGACATTGAGCCGGCTGCCCAGGGTGCGCACGTCCTCCCGCAGGTTCTTCAGGGCAAAGGCCGAGGTGCGCGGGGTGACCTGCAAGCCCTCGACCTTGCTCAAGGCGGTGATCAGCTCGTCGGTCATGCCGTCGCTGAAGTACTCGTTTTCCGGATCGGCACTGGAGTTGACGAACGGGAGCACGGCGATGCTGCGGCGATCAGCCGTCCTGCTCTCCGGTGGAGGCGGAGGCGCGGGCGCGATCAGCGCCTCGGAGAACTCCGCCATGGTGGCAAAGCGGTCTTCCGGCGCCTTGGCCAGAGCCCGCTCGAGCGCCCGGTCCACCGCCAATGGAACTGTCGGCCGGAGCGACCGGATCGACGGCGCCATCTCGACCGCATGCCGAGCCATGGTGGCGCGAGCACTGGAGCCGGCGAAGGGCGGCTGGCCGACCAGCATTTCGAACAGCACACAGGCCAGGCTGTAGAGATCGCTGCGGCCATCCAGATCCCGCTCGGCACTGGCCTGCTCCGGGCTCATGTAGGCCGGGGTGCCGACCGCGAACCCCCGGTCCGTGATGTACACGTTGTCGCCGCCGGCCGCTGAGAGGGCAGTGGCTACGCCGAAGTCGGCCACTACCGGCTCGCCTTCCTGCAGCAGGATGTTCTCCGGCTTGATATCCCGGTGAATGACGTTGAGCCGGTGGGCGTAGTCCAGCGCGGCCGCCACCGCGCGGGTGATCCGCAACGCGGCATCGATGGGGAGCTGGCCTTCGCGCTGGAGCCGGTCGCGCAGGGTCTCGCAGCCGGCGTAGGGCATCACGAAGTAGAGCAGTCCGTCGTTCTCGCCCGAGTCGTAAACCGGCAGGATCTGGGGATGGGAAAGGCGGGCCGCGATCCGGATCTCCCGAAGGAAGCGCTGCGGCTCGTAGCTGTGGGCCCGGTCGTGAAGGAGGACCTTGATGGCCACCTTGCGGCCGTGCTTCAGATCCTCGGCCAGGTACACTGCAGCCATGCCGCCGCGACCGATTTCCTCTTCGATGCGGTAACGATCCGCAATGGCGGCTTGCAGCTGTTCCGGTACCGCGGTCACCTGAGCTCGCTCTGGCTATTCCTTGGAAGGGAACCCGTCGAGCCGGGAATCACAAGCTGAGGATTATCTCGATGGAACGGGCAGGTCGGCGATGAACCGGCGGATGGCGCCGAAATAACGGGCGGAATCGACATCGAAGGTGTCGCCATGGCCGCCGTTCAATTCCACGAATGTCTTCGGGGGCGGAGCCGCTTCATAGAGCCGGCGGCCGTGGGCGATCGGAATCACCTCGTCCCCCTGGGCATGCAGGAAGAGCTTCGGCACCGTCACCCGGGAAATCTTGTCGATGGAAGCAAACCGGCTGCGCCCGATCCAGCGTACCGGTATATAAGGATAGAGCTCCGCACCCCGGTCGATGGCCGATGTCAGCGCGCCCTCCACGATCAAGCCAGCGCTGGGAACCCGTCCTGCCAGGTCGACGGCAACCGCCGAGCCCAGGGAGTGCCCGAAGATCACGATCCGGTCGGGCTCCACTCCGAGCCGCTCGTGGAGATGGCGATAGGCGGCTGCCGCATCCTTATAGAGACCCTCCTCGCCCGGCGCTCCCTCGCTCTCGCCGTACCCCCGGTAGTCGAACGCCAGCTGGTTGAGTCCCAGCTGCCGGAGACCAGCATAGTGATCCGGGCGGCCGAACTGGGAGAGGTTCCCCGCGTTGCCGTGACAGATCAAGAGCCAGAAACCCTGAGCTCCGGTCTCGGCGGGAATCACCCAGCTCACCAGCCGGACGCCGTCCTCCGCCTCGAACTGGACTCGCTGAATTGGGAGACCGAGATGGGCCGGAGGAGGGAGCAGCTGTCGTTCTGGTCCGGGGAAATAGATGAGGCGGGATTCGTTGAAACGGAGCAAGAGCAGGAGCCCCAGATACGCCAGCACCACCAGCACAAGCAGGCCCCACGTCATGCGCCCAACCGTTTTTTTCGAGGTCCTCAAGCCGGATAATAGCGACTGGACCGACGTGACATCTCCAGCAGCGGCGCCGCCGGCCGGAACCGTTCTCCGAACTGTTCCTGCAGCTGATACAGCGTCTCCACCACCCGTCCGGCGGTCAGATCATCGATCATGCGAAGCGGCCCTCCCCGGAACGCCGGGAACCCGATCCCGAAGATGGCGCCGATGTCCGCATCCCGGGGGATTCGCACCACGTGTTCCGCGCAAGCCATCGCCGCCTCGTTCAGCATGGCGTAGAGCAGGCGGCGCTGAACGAGTTGGGCGTCGGCATCGGTGGACCGGACCCCCAGCAATGGGTACACGCTCTTGTCCACCCCGGCCTTGTGGCCTTCCTTGTAGCGGTAGAACCCGCGCCCGTTCTTTCGTCCCAGCCGGGTGGCGCCCAGCATTCGGCCCAGGGCGCCGGCGGGCTTCATCCGCTCCCCGAAGGCCTCGTGCATGACATTCCCCGCCTTCTCGGCCACATCGAGACCCACCTCGTCGAGCAGGGCGACCGGTCCCACAGGAAACCCGAACGTCGTCATGGTGCGATCGATCAGGTCGATCGGTACCCCCTCCTGCAACAGATGCCCCGCCTCGTTCAAATAAGGTGACAGGATCCGGTTGACCCAGAACCCGGGACGGTCGGCCACCACGATGACCGTCTTGCCCATGCGGCGGCCGAAGCGCACCGCGGTGACGATGGTGTCCGGACTGGTCGCTGCGGTGGGAATGACCTCCAGCAGCGGCATCCGCTCCACCGGGGAAAAGAAGTGCATGCCCAGCACCCGCTCCGGCCTCCGGGCGTGCTCGGCGATGAGCCGGATCGGGATGGTCGAGGTGTTGGTGGCAAAGATCGCGTCGTGCCGCACCTCATTCTCGACTTCGGCCAGCACCTTACGCTTGACGTCGAGGTCCTCGAATACCGCCTCGATCACGAGATCGGCTCGGCTGAACCCACTGTAATCCGCCGAGCCCGAGAGCAGCGCGCTCAACTTGTCGTACTGCGGCCGGGTGAGTCGGCGCTTTTCCAGCCGCTCAGTCAGCAATCGGTTGCCAGCCTTGAGGCCCTTTCCTACCCGCACCAGGTCGGAATCCTTGAGCCGGGTATCGACCTCGACATTGAGCACCGCGGTACCCGCGATGCCGGCGCCCATGAAGCCGGACCCGACGATCCCGAGCCGCCGGATCTGGCGGGGAGTGGCGCTGCCGGGGGGAACCCCATCGTCCTTCTTGAGCGCGGTAGTGGCAAAGAAGATTTGCACCAGCTTGCGCGACACGTCGCCGACAGCCAGCTCGCCGAAGGCCCGGTGCTCCTCCGCCAGGCCCGCGGTGACACCCTGCTCCAATCCAACCCGCACCGCCTCGAGTGCCGCAAGCGGCGCGGGATAGTGGCCGCCGGTGCGCTTGAGCACCTGCTTCCGGGCGCCGCGATAGACCAGCTGGCGCCCCGCGGAGGTCCGGTCCAGCAGCGCTCCAGCCAGTCCACCCTTCCCCGGACGCTGGGGTAGTCCGTTCCGCGACAGCCGGTCTGCCGCAACGACCGCCACCTCGCGGAGAATGCTGCGCGGCACCACCTCATCGACCAGGCCCAGGCGCAGCGCTTTGCCGGCCCGCTCGGTCTTTCCGGTCAGGATCATGTCCAGCGCGGCGCGGGCGCCGATCAGTCGAGGAAGTCGCTGACACCCGCCGGCACCCGGGATGAGACCCAGCTGAACCTCGGGCAACCCCAATTGGGTCTTGGGATGATCGGTGGCAATCCGGTAATGACAGGCCAGGGCCAACTCGAGACCGCCGCCGAGGCAGGCGCCGTGAATGGCGGCGACGATGGGCTTGTGGAAGGTCTCGACCCGGCTGACCGTCTCCTGGCCCTGGAAGCTCAACCGCTCGGCGGCGTCCTGGCTGGTCAGCCCGGTGAACTCCTCGATATCGGCGCCGGCGATGAAGTTGTCGGCCTTACCCGAGATGAGCACCACCGCCCGGACCGCGGGATCATCGCGGAGGGCGATGAGCATTGCCTCCAGCTCGACCCGAACGGCCGAGGTGAGCTTGTTGACCGGCTCGCCCGGAAGGTCGAAGGTGATGACGGCGACGTCGCCTTCGCGGGTTATAGTGAATGCGGACATGGTGAGCTAGTCGCGGGTCGCGGGTCGCGGGTCTCGGACGATCGAGCCAGTCATCGCGAGCGGGTGTGAGCCCGCGTGGCGATCCGACTCGCGACTCGTGACTCGCGACTTAACGCTCATCTCCGCTCCAGCACCATCGCGTACCCCATCCCGCCCTGGGCGCAGATGGAGATGAGTCCGAACTGGACGTCCTGCCGGCGCATCTCGTTGGCCAGCGTGGTGACCAGCCGCGCACCGGTGGCCCCAAAGGGATGCCCTATGGCGATCGAGCCACCGGCCACGTTGGTCCGGTCCCAGTCCACCTCGCCGACCGGACCGGGAAGCCCCAGGCGATCGGCCCACGCCTGCGACCCCCACGCCTGCACGTTGGAGAGCACCTGGGCCGCAAACGCCTCGTGGATCTCGACCAGCCCCAGATCCTTCCAGCCGATCTCCGCCCGCTCCAGCGCCTTGGGCACGGCATAGACCGGACCCATGAGCAACTGCCACCCGGGGTCCACCGCGCTCACGGCATAGCTCCGGATGTAGGCCAGCGGCTCGTGTCCGAGCGCCTTGGCCTTCTCCTCCGCCATCAGCAGCACTGCGGCAGCGCCATCGGTCAGAGGCGACGAATTGCCCGCCGTCACGGTGCCGTACTTCCGGTCGAATACCGGCTTCAGCTTGGCCAGCTGCTCCATCGAGGTATCGGCCCGGATCCCGTTGTCCTCCTGGATCACCTCGTCGCCGGTACCGAACCAGGGTGCGATCTCCCGGGTCAGCCGTCCGTCCTGGGTGGCCGCATGCGCCCGCTGATGACTCATCAATGCAATCCGGTCCTGCTCCTCTCGGCTGATTCCGTTCTCCTTGGCCATCTTCTCGGCCGACTGGCCCATGGTCTCGCCGGTGGAGGGCTCGGCGATGGCTGGAGTCACCGGGATCAGATCGCGGGGACGCACCCGCCCCACCGTCGCTACTCGCTCGCCCAGGCTGCGGGCCTTGCTGGCTTCGACCAGCGTCCGGCTGAAGCGCCGGGAATGCAGGATGGGGAGATCGGAGAGCGACTCGACGCCACCCGCGAGCACTACGTCGGCGTGGTCCAGCCGGATCTGATCCGCTGCATTGTTGATGGCCTGGGCCGCGGAGGCACAGGCCCGATTGATGGTGTACGCCGGCACACTGGGCGGAAGCTGGGGCAGCAGACTCACCTCTCGGGCCACATTGGGCGTGAGCACCGAGGGGACGACCTGGCTGAAGACCACCTCGTCCACCTCCCGGCCGTCCACCTCGCTGCGGTACAGCAGCTCCCGAGCGGCATGCCGAGCCAGGGCTACCGCAGTAACGTCGCGATAGACCGTGCCGCTCTTGGCAAAGGGGGTGCGGACTCCGGCCACAACAGCAACCCGCCGGCCGGCGCGGTCATCAGCCATGTTATACCCCTCTCACTTCGTGCCTCTTACCTCTTACTTTTGACTGCGACCACGCTGGCCACAGCCCGCCAATGCTCGTCGTCGACTGTCTCGAGCACCTCGCGCCCGTGCACCACCTTGAGCGGTGCAACCAAACGAGACAGCTCGCCCGGGTGCAGCAGGTGGGCGCTCGAGGTCGGGCCCCAGCCCGCCTCCCGCTGTGCCTCGAGAAAGCTTTCCATGATGAGAAGGCCACCGGGCGCGACCAGCCCGAGAATTCGCGGCATGTTGGCCCGGTCAAGATAATTGAACACCAGAACCGCATCAAAAGGCTCCAACTCTGGCCACTCCTCTTCCAGATCCATCTCCCGCCAATCGATGGTTAAGCCTGCAAATGCAGCCCGCGCCCTGCCGTTGGCGAGCTTGACCGGATCGCGGTCGATGGCCACCACCCGTGCCCCCAACGCGGATGCTGCGATGCTGTGGCGGCCCTGGCCACAGGCCAGGTCCAGCACCCCTTCACCCGCACGAATGCGATGAGCATGCCAGAGAAACCAGGTGCTTGGCCGCATGCCCGGCGATCGTTGGAGCGGGCCACGCTGGAGCAACTCTCGGCTCATCCGGCTGATCTCCTGGTCATTGGAGGGGGAATCAACGGGGTTGGCATCGCCCGCGATGCTGCCATGCGCGGTCTCAAGACCATGCTGGTCGAACAGAACGACCTTGGCTCGGGGACGAGCTCACGCTCCAGTCGCCTGATTCACGGCGGCCTGCGCTATCTGGAGCAGGGGGAGTTCGGATTGGTCCTGGAAGCGAACCGGGAGCGGCGGATCCTGCAGCGGATCGCCCCTCATCTGGTGTGGCCTCTGCCGTTCGTATTTCCGGTGCATCGCGGCGACCGCATTTCGCGTTGGCAGCTCGCGGCCGGCATGATGCTCTATGATGTCCTGGCACTGTTTCGCAATGTGAGGCCGCACCGTTTGCTGGGCAAGCGGCGAATGCTGGAGGCCGAGCCCATGCTGCGGGACCGGGGCCTGCTCGGCGGTGCCCGCTACTTCGATGCCCAGTGCGACGATGCCCGCCTGGTGGTAGCCACCGCGCGCTCGGCCGTCCACCACGGGGCCCAGGTGGCCAACTACATGGTCGTACGCGGCCTGGAGCGCACCGCCGGACGCATAGTGGGGGCCCAGTTGGAGGACCGCCTGACTGGAGAGCGTGGCGTGGTGCGAGCCAGCGTGGTGGTGAACGCCACCGGGCCCTGGGCCGACCGGGTGCGCCGGCTGGAGGACCCCGGTGCCGCTCCGCTGCTGCAGCCCACCAAGGGCGTGCACGTGGTGGTAGACCGGGCTCGGTTGGAGCACCGGGAGGCAATCGCCTTCACCAGCCCGATCGACGGGCGGGTGATGTTCGTATTGCCCTGGGGCGATCTCTCCTACATCGGAACCACCGACACCGACACGTCGGAGCCACCCGAGGAGCTCAGCGTCACCGCCGACGATATGGTGTACTTGCTGCGCTCTGCCAATGCTCGATTCCCCAGTGCCCGGCTGAGCCTGGAAGACGTTCGTGGCAGCTGGGCGGGACTCCGGCCGCTGCTGGCCGATGCGGGCGCCCGATCTACATCCAACCGCTCGCGGGAGCATGCGCTGGTGCAGGGGTCCGGCGGCATGCTCACGGTTGTGGGCGGGAAGCTCACGACCTACCGGTCGATGTCCGCCGAGGTGGTGGATCAGGCCATGCGCGAGCTGCGCCATCGGGATGGACGCCAGCGGCAGGGAGCGGCCGACACCCACGAAGATCCGCTCCCCGGGGGAGAAACGGCGGACCTGAGTCAGTTCCGGGAGCGGGGACTGGAGCTGGGAATTCAGCCGGCCAGCGTCGATCACCTGCTGCGGCACTACGGGACCGAGGCGGCCGGGATTTTCAATCTGGGAGGAGCCGACCGCCGGCTGCTCCGGCGGCTGGTGGAACCGCACCCGGCCATCGAAGCGGAAGTGGTGCATGCCGTGCGACGGGAGCTGGCCCAGCGGGTGGAGGATGTGCTGGTCCGCCGGTTCCACTTGTACTACGAGCATCCGGACCAGGGCGTATCGGTGGCCCGGCGGGTCGCCGAGCTGATGGGGGAGGAGCTGGGATGGGACCTGGAGCGAGTCCGCGCAGAGACCGAGCGTTACCTGGAATTCGTAAATCGTCAGCAAGGTTCCGGGGCAGCTCTATTGCACGATAATCGTTCCTCTCATCCCGAACGTCGGTGAGCCGTGGACCTGGCAGTAATAGGTGAACGTTCCCGGTGTATTGAAGGTGAATTGGTAGGTGTGCGGGGAGTTCGCCGGGGCGCCGCTGCTGGCTGGCTCGGTGGCCACGGGAACCACGTTGTGCTGGAAGGCGCTGGGACCCCAGGTCCAGGTCACGGTGGTTCCAGCGGGCACGGTCAGACTGCCGGGCTGAAATGCGTCGTTGACAACGGTGATGTCGCTCGACGGTGGTGGAGTGGCTGTTGCCGTGGCGGTAAACGTCTGGGGTGAGCCGGCGAGTGCGCCCGCGGTGGCAGTGATGGTGATCGGTCCCTCGGTGTCGCCCATCGTGAGCGTCACTGCCGAAGTGCCGTTGGGACCGGTAGGAACCGTGGGAGCCGAGAGCAAACCGTCGGTCGCGGACCAGCCCACAGCAACGCCCGCAACGCCGTTGCCGAACTGGTCTGAGACCTTGGCTACCAGGGGGTTGGTGAGCGCGGTTCCCACAGCGCCCAGCTGCCCATCACCCGAGACCTTCTCCAGCTCACTGGCCGCAGCAGGAGTGGCGGTAGCGGTAAAGCTGACCGGAGAACCGCTGGCCCCGCTGAGTGAGGCCTGCGCGGCCTGGGAGCCCGCCACCGTCCCCAAGGTCCAGGAGTTGGTTGCCAGTCCACTGGCATCGGTGACCGAGGTTGCCGCGAGCGACGCCCCCTGGGCGGTGGTAGACCAGGCCACCGTGACCCCGGCGGCCGGCGTTCCACCGTCGGTGACCACGACCTGAATCGGACTGGCCAGCGGCTGGGCCACGACACCGGTTTGCCCGTCGCCGCTGGCCGACGCCTTGGCGATGGCGGTTGTGGTGGGTGGTGTTCCACCATTGTCACCGCCGTCGCCGCCGCAGCCCAGCAGGACGGTAGTGAGGAGTACCGGGAGTTTCGGTGCTATGTCTCGCAGCATGGGTACCTGGCCAGAGAAGGCTGAATGTCTTTGCAAGTTTGCCACCCCATTGTAACGCTGTCTTGTAAAATCCTAGCGCGGAAGTGGTCATTCTAGCCCGGGGGAGAGCCGTTATCTTTCATTATCTCATGACCGATCATTGTCGCCGTCCAGGCAGGGTGTGACCGTGGATCCGAACGTATTCGAGACCGCAAACGCCGGCTTTGCCCAGGCCATCTACGAAGAATTCTTGCGCGATCCGGCTGCCGTGGATCCGGAGTGGCGCCGGCTGTTTGAGAGCGGAGTAGTTGGTCAGCGGGGAGGTGGGGAGGATGGGAAGGGGGGTGGAAGCGGGGATGCGGGGATGCAGGGAAGCAGCAGCACACCTCCTAGAGCGGCCGGATCGGCTACAACTTCCCCGCCTCCCAGCCTCCCCGCTTCCCCGCCATCGGGCACCAGCCCGATCAAAGGCCCCGCCGCCAAGCTCGTCGCCAACATGACGGAAAGTCTCACCGTCCCCACGGCGACCACCTTCAGGGTGCTGCCGGTGGCAATGCTGGAGGACCGTCGCCGAGCCCTCAACGCGGCGATCCAGGCCGCCGGCAAGCCCGGCAAGATCTCGTTCACCCACCTCATCGCCTACGCCATCGTGCAGGCGGCCAAGCAGCAGCCGGTGATGGCGCAGACCTTTGCCGTCATCGAAGGCACTCCGCACCGGGTGCAGCCCAACGGGGTCGGCCTCGGACTCGCGGTCGATGTCCAGCGCAAGGACGGGAGCCGCGGCCTGGTCGTTCCCGTCATCAAGCACACCGAGTCGATGGACTTCGCCGCCTTCCATGGCGCGTACGAGGCTCTGGTCGAGAAGGCCCGCACCAACAAGCTCATGCCGGATGACTTCGCCGGCGCCACCATGCAGCTGACCAACCCCGGGGGCCTGGGCACGGTGGCCTCGGTGCCGCGGCTCATGGCCGGTCAGGGCAGCATCATTGCGGTCGGCGCCATTGGCTACCCGGCAGAGTTCTCCGCCGTGCCGGAGACCAAGCTGGCCGAGCTGGGCGTCAGCAAGGTCATGACCGTCACCAGCACCTACGACCATCGGATCATCCAGGGGGCGGAGTCGGGCGCCTTCCTCGGCGTCGTCGATCGGCTGCTTCAGGGCGACCAGAACTTCTACGACGGTATCGCGAAAAGCCTCGGCGTAGCCCTCGCCGCTTCCACGGTTCCTTCGGCACCAGGTGCCGGCAGGGCCGGGCCGGCGACGGCGCAGGAGCCGGTGGCGCCGGAGATGTTGTATCACGTCGCGGCGGCAATGGCTTTGGTGAAGGCGTTCCGAATGCACGGGCACTTGGCAGCCCGCCTCGATCCGCTGGGAACCGAGCCGCTGGGGGATCCCGCCCTCAATCCGGGGTCGCTGGGGCTCACGCCGGAGGTGATGGCGGCGATTCCGTCCAAGGTTCTTCGCATTGCCGTACCCGGCGCCACCCTGGCCGAGTCACTGCCCTACCTCCAGGCCACCTATTGCGGGACCATGGCGTACGAGATCGAGCACATCTCGACCCACGAGGAGCGGGTCTGGCTGCGGGAAAAGATCGAGTCCGGGGCCCACCGGCGGCCGCTCTCACCGGAGCGGCAGCGCTGGCTGCTCCAGCGGCTGACCGAGGTCGATGCCCTGGAGCGATTCCTCCACAAGGCCTACCTCGGCCAGAAGCGATTTTCCATCGAGGGCGTGGACCTGCTGGTGCCGATGCTCGACCTCACCATCGAGCGAGCCGCTGAATCCGGGGCCCGCGATGTGGTGCTCGGCATGGCCCATCGGGGCCGGCTCAACGTGCTGGCCCACACCATCGGCCGCCCCTACGAGACGATCTTCGCCGAGTTCGAAGGGGGGCGACAGGTCGAGGCGGGTCAGCTCACTCCGGAGGGCGGCACCGGCGACGTGAAATACCACCATGGTGCCGAAGGAGCCTACGTCACCTCCGAAGGCAAGGCCATCACGGTCAGCCTCGCCCCCAATCCCAGCCACCTCGAGTATGTCTCCCCCGTGGTCGATGGGAGAGCCCGGGCCAAGCAGACCCAGCGCCGCGGCCGCGAAGCCCATCACGATCCTACCGCCGCGCTCCCGGTTGCCATCCACGGCGACGCCGCGTTCGCCGGTCAGGGCGTCGTGGCCGAGACTCTCAACCTCGGCGCGCTCAAGGGCTACCGCACCGGCGGCACCCTGCACCTGATCACCAACAACCAGGTCGGCTTCACCACCGACATGGAGGATGCCCGGTCTACCCGGTACGCCTCCGACCTGGCCAAGGGCTTTGACATCCCGATCATCCACGTCAACGCCGATGATGCGGAAGCCTGCTTGTCCGCGGTGCGGCTGGCGATGGCATACCGGGACAAGTTCCATCAGGATGTCGTGATCGATCTGGTAGGCTATCGCCGGCACGGCCACAACGAGGGTGACGAGCCGGCGTATACCCAGCCGGTGATGTACGAGCGGATCAAGAACCTGCCTCCGGTCCGGGAGCAATACGCTCGCACGCTGATCGAGGCCGGTGTCGTGACCCAGGAGGACGCCGACCGTCAGGCATCCGAGGCCTATCAGCGCCTGGTGGACATCCAGCAGGCATTCAAGAGCAGCATGGGCAAGGCGACGCCGCAGGAACGCCCGGTCCGGCTGAGCGGGCCGGGCCATGAGGTCGATACCGCGCTGGCGCCCGAGTTCCTCACCGCCTTGAACGATCAGCTCCACAGCTGGCCCGAAGGTTTTGCGGTGAATCCGAAGCTTCGGCGGCAGCTGGAACGGCGTCGCGCCGCCTTCGGGCCGGAGGGTGGGATCGAGTGGGCCCACGCCGAGGCACTGGCGCTCGGTTCGCTGTTGACGGAGGGGGTACCGGTACGGTTTACCGGCCAGGACACCGAGCGGGGCACCTTCAGCCAGCGGCACTTGGTGCTGCACGACGTGAACACCGGCGCTACCCTAACCCCAATCAAGACGCTGCCGGGAGCGCTCGCTCCCATGGAGCTGCACAACAGCCCGCTGTCGGAGCTGGCGACGCTGGGCTTCGAGTACGGCTACAGCGTGGCAGCACCGGAGGCTCTGGTGCTCTGGGAGGCGCAGTTCGGCGACTTCGTGAATGCCGCCCAGGTCATCATCGACCAGTTCATCTCGGCGGGCCTGGCCAAGTGGGGACTCACCACCCGGCTCACTCTGCTCCTGCCGCATGGCTACGAAGGCCAGGGACCGGAGCACTCCAGCGCCCGGATGGCCCGGTTCCTTCACCTGGCGGCAGAAGGCAACATCCGGATCGTCAACTGCACCACACCGGCGCAGTACTTCCATTTATTGCGCCGCCAGGCTAAGCGCTCCCGGCAGCGGCCGCTGGTTCTGTTTACACCCAAGAGCCTGCTCCGCCATCCGCTCGCGGTCTCCAAACTGGAGGAGCTTGCGACCGGGCGGTTCCAGGCAGTGATCGACGATGCCAACTTTGCCCGGAATCCGGAGCGGGCCCATCGGATCCTGATGTGCACCGGCAAGGTGTACTACGACCTTTTGCCGGAGGCCGAGAAGCTGGGCGACCATCGCCCGGCCATCATCCGGCTGGAGCAGCTCTACACTTTTCCCTGGACCGAGCTGCGCCAGATCCTGCCCCGCTACAGCAAGGCGCGGGAACTGGTCTGGGTCCAGGAGGAGCCGCTCAACATGGGGGCGTGGCGCTACCTCGAGGCCAAGCTGCGGGAGCTGGTTGCCGAGGGGCACGAGATGGAGATCGGTTACGTGGGCCGGCCCGAGCGGGCCAGTCCGGCCGAGGGGTACCCGGCAGCCCACGCGGCCGAACAGGGCAGGATCATCCGGGAGGCCCTGGAGACCAAGACCGCCAAGCCCCCGGTGGAGACAATGGCGAAGGCTGGCGAAGGTCAGGGATAAAAAATCAGAAGGGCGGCCGTCTAAGGCCGCCCTTTTGGGTTCAGTCCCGCGAGATCAGAGGTCGTTCCGACGCCTGTCGTATCAGGTGCCGGACCGGCTCGGAAAGGTGCTCGCCGTAGTGGAGCAGAAAGACCCCCCGGCTCCGCCGCTGCATCAGAAAGGCGATCAGCGGAGTGTCGGCCTTGGCGGCGTTGCAGTCTCGGCAGGCGAGGACCAGGTTGTCCGCCCGGTCGTAGGCCGTCTGGCCTCGGCGGGGACGGACGTGGTCGAGGGTGATCACCTCTTCATCGGTCTCGCTGCCGCAATACGCGCATACGGGACCATGTTGGGCGAGCAACCAATCGCGATGCGACTGCATGGAACGACCAGGGGAACGGCGAAAACTGGGGACGGAAACTGCGGAATGTCTACGTGATCGGCGTGCCACAAAATACCAGGTTGAGGTTGGACACTGACCCCCATCTGGGGGTCGCTAGGTTACGCCTGGAAAGCTAGCAAGATTGAAGCCAAAATGACAGTCTGTCAGGAGGTTACGGCGCCGCCGACTGTTTGGGCACGTCCGGAGCCGGGGCCCGATACCGCTTCTCCACTAGGTAGCCCCAGCGCTGGTCGTAGGGGTGTACCGTGGCCGCGGGGTGGCCCTCCTCCCGGAGCAGCGGTCGCCCCTCGTTGGCCCACTTGAAGATCCCACCGGTCAGGTTCACCACCGTACCGTAACCCTGTTTGGTAAGCCAGCTTGCGACCCGGGCCCCGCGGTAGCCGGCGGAGGAGTAGACCACGATCGCGGTTTGGGTCGGAGGGTTTTTCAGCGATCGCAGGCTGGGCCGGTAGGGGTCGATAGGAAGCGCCCCGGGGAGGTGGCTGATCGCGAACTCGGTCGGGGTCCGGGCGTCTACCAGGATGGGCTGGGGCTGGCCGGTATCGGCTTGCCAGGTGGCCAACTCGCCCGTGGGTATCCATTTGACCTCGGGAAACCGGGCCGCCGTTTTGCGCTGAATGACTTCGAATGCCAGGGGCCGGCCGGCCACCAGCAGCACGATCCCCCCGATCAGGATCGGAAGCAGGATCACGGTCAGCAGTACCTTCACCCAGCCACGCCCGGTTTTACTTGCCCGTCTCGTACTCATTCCGCAACATAGTCGGTCGGCGTTTCTATCCTAACACGCAGCTCACCGAGGAGCTTTCATGTATCTGATGGGCAGTTTGGCTGGGTTGGGAGTGGCCACCATCGCACTGGCTAGCTGCGACAGCCAGGTCTCCACCAAGGATCAGCAGGCGCTCGCGCCCACCCGGACTGGGTACGCCGATATCAACGGGGCACGCTTCTATTATCAAATTTACGGCGATCTCAATTCTCGACAGCTGCCACTGTTGGTGTTGCATGGCGCTTACATGTCATCCGAAGCGATGGCGCCTCTCATCCGGCCATTTGTCGGGAGCCGTCCCGTCATCGCGCTTGACGCTCGGGGTCATGGGCGCACTGGTGATTTACCGGGCGGAATTACCTATGAGCAAATGGCGGACGATGCGGCCGACGTCTTAGACGCTCTCCAGGTTCGGAGTGCCGATGTACTCGGTTTCTCAATGGGCGCGATCACGGCCATCAAGTTGGCTATTCGCCACCCGGACAAAGTAGGGAAACAGATAATCGTGTCCGGGACATATTCGCGTGACGGATGGCATCCGGAAGTGAATCAGGCTCTCGCGCAGGCAACGCCGGAAGCATTCGCCGGCTCGCCCCTGCAAGCCGAGTACCAGCGGATATCGCCGACGCCGAATGCATTTGCTGAGCTGGTGAGCAAAATTCGCGGCCTCGACGCCACCAATTACGATAGCCCAGAAGACGCAGTTCGCCGGATCAATGACAAGACGATGATCGTCGTCGGTGACGCCGACGCAGTCGAGTTGGAATATGCCATCAAGTTTTTCAAACTTCGTGGCGGTGGTGACAAGAAGGTCGCCGTGCAAGGTTTCATGACCGAAGCACCCCGCGCTCGCCTGGCCATCCTGCCAGGTACATCGCATGTCGGCATCATGGCGAACGCGGATTTGATAGCGCAAGTCGCTATCCCATTCCTCGACGACAACAAGCCAATTACACCGCCCGGGTTCTTTCCAGAGGGCAAGTAGCGACTTCAAACCGTTGGCGAGCAGAGGAGATGATCATGCGAAAGATCATTGGCGCCGTCTTTGTATCTCTAGACGGGGTAATGCAGGCCCCCGGCGGTCCCAGTGAAGATCCCACCGGTGGCTTCACGCACGGTGGTTGGCTATGGCAATTTAGCGATGAAACGATCGGGAAACGGGTGGACGCGCTCTTCGACCGAGATTTCGATCTGCTGCTGGGACGGCGGACTTACGACATCTTCGCGGCCTATTGGCCCTTTGTGAAAGACGAAGGAAAGGCGCTGGGGAAGAAATTTGATCGTGCGGCCAAGTACGTGCTTACCAGCGACGATGGGCCGCTGGACTGGGAGAACAGCCACCGCCTGGCTGCTCTTGAGGACGTCGCCGAGGTGAAACGCAGCTCCGGACCGGACCTGATCATTCAAGGAAGCGGGACACTTTATCCGCAATTGCTGGCCCGGGGCCTGCTGGACCAGCTGGTGCTCATGACCTTCCCCGTTATCCTGGGTTCCGGCAAACGACTATTTGGCGATGGGTCACCAGCTCAAGCGATGCGCATGAGGGAGCATCAGATCACATCCGCAGGAAATGTGATCGCCACGTACGAACCCAGTGGCGAGGTGAAGCCTGACAGTTCCCACACCACTAAGCCCAGCGCGGCCGAGCGTAAACGTCGCGACAAAATCGCAGCAGGGACTTGGTAAAGCGGAGGGTCTCTTCATTATCTTCCCATTCCACTTCCCCAGGGGTCCCTCCTGAACGTCGAAAGCACCCGGACACGAGTAGCGCGGCCGGATGGCCCGCCGTCCTCCAATCGTGAAGTCGATCTGCAGCACGAGCTCGTCTGGCCCAGCATCAACGCCATCCGGGCCCTCTCGATGGATGCCGTGGAGCAGGCCCAGTCGGGCCATCCCGGCACTCCGATGGCCCTGGCACCAGCGGCCTATCTGCTGTGGAATCGGATCCTGCGCCATAACCCGCGAAATCCGGACTGGCCCGACCGCGATCGCTTCGTGCTTTCCTGCGGCCATGCCTCGATGCTGCTCTATTCCCTGCTCTACCTGAGCGGCTACGATCTCTCGCTCGACGACATCAAGAACTTTCGCCAGTGGGGCTCCAAGACTCCCGGCCATCCCGAACGGGGACACACGCCGGGGGTGGAGACCACGACCGGTCCGCTGGGTCAGGGATTCGGCAACGCGGTGGGCATGGCGATCGCCGAGCGGTTCCTGGCGGCTCATTTCAACCGCCCGGATCACACCCTCGTGGACCACCGGACCTGGGTCTTCGCCAGCGACGGCGATCTCATGGAGGGTGTGGCCAGCGAGGCCGCGTCGCTCGCCGGTCATCTGAGGCTGGGCAAGCTCACCGTGGTCTACGACGACAACCACATCACCATCGATGGCGACACCGCGCTGACCTTCTCCGAGGATGTGCCCCGGCGGTTCGAGGCCTATGGCTGGCGGGTGCTCAAGGTGGGAGACGGCAACGACCTGAGCGCCATATCGGCGGCACTGGAGTCGGCCCGGAGCGAAGCGACCCGGCCCACCCTCATCGTGCTGCGCACTGTCATTGCCGACCCCGCCCCGACCAAGCGCAACAGCGCCGAGGCCCATGGCGCCCCACTCGGCGCCGAAGAGGTTCGCCGCACCAAGGAGATCATGCGCTGGCCGCTCGAGCCCAGGTTCTACGTTCCCGAGGAAGCCCTGGCCCACTGGCGCTCCGCCGTCGGACGGGGGACCGAGCAGGAAGCGGCCTGGCGGAAAGGTTTCGAGGGATACCGGGCCGCCCATCCCGAGCTGGCTGCCGAGTTCGATCGCTGGCTCTCCGGCGAGCTGCCGGCCGGGTGGGATCGCGCGCTGAACGTCGACGCGGCGGCTGGACCGCTGGCGACCCGGCAGGCCTCGGGCATCGCGCTTCAGGCTATCGCGACAGCGGTCCCCAACCTGGTCGGAGGCTCCGCCGATCTCGGCGGTAGCACCGGAACCACGCTCAAGCAGGGCGGGACATTCGGGCCGACCACGGCAGGGCGCACCTTTCACTGGGGGGTGCGGGAGCACGGCATGGCCGCCTGCATGAACGGCATCGCGGCCCATGGAGGGTTGCGGGTGTTCGGCAGCACCTTCCTGGTCTTCTCCGATTATATGAAGCCGGCCATCCGTCTGGCTGCGATCATGCGGCTGCCGGTCATCTACATCGGAACCCACGACTCGATCGGCCTGGGGGAGGACGGTCCGACTCACCAGCCGGTGGAGCACCTGGCGATGCTGCGGGCGATACCCAACCTCATCACCATCCGTCCGGCAGATGCCGCCGAGACGTTCGAGGCGTGGAAGGTGGCGATCGAGCGGCGAACCGGCCCCACGGTTCTGGTGCTGACCCGGCAGAAGCTTCCGCTCCTGGATCGAACCGGTAAGGCTGAAGTGGGGGGACTGCGCCGGGGGGCCTACGTGCTGCTGGATCCGCCGGACGGGATCCCCGATTCCATTCTCATAGCCACCGGCTCGGAGGTCGCCGTAGCGGTGGAAGCGGCACGCCGACTCCACTCCGAGGGAATCGCCACCCGAGTAGTCTCGATGCCGTCGTGGGAGCTGTTCGCCGAACAGCCCGAGGCGTACCGCGACACGGTGCTGCCTCCCGCCGTCCGGCGCCGGGTAGCGGTGGAGGCGGCCGGACCGACCGGCTGGTCCCGCTGGGCCACCGACGAGGGCGTCATGGTGGGCATGCAAGGATTCGGGGCGTCGGCGCCGGGTGATCGCCTCTTCGAGGAGTTCAAGCTCACCGCGGATCATCTGGCTGACACTGTACGGCAGCTTCGGAAAGGCACTCGATGAATCCATTACGGCAACTGGGCGAGCTGGGCCAGAGCATCTGGTATGACTACATCACTCGGGACCTGCTCCGCTCCGGCGAGCTGGAGCGGCTGATCCAGGAGGATGGTCTCCGGGGAATGACATCCAACCCGACCATCTTCGAGAAGGCGATCGCCGGCAGCCAGCTCTATGACGACGATATCCGCCGCCTCACCGAGCTGGGCCGCAATCCGGCGGAGATCTTCGAGGCGTTGGCCGTGGCCGACGTGCGGACAGCCTGCGACCTGTTTCGGCCGGTATATCGCGAGACTCAGGGACGGGATGGATTGGTCTCCCTGGAAGTGTCGCCCCGATTGGCTCACGATACCGAGGGCACCATCCACGAGGCAGAGCGGCTGTGGAATGCGGTGGATCGCCCCAACGCGATGATCAAGATTCCGGGCACGGTTGCCGGCCTCGGGGCCATCACTCACGCGATTGCCGGTGGGATCAACGTGAACGTGACCCTGCTCTTCTCGGTCGTTCGCTATGCTGAAGTGATCGAGGCGTTTCTCCAGGGGCTGCAGCGCCGGCTCGACCAGGGCCTTCCGCTCCAGTCCATCGCCTCCGTGGCCAGCTTCTTCGTGAGCCGGGTGGATAGCAAGGTGGATCCCCTGTTGAATCGCTCCGATGACGCGGGGCTCCGGGGCACTGCCGCTATCGCCAACGCGGCCCAGGCGTACCGGCTCTTCCGGGAAGCCCATGATTCAGATCAGTGGGCCCGCCTCAGCCGCGCCGGCGTGGCGGCCCAGCGCCCGCTGTGGGCCTCCACCAGCACCAAGGATCCCCGCTACCCCGACGTCTACTACGTCGAGGCACTGATCGGGCCGGACACCGTGAACACGCTGCCGCCCGAGACGCTCGAGGCGTATCGGGACCACGGCCGGCCCGACGTCAGGATCGATCGGGCCATGGCCGACGCCCCCGCCCAACTGGCGGCGCTGGCTCAGGCCGGGGTCGACATGGCCGGCATCACCCGGGAGCTGGAGGACGAGGGTGTCGCCAAGTTCGCGGCCTCTCACGCGTCAGTGCTGGCGGGTATCGAAGCCAAGGCGGAGACTCTGGTGGCCCGATGAAGTGGCTCTGGGCCCGCCTCAGGCGCATCTCGCTCACCAAGTGGATCATCATCTTCATGGTCATCGGTGCCCTGGTGGGGTGGCTCAACCCCGCCCTCGGCACCAGTCTGAAGCCGCTGTCCACCGTATTCCTCCGGATGATCAAGTCGATCGTGGTGCCGATCATTTTCGGCAGCCTGGTCATCGGCATTGCGGGCCACGGCGACGACATGAAGCGGGTGGGGCGGCTGGCGCTCAAATCGATCATCTACTTCGAGATCGTGACTACGATCGCGCTGATCGTGGGCCTCGCGGCAGTCAACCTCACCAAGCCGGGCCTGGGGGTGCAGCTCAGTGCCACCGCCGAGGAAGGCAAACAGCTGGCTCAGAAGACCACCACGTTCGGTGGGTTCCTGGAGCACATCGTCCCTCAGAGCTTCTTCGAGGCGGCCGCCAACAACGAAGTCCTCCAGATCGTCTTCTTCTCCATTCTATTCGCGGTAGCGCTGTCGCAGGTGCGAGGCCGGGCCAAGGAGGCCATGCTCGGCTTCTGCGAGGGACTGGCGGAGACGATGTTCAAGTTCACCGCCATCGTGATGAAGTACGCGCCCATCGGCATCGGGGCGGCGATTGCGGTGACGGTGGGACACAGCGGTATCGAGGTCCTGGTCAACCTCGGCAAGCTGGTGTTGACCCTGTACGGGGCGCTCGTGGTGTTCATGCTGGTGGCGCTGGTGCCGGCCGCCCTGATCGCCAGGGTTCCCCTGCGGCAGTTCTTCGAGGCGGTCAAAGAGCCGGCGCTGATCGCCTTTGCCAGCACCTCGTCCGAAGCCGCCTTGCCCAAGGCGATGGAAAATATGGAGCGGCTGGGGGTGTCCCGCCGGATCGTCGCCTTCGTCATTCCGACCGGATACTCGTTCAACCTGGACGGATCGACGCTCTACCTGGCCGTGGCGTCCATGTTCGTGGCCCAGGCGGCCGGAGTCCACCTGACCCTGGGCCAGCAGCTCATCATCGTGCTCACGCTCATGATCACCAGCAAAGGGGTAGCGGGCGTGCCCCGCGCCTCTTTGGTCATCCTCTCCGGCACTCTGCTCCATTTCGGCCTGCCGCTCGAGGGAGTCGCCATCATCCTGGGGGTGGACGAGCTGATGGACATGGCTCGGACCACCGTCAACGTGGTGGGAAACTGTCTCGCCTCGGTCATCATGGGACGCTGGGAGGGCGAGTTCGTGCCGGCTGGGAGTCACGAGTCGCGGGTCGCGAGTCGCGCCGCGTTGAGCTCCCCACCGGAGCTTCCCGCGGAGCAGTCCTCCAGTTCCTAGGTCTCTATATCGACGCAACTTTGTCGCCCAGCGGAACGTCGTGGGAACAGACCTTGGATCGGGAGCCATATGAGCATCGGACAAACCATAGCAGGCCTCGCGCTGGGAGCCTCTCTGCTTCCTGTCGCTTCAGCAGTGCCTGCCCAGCAGACTACCACTCCGCAGTCTCCAGCCCGGTCGGCACCGATCTCCAACATCCGGTACGAGCTCACCTTCGACTCCACCACCGCCCGAGAACGCACCGTCCGGGTCAGCATGAGCTTCGATATCGGCGGGAATGGACCGGTGCTGCTGTCACTGCCCAGCTGGACGCCCGGGGCCTACGAGATCAGCAACTTCGCTCGCTGGGTCGGGGAGTTCTCGGCCTCGGCCGGCGACAAGGCCATTCGCTGGGACAAGCTCGACTATGACACCTGGCGGCTCCAGCCGGGGTCCGCGAAGGCGCTCACCGTTCGATTCGACTACGTGGCCGATACCCTCGACAACGCCATGGCGTGGGCCCGCCCCGACTTCGTGCTGTTCAACGGCACCAATCTGCTGCTCTATCCCGAGGGGACTGGCTTCGACTTTCCCGCGACGGTGACGGTCAAGACCCAACCCGACTGGGTGGTCGCAACCGCCATGAAGCCGGGGACAGCACCGCGCAGCTACGCGGAGGGCAACTACCATGACCTGGTGGACATGCCGTTCTTCGTCGGAAGGATGGACTACGACAGCATGCAGGTGGCGGGACGCTGGACTCGGCTGGCAACCTATCCGGCGGGTGCGCTGCGCGATTCCACCCGCAAGCAGTTCTGGGATCAGCTCGGCCGGGTGATCCCGGCAGAGTCGGCGGTGTTTCAGGAGACGCCGTGGGCCAGCTACAACGTGATGATCATCTTCGAGCGAACCTTCGGCGGAGCGAGCGCCCTGGAGCACCAGAGCTCCCACGTGGGGATCTACAATCCCGGGATCATCGGCAATCCGCTGCTCGCATCCATCACCGCACACGAGATCTTCCACGCCTGGAACGTGAAGCGGCTGCGGCCGGCGGAAATGTTTCCCTACCACTACGATCAGGCGCAGCCCACTCCCTGGCTCTGGGTCAGCGAGGGAATCACCGACTACTACGCCGACCTGGCTCTGGTGCGCAGTAAGATCGTCGACTCCAGCCAGTTCATGGCCCTCACCGCGCAAAAGGCCAACACCGTCACTACCGCCCCTCCGACGGCGTTGGAGGACGCATCACTCTCCACCTGGATTCATCCGACCGACGGCAGCAACTATCTGTATTACCCCAAGGGCTCGCTGGCGGGCCTGCTGCTCGACGTGCTCATCCGGGACGGCAGTAACAACAGCCGCTCACTGGACGATGTCATGCGCCAGCTTTACCAGAGCACCTACAAGAAGGGCCGTGGGTTCGGCGCGAACGACTGGTGGCCCGAGGTCAGCCGCGCGGCCGGCGGCCGGTCCTTCAACGACTTTTATAACCGGTACATCGACGGACGAGAGCCTTTCCCCTTCGCCCAGATCCTTCCCCTGGCCGGCATGCGGCTGGCTCCGGACACCATCAAGGTGCCCCGGCTCGGCATCCAGACGGCGGCCGACTCCACTGGGATCGTGATCGTTGGGCTGCTGCCGGGAGGTGTGGCTCAGGAGGCAGGGGTCCGTCCCGGCGATCGGCTGCTGGCCCTGGGCGATGTTTCGCTGACCAATCCGGACTTCGGTCCCGAGTTCCGCGCCCGCTATGGGAGCCGCGAAGGAGCTCCGCTCCCGATCCGGGTGCGTCGCGGGGCGGATACTTTGACTCTCACCGGTAAGGTCAAGCTGGCCACCCAGGTGGAGCTCCGGTTCGAGGCGGACCCGCGTGCCTCGGCGAAGGCGATTCGGATTCGGAATGGGATTTGGAAGGGAGTCACTGGTCGCTAGTCGCTAGTTCGAGTCATCGCGAGCGGCGTAGCCGCGTGGCGATCCAGCCATGACTAGTGACTAACGACTACCGCTCACGCATCCTCGACACGGGTAAGCACCCCGGTCCACGAGTCGTCGCGATTCCGGCCACCCCGAAACTCGAAGTGCTCATCCACCAGGATCCGGCGGGTGAACTCCCAGGTCACCTGATCCTGGAGCCGGTGGCGCAAAACCAGCGGCACCAGCCGGGCCGCCACGACCCAGACGCTCGATTCGAGACCGGGGTAAAGATGGGCCCACTCGGGCCGGAGTCGCGCTTCCCGTACCGCCATTGCACCACCTAGTGTTGCCGAGGGTCGCGTCGGCACAGACCGGAGCGTCCGCAGGGGCGTCTGCCCGCACGTTTGGTGCTTTTGGCCACGCTCTGCAAGGACATATGTCACATATCGAGTCACTCGCCTAACATTCGGCCCATGCCTATCAACGAAGTCGTCGTAACCAGCCTGGGTGACCTGATCGACAAGGTGACGCCGATCGAGCCGGATCCCCGGACCGGCCGCCGACGAGACAGCGGCGTCTATCGGGGCGACGGCGACCCCACCTGGCCTCTCCTCACCAGCCTGGACAAGCTCGGAGGCAGCCGGACACCCCACACCAAGTCGGACCTGGAGGAGCACATCCTGCGGAACTTCATCCGCTACTCCCGGCCCTACCTGACGCAGCCGCCGGCCAATGACTGGGAGGTCATGGTGTCGGCCCAGCATCACGGGCTGCCTACCCGGCTGCTGGACTGGACCTACTCGCCGCTGGTCGCGGCCCATTTCGCCACTCTCGACCCGGACCGGGTGTCCGACCGGGTGGTCTGGCGGCTGGACTGGCAGAGCGTGCATCGCCGCTTCAGCCTGCCCGAGCTGGCGCTGGTGATTCAGGATCTCGAAGGAATGTTGGGCGGTGCTCAGCCACTTACGCCCTGGAGGCTGTTTTCCAGCAAGGGGATCAAGCCGTTCGCCTGCATGCTGGAGCCGCCCTCGCTCAACCAGCGGATCGTCGCCCAGTCGGCCACCTTCACCCTTTGCTCCGACAAGCGGCAGTCCTTCGACCGGTTTCTGGAGCAGCACAAGCTGGGGGCGGCCCTGACCAAGTTCATCATCCCGGCAAAGGAAACCGCTCGCTTCCGCGACCAGCTGGACCTGGTCGACGTCGACGAGCGGCGGTTGTTTCCTGATCTGGATGGCGTGGCCGCCGAGATGCGGCGCTACTACTCCTGAGGCCACTCCGGGGCTGGCGCACGGTCCCGGCCAACCAGGCGAGCCTCGGCTTTGTCGGAATCGCCGTGGGTCAGCAGGATCTCGAAGCGGTCGACCGGGGCGGCGATGGTCTTGAGCTGCACGAAGTCGCCCTCCCGCCAACTGGAGGCTACCGGGCGCTGGGGCAGCCGGATCTCCCAGACGCTGCCGTCTTCCAGCTTCACGTAGCTGCCGTCGTTGATGACTTCGCTGACATAGAGACCGTAGGGGAGCACCACGTTATAGCAGTTGACCACGCAGCCGGGCAGCTGCGGGGCGGCGGCCTGAGCCTGGGCCGCCGATTCCTGGGGCAAGAGGAGCACGGCTCCCGCCGCCAGGGCATAGGCCAGGGGGACGAGTCTCACGGAACTACCCTCCAAGAAGGTGAGTACAAGTAGCTTACCTCCAATTTTTGAGTTCCGCAGTGGGGGATGGCCAGCGGGCGGTCAGGCCGTCAGGCGGTGCGTCCCGAGTCATCGCGAGGGCGTAAGCCCGAAGCAATCCCGCTGCTTGGGACTGCTTCGGTCGCTTCGCTCCCTCGCAGTGACTATCCGCTGCCTGGGACTGCTTCGGTCGCTTCGCTCCCTCGCAGTGACTATCCCGCGGCCACCCGCTGCCACCCGACCGCCTGACCGACTAACCGCCTTCCCATAACGTCCCCATACGAATACATTTGCGGGCTCGGGAAGAACCGCACCAGTCGCACAGGAGATAGTTCGTGAACCGTAGGGGACCCAAGGTCAAACTGGCCCGCCAGCTCGGCATCGCATTGACGCCCAAGGCCGCCAGAGTCATGGAGCGCAGGCCCAATCCGCCGGGACAGCACGGCGCGTCGCCTCGCCGCAAGGTCAGCGGCTACAAGAAGCAGCTGGTGGAGAAGCAGCGGCTCCGGGCTCAGTACAACGTGAGCGAGCGCCAGCTGCAGAACGCCTTCAGCGAAGCCATCCGCCAGCCCGGCAATACCGGAGTGCGGCTGCTCCAGCTGCTCGAGCTTCGACTCGACGCGGTGGTCGTCCGAGCCGGATTCGTGCGAACCATTTATGCCGCGCGGCAGGCGGTGAGTCATGGTCACCTGGTGGTCAATGGCAAGCGGGTGGACCGTCCCTCCCGCCGGCTGAAGCCGGGCGATGTGGTGTCGCTCGCCGAGCGCAGCCGCGACAAGATCGCCTTCACCGCCCCGCTCGAGGTCGCCAGGCCCCCGGCCTACCTGGAGCTAGACCGGGACGCGCGCAAGGTCCGGATCCGGGAGATTCCCGAGCGGGAACAGATCCCGGTGCAGTGCGAGGCCTCTCTGGTGATCGAGTACTATTCCCGGTAACGCAGTCGCGTTACCGCGAGGCGGGTAAGTGGGTAAGTGGGTAGGTGGTGATAGCAGCCCTCCGGCGAGTGCCCGGGGGGCTTCTTTTTTGTGGTCGGTGCGGGGGAATCTTCGGGCCGAACGGCTGCACGGGGTCGCCGGCGGCTTGCACCCGAACGTTGGCGACTTGCACGCGAACGTCGGCGGCCTGCATGGGGTCGCTGCCAGGAAAATGGGAACGCTGCTCGTCGGCACGGGGCCGCTGGCGGTCGCGATGGTGTCGCTGACGATCCACATGCAGACGCTGACAATCCACATGGAGACGCTGTCAGTCGGCACGGAAACCCTGGCGGTCTGGATGCGAACCCTGCCGGGAAAATTGAATCGCTGCTCGGCTGCACGGGGTCGCCGGCGATCCGCAGGGAGACGCTGCCGGAAAAATGCCGTCCCGGTCAGCCGGCACGGAACCGCTGACGGGCTGCACGAGAACCCCGGCGGACGAAATGGGGACGCTGCCGGGAAAATCCCAACGCCGGCAGGTTGCACGGAGACGCTGACGATCCACATGGGGTCGCTGACCGTCCACATGCGAACGCTGTCGGCCGCGATGGAAGCGCTGCCGGACTACTTGGTCGCCGACCAGCCCCCTGTCAGGCTGACCTCGTTCAGCGGAAGCCCGAACTGGTAGGTCCACTCGGCGCTGCCCGACATGGAATTGCCGCTGATTGTCCCATCATGGTGGCCGTAGCTGCCGAGGTCGAAGCTGATGGTATTGCCGGTGACCTCTCCATTGGTTATGGCGCCCGAGCCTATTGCCGAAGAGAACGACTCGGTGGGGGTGAGACAGCCGAGAATGCCACCAGAATAGGTCCCGGTGAAGCTGCTCCCAGTCTGGCGGATAGTGGCATGGATGGGGTCCGAGGTGCTGCAGGAGGCGCCACTCCCGGACATGTTCGAGACCGAGAGGTTCCAGGTGCCCCCCACGTTGATCGAGCCAACCGGCCCGGTACCGCTATCATCTCCCCCACAGGCAGCAACTGCGGCCAGGGTGAGGGCCAGCCAGCAGCGACACATGAGTCGCTCCTTCCTCGCACAGTCGTTTTGGCAGGGGTGCGCTACAACAGATGAGGGCGGCCGTCCTCATCATTGGTGAACTTACTGTTTGCTGGCTGGTCCGATAGTGGCGGGAGGAGGGCAAGGTTGGGCTAGAACATGATTCCCAACGTCACTGGAAAGTAATGCACGTCTTGGTTTTGACTCTTGGTTCGGTGCCCGCGGATCTCCAGGAAGTTCTCCAGCCCCAGAAAAAAGAACTTGGCTCCCAGGCCGTAGTTCCAGCCGTAGCGAACCCTGCTATCGCACCCCAACGAGCAGTCGGTGTGATAGGCGCCCAGGCCCAACAGGACATACGGTTGGATGGGGGAGGTAACCTTGGGAAGGCGATACAGGACATTGAGGGTTGCGGAGCCGGCGGTCTGGTGGCCTTCTTCGCCGAGGGCAGCTGCCAGCTGTTCGCTGAACTCGAACCGGTTGTACGCGACGTCCAGGCGGAGTCCCCACGGATGCATCGGTGAGGCCAGCTCCGCGGTCACTAGTGCGTGCCACCCCAGGTTTACGTCGTCCTCGATCTCCCCTTCCGGCAGGGACACTCCCCCACCCACACCGACCGAGAGGGGACTCTGGGCTCGGAGCGGTGCAGTTGAAGCGACAACACCGAGGCAGGCTGCTGCCAGGATCCAGCCCCGCATAGTCCTCCAGGTTAGAGCGATTTCAGGTACTCTTCCAGGTCACCCTTCTGCTTCCCGGTCAGCTGGAGATTCAGCGTCTTCACGTAATGCTCGATGACATCCTTGAGCGTCTTCGCACTTCCGTCGTGGAAGTACGGAGGATGCTGCCACAGGCCACGAAGCGGGGTCGTGCGATATCGCTTCTGGCTGGTCCGCTCAGCGTAGGCTGCGCTCATTCCGGTTTCCGACGGCGGGTGGAGCGTCCCGTCATTGTTGTCGGTGAGGGTCCCGCTTATATGACAGCGGGCACAGTTGGCATCGAATACGGTCCTGCCCCGGCGAGCCGCTCCCTTGCTATAGCTGCCTGCCGGCGGCGGCGGCGCCGGAATGCTGAACTGATACGCCCGCAACGCCGCCAGCTTGGGCGTGACCAGGTCTGGCTGATTCACCACCTTCACTCCGAGCCGTGGGTCGGAAAAGTTGCCCTGGCCATGCATCTGAGTCACGGCCACGTAGTTGTTCCAGTACGAGATGGGTCCCTCAGCGGTGTAGGTTTCGTTCTTGACCTCCGCGAGGCCGTAAGCGGGGGGTAGCACCAGCGGAGTACTCTTGCCGTCGAAGTTGAAGCGGGGGTCGTAGGTTCCCTTGGGCCAGGTCTCAAGAACCTTCTTCTGTTCCGGAGTGAAGTGGGCCAACTTCGCCAGAATTTTCCCCACCTCCAGGTCGCGGTTGGGCCAGCCATCGAGCCGATGGCCGATTCCGGGGAGCAGCGCGTTGTCGACGGTGGAATGGCAGAGGGCGCAGGTGATGCCGATCCGGGCGATGCGACCCTTCTCGTCAAATGTCGCCTTTATCCCGACGACTGCGTCCCGTTTGAGGAGATTCCTGGTGCCACTGGTGCCGAACGGATTGCTGAACAGAAAGGAGAGCAGGTTGAGCCGGTCCTGGTCGACCTTGAGCCCCAGGCTCAGGGCTTCGAGCGGCTGGATCTCCTTCTGGACCAGCTCATGCAGGCGGGCGGTGTCGGTCCAGAACGGCTCATTGCCGAAGGTGTCGTCGCGGAAGATCTTCCGCCCTTCCTTCTCGAGATCGTTGCTTACCGTGGTCTCGGGAAACCGGCGGCAGCCAACCGCCCCGGCAACCCCGACCACCACGAGCAGGCCGGTCAGCCAGCACGAGACTGTCAATCGTGGCCGATGTGATGCAGCTAAAGCCATGGGCCGAACCAGCTTGGGGAATTTCCTAATGCCCTGCGCCTCTGGGCCTACCCCAGCCATTATGCTTAAGTGTTTAGAGAAACACAAGATTTTTCTGTCAAATCTGTCGCTTCCCCGATCCCGGAGACCCTCCAGACCTGACCAGGGGCGTCCGTGAAAGGGCATCTACCGCGGGCCGAGGGGACCGGAGGGCGGATCATGGAGCTGCTGCGGCGCGGCCCGATGACGGTGGACCAGCTGGCCGCGGCTCTGCAACTCACCCGGACCGCGGTCCAGGCTCAGTTGGCAACGCTCCAGCGGGATGATCTGATTGAGCAGAAGGGGACCCGTCGTGGGGCCAGTAAGCCGGCCCGGATGTACGGCGTCACCATGCAGGCCGAGCTGCTCTTTTCCCGAGCCTACATCCCCATCCTGACCGAGCTCCTCCACGTGCTGGCGCAGCGCATGTCCGCCCCCGAGTTCGATGCCATCATGCATGAGGTCGGGCGGAGGGCAATGGCGGGACGTGTTGCGGCTCCTCGGGGGCAGCTAGGGGAGCGGGTCATTACGGCAAGCAGGCTGTTGAATGATCTCGGCGGTCTGTCCGAGGTCGATGAGGAGGATGGCTTCTACATCATCCAAAGCCACGGGTGCCCGCTGGCGGCGGCGACCGCCGAGCACCCGGAGGCCTGCAATGCACTGGAGAGTATATTGAGCGAGTTTGTCGGCAGCCGGGTCACCAAGTGCTGCGATCGGTACAACCGGGAGCGCTGCTGCTTCGAGATCGGGCGTCCCGCTTCAGACACCATCCAGATACAACACTAAGGCGCTCTCCCTCCTAGCGAGATGACGGAAATGCTGATACTCACACCGTATGAACCGGAGCTCTCCCCCGAACGGGAGCTGGCCCAAGCCGGAAGTCTATTCCAACCCATTCCCTGGTACGGGCCGGAGCAGGACCGAACCGGCCCCACCCGGGCCAGTGTGACGATTATGGTGGTGGACGATGACCAGCAGAGCCGCACGATCGCGGCCAGGATGCTCCGCGATGAGGGATACCACGTCATCGAAGCTCCATCTGGCGAGCAGGCGCTGGAACGGCTCGCCGGCACCCAGGATGTCCAGATCGTCTTGACCGACATCGTAATGCCGGGCGGCATGGGCGGGCTCGAGCTGGCCCGCAAAGTCACTGCTCTCTCGCCCTGGAGGAGAGTGGCGCTCATGTCCGGCTATGCGCCCAACTTCCCTCAGCTGAATACGTCCGCCATGCCATACCCGTTACTGGTCAAGCCGTTCGCGGCCGATCAGCTCGCCCAGCAGATGAGTGAGCTGCTCAGGGAAGTGAATTAGGGCGAAGGCCGGTCGGAACTCAGAAGCGGAGGGTTAGTCCGAAGGTAGGACCGCTGAGCCGCACATCGTAGAGTAAGGCGTCCTGGTTGTAGTCGACGTCGAGATAGCGCCAGGCGGCAACCAGCGCACAGCAGCGGCCGAGGTCATAGCCGGCCCCGCCGTAGAGCTGCCAGATAAGATCCGAGCCACCGGCGCCGAGGTCGGCCTTGAGGACGAGGCGCCACTTTTTGCCCGGCTGGTAGCGCAAGTTGGCGCCCACCGTGGCGTCCACCCAGTTCCGGTCGGTCGAGACTTCGAGGGCCGGCCCGCCGAGGTCCACGCCCAGGTTCCAATAGCGAGCGCCGATCAGGCCATCCACGCCACCCCAGGGGCGAGCGAGCAGGGTATAGCCCACCTCGGGGTGGAGCATGAGCTCGTCCTGGCCCACGGTCAGGGTGTTGCCGCTCGATGTAGCCTCCTCGTCCGAAAGCGACACGTAGAAGAAGTCGGTTCGAACGACCCAGGCGTGACGCCGGATCTCGAGCAGGCCGGCGAAGCCGAACTCGAAGTCCTCGGCCCCGTCGCTGAAGCTCACGTCCACCTCACTGAGGTTGGAGCCCACCCCGATGGTGCCCTCGAGGCCGGACATCCAGACATAAGGAGTGAAGCTGACGCGCCACTGCTCAGGCTCAGTGACAGCCTGGGCGGCCAGCTCAGACGAAACGGAGACGAGCAGGCCGAGGACGAGGGGGAGGGGGAGGCGGCGCACGCGATTCATCCGGTGTCTCCGGCGTGACGGCAATCACTACGTTGCAGTTTCCCGCCTTGCATTGTTCCGCTGAGCAGCCCTGGTCGCCTGTATCTGGCGCAGAAGATCAGAGAAGAGGTAATACCTACACGGAGGAGTAGTAGCTATGGGTACCGCAAACGTAACCCAGACCGCGACGTGGACACTGGACCCGACGCACTCGAGCGTCGAGTTCTCGGTCAAGCACATGATGATGACCACGGTGCGAGGCCGCTTCAAAGAGCTTAGCGCGACCCTCACCGCCGACGAGGACCACCCGGAGGGCTGTTGCGTCGAAGTGGCGATGAAGACGGCGAGCATCGATACTGGTGTTCCCGACCGGGACACGCACCTCCGATCGGCCGACTTCTTCGACGCCGAGCAGTATCCGGAGATCACCTTCAAGAGCAAGCGGCTGGAGGGGAACTTCGAGAAGGAGGGCGATCGCTTCCGGATGGTCGGAGATCTCACGATCCGCGATACCACCATGGAGCTCACGCTCGACTGCGAGTTCGCCGGCCGGGGGCAGGACCCTTGGGGGAAAGAGCGGGCTGGGTTTACGGCCCGGGGCGAGATCGACCGGCGGGAATGGGGTCTCAAGTGGAACCAGATGATCGAGACCGGTGGTGTCCTGGTTGCCAACAAGGTCCGGATCGAGGCGGAGGTGCAGTTCGTGAAAGCTTCATAGCCTGGCCCGCCGAAGCAGTTGGGCATTGATCGCCACGATCAGCGTGCTGAGCGACATCAGCACCGCGCCCACCGCGGGCGAGAGCAGAATTCCTTGGGATGCCAGAACGCCGGCGGCAAGCGGGATGGCGACAATGTTGTAACCCGCCGCCCACCAGAGATTCTGAACCATCTTCCGGTAACTCGCCCGGCTCAGCCGAATGATCCGGGGCACGTCCCGGGGATCGTTGCGCACCAGGACGATGTCTCCAGCCTCGACCGCCACGTTGGTGCCGGCCCCGATGGCAATGCCGACCTCGGCCGTGACCAGTGCCGGCGCGTCATTCACTCCGTCACCGACCATGGCAACCCGCTTCCCCTCCCCTTGCAGCTGCTTGATCTTGTCGGCCTTCTGATCCGGCAGCACCTCGGCGAAGACCTTGTCGATGCCGAGCTCTCGAGCCACGGCCTCCGCCACCGGACGGGCGTCGCCGGTCAGCATCACGACCTCGATCCTTTCGGCATGCAGGGCTTGGACGGCTTCGCGGGACTCGGGACGAACCACGTCTGCCACGGTGAAGAGGGCCAGGGCCCGGTCGTCACCCCGCGCATCCTCCTCGACCAGATAAATGACTGCCTGGCCCCGTTGCGACGCCTGCTCCGCGGATGCGAGCAGAGTTCGGGGTAGTTTCACTTTCCTGCTCCGGAGCAGGGCCGGGCCACCGATCAGCAAGCGACGGCCGCGCAGGTCCGCCTCTACTCCGATCCCGGGCAGAGACTGGAAGTTGTCTGCCTGCGGAATCTCCAGCCTCTGCTCCTGCGCCGTTCTGAGAATCCCCTGGGCGATGGTATGCTCCGAGTCCCGCTCGACCGCGGCCGCCAGCTTGAGCGCTTCCTGTTCCTGAAGCCCGTCCGCAGTCGTGATTCCGACCACTCCGAATTCACCTCTGGTCAGGGTCCCGGTCTTGTCGAACACCACCGAATCCAGATTGCGCGCCTCCTCCAGGCCCCGCCGGTCCCTGACCAGCAGTCCGCTCCGGGCGCCCAAGGTGGTCGAGATCGCAATCACCAGCGGAATCGCCAACCCCAGCGCGTGGGGGCAAGCGATCACCAGAGTCGTGACCAGCCGCTCGACCGCGAAGGCGGCCTCGGCCCCGGCCAAGAGCCAGCCAACCAGGGTCAGCGCGCCGGCGGCGAGAGCAACCAGGGTTAGCCAATAGGCGGCGCGATCAGCCAGTGCCTGGGCTCGTGAGCGCGAGCTCTGGGCCTGCTCCACCAGCCGCATGATCCCGGCGAGCGCCGTGCGCTCTCCGGTGCCGGTCACCCGAACCCGCAGAGAGCCGGAGCCGTTGACGGTCCCGGCGATCACCTGGTCCGCTGCCTTCTTGCGGACCGGCCTGGATTCCCCGGTGATCATCGCCTCGTTCACATCACTGGACCCCTCGACCACCTCGCCATCGGCAGGGATGCCGGCACCAGGCCGGATCAGCACCAGATCGCCTTCCCGGAGAGCGCTGACCGGAACCTCCTCGGTTTCGTTGCCCACGATCCGAACCGCAGTGTTCGGCAGCAACTTGGCCAGCTCTCCCAGGGCCCCCTGCGCCTGGGAGATGGACCGCATCTCGATCCAGTGGCCCAGCAGCATGATGGTGACCAGCGTCGCCAGCTCCTCCCAGAGCGGCATGCCGGGATACCCCAGGGTGACCGCTGCGCTGAATACGAAGGCGACCGTGATCGCGAGGGCGATCAGGGTCATCATGCCCGGCAGTCGGTCCTGCAGCTCGCGCCAGGCCCCCTGAATGAAGACCCACCCGCCGTAGAAGAACACCGCGGTTCCGAAGACCGGGGCTATCCACCGTGCGCCCGGTATCGAGGGCGGCGAATAGCTCAAGGCGCGGGGCAGCATATGCCCCCAGATGAGTGTGGGAATGGTGAGTGCGAGGGAGATCCAGAACTTGTCCCGGAACATGGCCACGCTGTGTCCCGCGTGTTTGTCGTGACCGGCGTGCGCGCGGCCATTGGCTGCCACCGGCGCGGTGCCATGATGAGCGTGCGATTCGGTCAGCTCGGGGTGTTCCGGATATCCCGGCTCGGCCGGAGCAGGAGCTGCATGACCGTGATCATGATGGTGATGGTGGTCTGTCATATAGCACTCACGTCGTGATCTCTCCGGCTGCGACGCTCAATGGTTACGAAGTCCGCCGCCGATAAGGTGCAGGACCAGGAGTAGCAGGACCAAGCCGATAACCCCGAGCAGGAGAACTTGGCTCCAGCTGATGGTTTTCCAGTTTGACCCGGGTGCCGCCCCACTGTGTTGCTTACGGCGTCCGTACGCCGTCATCCCCCAAGGCTTGTACACCGCGAGGACCGTGGCTGCCAGCAACACCAGCAGGCCGCCTCCGGAATGGAGCACGGGCGATTGCTCCAGGTTGCGCAGCTCTCCGAGGGGCAAGGCCGGGTTTCCTGCCAAGTCTCCCAAGGACGCAAGCGTCTGAGTGAACCCGAAGAGGACCACTGCGCCAATGACCGTCAGCAGGAACTTTAGGGAGACCCAGTAGTACCGAAACAATCCCCAGGACGTGCCGAGCGAGACGATGAGACCGGTGACCAACGAGGCGGCGCAGAACGGCACGATGACGTACCACCCAACCAGTTCCATTGCCCAGTAGAACCCTCGTATCAGCTGTGGCTCGCGGCTGCTCACAGCCGCGATAGCGAGAGCCTGGAAGGCGGCGACCGTGCCGAGCCAGCCGACCGAAGAAGTGACGTGCGCAGTGAGCGGGAATTTACGGAGCCGGGGTGTCATGATCATTGCTAGGGGTTCCAGGTAGTTGGAATCAATGTTGGTGCACCGTAGTGTCAGGTGGCTCTTGCACTTGGTCGGTCTTCTTCTGAGGCGTCCGACCAGCGGGCGACCGAGGCATGTCGAGCAGGCCGGTGGCCGGACCGCCCATAGCAGCCACCCCACCCATGTGCTCAGCCATCCTGCGCCACTCGTCCAGCGACATCACGTCCCGTGAAGGGTCCTGCAGCATATCCAGCTGCCGATCGATGACCTCACCCTTTCGCCCGCGCGGGATGGTGTCGGCGGTGAGAATGTCGGAGATGATGTCGTGCATCATGTGCAGGTTGTCGAAGATCACTGCCGCTCGGGGATGAGCGGCGCTGAACCGAGGAGCGATCGCCGAGCTGATCGGCATGTACCTCGGAAAGCGGCTCGGCGGATCCTCCAGCATCGACCAGAACCGGGCGACTGTGGCCTGCACCCCGCTCTTTCGCTCCCCCGGGGTCCGCCCTTCGATGAACGGCTCGTACAGCCCGATCTGAAGCCAATGGTAGGCCCAGATCAAGCCGTTGAACTTGGGATGGGTCCTCCGGAAGGCCTGGCTGAAGTACTGCTCGTCCATGAGCCGCATCGCCTTGGGCTTGTCGGTAAAGGCGTATTTCCGGTTGCTCAGGTAATAGTCGGTGAGCCGCTCGATCAGGCTGTCTCGTTGCGACAGGTTCAGCCGGTCGTCGGCGTAGGCATCGTAGATCTGCCGGTGGAGGATGTGGGCCCAGTCGAACATCATCTTCGCTCGCCAGGCGACCTTGGCGTACTCCGGCATGATCACTTCCTCGGCCACGGCGAACCGAGGCGGCCGGACCAGGAGATCGGTGGTGAGGTAGCGGTATTCCTTCTCCAGATCAGGTCCGGCTTGATCACCCTTGGTATACAGCCGCTCGTACAGGACGGCATGGCCGTAGTCGAATGCGTTGAACAGCCGGGCGGCCTCAGGGTAATTCGCCAGAAACTCCCAGTTGAACCCACCCGGGTAGTAGAACTGCTCGTCTCGCCGGGTCTGCGACAGAGCGGTGCCGGCTCCGACCGCCAGGAACAGCGTGCTCACCGCCAGCGAGCTCTTGCGGATCATCGCGACCTCCCCGGCATCAGGCCGCGAAGTGCAAATGCGTGCGAGAGACCGACTGTGAGTGCGATGTCCGGCCCTACGTCCGACCGGAGGCGCCGACTCACCCCGGCATCCAGCACCAGAGTAGGGGTCCACTGCCAGCGCGCTCCCAGCGAGGCGTCAACCGCCGTCGGTGCGCTCTCGCTGGACTGCGAGGCGGCCAGCTCGCCAACCAGGAGCATACTGGAGCGGAACAGGGTGCGATCCACAGCCAAGCTGGCGCTCCAGCGGTTCAGCGGCTCGGCGAGGGCGGGCTCGTCCTCCGAGCCAAACCCCCATGAGGCGTTGAGATGGCCCCGCATGCCGCCCCAGCTGCGGGTCACGATTGCCTTCAGGGCAAAGCGGACTCCATCCCCGGCAAGCGATCCCACGGGGAAGCTGGCGTCTGCCCGCACCGACAGCGCTGGAAGGCGAGGGCCCTCCGTGTTGAGGTTGTACAGTCCAAAGAAGCGGAGGCCGGCGAGGCCCCAGTCGGTGCCGGCGCCGAGCTCTTCATCCACTGCGGCGATGGGAAGCTTCAGACCCAGCTGGACGTTGCGGGCCACCCCGTAGGCCATCTCAGGCACGGTCAGATGGAGCTCACCACCCTCGGCCTCCGCCTCGAACCGATAGGGTACTATCAGCTCGAAAGCGTACCGCTCCACCGGGTAAGCATCCTCGGTAGCTACAGGCCGGTCGTCGTCGAGGTTGCGGTAGTCGGTCTGTGCCGCCAGCGGCGACAGCAGGAAAGACAGGAATAGGCCAGCCACTCCGGCGGCCGTGCCCAGAGATTGCATGATCGATCCTCCTAGTCGTTATGACGTTCCGGCATCGGCCGGATTACAGTCGGACTAGGCGGCCGTTTGAGGTGGAGGTCGGAGCTCAGCACCTTCTGAGCTCACCGGCTTCCCGTGGTGAAAGGGCCGGGGCGGTTGAAGCGGTAAGACCGGCAAGCGTGGCGCAAAGCGGGCGCAGCGCCGGCCTATCCATAGCGAAGCTCCATCGCCATGCCTCCCATATGATGATAGAGATTGTGGCAGTGAAGTAGCCAGCGAGCACCGGGATTGTTGGCCACGACATCAGCCACGAAGCTCTCCATATGGCCGCGTCTGGAGCTCATTTCAGCCGGCTCGCTGCGCTCCGGGTCCGAACTGCGCGTCGATAGCGCGCTGGATCTCCCGCACGTCGGTGGTTCCCGCCTGCACCATCTTCTGGGCCAGCAGCGCTTCACCCATGCAGATGTCGCATTGCGACGCATGGTCGCTCTCGAAACACTCGAGCAGCGAGCGGTGGTGGAAAATCGCGCTCTCCCGGCAATGGCACCAGCAATAGAGCTGATTGAGCACGGCCGGAATGGCGCGAGCCGCCCGGTAGGCTGTTTGTTGCTGGTAGTCGGAGAAACTGGCCGGATCGAGGACGGCAGTCGCGTCGGCCCGACCGGTTGGGGTGAACTCAGGGGCTCTTCCGGAGGATTGGAATTGCCGGGTTACATAGATGAACCCAAAGATCACCAGGGGCAAAAGGGCTGCGAAGAGTATCAGACCCGGCCACGCCGAAGGCCGGTGCCGAGGGTGTTTATGGGACATACGAACTCCAGAGTATAGGTATGAGCGCCCGCCGGTGCCGCAGATTACCGGCGCCGGAATCGGTGACTGTTCTAACGGCTACGCTTCGGGCGGTGGAGTTCCAGGCGGTGGTGGGTAGTGGCCGACAGGGTCGGAGGGTGGCTGGACCGTAAACGAATGCCCGCTGCTGGACACGTCGAGCCGGTTCGGTGCGGACAAGGCCATGCAGATGCCGCCGAGACAGCTGCCTGAGGGCATGGAGGCGGCACAGCCACTCCCAGAGGAAGATCCTGAAGTCGTCCAGGCCGGTCCGGATGTCATGGACCCACAGCCCATCCCGTCGCCGGACCGCGGGGTCATTGCGATCAGGAGACCAAATAACAGAAGAGCTGAAACCACACGGCGGAGCATGGCCGGAGCCTAAGTGCGTGTTCCGTGGTGGTCAAGCCGAAGCGACAATAATTTCAGGTCATGACCGAAGCTGTCGCCGGCCGCGCCGCACTGGTCCGCAGAGGGCTGTGGCTCAACTATCTCACAGTTGGCTACAACGTCGTCGAGGCCATGATCTCGGTGGCGGCAGGGGTGGTGTCCGGCAGTGTGGCGCTGGTGAGTTTCGGGGTGGATAGCGGAATCGAGGTAACGTCCAGCTTGGCGGCACACTGGCGGCTCCGCGCGGATACTAACCCCGAGCGCCGGGAGCGCGCCGAGCGGCTAACCCACCGGATCATCGGCGGATCCTTCCTGGCTCTGGCCGGCTACGTGACAGTAGAGAGCGTGAAAACCCTGTTGCAGCGGGAGGCCCCGGAGGCAAGTCCTGTAGGCCTGGTCATTCTCATACTCTCGGTCATCGTCATGCCCCTTATTGCGCGGGCGAGTCGCCAGGTCGCCCGGGCGCTTGGGAGTCGGGCTTTGGAAGCGGATGCAGCGCAGACCTCGCTGTGCGCATACCTCTCGGCTATTGCACTTGCGGGTGTGGGCCTGAACGCCGCCCTAGGCTGGTGGTGGGCCGACCCGGTCGCGGCGCTGGCCATGGTTCCAATCATCGCAAAAGAGGCAGTGGAGGGACTCCGAGGGGAACACAGCTGTGATGAATGCGGGGCTCAGGGATAGGGCGAAGCTCAGCCTTGTCTAATTGCTACACTGGCAGTCGACGCACCCATGCGTGAGACAGGTTCCGCAGCACCGGGCCAACTGTCGCCGCAGTGCCTCCCGGGCCCGGTGCAGCCGGACTCCCGCATTACCAGGAGTTATCCCTGCCTCCGCCGAATAGCTGCGCACGCTGGTGCCGTCGAGGTCGACCCGGCGAAGCGCCGCCGCATATTCAGGCTTGAGAGTGTCGAGCAAGCTCAGGACGCAGGCGCAGACCACACGCTCGAGCTCACTATCCGAGGTGCCGGCCTGATCGGTTTCGGCGGCAAGCCGTTCCAGTGCCCGGCCCTGGGTATCCTTCCGGCGGAAATAATCGGTCATGGCGTTTCTCAGCACCCGGTAAAACCAGGCCGTCGCTGAGGTCGAGCTCTCGAGCGCAGGGGTATGCTCGAGGCTCCGAACGAAAGCCTCTTGCAGGATGTCTTCGGCATCATCACGGGAGCCGATGCGACGGTCCACGAAAGCCAGGAACCGGGCGTGGTTCTCCAGCAACAAGCCGAGCACGTCGGGTTCCTGGGGATCCCGCTCGACCTCGCCAGGATCGGCAAAGCCGAGCGGACCAGTCTCATCTACTCGCATCCACACCCACAGTCGCAGCTGCCCTCGTCGCAGGGGCAGTCCGCACCACAGCTGCAGCCGCACCCGCACGGACACTCGTCCAGCAACTCTCTCACGTTACTCATAGGTCCTCTCCGAGGTGGTAGTTAGCCAAGGCTTTTGCCGCTCCTATCTGCTAACGCACCACCCATGGAAGTATTACACTGGGCCGCCCCCGCTGCCCACCTATACAGCGAGCGCCGGCTTGCAAAAGTCATATCCGGATGGGCAGATTTGATCCTACTATTCGGATACGAGGAACGCGGCATGGCGGTGGCAACGGCAGCACGAGTGGCGGACCTGGATCTCCTGTTCAAGGGATTCGCCGACCCTACCCGGATTCGCATTCTGAGCCTGCTTGTGGCCGGTGAGCTCTGCGTCTGTGACCTAGTCGAGCTTCTTCATGTCCCCCAGTCCACTATCTCGCGCCACCTTCGGTATCTCCACCGAGCCGGCCTGGTCGAAGTCTCGCGCGACTGGAAGTTTGCCCACTACCGGCTGGCTGAGCCAACGCACCCAGTGCACCGGACCCTGCTCGGCTGCGTGAGGGGCTGCTTTAAAGGCATCACCCAGCTCGACCGCGAGCGGGCTCGAGCGGAGGTGCGGGTGCGAGCTCGTGCGTCCGAGCCCTGCTGACTGGACACCAGCTATGAGCAACCCTCCTCGACGGCCGGTGCTGCCGATCGACAAGCTGGAACGCCTGATCCTGGAGGCGCAGCTGCAAGCCATCGGTGAGGTAGGGTTGCCGCAGGGCGTGACCCGATGAAATACGCGCTGATCTCCGATATTCACGCCAACCTGCCGGCGCTGGAAGCGGTGCTGGAAGACATCGGCAAACGGCAGGGTGTCACCGCGACCTATCATCTGGGCGACCTGGTCGGCTACGCGTCCTGGCCCAACGAGACCGTCGCAATGCTCCGGGAATTCAGGATTCCCGGGGTGGCCGGGAATTATGACTCGACGGTGGGCACCGATTACAAACACTGCGGCTGCCTCTACGAGGATCCACGCCAGGAAGAGCTGTCCCACATCAGCTACGGGTGGACCCGGCAACATGTCACTCCGGACACCAAGGATTTTTTGGCCGGGCTCCCCTTCCGGATCGATCTCCGCCCCAACGGGGGCCACCAGTCGGGGCCTCAGGTCGTTCTGGTCCACGGCACCCCCACCCTGAACACGCTCTACTGGACCGAAGATCGCCCCGACGATTTCTGTCTCAAGATGGCCAACCTGGCTGGAGCCAAGCGGGGCGATGTCATTGCCTTCGGCCATACTCACCTGCCTTGGCATCGCGAGGTCGAAGGCATCCACTTCGTGAACACCGGCAGCGTTGGGCGCCCCAAGGACGGGGACTGGCGGGCCGGATATGTCCTGCTGGATCTGGTTGGCGGGCAAGTGTCGGTTGAGTTCGTGCGAGTCGAGTACGAGTTGGAGCGGGCGATGCAAGGTATACGGGAGAGTGACTTGCCGGACGACTTCGCCGAGTACCTGCGGACGGGCGGTCAGCCTGCCCCCGCCAAGGGAGGACAGCTTGCTCGAAAAGCTATTCCCCAATGAGCGGCGATTCTTCCAGCAGTTCTCGCTGATCGCGGAGCACGTTACCCGGTCCGCCAGGATGTTGCAGCAAGGCTTCGAGGATCCGTCTCGCTGGAGCGACCTAGTAGTCCGGATCGAGGAGGTTGAGCGGGAAGGCGACGAGGCCTCCTATGCGGTCGATATCGGTACCGAGCGCATGTTCATCCCGCCGATGGATCGGGAGGACATCCACCTGCTCGCCACGCGCCTGCGGGCGCTGGTGGACATCATCGGCGGCGCGGCTCGGCGCGCGGTCAGTCTACGGGCGACGGAGCGGCGGGAACCTGCGGTTCAGCTTTGCCGGATCCTGGTGCGGGCCACTGAGAAGATCGAACTCGCCATCGGCAAGATCCGGGACACAAACTTCGTGCTGGAGCAGACCCGGCTGATCAAGGCCTGTGAGGAGGAGGGGGACGCGGTTGCTGCCGAAGCCATCAGCCAACTCTTCGAAGGACGACCCAATCCGATCGACGTCCTCCGCTGGAAAACCCTGTACGACCAGCTCGAGGAGGCACTCGACGCCTGCGAGGATATCGCAAACGAGCTCGAGACCATCACTGTCAAGCATGCCTGACTTTCCTGAGACATGAGAGCTGCCACTGTCCAATAGGGGCGCCGCCCTCCGCCGGGCTGCGGCCGAAGCCCTGGGTACGTTCTTCCTGGTTCTGATCGGGCCCGGCGCCGTGGCGGTAAATGCCTATAGCGGCGGTGTCATCACCCACCCGGGCATCGCCCTCGCCTTTGCGTTCGTGGTGCTGGCGATGGTCTACGCGCTGGGGCATCTGTCCGGTGCGCACATCAATCCGGCGGTAACGCTCGCCTTCTGGTCGGTTCGGCGGTTTCCCTCCAACGAGGTGCTTCCCTATTTATTGGCGCAGTGCGGAGGAGCCGTCGCCGCGTCGCTGCTCACCCGGGCCACGGTGGGCACGTCCGGATCTCTCGGCGCCACTGTGCCTGCAGTCGGAACGGCAGCGGCGTTTGGAGCCGAGTGGCTGATGTCGTTCGCCCTAATGTTCGTCATCATGGCGGTGGCGACAGACGAAAGGGTTGCCGACGGGTTTGCCGCCCTTGCTGTGGGCCTCACCGTCGGGTTCTGTGCCCTGGTGGGTGGTCCGCTGACTGGTGCAAGCATGAATCCGGCCCGCTCACTTGGGCCAGCCGTGGCGAGTGGCGCTTGGGGAAGCCACTGGCTCTACTGGATTGCGCCGATCACGGCGATGCTCGCGGCAGCGAGAGCCTATGACCTACTTCGTCACGCCGAACCGCCTAGGGGACCGCTTCAGAGGGCAGCGCTAGGAGTTCAAGGACCAATCGACCAAGTCAACCAATAGGAGGCGATAGCCTCAGAAGGTCGCCCCGATCGAAAAGTGCAGATGCCAGCGCCGCGACGACGATGCCGGCGCTGATTCAATCGGAAGGCCGCGCTGCAAAGCGTCGGCCACGTCCTGCGGGTCTCGCAAGTCGAGGGGCGAGGGGTTGAGCTTGTAGCCGAGCGCTACCTGGATGGCGCCGACCACGGTCTCGTACCCGATTCCGAAGCCCACGCCCTGATAGAACCGGTCCTGGTCAATGATGCCCGCGTCGAGCGCGAAGCGGCTGTCCGGGGTCCAGATGCGTCCGCCGTCGTAGAAGAAGTACGGCTGGAAGGCTTCGCTCAGGAACGGCGTCGGAAAGTGGAACTCGGCGCTGGCCAGCAGCCGAGCCAGCCCGCCAATCGGTGTGTAGCGATCGGAAACGACTACCGTGCCATCACCCTGCTGCTCCAGTATCACCTGGGGCACCTTGGGCCCCAGCAGGAGGGAGCCCCAGCCGCGGACGTCGCGGGTGCCGCCGGCCATGAAGGCGGCGTCCCGCAGCTCCAGCAGCGTCAGGAAGGGAGACTCCGCGCCTACCGCGTCGAGGCTGTTCCCCCAGGGATAGATGCGTCCGATGCCCCCGCGCAGCGTCAGACCCGTGGTCCTGCTGAACGGTAGATACGCCGTCGCGCCCAGATCGAGCAGGACGTACTCGCTGGTATTGTAGAACGGCAGAGTGGTCGCGATCCGAGGCCGAATGACATATCCCTTGCGCGGGTTCGCGATCTGATCGAGCCGGCCGTAGCTGCCCTCCAGCGAGAGAAGGTTCCGGTTCTGGGTCTGGCTCAGAGAGCCGACGGTGCTCGGATCCGCGAGACCCAGCACCGGCAGATACTGCTCCGGCGGGAGATCGGAGCCAGGGCCATAGTCGAACACATGCCGGTGGGAGATGGAGTAGCCCAGCGACACCGAACGGAGCGGCGCCGGTGCCCAGACCAATGCTCCCTCGAGCCCGGCTGCCCAGCTCCGATCTCGCAGATCGTTCCGGTACTCGATGAACGGCCCGCCCGCGAGGGAGAGCCGGCGGTCGCCGACATAGGGTTGGAAGGCGCTGAGGCCGAGCCGGTAGTACTGCTGCGCGGGATATTCGAGTGCCGCGACGCCGGTCTGTGCCGTAGCGGCCACCGTCAGCGTGCGGAGGCCGCCGAGCCAGCTGCGGTTCGCCCAGGTGCCTTGGACGGTGAACCCACCTGAAGCGATATACCCACCTTCTCCCTTGATCAGGTACTGAGGATTCTCGGCCATGTGGAGCATGACCACCACGCTGGTATCCCCGGCCGAGTCTCGGGGCACGTCCACCGAGGCGAGCCGCACGATGTCCATCTGGGTTAGCTGCTGGCGGGCCTGCTCCAGCGCCTGCGCATCAAACCATTGCCCGGCGTGCACCGAGAGCTGGCGGACGATCTCATGCTCGGGAATGGTCTTGGTCCCGGTGACCTGGATGCGTCCGATCCGGTATCTGCCGCCGGGACTTACCTGGACCGCGAGGTTCGCACGGTTGGCCGCGCTGTCGATCCGGGCCACGACCCGGGCGTTGGCGAACGGGTACCCATGGGCGCGGAACCACCGGACCGTGCTGTCGGCGAGCGCCCGCCGTTCGTCCTCACCCGCGCGCTGGATTCCCTGGTGCTGTTTCCGGGCGAATTCCTGCCAGCTCCGCTCCAGCCCCGCCGGCAACGTGAGCGCGGTGTCCATACCCCCGAACGAGAGGGAGTTCACCATCAGCGGCGGTCCCTCGGCGATCCGATAGGTAACCGACACCAGGTCCGACTTGGCCTGGTACATGGCCTGGTATTCCACGTCGGCCTTGGGAAAGCCGGACCGCTGATAGTAGTGGCGAAGCCGGACCACGTCCCGCCCCATCTCCACCGGGTCGAATGGGTGCGCGCCGACCGGGGGTACGAAAGGAAGGAAGCCGAGCGTGCGCCGCAGGCCGACCATGCTCCCCTGGCCGGTGAGCGCGATCCTCGAGCGAAGCTGGTCCTCCTCGAGCGACGACTGGTCCTCGAACTGGAACTCCACCGAGCGGACCTGAGTCTTGGGCCCTACCCGGTTGAGCGCGTCCTGTCCCGCGAGCGGAGACGCACAGACCAGGCCGGCGGCGACGAACGCCACCCAGAGCTCAGTACGCACGGCGCGCTCGGAACAGGAGACCGGGCGAGAGGCTCCCGCCGCGAATGCTGGTTCTGAGCCAGCGCTGCAGAGTGTACTCCAGCTCGAAGCCAGGACCGAGGTTGGCGCCGGGCGTCTGCCGTGCCTGGCTGCCGAGCTGGAGCGGGAGCTGCATGTCGAGGAACAGCCGCGGGCCCACGTAGCGCCCCGCCGTGAGCGTGAGCCCACGACTCGGCTCCTGCCGGATCTGGAATACGTCGAGACCGAGACTCTGGCCGGCTGCGTTGGAGATGGCGCTGGTGAGGGTACCGAGCGCCACCTGTTCCCCCACGTTTCCACCGCCCGTTCCGCTGCCCTCGAAGAGCGGGTTGTCCGATGCGGGTCGTCCGGTGACGATGTACGACAGGATGTCATCCTGGCTCAGGCTCGGGTCGGAGGTGAACTCGAGCCCCAGGCTGTCGAGCCGTCCTCGGGCGTGCACGTCGATGATCACGCCTTCGTCTTCGCCGCTGCCCTGAGTCGGCACCTGGTAGGACGCGGTGACATCGAGCTTGGTGGAATCGATCGGGCCGGCGAGGTTGATGTCGCCCTCGCTCAGCCGGAACTGCCTGCCGCTCAGCTCGAGGGTGCCTCGGTCCGGTACCGGCTCCACCTGCCCGAAGAACTGCATATCCTGGCCCGGCTGCTGGGTCAGCCGGAGCTTGCCCATCAGCTCAATGTTGGCCTTCGGGCTGCTGGTCCGCCGGATCCACACCTGACCCGGCATCTGGACCGACAAGTCCATCTTGACTCGGTCCATGAGGCCTGGCGTCTCCTCGCCCTGCGTGAGCACGGCGGGCCCGAAGTCCCGGGCCAACTGACGCAGCTCGACTGGAGTGAGCTCCACCTCTTCGATCTGTGCCTTGGCGTTCCCCGCTCCCACGAAGAAGTCGGTCCGGCCGAGAAGCACGCTGCCGGTAAGCTCCGGATGGAGCAGCGTCCCGCCGACCTGCACTTTGCCCGAGGCGGAGGTGCGAAGCTGGTCCGAGTGGACCAGCCGGAAGTCGCGCAGCGTCCCCGCGAGCCTGAGCCCCGGATCACTCAACGGCTTGAGCCGGATGTCGCCCGAGCCCAGCAGCTCCTCCTTCTTTCCGGTGAGCAGCCGGAGCTTCTCGATCCGAAGCCCGTCGCCGTCGAGCTGCCCGACCAGCTCGCCTTCTCTATATGCCACACCGATCGGTGGAAGCTCGAGCGTCGCACGGGTGAGGTGGAGCCCACCGGTCGCCCGCGGCGCCTTAATGGTGCCGCCGATCCGCGCGTCCGTGGCAAGTCTCCCGCCCAGCCCTTTGGCGACATCGGGCGGCAGCAGTGGCTGAAACAGGGATAGGTCGAAGCTGTCCGCGCGCACCGCCAGGGAGACGGTGTCGACTGCGAGCGCCTCGCTCGCGACGGCAGCGCTGGTGTCGCGCGGGGCGAGCGTGAAGCGGTACGGCAGGCTCCCCTCGACAGTGAGCGCGCCACCACGGAGTGGTCGCGCCGCGGCGGCCATCCGGAGGCCACCGCCGGTCCAGTCGAGTCTGGTCCTCACGGTGCCGACATCGCGCTTATCCCGCGACGCGATGGCGAGACTGATGTCGCCCTGTAGGCGGGGATCCTCGGCGGGACCGGTCAGGTGGATCCCGCCGTCGAGCCGACCACCGACCGGTACCAGCCCCGACGCCCGGAGGGTGCCGAGCTCGAGCGACTTGACCCGGAGGCTCAGGTCACTACTGCCGCGCCGATCGAGCACCCCGTTCACCACGATGCTCCGGTCGCCGGCGCGGAGCGAGAGATTGTTCACCTCGACCCGGGGTCCGAAGCCGAGCTCGGTAGGCCGCTGGAGGGCCCAGGCGCGCCCTCCCTCCTCCAGCGTGAGCTGCTGCAGCTCGGCGCGTACCGTGTCCCGAGCCGCGGAGACGGTTCCCCGCAGCTGGGTCGCGAGCCGCACGCTGTCGCCGATATTGAGCTTGAGGTCCAGAGCCAGGGTTGAGTCGTAGCCGCCGGAGGCGGTCAGGCTCCGGAGCGAGAGCTTTCCGAAGGCGGCGTCCGTGACCCTCAGATTTCCCGAGAGCGCGCCGAGCCGAGTGCTGTCGAGCGTGGCCTTGGTGGTCAGTGAAATCCGGTTGGCGAGATTACCGCCGAACGCCAGCCCAAAGGCTTCGATAGCGCCTTGCACCTTCCATCTCCAGGCAGGGCCGCCGATCGCCAGGTTGATCCGGGCTGAATCCGCGCCGGCCGTGTCCGAGCCCAGCAACGCTGCGACCGGTGCGAGATCACCCAGGGAACCGTTGAGTCTCAGCGTGCCCGGGATCGGCCCCGGCCGGAGCTGCACCCGTCCTCCGCCGCTCAGCAGCGCGACGTTGGACCGGAGAAGCAGGGTGTCGAGCTGAAGCTGCCCATCCACCGGGCTCAGCACCACGTCGAGCGCGGGCACCCGGATCCCCCCTACGCCGCCCATCGCTTTCACCGTTCCTCCGACGGTGCGTGGACCGGCGCTGTCGGTCTCGACGGTGAGAGCGAACTGCGACTCCACTCGGCCGTCCGCATCCGACCGCCCCGTCCACCGCGTCAGGTGTTCGAGTCGGAGGCCACCATGGGCGCTGACGGTGGTGCGATTGCTCGAGGGCAGGCTGCGCACTGTGGCGTCGAGCGCGCCGTCGGGCCCATCGGCCCGAAGCTTCGCCTGGACCTGTTTGCCGTCCATCTGCGCGTCCATCGAACCGCTGGTGAGCTCCGCCTGGTTGATTCGCGAGGGCAGGAGGGTAACGCCCACAGTAGCGTGCATGCTGTCGGGCGACGCCCGGGTAACCTCGGCGGTGAAATTGGTGTTCAGGTCGGTGTGCAGGTCCGGCCGGCCGAGCAGTGCGCCGAGATCGATCCCGCTCGAGCGGCCCTCGCGGATTCGGTAGACCGGCGCCGAGGCTCCCGGCGTTCCGTCGCCCGCCGCGGAGAGGTCACCGCCGTTGGTCCGGAGCAAAGCGCTATAGGTCAGTGCCTCTCCAGCGAGGCGGAGGTCCGCCGTTCCCCCCGTGATCTTCACCTCTCCCAGCCGCGAGGGCTCCAGGGTTAGCCGGCCGCGCGCCGCACGATGATCGCCGCGCAGCCGTGCCTCGCCTCTGAGCGAGAGCGTCACCGGCCCGGCGAGCTGAGGCCGGCCGAGGAAGGTGCCGAGGTCCACCGCTTCCAGCGCGGCGCGCCGGAGCAGGTAGGATGCCGTACTGTCGAACGGACGGCCGAACAGCTCGAGCAGCAGGCGGCCCCCCTGCACGGCCCCCTCGCCGGTGAGCCGGAGCTGGCCCCGGTCGAGGCGGGCAATTGCATCCACCCGCTCCACTCGTCGCGCTCCATAGCGGAGTTCGTCCAGGTGGAAGCTGGCAGAGACCCGCGCCGCGGCGGGAGCGGTGCCGCGACCGCTGAGCCGGAAGCGGCCGGAGAGCGGCGCGGGTATCGTGTCACCCGCGAGCACACCCAGGTCCACCCGGTCGATGCGTCCGTCGCGCAGCTCGTAGCTCAGCGTGTCGCCCAGGGTGATATGACCGCGCGTGGTGATGCGTCCGCCGCCGGCCCGGATCTCGGGCCGGATGTCCAGCCGACCGCCGGCCAGCCGAAGCGTGGCATTTCCGAGTGAGCTGCGTGCGCCAGTATCGCGGACAGCGGCCAGGTCCACCCGTCCGTGTACCCTGGCCGAATCGGGAGAGGCGCCTTTGCCACTGACCTGGAAACCGACGGCGAGCGCCGGATTACCATCGGAGCCGGTCAGACTCCGAGCCACGGCGGCGGTGCCCGGCATGCCCACGGCGCTGCCCGAGAGCCGATAGCTGGGGATGGAGTCGAACAGCCGCGCCCGGCCGGTCGCGCTCACACTGCCGGAGTCGAGCGCGCCCCGGAGTGACAGATCCGCGGTGCCGTCGGTGAGGAGCGCCCCCAGCTCGAACCGTCGCACCTTCACGGAGCCGAGCCGACTCCTGCCGACATGGAGACGGATGCTGCCGTCCGCGCTCGAGAGCGGCCCATCGGTCTCCGCGTCGAGCCGCGCGTTCACCTCTCCGGAGGGTGCCGAGGTGTGAAGCCGAGCAGGATCGAACTCCGCGATCAGCCCGTGCACCCGATAGGAAGCGGGCCGGCCCCGCGCGAGCCGAGTGCCTGCGTCCACCGTGAGGCGGCCGCGGCCCAGCGTGGCGCCGAGGTGCGCCGTGACCAGGTTGCCGCTCCCTTTGGCATGGGCATCGATCACCAGCTCGCCCTCGGGCGGTACCGAGGGGGCGAGTGTGGCCAAATCGGCCAGCGCCAGCGGCCGCGCGGCAAGCCGGACGTCCAGGCGGTTTACCAGGCGGGAATCGCGGAAACTGCGGGGCAGGACCACACGACCGATAAGGTCGCTGGCCTCGGAGTGAACCCGCAGCGGGTCGAGGCGGAGCTCGTCGGGCGTCAGTCGGCCGCGGGTGGTCACGCCCAGCCATCGGTCGCTGAGCGGGGGACGAACTGCCAGGAGCAGCCGATCGATCGTCACCAGGGCGGTATCGCCGAGAATGAGATCGCGTGCGGCAAGCTCCTGCACCCGTGCGTGTGCGACCGAATCAGCCGCCAGCTCCGCCGCGACCGACACATCGCGGACGAGCAGCCGAGCTATGGTGAAACTGCCGCCTCCGCCGGTCGTATCGGCGGACTTTCGCAGCACGTCCATGAGGTCCCATCGCCCGCTCCGGCGCCGCATGCTGACGCTGCCGCCGATAATACTCACCGAGTCCAGCCGACTCGTCGGTATCCGGAGTCCCGGTAGGGAGTAGCCGACCGCTAGACGGTCGATACGCGCGAGGTCGCGCCGCTCATCGCGCAGGCGGACGTGTTCCAGCACGAGGCCGTGCAGGAAATCGCCGGAGACGCGGCCCACCTCGAGTCGGTTCCCGGGATTGAGCGGTGCCAGCGTCAACAGCTTACGCACGACCAGCGTGGCCACCGGGGGGACTTGCAGCAGCGCCAGCAGTACGACCACAATGACCAGCAGCGCCGTGAGTCCGATCCCTACCCGCCGCAGCCAGCGCCTGGGCGGGCGAGCGGTCGGAGGGGCTTCAGGGTCGTGACTCGTCATAACGCTCACCGAAAAACAAGGGCGGCTCGAGCTGATGGATATGT
>CBFGTM010000012.1:0-76227 GCA_965652025.1 uncultured Gemmatimonadales bacterium
CCCGGCATCGTGTACTGCATCGGGTCAGAGCAGGAAACCTTCAGCTACTATGGCAAGCTCAATCTGCTGACGTTCAATGTGGGATATCACAACGAACACCATGACTTCCCCTCAGTGCCGTGGCTCCGTTTGCCCAGGATCCGCGCCGCCGCGCCCGAAGCTTACGCCGATCTTGCCGCGCACACGTCGTGGACGCGGCTCCTCTTCAGATTTCTGTTCGACCCGGAGATCTCGCTGTACTCCCGGATGACACGGGCGGATGCAGCCAAAGGACTCCTGGTCGCACCGGCGGTCGGCGCTCCATCGTCGGGGGAAACTGCCCGTGTTTCATAGCTGGCGGTTAGCCAAAGCGTCTGCTACCACCTGGACGCTTCGGGAGACAGGGGCGCTGGTACGAGTAGTGAGGCGTGTTCCTCTCGACGGTGACGCGGCCGCGGTGCATGTTGCTGAAGGGTGATCCCCATCACGAGGCGTGCCATGACAGACAATCTCTCCCGCCCAACGCATTGCCGGGTGAGCTGGCTCGTGGGTCTGATAGTCTTCTTCGGTCTGGCGGCGTTCGCCGCAGCACCGGCTGCGGCCCAGGAGCAATCGAGTCTCGGCCGATTGTACGACCAGTGGCAGATTGATCTGTCAGGCGCCGTTGTCATCATGGGCACGACCATCCGGGTGGATGGATCGGAGGGCGAGGGCACGGACGTCAATTCGGACGATCTCGGCCTGCCCGGCGAGCGCCTCATGCCCCGCGCGTCGGTGCGTTGGCGCCCAGGACACCGGCACGAGCTCGAGCTCGGATACCAGTTTGCGCGGCGCTCCTCCGAGCGGACGCTCGAGCGGGAGGTCGTCTTCGCCGATTCCACCTACGATGTCGGCCTCGATACCAAGAGCAAGTTCCGAACCGACCAGGCCTTCCTGACCTACCGCTACGCCATCCAGGCGAAAGAGCGAACTCAGCTGGGCGCGGGAATCGGCGTGGGGATCTTGCCGTTCAAGTTCGAGATCGACGCCCTTGCCAGCGCAAACAGCGACTCGGTGACGAGGTCCGCGAGCAAGAGCCTCATCGGTCCGACCGCCTCCATCGGCGTGTACGGGCGGTTCCTGTTGGGCGAACGTTGGTACCTGGAAACCGATCTCCGTTATATCGGGATCAAGATCGACCGGATCAAGCCGTCGGTCGTCGAAGGAAACCTGGCCGGACGTTACTTCCTGTCCGAGAAGCTGGCCGCCGAGCTCGGGTACGGCATCAGCTCGATCCGGATCACGGTCGACCCGAAGGAAGACGGTACCGGGTTCTCCGGAAGGATTAAGTATCCGCTGCAGAACCTGCGCTTAGGTGTAGTGCTGACATTGTAAAGTCGAGCCGGCGGAAATAACGGCTTCCTCGGTGGCCGCACCCGCCTGAACCGCCGGAAGCATTAAGCAGCACCGTTGCCTTGGGTCCCGATCCCATAAACAGCGCCTCCCGCACAAGGGACAGCCATGACAGCTCTCACATCCCCGTGTCTGGTGGCTGCTCCGGCCAAAGGTTGAGGGAGCTTCAGCCGGATAAACTGACTGGCGGGCTCAGCGTCCTCCCGTCGGCGCCGTTATCTCCTCACCCAGGTCTCTGCAAAGCGCCAGGTGCAGTCCCCCGTAGTCCACCACGACAACAGAATGCAGGGCTGCTCAATCGGCCCAATACTCGGTGCCGTCAGCCCTGCATCTGTTGAACTTATCGCTTGATCTCGAGCTCAGCCCAACCGGTGAAGCTGCGCCGCCAAAGTGCCGAACTCAGAACGCCAAAACGAGTCCGCCGGTCAGTTGTCCCTGACCCACCCAGTCGGTTCCTTCCGCCGCCACGCAGGCGTAGAAGCCGCACCAGATGCCGACCTCGCCCGAGGGGACTGGAGTGGACCACCACTTGATATCAGCCCGGATGCCGGCGTTCTGGCTGGCGAACATGTACTTGGCGCCCCCGCCCAGGCTCCAGGAGAATCGGGTGCTGGTATCCAAATCGCCCCCTGGATCGAAGATTCCAATGCCCAGCGAGCCGCTGAAGAAGGGCCGAAGCGGACCGCCCTGGCCAAACTCCTGGCGGCCGCCAATCTGGATATAGTTGACCGAGAAGTCACCGAGGTTCGTGTTCGTCCCCCCTCCAGAGGGATCGAACTCGATATCGGTGGCCTGCCGCAGATAGGTGAGCTCGACCGCGGTGCCCAGGTGGGCGAAGGTGCTCAGGATCACGCCCCAGGCGAAGGAATCCTTGAGGCGAAGCTCTCCTGCCCCCAAGGATCCCCCGGTATTAGTTTCGATGGCTCCGCCAAACTGATAGCCGGCAATCGGGGTAAACTCGAAGCGTTTGGTCGAAACCTCCTGTAGCTGGGCTTCGAGCGGCGTCGCCAGCAGGAGCGCGATGCTGGTACCGAGCGGCAAGGAGAGGTAACTCAGGCGTGTCATGGATTGCCTCACTGGTTCGGAGAGTGATACCGGCACAGCTTCCTCGGCGGTTCAGCTACGGTTCGACGGCGGAGACGGCAATGCCGCAAACGCCTTCTCCCGCTTCATCACTACAACCGTCTCATCCACAATGTCAGACACCAGCTCGCGCACCGAATCGGGATTGTAGGTCTTGGTCCGGCTGGCCCACACAAGCTTCTCGTCCGGCACCGAATAGACGTTGGATTCCACGATGACCACCTCGTCCTCCTGGACGTACCCCGGGTCATAGGCGTAACCCCATCCGGTCCCCCAGTAATGCCACATGGATCCGTACCCCGCGGGCACCACGTAGGCCTGTCCCGGTACGTAGGTGGTCTCCTTGTCCAGCCGGACCGGCCGCATGATCACCGCCCCGTCGAAGCCTTCTCGTTTCACCCACGCCTTGGCCTTGGCCCGGTCTCCCAGGATCGTGTCCGGTATGACGCTGTAGGCCGGCACCGCCCCCTCCACCTTGCGGGCCAGCTCATCCTCCGCCGCCCGGCGCAGGCTCTTATCCTGGCTGATGAAGACGACGAGGATCTTCTTGAAGTCCCTAGGGGGCGTGTTGGGGTCTTTCCAGGAGCTCACCACTTCCGTATTCGGGGCACACCCGGCGAGCAAAAGAATGGCACCCATGGCGTGACGCATCCTGACGGTGCTGCGCATTGACTTCTCCGAGTTGGATAGGACTGCATCTGATATGGTGAGGGTATGAACTGTCAGTCACGCCGGAAACTGTCAGTTCTTACAGCCCCCCACCGATCAGAAAGCCTCGCCAGTGCCGAAGAACACGCCGTGGGCGCCTTCGGCACCCCAAGCGAAGTCGATGGTGATGTTGGTGTCGGAGTGCTTGTTGAGCTTGAGCCGAAGTCCTGCTCCAATGCCGGGATCGGGGTTTTGTAGTGCCCCAGTCTCCGGGTCACTCGTGGTCGTGAGATTGACGAACGCCGCCGCACCCCAGAAGCCGTCGCGGGAGAGCCTGACCCGATACTCTGCCTCGCCATAGACCAGGTTGGTGCTCCGGATCCGGCCCTGGGCATACGCCCGTCCGGTTCGGTTGTTATAGTCCCACCCGATCGCCGGGAGGTTGAGGTACGGCACCCGCCCCAGGGTGAACCACCCCAGTCCCCAGAAGGCGAGCACATTGCCGCTGGCTCCCAACCGGGGATAGGCCCTCACTTCGGCTTCCATTGACTGCCAGGTGGCATCGCTGCCCATCCAGGTAGGAAACACTCGAAAGCTGCCCCGGGTGTAAAGTCCGTTGCGTGCGTTGATCGGATTGTCGCGGGTGTCGCTCAACAGGTTAAACGAGAAGCCGGACGCGACTGAGCTGCTGGGCTGGCCCCCGTAATACTGCACGTAGGGCGTCTGCACCCCCTGGGTCCCGAGGTGGTCCACGATCCCGAAGTAGTAATCCAGATGATATCCCAGCCCCACCATGACGTTCGGCGTCACTCCGTGGTATACGGTCTCATAGAAGCGCAGCAGGTTGTAGTCCATCGGCGACTCCAACTCGCCCGGCAGCGCCGGCCCCAATCCGAAGGTCGGCTGGTTGGAGTCCAGGTAGCGCCAGTCTCCTTCCAGTTTCCAGATATTGCGGGGCGAGTAGATGTTGGAGCGCAGCAACACGTTGAACTGTTGCTTGGTGGTATAGTTCACCGAGGCTGAAACAGTGGAGAGTTGGGTGGCGGAATCTTCGCCCAGACGGGTCACCGCGTTCCCCGAGACGCCGAGGAGAAGACCCACGGTAGGATTGGCGGAAATTGCCGGTAGAACGGTAATGACCATTTTTGGCGGTATCGAGATGGTATCCCCGATTTTGGGTTTGCCGCGCAGCACTCGGGCAATGACATCCATCAGGTCCCGCTGGCGAACTGTCTCACGAGTAGTTTCGGGAGGCTGCTGGGTCTGAGCCGAGGCCGGCTGGGTAGCCAGCAGAATGCATCCAGCGAGCAGAGGGAACCACGATCGGCGGTCCACGGCGGCTCAGCGGGTTGCCTTAATGCGGGTCTTGTCTTCGGTGCTACCAGCGGGCTCGATACCGGCATTAGCGCTGAAACGGGGGAGAAAGGCCTCGATCCGGGTACCCCGCCCTGGAGCGCTGTGTACCGAGAGCGAGCCGCCGATTCCTCGTAGCCGTTGACGCATACTCATCATTCCGAAGCCGCTGAGCGAATCCATCCGGTGAGGCTCGAACCCCACCCCAGCATCAGACACGGTGAGCTTCAGCGTGGTCTTGTTTCCTTCGAACCGGACTGACACGACGTCGGCGCCGCTGTGCTTGGCCGCGTTGTGGAGCGCCTCCTGGGTCACCCGGTAGAGCGACAGCGCTACTGCTGCCGGGAGGTCCGCCGGCCAATCGTTTGAGGTCACATCGATGCGAAGGTCGTAATGTTCCATATCCTGGCACAACGCCTGGACCGCCGGCACCAGTCCCAGGTACTCCAACCGCGCGGGATGCAGTTCACGGGTGACGAGCTGAACATCGGCGGCCACGGAACGGACCCGCTGAGCCATACCGGCCAGTGCCGGGTGTAACTGGGCCGGAGGTATCGGGTGCTGCGACTTGAGCGCATCAAGCTCCAACGCCAAGACGGCCAGCTGCTGACTGATATCGTCGTGCAGCTCGCGTGCTATCCGGGTGCGTTCGGCCTCCAGCATCTTGAGCAGGCCGCCGCTGAGGCGGGCCAGCTCAGCTTCAGCCACCCGGCGTCGCTGCCTGGCCTGGAGGGCAAACCAGACCGCCAGGATCAGCGCTCCCGGGGTTATGAGGGCAGTAATGATCTCCGCGAGTGACATGGCGAGGCGACCCGGAAGGCGTGGCAGCCGCAGCTCAGAAGCGTAACGTTACTCCGAGCGCAGGCCCACTGAGGTGCACATCGTAGATCACATCCTGCTCATAGTCCACGTCGAGATAGCGGTAGAGAGCCGATAGTGCGCAACACCGGCCCAGGTCGTACCCAGCTCCTCCGTAGGCCTGCCAGGTGAACTGAGAACCACCTCCGCCGAGGTCGCCCTTTACGAGGAGGTGCCAGCTTCGAGCCGGTTGGAAACGCCACGCGGCCCCTGCCGTCGCATCGATCCACTCTTCCCCGCCAGTCAGTTCATTGGAACCGGCCGTGATGTCGACGTCCAAGTTCCAGTAGCGTGCGCCGACCAGGAGATCGATACTGCCGCCGGATCCAGATACAACAGTACGCCCCAGCTCGGGCTGGAGCATGAGCTGGTTCTGTTCGACCCTGGCCCCCTCCACGTCATCTCCCAGATTCACGAAGAACACGTCCGCCCGAACCGCCCAGGGAGCCCGCCGGCCCTCGAATAACCCCATCACGGCAATATCGAACTGGTCCACAACGTCGCCGACGCTGAGACTCACATCCGAGACAAAACCGCCAACTCCGGCTCGCCCTTCAAGACCAGTGGTCCAAAAATAGGGCGTGAGAGTGAAGCTCCAGCGCGGAGGCTCTACCTGGGCGTCCGGAACCCGGTTCTCCTGCGCTTCACCGGGGTGGGTCAAAGCCAGTCCGACCGCCGAGAGCGCCGCCACCAGCCATCGCGCGGAGGCGCTCATCTTACTTACACGAGACGCCGCTTCACGGCAAACTGTACCAGCTCGGCACTGGAGCGCATCGACAAGTGGCGCATGATCCGGTACTTGTGGAAGGCAACGGTCCGAGGAGTGATCCCCAGCTCAGCCGCCGTTTCCTTCATGGTCTTGCCGCCCGCCACCAGTCGAAGGACCTCTCGCTCCCGCAGCGACAGGGATTCCGCCTCGCAGATGTCGGAAAGCCGCCGATTGGCGGGCTGCGCCGGCTGCTTGGCAGCCGTCACTCGACGGGGGTAGGAATGCCCGGCCAGAACAGTGCGGATGGCTCGTAACAGCTCGGCCGCGGGCGTACTCTTGAGGACATAGGCCGAAGCCCCTACCCGGAATGCTTCGGCTGCAAGCGCTGGGTCATCGTGCATGGTGAGCACGATGCAATGAACCTGAGGCAGTAGTTGCCGGATCCTCTGGACCGCCTGAAGCCCACTGAGTCGGGGCATGCTGACATCACAGAGCACGATGTCGGGGCGGAGCTCTATAGCGGCGGCCACCAGGGCCTCGCCATCGCTCACCCCCCGGAGCACGCTGAATTCCCGTTCCAGGAGATGGCGCAGCGCATCTACCAGTAGATCGTGGTCGTCGGCCAGCAGCAGGCGGGGCCGCCGGACCGAGGGTCTCGAGTAGTTGTTGCTCCACTGCTCTGGGCTGCCGTTCTGCCGGCACACGGTCGGTGCGCTCATGTGGCCTGACCTTTACAAGGCGTTGCGATGGTCTAAGCGCAGCAAGTTGAAGAGCCTGAGAGCCCACAGTAGGGTTGCAAGGGGGGACGGGAAACTGGACCTTAGGTTAGTCGGTGTTATCCGGATCGACCTCCTCGGAAGATCGGTTTCGGTGCTGGACCGTCGGCCAGGCGGGCACCCGGGCCTCGCCGGCCAATGCGGCCCGGATGGCCGGAATAAGCTCGATGCCAGCCTGGGACTTGAGCACATATCCCCGTGCCCCCGCCTCCAAAGCCGCGGCCAGCACCGCGGGGTCCGAGAGCACGGTAAGCGCCACGATAGCCGGGCTGGAGCCGGCTCTCCTGATTTGGCGGATGGCTTCGATGCCGCCCATCCGCGGCATCGCCAGATCGATGACCATCACGTCGGGCTGGAGCGCGCTTGCCAGGCGAACCGCTTCGGCTCCGTCCGAGGCCTCGCCCACGACATCGAAATCCGGGGCTAAGAGCCTGCGTACTGCTGCAAGCAGCGGCGGGTGGTTGTCGGCGAGTAGTACTCGGACCCGGGCCATAGCGCGATCCTGGGGGGTGATGCTGTCGCACAGTAGATCCCGGTCAAGGGGGTCGAAACTGTCAGTTGTGACAGCTTGCAACCTTCCGTACGGCGGCACTTGATGGCATACTGAGGCAGCATCCCCATCAGCCTAAGGTCCTATGCCCGACCCCACTGCCGTTGTCTTTGTGGTTGATGACGATGATTCGGCCCGGCGCGGACTGGAGCGTCTGCTTCGGATCAATGGCTACGCGGTCCGGTCATTCCCATCAGCCACGGCTTTTCTGGCTCATCCGGACCCCGACTGTCCCGGCTGTTTGCTGCTCGACATTCGGATGCCCCACCTCACCGGGCTGGACGTGCAGCGGGCCGTCAACGACAGCGGGCGCGCGCTCCCCGTCATTCTGATGACGGGATTCGCCGATCTTGACGCCTGCATCATGGGAATGAAAGCGGGAGCGGCCGACTTTCTGGTGAAGCCGTTCGACGAGGAGCAGCTTCTCCAGGCCGTGGACAGTGCGCTCGATCGATGCAAGGAGCTCCGCCGGGCCCGGACAGAATATCGGGAGCTGCGCAGCCGGTTTGATCTGCTCACGCCTCGGGAGCGCCAGGTATTTCAGCTGGTCACCGAGGGGCTGTTGAACAAGCAGATTGCCGGACTCCTCGGTACCCGGGAGGGGACCGTGAAGCTGCACCGCGCCAATCTCACCCGGAAGCTGCAGGCCCACTCGCTGACCGACCTGGTGCGCATGGCGGACCGCCTGCGGCAAAGCTCCATTCCATCTGCTGAGCCCACTCAGGCATCGGCTTAGCCAGCGCAGAAACTCGACCAAAGTACAGTGGCTGACCGCCCGACGCGGGGGATACCTTCGGGTTATCCCTCAACGTGCGGAAGGCCCAGATGTCGAAGTCACCGGTACAGGGTGCATTAGACCCCGCTGATGCCACTTCGACCTCGGCCGATGCTGCCGCCGAATCGCCACTGGTAGTTATCGTCGACGACGATCCCTCCTTCCGAACCGCCATTGGCCGACTGCTCCGCTTGTGGGGATTCCGAATCGAGACCTTCGCGTCGGCGGAGGAGTTCCTGCAGGTGCGCACCGGCGCGCACTGCATTGTCCTGGACCTGCATCTCGGCGGGATGAGCGGATTGGAACTTCAGGCCCGACTGGCCGAGGATGGGGACCCGGTCCCCGTCGTCTTCGTCACCGCAATGGAGGATCCTCTGGTTCGGCACCGGGCGCTGGCCTCGGGCGCAGCCGGGTACCTGCAAAAGCCCTTCGACGAAGGTCGCTTGCTCGAGGTCCTCTACCGGGTCATCGATTACCGCTCGAGTTGATCGGCGCCAGCGGCTTCGGCACCATCCAAGCCATGGCCGTGATCCGTCCGGTCCAGCACCAGATGGAAGGTCGCTCCACCCGAGTCGTTGTTGGTTGCCCAGAGCCGGCCCCCGTGTGCCGTAACGATCGATCGGCAGATCGCCAGCCCCAGCCCCAGCCCGTTTGCCTTGGTGGTGAAGAAAGCATCAAAGATCTGCTCCAGCCGCTCCGGCGGGATTCCGCTGCCCCGATCCTCGACCATGAGTTGAACCTGGCCGTCCGGCGTCAGTCCGGAAGCAATCCTGACCAGTCGTTGAGGAGCCGGCGAGTCTACCATGGCGTCGCAGGCATTCCCCACCAGATTCAGAATTACCTGCTGCAGCTCGACCCGGTCTCCCAGCACCGGTGGTAGGGAGGGCGCCAGGTCGGTTTGGGTGGTCACTCTTCGCCGGATCAGGTCGCTGTGCAACAAACCCCTCACTTCACCAACCAGCTCGTTGAGGTCAACCTTGGAGGGACGGGACCGGCCCTTTTTCAGGAGCGTCCTCAACCGGCCGATTACCTCCCCGGCCCTGCGGTCGTCCACCGCGATTTCCTCCAGAATCACCCGGAGCTCAGTCAGGTCCGGGCTCGGGCGGGTCATGATTCGCTGCGCGGCCCGGGCGTTGGCCAGGATGGCGGCGAGTGGCTGATTTAGTTCGTGGGCCAGTGCACCAGACAACTCACCGAGTGAGGCCACCCGGCTCAGGTGCGCCAGCTCCCGGCGCTGTTCTTCGGCCGTTGCTTCCGCCCGCTTCTCTGCGGTCACATCCCGGATGAGGACGATGTAGCAGGGGGCGCCCGCCATCTCGACCGTCTCGGTGTGCACCATGACCTGGAGGATCTCGCCGGAACGGGTGCGGAGCTCCATCTCGAAGTCTCGCAGCTGCCCTTCGATCTCCAGCTTTTTCCGTCCCCGCTCGCTCTGATCCTCTTGCACCACGAGGCCCAGGTCGTCGCCGGAGCGGCCGATCACGTCGGCGCGAGCGTAGCCGAACATTGCCTCCCATTTCTCGTTCACCTCGAGCAAGCGGTAGTCCTTCCGGTCGACGATTGCCATCGCATCCGGACTGGCATGAAACGCCTTGCCGAACCGCTCCTCTGAGCTCTTGAGGGCGCGCTCCGCCGAAACTCGCTCGGCGATCTCTTCCTGCAGCGCCACCACGGCCTCCGACAGGGCAGCGGTCCGCTGCTCTACCCGGGCCTCGAGTTGCTGCTGTGCGTCGCGCAGCTCCCGCTCGACAGTCTTCTGATCCTGGATATCGGTACACGATCCGTACCAGCGACGTATCGCCCCAGTGGCGTCCCGGACCGGAAGCGCGCGAGCCAGATGCCACCGGTAGGTACCGCTGGCCGCCACCCAGAGCCGATGGTCGACCACGCAGGGTTCTCCGGTAGCGACCGCCCGCAGCCAGGCGTCGCGCGTCTCCTGCCGGTCGTCCGGATGGGTCATCGAGAGCCAGCTCTGCTCGGCGAGTACCGACTCGCTGGCCCCGGTCATCTCATACCAGCGGTGGTTGAAGTAGTCCAGCCGGCCCTCCCCCGTGGCGGTCCAGACGATTTGGGGCATGGCGTCGGCCAGTTCGCGCAGCCGTGCTTCGCTCTCCCGCAATACCTGCTCCGCTTGCTTGTGCTCCGTGATATCGATGCATGACCCGATGTAGCCGGCGAATTCACCCGTCAGTGAGTAGCGAGGCACCCCCTGGTCCAGCAACCAGCGATATTCGCCGTCAGCCCGGAGGACCCGGTACTCCATGGTGAACGGCTCCCGCGCATCGAATGACTTGTAGTAGGTAGCAAGACACGGCTGGAGATCGTCGGGGTGCACGCCTCGGGCCCATCCGTCCCCCAGCTCGTCTTCCAACCTGCGTCCCACGAACTCCAGCCAGCGCTTGTTGAAGAAGTTGCAGAGCCGGTCCACACCAGATTGCCACACCAGGGCCGGCGTGCTATCGGCCAGCTCGCGGAAGCGCGCCTCGCTTTCCCGGAGCGCCGCTTCCTCCTGCTGAAGCCGTTGGGCCAACTTGTTCCCGGTGATGTCGACGTTCACTCCCAGCATGCCGATCGGCCGCCCGGCGTCGTTGTAGAGCGTCTTCCCTTTGCCCAGCACCCAGCGCGGCTCGGCTTCCGGACGCAGGACTCGGAACTCACACTCGTAGGGCTTGCCTTCCCTGATCGCGGCCTCGATGGCCCGCTGGACCACAGGCCGGTCCTCGGGGCTGATCGAGTCGAGGAAGCCACGGAGGGTGTTGTCGGTGTCGGTGAGATGGAGACCCAGGATCTCCTTTGATTTCCGGGACCACCATCCGCTGTCCTCCGAAATACGCCACTCCCAGGTGCCCACCTGCGCTGCATCCAGCGCCAGGTTGAGCCGCTCCTCGCTGGCACGTGACCTCGCTTCGGCATGGCGCCGTTCCTGGATCACCGCCGCGAGAACCAGAAGCGGGATGGCAAATACGGTCAGGAAGAGCTGGATCGAGACGGCATTCTGGGCCGGGGAGCTGGTGAGAAAGGGACCGTGACCGTGAACCGCGCCCCAGATCGCCAGGCCGCTGACGATCAGGAGAAAAGTGCTGGTTCCCCGGCTACCGAATCGGACCGCCGCCCAGAGCACAAACGGAAGCGGTGCATAGAGCATGGCAGGAGAAGTGTTGATCCCCGCCTTACGGCCATTGAACACAATGATGGCGACGACGAGGATGGCGACCGTGAGCAACCCTGCTTCCAAGTACCGCTTCCCGGTGGCGAGCCGCAGGTCGGCGAACCCCTCTGTGGCCCAGCTGACGATCACCGGAACCAAGGTCAAGGAGGCCAGTACATTGGAAAAGAGGCGGTGTTGCCACAACTCCCAGAAGGAGCTCGACGAAGCATGACTCAGGGTCACCACCCCCGCATCGAGAAAGCACGACAGGAACGTACCGACGAAGGCGGCGCCGAAGATGAAAACACCCACATCGTGCGACCGATCGAACCGGAGCGGACGGCGGAGCAGATGACGCACGGCCCAGGCACCGATCAGCGCCTCGCTGCAGTTGCTGACGAACCAGCCCATGACCAACAGGGGAGGAAAGCCGCTCGGCAGCTCCACAGCGAGGTGCGCCGGCAAGGCGCCCAGCAAGATGATCGGCCACCAGTTGGCCGGGGTGAGGAGGAGCGCGGCCAGCAAAATCGAGTTCGGCGGCCACAGCGTCGAGATCGGGCTGGGCCGCAGGGTCAGGGCGAGCCCGAGCTTGGCCCCAAGGTAATAGGCCACGGCGACGACCAGGGCCGCTCGGAGGGCCTTGTGATTGGGAGCCCAGGACACCCGGAGCCCGATGTCTGTCAGGGGCCGATTGCGGGAGTGGGTCGCGGTACGAATCTGAGGTTCTGCCAAGCTCATGGATCTGGGTAGTATGGGCCAGATTGCCCATAGCCGCCAGCTATCGGCCCAGGTTTTCCGGGCGCATCTTAGACCAAGGTCCAGTATCCGGCGGCCGTCCGAGTGCTACCATCGCCTAATTCCGCCACTTACGTGGTCGTCTCCCGGGCTCGACGGCAGCGCTTCCTTGCTTGCCGACCAGGAGACGAGGCCTGAGGCTCATCCGTGATCCGCATCCGCGCCCGTGTCGTGCTCTTCCTGGTTGCCGGGGGGGTCCTACTCCTTTTATCGGCGCTGCTCATCCTGCGTGCCGGCGCCGATGTTCGGCTGGTAAACTCGCTGGCCGGGAGGGTGATTCCGGGGACCACAGCATCCGTGGCCGATGTTGCCGGCAACTACTTCTCGGGGGTCGAGCTGCGCGGTGTCCGAATCGTGCGGAACGATGGTGTCGTTCTTTTGCAATGCGACACCGCGCGCATCGGCTATAGCCTCAGGCAGCTGCTCTCCGATCGAATCACGATTCGTCGCATCCAGCTGATCGGGCCGGTCGTTACCCTGCACCAGTCGGACACCGACGACTGGAAGCTCTTCCCCCCTCAGCCGCGCAAGCGCCCTGGACCGCCGGGCAAGGATCGTGGCCCTGTCATCCAGGAATTTTCCATAGTCCGAGGAATTGCCAACTTCCGATCCGCTCGGGATCACTCTGCGCTGACCGTGCGCCTTGCCGCCCAGGGTTCATTGGACCTGCCCCTGCTCACGGTCCGCAACCTCATTGCGAAACTGGACTCCAGCACCGTACTGGCCAGCGGCTCCGTCTCGTTGCCCCTCCGTGGCAAGCAGCTCGACCTGCAGAGCCTGAATCTCGAAACCCGCCCCGTTCTGTTCCGCGAGCTTCGGACCTTTATCCCGGCTCTGGACCGGCCAGGAGGCGCTCGACTCCGGGCCGTGATCAGCGGTCCCGAGCCACACGCAACCATTGACGGCGTCCTCTACGGTATCGACCCCACTCCCCTGTTGGGTCGCCGGAGTGCGACCGAGCCAATGGCCGGTCGAGTCAGTGCCGAGGTCACGGGGAAGTCGCTGACTCTACTCAGTGGCAACACCAGGCTGGAGCTTTCCGGCGGACTTCATCGTGTGCGAGCCGATGTGGAACTCGACGGGGGAAGAGCTCGGGTCGACCTGAATGGGAAGCTTGGCACTGCTGCCGGCCGGATTACTGGCTGGCTGCGACCGTTTGACTCCATGCCTGGGTACGATCTCCATGCCCGGCTGCGGCTGCCTGGGGGTGGCGCGTTGCTCCGAGATCCGCGCTGGCTGGGTACTGGTGAGCGGGAGGTAGCGCTCAGGGTTCAAGCCGAAGGATTGCCGCCCCACAATGCGAAGGGCGTGGCTACGATGCGCGTCGGGCCATCCAGCACTGGACTGCTCGATTCCGGTTGGGTCAAGGCTCGGCTTCGGGGCCGTGCACTGGAGTTTAGGGGACGGGTGGGACTGTCCGCTGCAATAGTAGGACTGGAGGGCGCTGCCGACTGGGGCTCGCCCCTGAAGCTGCGAGTCAGTCGGGGGACCGTCGCCAACCTGAACCTTGCCGCCCTGCTGGGGGAGCCCCGGTTGAAGGCGCTGGACGGCCGATTCTCGCTGGAGCTCGGTGCCTTGCCCTCCGGACTCCAGCTCAAGGCCAGCTCAGAGCTGAACGACGCCGAAGTCAGGGTGAAGGCTCGGGCTAGGCTCGGCGGACCACGGCGCGGCGTGACCATATCCGAGCTTCGTTTCAGCCAATTCGATCTGCAGCGATTCCTCTCCACCCAACGCTCAGCGACCCTTACCGGCATCGCCTCGCTCCAGGCTGTCGGACGAAATCTCAAGACCGGTCTTCTGACCGGAGAAGTACGGCTGGAGAACAGCCGGATCGACCAACATGAGCTCCGCCGGGCACGCCTCCTGGTTCAGCTGAATCAGGGTAAGGTCCAGGCCCAGGGTGATGTCGAGGCAGGCTCCGGCCGGCTTGCGTTCGCCGGCTCGGCTCGGCCGTTCGACCGGCGCCCGAGCTTCACCCTGCAAGAAGCCCGCTTCGCCGATCTGGACCTTGGAGGACTCCTCCACAAGGAAAGATTCCGCACTCGACTGACTGGTTCGCTGACGTCCGAAGGAAGCGGTAAGAACCTGAAAGGGGCCCGGCTGGTTGGAAAGCTCGATCTCCGCCGGTCGTCACTGGATCGCGCCACGATCGACAGCGGTCGAATTGAAGCTGGACTCGACGGTGGTGAGCTCAGGCTGATTGGCCGGCTGAGCTCGGGGAGTGACAGCGCCGTGATTGGTGCGGCGCTCTCTCCGTTCGAAAAACAGCCGAGGGTGACCCTGGTGACGCTGGTGCCGATCGCCCAGCTGGCGTCCGTTCTCCAGCCGAACCGTGCCGTTGACGCCGAAGGGGCCGCTTTGCTCGCTGTTTCAGGAGAACTGGGTCCTCCTGACAGCATGCGCCTCCAAGCCGAGGTGCAGGCGAACGGACAGCTTGCCGATTTCCGGTTGGACTCGTTAGGAGCCAGCGTTCGATTATGGAATGGGGTTGTAAGCCTCGACAGCCTGTCGCTTCGGACCAACGTCGGAGCTGCGGGTGGTTCAGGCACCATGAGGTTGTTCGGCAATTCACGTCCTGGCCCGGTGGGTTTCCGTCTTACGGCCCGCCTGGCTGACCTGTCGCCCTTGGCGTCCTATTTCGGGACAGCCGACATGGGGCTGGATACCGGCGACATCAGAATCACCGCTAGTGGGGCCACGGACAGTCTGCAGGTGGCGCTCGACCTGAGTACTGCGGGCCTCGCGATAGGGGGGCGCAGGGTCGCCCAGCTGGCCGTCACGGCAGACGGACAGCTTTCCGGCACCCACCTCTTATCCGGTACTGCCGACCTGTCTGCTCGCGAAATCAGGAGCGGAAAGTCTTTCCTGCGGTCCATTCTCATCCAGGGAAGCGCGCGCGACGGGAACCTCAGCCTGCGGACCGAGGCGGTGGCCGATGCCCGCAACCGGGCACGAGTGGTGGCTCGGGTGAGTTCCGAAGCGCATGCGACTCGAGTGCAACTCGATACTCTGATTGCCCGCATCGATCACCGCCGCTGGGCGTTGACGCACCCGGTGGAGATCAGCTACGGCGAGCGAATTCGGGTCAATGACTTCAGGCTTGCTTCCGGCTCGCGACTCGTCACCCTGAACGGGGTCATCGATCCTCGGGGGGAGCAATCCTTCGATGCGGCGATGGATTCGCTCCGACTCCTGCCTGTTGCTCGGGCGCTCGGCCTCGATGAGGTGGACGGCGTCCTTAACGGAGTGGTGAGCCTGACAGGGCCCGCGCGGTCCCCCCGCCTTCGGGCAAAGTGGGATCTTGCGGTCAACTCCCGAGACCAGTCGGCCGGCCGGTCCGGCGGACAGGCCGTGTGGGGCAGCGAGGGCCTGAGACTCGACGCCTGGGTGTCTCCTCCTAAGGGTGACAGCCTCATCCTCAGAGGGCAGTTCCCATTGGCGCTCTCGCTGACACGCGGCGACCCCCGACCTGGCCTGGTCAGTCGTATGCCTGGGGGCCAGCTGGCAATCGATGCCCGAGCCAGGGACGTCGAAGTCAAGAAGTTTCAACCGCTGTTGGATCCAGAGCAGGTGCGGAACCTCCGAGGCAAACTCTTCCTCGATGTACACGCCCGCGGCACCCTGGAGGCGCCGCAGCTCTCCGGGTTTGTCAGTCTCAACGAGGGCAGGATCCAAATTCCCTCCCTAGGCGCGACTTATCGTAGCGACCTCAAGTTGCGCCTTAACGGTCAAGAGGTCCGGTTCGAGCAGGGCCGCGTCCGGGGGAATAAGGGGCAGATGGATCTGAGCGGCACCGTGCGCCTGCAGGCCTTCCCCACCCTGGCCTTCGACCTCCGGTCCCAGGTCCAAAACTTTCGGGCCGCATCCTCCAACAATTTCCGGGCAGGGCTGACTGGAAATCTGCGGCTCGAAGGCACCGGCAAGGCTCCCCAGCTATCCGGCGCACTCCAGTTGCACGACACCGATTTCTATCTCCAGGCCAAGAATCTCCAGTCGTCCGCCGAGGCAGTCGAGCTCTCGCCGGGGGATCTACGAATCCTGGAGCGCCGCTTCGGGCCGGAAGTGGCCGAGCGCTCGCGGCAGCGGCGAGTCCTGTTGTCAAACTGGGGACTGGGACTGAACGTCAATCTGTCCCACAACAACTGGCTCCGGCGGCGAACCGATCCAGTCATGGCCGTCGAGCTCTCAGGGAAGGTTCAGGTCAAAAAAGCACCGGGCGAGGAGATCCAGGTCTTGGGCGAGATCCGCCCCCTACTGGGCCGGAGCTTCGTGCAGCTCATGAGCCGTCGATTCGATCTCAAGTCCGGCGAGGTGACTCTGAACGGACCGCTTAACCAGGCCCGGCTCGGGCTCGAGGCCGAGTACATCACTACCGAAGCGGGGGGATCGACCCCGGTGGTGATCACCGCGACGGTCCAGTCGGACACCGGAAACCTGGATGTAAAGTTGGGCTCTCGTCCGGTCATGCGCAGCGCCGACATCGCCTCCTACCTGACGACGGGACGCCCCGCAAGCACCGATCCGACCCTGGAATCCGACGAACAGAGTGTGGGGACCATGGGAGCTTCCCTCGCCTTCGGCGCTGCTCTGGGAAGCGTGGCCGGCAGAGCCGGGCAGCGGATCGGCCTCGATGTGGTGCAGGTGCTCCAGGACCGCCAGGGCGGCCAGACGCTGGTCGGCGGCAAGTATGTCTCTCCTCCTCTCTATCTCGGTTTCCGGCAGGCGATCGTGCCCCCAGCAAAGAACGACCGCTCCACGACCAGCCAGCAGGAAGCGGTAGAGTTCGAGGTGGAGTACGCTGCCCTCCGCCAGATGCTGGTCAATCTCCAGGGTGGCGGCAGTGACCTCCGAGTCTTCCTGAGACTCCGGCGGTGAGGCATTTAGGGTTCACTTTCCACTTCATGCTGGTCCTGTGCACCGGAGCTGCCCAGGCAGTGGTCAGCCAGTCTGCGGTGCCCGACATCCGGTCCTCTGCCCGGGTGAAGTCGATCGGATTTCGCTTCACCGGAAGTGAGAGCTTTACCGCCGCTGAGCTGGGAGGGGTCCTCGCTCTCAAGGGACGGAGCTCCTTGTATGGAATCCGCCGGGTCCTCGGTGAGCTCCCCTTGATTCAACCACCCGGCTCGCAGCGCTTCGATCCGATCGAGCTGCAGAAGGATGTGGTGCGCCTCAGCCGGTTCTACCATCGCTCCGGTTTCCTCCGACCGGCGATCGACTATGAACTGAAGGCCAATGCTGACGGGACCCTGGTGGACGTGACCTTCCGGATCGACGAAGGGCCGGCAGTGACCCTACGGGATCTCTGGATCGCGACTCGAGCGGGAGACGCCGACGCAAACCTTCCCTCCTCGCTATTACCAGCGTGGAGCAGGCTCGAGGTTCAGCTCAGCAAAGCACGGGGGCATCGGTTCGGTGACGCAGAAGCTGCGCTGCTCCAAGATCTGACCAAGACCTGGCTGCAAGATCACGGGTATCCGCTTCCCCGAGTCCAGTTGTCACGCCAGCCCGACTCCAATCAGGTGGATGTCACGCTTCGGGTGGAGCCAGGGAAGCGTCGGCGGGTCGGGACCATCGACGTGACGGGGAACCGCTCGGTCGCCGACGGGGTGGTTCTCCGAGAGCTTCCTTTCGAGACTGGAGATTGGTACTCGGCCGCTAGCCTGGCGGCGGCCAGAATGCGGCTGCAACAGATCGATCTCTTCCGCCAGGCCACGATCGAGCTGCAGCCCGGCACCGATGCCGACACCAGCGTCGGGGTTCAAGTGCAGGTCATGGAGTCGGGCCCCCGACTCTCGCTGGCCGAGGTGGGCTACATCTCGGAGGGCGCCGGGATTTCCGGCCGGGTGCAGTGGACTCATCCCAATTTCACCGGTGGTGCTCGGAGCCTGACCACATCGCTGGAGGTGCAAACCGGGGCGGGCGCGGTTACCGGCCCGGCCGAGAAGCTGCTGCGGGGCTCGGTCAGCTTGACTCAGCCGTACGTCTACCTCTCGCAACTCTCCCTGATCGTCGGTCCCTTCGCCGAATACCGGGATGACCTGCAAGACCAGTCCACCGACATTGGCCTTTCGACGATCCTGCTCTACCGTCTAGGAGGATTGTCCTCGGTGGCGCTGGAGTATCGCTACAGCGCAAGCCACATCTACGAGTATCGCTTCGGCAATGCTTCGTCGGGATCGATCAACCTGGGAGAACTGCTCGCTCTCCAGGTCCCCTCTTTAGTAGACTCCCTCGGGCGCGACATCGACCGGAGCTCACTGGCACTGAGCGGCTCGTTCGGCAACCTGGATGACCTGGCCAATCCCCGGCGGGGTTGGTCCATCCGCCCCCGGGCAGAGCTGACCATGCCGGCTGCGCTGAGCACGGTGCAGTTTGGCCGGCTCGACGTCTCGCTCTCCGGATTTTATCCCCTGAGCCGCAAGGCGGGCTTGGCGGCGCGGATCAGCGCGGGACGGCTGCTTCCGTTCGGGAAGAGCATTCCCGGGCCGCAGGACAATCCAGCTTACTCCTTGATCCGGCTGCGAGACGAAACCATGACGGCAGGAGGCACCGACGATGTACGGGGATGGAGCAGTCGACTGCTGGGTCCCAAGTTTCCCGCCATCGAGGCCAACGTGGTGGGTGCCGACACCGTTCTCTCGGCTGACGGTTACGGTCCGATCGGCGCTCTGGCCCGGCTGACCGGAACGCTCGAGCTCAGGCTTCCCAGCCCGTGGATGTCGAGTGCGTGGGGAACCGCGCTCTTCCTGGACGCAGGGCGGGTTTGGACGCCGGATGAGCGGTTCCTCGTGCCGGCATTGGAAGGGGAGACCGACGTGCGCTTCTCCGCCGGCGCCGGTCTCAGCTATCAGACCCCGGTGGGTGCCGTGCGCCTGAGCCTGGGCTACAAGCTCAATCCCTCCGACTTGGATCTCCGAGACGCCAACGATGTACTGAATGCCTTGCTCCAGGGCTTGCCCGTCACCGCTGCGGAGACAGCGTGGCTCCGTCGTCTCCATCTCCACCTTTCATTCGGCATGACACTGTGACCCCCGCGGCCCTGGCGACTAGCGACTATCCGATACAAATTTCCTCTTCCGATCCAGGCTTCGATACTGAATCGCCTCGCCAACGTGGGCTGCCGAAAGCTCGGCCGCGCCAGCCAGATCGGCAATTGTGCGCGCGATTTTGAGCACCCGGTGATAGGCCCGGGCCGAGAGACCTAGTCGGGTCACTGCCTGCCGCAGCACCGACTCGACCGGCGGAGTGAGCCGGCAGTAGCGCCGGAGATCTCGCGCGGTCATGTGGGCGTTGGCGTGGATTCCAGGCTGGTCCTGAAATCGCCGGCGCTGCACCGCTCGCGCCGACTCCACTCGCGCCCGCACCGTGACGCTCCGCTCCGCGCCCTGCTCGGTGCCGATGTCGGGGTAAGCCACCGCGGGCACCTCGAGGTGGATATCGATCCGGTCGAGCAACGGTCCGGATATGCGCGAGCGATAGCGCTCGATGGCGATGGCTCCGCAGTTACAGGGATGGACCGCATCCCCGAGGTAGCCGCAGGGACATGGGTTCATCGCTGCGGCCAGCATGAAGCGCGCAGGATAGGTCAGGCTCACCGCCGCGCGGCTCAGAGTGACGACGCCGTCCTCCATTGGCTGCCGCAGGACCTCCAGCACGTTCCGACGAAACTCGGGAAGCTCGTCGAGGAACAGCACGCCGCCGTGCGCCAGGCTCACCTCACCCGGCCGGGGCGACGACCCGCCGCCGATGAGACCGGCGTCGCTGATAGTGTGGTGGGGTGCGCGAAACGGGCGCATGGTAAGAAGCGATTGGCCCGGCAGGAGAGTGCCTGCGACGCTGTGAATCTTGGTTGTCTCCAGCGCCTCCTCGAGGCTCATTGAGGGGAGTATCGAAGGGAGCCGGCGAGTCAGCATGGTCTTTCCGGCTCCGGGTGATCCAATGAGCAGGATGTTGTGGCTGCCGGCCGCAGCGACCTCGAGTGCCCGCTTGGCAGCGGCCTGACTCCGAACGTCGGCGAAGTCCGCCGGGTCGGTTTCAGAGCTGGACGTAAGGGCGGCAACATCGGCTCGAGTGGGCGCGATCGGGCGGCAGCCGCTCAGATGATGGCAGGCTTCGAGCAGCGTTCGTGCGCCGCACACGTCCAGGCCTTCGACAACCGATGCTTCGGGCACGTTGGCGTGGGGCAGAAGAATCGACTGGTAGCGCGCTGCCCGTGCGGCAAGCGCCATCGAAAGAGCACCCCGCACCGGGCGAAGGCTGCCCTCGAGACCGACCTCGCCCAGGATCAGGTGCTCTCGCAGGCGCCGCTCCGGCAACTGCCCGCTGGCGGCCAGAATGCCGAGCGCGATGGGAAGGTCGAACGCGGAGCCATCCTTCCGCACATCAGCGGGCGCGAGGTTGACCGTGATCCGTTTTAAGGGGAAGGAAAAGCCGGCGTTGGCCAGTGCGGCACTGACCCGCTCCCTGCCCTCCTTCACCGCACCTTGCGGCAGGCCAACGGTGGAGAACGAGGGCAGGCCGCTGGAGATGTCCACTTCGACGTCCACCGGGTAAGCATCGATACCCAGCACCGCCGCGGAACGAACTCGGGCGAGCATGGCCTACTTAAGGAAAGTGGCTCCAGAACCTAGGATGCGCCCAGGCCCGGCCGGGTACCGGTCCGCCGCGAAAGTGGACCGAAACCTGCAGCGATTTCCGGCCGGTGTCGCTATGAGGCACCGCCCAGCCCCAGACGGTGGAGTTCCCCCCAGCCCGCCACCGCTGCGAGGCGCCCAGATCCGGAGTGAGAGAATGGGTCGGTTGTTCGCCGCTGTCCTGCTCTTAGCGGGAACCAGCGCCTGCGCGGCGCCGCGTGCTGCAGGCGCTCCGTTGGCCCCGCTGGGCCGTTCGTGGGCTGTCCCCACTCTGGGACTATACCAGGAGTGGTGGGACAAAACGGTGGCCTGTTCAGGCAAATCGGGGAAGATGACGGAGGTACAGTTTTATGCTGTCGACGCCCCTGCAGGTGCCATTGAACTGGCCGGCGAGATGGCGCACGCCTGGTGGGTTCGGGAGGGGAACCGAATCTATTTGCCCGCCAGCGCCCTGGGTGAGGAGTGGCTGGTCCGGCACGAGATGCTTCATGCCCTGCTGCAGCGTGGCAGCCATCCAGCGAGCATCTTCGTCGAGGCCTGCCACGTGGCCTCCGCCGCCGTGTGGCGTGACTCGAGCCTGACCTACGACCCGGGCAACCCGCGGGGGCATTGAGTTAGCTCAACGGCCCTCAATTTGCTGCCCTTACACTGTCGGTACTCGATACAGCGTTTCCCACGCGTAGGGGGATGCATCCGGCAGACCTTCTGGCATTTCGCGGGAGCTATTCGGCATGAAAGGACCATCCGCTAAAGCCCGCTGGACGGGGCTCATAGCGATCCTCGCACTCACCATTCTCAGCGGAGGCTGGCTCCTTCGTCGGAAGGCCGCGCCGGAAGGCACCGTCTACCAGCAGGCCCGTTTGTTCGAGAACGTCGTCGCCTCGATCCATACCCACTACATCGACTCTCTTGAGGAAGGCGAGCTCTACCAGACCGCCGCCAAGGCTCTGGTGTCATCCCTTCACGATCCCTATGCCGAGCTGCTGAGCCGCGAGAGCTACCGGCAGTATCAACGTCAGATGTCCGGAACTGAAGTCGACGTGGGGTTCGCCTCGGAGTTCGGAACCGGAAGCGCGCGCAATGCCTTTTCCCCGGGAGACGTGATCCTCAGCATCGATGGCAAGAACACTGAGGGGTGGTCGGCTCGTCGGATCGAGGAAGCGCTGGCCGGTGGCAGTGGCCCGGTCGTGATGGTAGTGGTGCGGCCCTGGGGATCGAGTACCCCCGTGGTCCGCAAGCTCACCCGAACCGTCGTGCACGTCCCGGCTGCATCGAAGGGAATCTTGCTCGGCGGCGGCGTGGGATATATCGAGTTGCGCCGAGTCAGTGAGGGCGCAGAAATCGAGCTCCGGGACGCCGTGGACCGCTTGGTTGGCGAGGGCATGACCTCGCTGGTGCTGGATCTTCGGGGCAATCCCGGCGGCCTCATCAATGAGGGCGTGCGGCTGGCCAGTCTCTTCCTCCGGCCGGGTGATACGGTCGCCGTGTCCAAAGGGCGATCCACCGGCCACTCTAAGGTGTACCTGGCGGGTCAGTCCGGCGGATGGGGTGATCTCCGGATCGGGCTGCTGGTGAACCACGGCACCGCCAGCTCGGCAGAACTGATCGCCGGGGCCTTACAGGATCACGATCGTGCGGTCATCGTCGGAACGCCCAGCTTCGGTAAGGGCGTGCTCCAGACTACCTATCCGCTCGGCGACGAGATTGCCATCAAGCTCACCACCGCCCGCTGGTACACCCCGAGCGGCCGGACGGTTCAGCGCGCCAGACTCGATGGCCAGGGCGCAATGGGCAATCGGACTCCCGCGCTCGCCCCGCGGCTCTATCACTCCGATGCCGGCCGCGCCATCCCCGATGCCAGTGGCATCCTGCCCGATCTGATGGTACGGGGCACCCCACGCTCCGATGCTGAGCGCTCGTTCCTCAATCTGTTGGGCGAGGACATGGGGCTGTTTCGCAGTGTGTTGTCCGACTTCGCCTCCGACCTGAAGAAGAACCCGCGAGCGCCTAAGTTCGAGTCCTATCGGGTGACAGACGAGATGCGGAACCAGGTGTACGAGCGGCTTCAGCTCATCGGTCTCGAAATCCCCCGCCCCACCTTCGACAACGCCTCCGCCTACGTGGACGAGCAGCTGGGCTACGAGATCACCCGCGAGCTGTTCGGGCCTGCGGCCGAGGCTCGCCGGCGGGCCCTCTCCGACCGGCAGATGCAGACTGCGGTTCGCCTGTTGCGTCGGGTCAAGACCCAGGAGGAGGCGCTCACGGCGGCTGCGGCCGAGCGGGCCCGGGGAACGAGTCGCTAGGAGCCCGCCCAGTTTGTACCGTCACGACCGTGCCGTCTTCGCCGCTCTCCAATGCCACCTGTCCGCCCCATCCCTCGACCAGACGTTTCACAATCGCGAGCCCCAGCCCTGATCCACTAGTAGTTGTTGAGAAGCGCGGCTCGAAGACGCGGGGAAGCAGCTCTACTGGAATGCCGACACCGTTGTCAGCCACCTTGATGAATCCGGGCCCGACGGTGACGTCCACCAGAGTCGCATTCGCGTTACGCGAGTTCTCCAGCAGGTTGACGACCACCTCCTTCACTTCGTCGGGGCGGGCCCAGCCAACAGCCTCCGACTGAGCCGTCATTCTCACCTCGCAGCCCTCCTCTGCCAGCCGATATAACTGAACCACCTCTCCCACTGCCCCCTGGAGGTCGACCCGCTCGAGCGCCTGGCCCTGCGGCGTAGGGGCGGCGAAGCGGCTGAACGCGCGGGCGATGGTGTCGAGCCGGTCGATCTCCGCCAGAATCCGAGCGGCGGTCTCGTCCAGGGTGCGATCGAACTCTTCTCTCCGGTCGCGGTATACCCGGCGGAGGTGCTGCATCCCCAGCCGCATGGGGGTGAGCGGGTTCTTGATCTCGTGCGCGACCTGGCGCGCCATCTCTCCCCACGCCAGCACCCGCTCTGCGCGGGAGACCTCGGAGACATCATTCAGGGCCAGCACGGCGCCTCGGAGATCGGGGCCGAGCGAAGCCAGCTGCAGGGAGAGCCGGCGGCCGGCAACGTCCAGCTCCACGGCACCGTCGCTGGTCGGGTTGCCCAGGAATCGCCGCACCGCCGTGGCCAGCGGGAGGAGCTCAGGTGGCAGCCGCTCCAGGAAGGGCTCGCCCTCTTTCAGTTCGATCCCCAGCAGTTCGACCGCCTGCCCGTTCGCAATGAGGACTCTTCCCGAGGGATCGACGCCCACGACGCCGGTGGCAACGGTTGCCAACACAGTCGCCGTGCGGCGCCTCGCTTCCTCCAGAGCATGCTGGGTCGATCGAATGTCGGCCGCCATGCGCTCGAAGGCCGCGAACACCGGCTCGAACTCGAGCGGCGGACGCCCGGAGTGATGGGGCATTGCCTCGCCTTTTCCGAGCGCCAGGGCCGACCGCCTCAGCTCGGCCACTGGACGAGAAAGAGTGCGGGCTGCAACCCTGGCCCCGAGCAAGGCCGCGGCCACCCCGGTGAGGGTGGCGAGCAGCAATACCAACGCGAGATCCAACTGCCTCACCGCTAGAGAGGCATCGTCGGCGAGCTGAGGGGTTGCCAGGACCCCGATCTCGGTCGGACCACCCGGCCGAAACACCCGGTAGCCAACCCGCTCGGCCAGCTGCGGGAGCGAGCCTCCCCGGGTCACCTCGAGCTCCCCATCGAGCGCGAGCAGCTCGAATGCGGACGGGTCCATAAGCCGGCCCACCACGCCGAGGTCCTCCAGGATCGGGTTGCTGGTGACATTGAGCGACCCTCCTCGGTACACCACGAAATCGGCATCGATGCGCTGGCTCAGGCGGGCCAGCCGTTCGGGCTCGGGCCAATCGGCGCGGAAGATACTGCTGCCCGCCACGACGTCCCTCAGCGTCTGGGTGATGAGAAGGTCCCGGCTTCGCTCGGCCTCGTTGGCTAGTCGAGCAAAGCTCCAGGCGGCGAACCCGACCGCCGGCAGGATGAAGAAGGCTCCCAGGGTGAATGCTAGACGAACCCGGAAGGATCGGACCATGCTGCCCCAGCGCGGCCGGGAAAGCCGCATACCCGCCACCAGCTCGGCAATCAGCCAGAGCAAAGCGAGAACCGCGGCGTCGAGCAGCACAACCAGCGCGCCCCGCACGAACAACGGCACCGGGCCACGGAGGTTGATGGTGGCGTGCACCGAACGCGATTCACCGGCCAGCACCAAGGGATACTCCCGCCGCAGCGACCACCCTTCCCTTCGCCAGAGGGACGCCGCGTCAGTCACAGGCGAGGACCCCGGCGGGGCCAGGCTCAGCTGGTAGAGCGGCGCGTGACGCCGAGACGGCTCGAGCAGGCGGCCCACTCTGGCGGGGAGGATCAGCTCGGTTCGAGGACCGATCGAAGCGGTCATCACCCGCTCCGGCGAGAGCCGCACCAGCAGCACGTGATGCACGCCAGGCATCCGGACCAGTTGGGTAACCTTGAGGGTATCCAGGGCGGCAAAGCTGCGCACCAATCCGCCGAGCAGCTCGGATGACAGGTCCAGCGAGTCCAGGCTCAGCTCGTCATGCAGCTGGCCGGACTGGGTCCAGAGACCGAGGTGGGCCGGATATCCCTGGTTGTTCAACGCAGAGCCATGCCACAGAGCGTACATCTGAGAGGCGTTGACTGGTGGCGGCGCACGCCGAAGCTGCTCCCCGAAGCGTTCCAACAACGGCACCGCAAGCGGATCGGGCTCTTCACCCAGCCGGGCGATATCCCGCTGTGCGACCTGCACCCTGCCCGCCAGCGCGGCGCCCCAGGTGACCAGCGCCGCTGAGCTACCTGCCACCAGAGCGACGCCGGTGATGGTGGCCCAGCGCGGCGCGGGGAGCGCCACCAGGAGCAGCGCCGGAGTCCAAAGGAAGGTGTACCAGTCAGGCCACCCACCCCGCGGGCTCCACACCAGGACTCCGATAACGGCTGCCCCCAGGGCGATGGCTACGGCAACGACGATGCGACGGCGACTGGGAGGCTCCGGCGAATCGCCGCGAAACAGAGCGGCGGCCAGCACGATCAGCGCCGACGCCGCCACTACCAGCGTGAGCTGCCAGGTGAGCCAGAGTCCTATCGAGACACCCCCGGCAGGGGGAGTGATGCCTCGGCCCAGGTTACTGATCAGATAGGGAGCCGCGAGCAGCAGGAGGATCCCCATCAGAATGCCGTACCAGCGACGTGGCATCCGCCGGCGCCAGAGCCAGACGCCGGCCATGGTGAGCAGCATTCCGGCGAGGGCCAGTACGCCTGCGGAGCCCGACAGCGGTCCGAGGAGTGGGCGAAAGAACGTCGCCGGTGAGAACAGGCCCTGTAGTCCAAGCGCCGCACCGACCGGTGCGCGAGCAGCCAGCCACAAGACCAGCCCCAGAAGCAGAAAGCGTTCGACCGGTGCGACAGCGAGGCTCAATGCCAGAGCGAATGCCAGGAGAAGCAGCCAAACCGCGAGCCGGCTCACCCGGTGAAAGACCAGCTCTCTAGCCGCGCCCTGTTCCGGGGGAATCGGTTGAACGCTGAAGAGGAGCCGGGAGCCGGTCGTGGTCGGCTCCTCGTAATCGAACACGTCGCTGCTGTTGGGGGCGGTGCCTGCGGGATAGACCGAGAGCCCCACTTCGGTCCGGGTGCGAAACAGTTCGGCGAGACTGCGCCCTCGGTCGGGGACGGCAGGGTGGGCCCAGATCAGCACGCCGGCGACGGCACTCCGCCCGTCGGGCGAGTGGCGCCGTGCCTCCAGCACGACATAATATCTACTGGTCCGGGCGGCAAACGAGTCGCCCTCGCTGCGGTGCGGCAACCGGTGTCGGCCAGCCCACGCCCAGGGGTTTCCCCGCTGGTCGAACACCACCACACTCATCTCCGGCCCGGAGGAGGGGACCAAACGCTCCAACACCCGCAGGGCGCCGGACTGGCTGAATGAGGCGGTGCCGGCCGCAGCATCGGCCAGACGCTCCGCCCGATGGAGCGCGGCGTGGAGGTCGCTGGCCAAGTGCTCCGACGCGGCAGTCACCCGCCGTTCTCGTTCCTCCGGCCAGCGCAACTCGATCGCCTTCAGCTGGCGCTGCGACTGAGTGAGCGCGACCGCGAGTCCGCCAAGCAGCAGCATGAGGCCCCACCGGCGCCATCCTCTCAGTGGCCAGAGGGCGGCCGCGAGTAACGCCACAGCCAGCCAGGCAATGCACACCCAGCTCCAGCCGGGCTGCCGCAGCCACTCGGCGGCTGCGCCCCCGGCGGCGACCACTAATACGACCCACCAACGCCCGCGATGAATCAGGATCGACACCCCTGGCGATTGAAGGAAATGACGCCCAGTGCGGTCGGAGAGCGCCTGCGAGAGCGCCCGGCGCTGATCGTCCCGGTAGGAACTACCGAGCAGCACGGCCCCCACCTACCGCTCGGCTGCGATACGATCATCGTGGAGCGCCTGGCGGACGACCTTTCCGAGAGGTTCGGCGTTACCCGGGTTCCCACCGTCGAGTACGGCGTGCATGCGACGACTCGCCCCTTTCCAGGCGGGGCCAATCTGAGGCGGCGGACGCTGCACCGGGTGATGAACGAACTTATCGAATCCTGGGAAGAGGGGGCAGGCGTTCGCGAGTTCTTCATTATCACCGCCCAGTCCAGCGAGGCCCACCTCGAGGCGCTCAGCGCCATTCGGACCGACGAGGCTACCGTCCAGGTGCTGGACATCTTCAGCATCAACTTCGGCAGCCTGCTGGACCGCCCGGCCTCGCCAATCCACGGCGGCGAGCTGGACACGTCGTTGCTCTTGTTCCTCGCCCCACATCTGGTTCGGATGGATCTGGCGCAGGACTTCGAGCTGCCGCCCAATCTGCTGGGCCGCTACCGACCGGGGCAGAGCCGGAGACTCCCCCGAGGCTCCCCCGGCTCGGTGGGATATCCCAGTCTGGCCACCGCCCAGAAAGGTGAGCGGCTGTATAGATTTATCCTCGACCGGGTCAGCAGTTGCTTGACCAGATCCTGACATGATCGGAGATGCCATGCGTCTGGCCGCCCTTCTGCTCCTGCTTGCTGCCGCAGGTCGCCTCCAGGCTCAGGAAGTCGCCGAAGTCAAGTTGGTAATCCAGCAGGATGGCCGCGAGATCGGCCGGGAAGACTCCCACTTGGCGCGCGGGCGAGGGCGCGGCGCACCCGGCTCAACCCTGCTCGCCAACGCCCACTATCCAGCCACCAACCCCACGCTTCGCATCACCGCCAGTCTGGAGCGAACCGCGGAGTCATCTCTGGCCAAGTTCCAGCTGGACGTCGAAGGGCCTAACGGACCCACCGTTATTCTGGCGGCGGGCTCCGGGGCTCGCCTGATCATCCGCACTGTGGCCAAGGGATCGGAAGCAGGGCGCGAAATGCCGGGTGGCCCGGACGTCGTGCTGCTGGATGACAACGTGTATTCCCTCTACGTCGCTGTGGCCGATCTCGCCACGCCGAACGGCCGGTCACTCACCGCGGTCTTCCCCCGGACTGCACGGCGGGCCTCGTTCGTTGCGCGGCGGGACTCGGGGGGACAGGTGAGCCTCACCGGGGGCATCAGGGGAACTATGGAAACGGATGGTCAGGGGTTGGTGAGCCTGGTGCTTCCGGAGTCGAACATCCGGGTAGGCCGAGCCAAGGACTGAGCGGTACTCGCGGTACACCCACCCGTAACTCGTTGAAGAGCAGCCCCGGAAGAAGTTATCTGTCGCAAGTTGAAACCACTGCGGCGATGTCCGCGTATTGCGGCCCGTCGCATCTCACCTCAAAGGGCCATTCCATGACTGGTAGGTGTGTAGCCTGGATGCCTTACCGCAGGCCTCCTAACTGAGGATCGCACATGTCGCGCAGAACAAAGGTATGGACGGTTGTCGGCATTGTGGTCCTGGCAGTTGCCGGGCTAGTCGCCTTTCGAGTCTACCGGCAAAAAAACCGCGCCACCGAGGTCCGACTGGAGGAAGTCAGCCGGCGCGACCTGGTCAGCTCGGTGACGGCCAGCGGAAAGATCGAAGCCAAGACGTCAGTCGACATCAGCGCGGACATCACTGGCCGGATCATCGATATCGCGGTGCGCGAGGGGGATCTCGTCAAGAAAGGGCAGTTTCTGCTGCAGATCGATCCGGCTCAGTACCAGGCAGCCGTGGCGCGGGCGCAGGGCGTGGTGGCCTCCACCCAGGCGGTGCTGGTGCAGACCCGGGCTACCCGGGACCAGGCCCAGCGGGCCTGGAATCGCGCCCACCAGCTGACCCAGCTGGGTAAGGATCTGATCGCCCCCGAGGCCGTCGAGCAGGCCCAGACGGCGTTTGACGTGGCCGAGGCCACCTATCAGTCCACGCGGGCCCAGCTGGAGCAATCACGAGCCAGTCTGCAGGAGGCCAAGGACAATCTGGCCAAGACCCGGCTCACCGCACCGATGAGCGGTCGGGTGGTTCGCCTGGCGGTCGAAGAAGGTGAGGTGGCGGTCCCGGGCACTTTCTCCCGGGAGACCGGGCTACTGATGACGGTTGCCGACTTGTCGGTGATCCTGGCCAAGGTCCAGGTCGATGAGACCGATGTGGTGCGGCTCAAGCAGCGCGACTCAGTGGAGGTGACGATCGACGCCTATCCCGACACCACGTTCTGGGGCGACGTGAGCAAGATCAGCCACAGTGCCAAGCTCACGCCCACTGAAACGGCATCGGGTTCTACCGATCGGGCGGTCGACTTCGATGTGGAGATTACGCTGCGCAAGCCTCCCCCGGACATCCGCCCCGACCTCAGCTGCACGGCGCGGATCATCACCGACACCCGGGACCGGGCAGTCAGCATTCCGATCATCGCGCTGACGGTGCGGGAGCACGAGAAGGTCCCCAACGAGGCTGAGGGGGCGCCGGCCATAGACACGCTGCGGGCCCGCTTCAAGAAGCGGGAGGCGGAGGGCGTCTTCGTGGTCCGGAACGGCGTCGCCACCTTTCGGCCGGTCAAGACCGGAGTTGCCGGTGAAGAGTACTTCGAGGTGGTTGACGGCTTGAGAGAGGGCGAGACCATCGTCGCAGGCACCTACCAAGCCATTCGCGATCTCAAGGACGGCGCCAGGGTCCGCCAGGCGGACACCACCAAGGCGCGGGAGACGAAGGCCTCGTAATGCGGCTGCTGGAAGCCATCTGGATGGCGCTGCGAACGATCCGGACGCAGAAGCTGAAAAGTTTCTTCTCCCTGATCGGGGTGCTCATCGGGGTCACCTTTCTGATTGCCGTGGTCTCCATCGTCCAGGGTATGAACCGGTACATGGAGGATCGGTTCGCTAACACCCTGGTGGGCGCCAACACTTTCCAGCTGCGGCAGCGGCCCTACATCACCACCGGCAATGTCCCCGACGACGTGTGGCTCGCCTGGCGCCGCCGCCCCCGGATCACCTACTCCGACGCCGCCTACGTGCGTGAGCGGGTGAAAACTCCTGCCACCTTTGCCAACTTCTGCGAGGACCGGGTGGCGCTGCACTACCAGGGGAGAATCGCCCGCGACGTCAATCTGGTGGGCACGGAAGACACCTACTTCCGGATCAAGAATTACGAGCTGGAAGCCGGACGGGCCTTCACCGCGCAGGAGGTGCGCACCTCCCAGCCGGTCCTGGTGATCGGAACCGAGGTCGCCCAGAAACTCCTGGCCGGGGTGGAGCCGCTGAACAAACAAGTCTTCATCGGCGGCATTCCTTACCGGGTGATCGGAGTGGTATCCCGGCAAGGAACGCTGTTCGGCATCTCGCTCGACAAGTTTGCCATCATGCCGTTCAGTGCCCCGGGCCGGCGCCTCATCTGCCCCATCAACATTCTCGATGCACTTATCGTGCAGACCGCCAACCCCGGGCAGATGCAGGTGGCGTTGGACGAGACCGAGGCCCTGATGCGCAGCCGCCGGCAGTTGAAGCCTTGGGAGGAAAGCAACTTTGCCTTTCAGACGGCGGAGGGGGCGCTGGGCAGCTGGGAAAAGATTTCACGGATTCTGTTCGTGGCACTCCCGGGGCTGGTGGCAATCTCGCTCGTGGTCGGCGGCATCGTGATCATGAACATCATGCTCATGGCGGTCAGCGAGCGGACTCGGGAGATCGGCATTCGCAAGGCGCTCGGCGCGCGCCGGCGGGACATTATGGCTCAGTTCGTGGTGGAGTCGGCAACCCTCGCCTCCGTCGGTGCGGCCCTCGGCATCGGACTCGGCATCGCGCTGGCATTTGTGGTCAAGGCCGTCACGCCGCTCCCGGCTGCGGTGGCCCCTTGGTCCATCGTGGTGGGCGTGGTGCTCGGCATGGCGGTCGGAATGGCGGCTGGGGTCTATCCCGCCAGCCGAGCCTCCCGCCTGGATCCGATCGTGGCCTTGAGGGCTGAATGACGCCGCGGCGGAAGTGGAGCTTTGTCTCCCGGATGCTGGAAGGATCGGCCATCGCGCTCGACTCCATCCGGGCCAACAAGGTGCGCGCGGCTCTCACGATCCTTGGGGTTGCGATCGGCGTCACGGTGGTGATTGCAATGGGGTCGGCCATCACCGGCATCAACCGCAGCATTACCAGCATTCTGGAAGCGGCGGGGCCGAAAACGTTCTTCGTCCAGCGCTACTTCTCGGGAGGGCTCGAGGTCTCGGACGGATCGGATGAGCTCTCACCCTGGCGGCGGATGCCCTGGCTCACGGTCGAGGAGGCGCAGCTCATTCGGAGCTTGCCCACCGTTCGGGAGATAAACATCGGCGAGTACAGCCAGGGCCCGGTGAGCTTCGAGGGAGTGGAACTCAAGAGCGTAGACATGGCAGGCATGACCCCTACCTGGAATCTGGTCAATGGGGGAGACATTCTCTCGGGACGTAACTTCACCAACATGGAGTACGCGGCGGGTGCTCGGGTCGTCATCATCAATGACAAGCTGGCCGAGTCGCTCTTCCCCCGGCGGGATCCGATCGGGAAGCGGATCAAGCTCTTCGGCGAGCCCTTCGAGGTCATCGGTCTCCACGCCGAGGCCGCCAGTCTGTTCAGCAACGCGGACGAGCCGAGACTTGCCATTCCCCATACCACCTTCACGAAGGTAGCCGACTATCAGAAGGGGTGGATGGAGATCGCGGTGCTCCCGACAGACTCCGCCACCGTGCAGGAGGCCCAGGATCAGGTGGTGGCGGCGCTCCGGACCGAGCGGGGACTTCGACCCGGTGCTCCGGACAATTTTGCGGTCGTTACCCAAGACCGGGTGCTCGACACCTTCAACAAGATCACCGCCGCGTTCTTCATCGCGATGATCGTGCTGTCGAGCGTCGGCCTGATGGTCGGCGGCGTGGGCGTGGTGGCGATCATGATGATCTCGGTGACCGAGCGAACCCGAGAGATCGGAGTCCGCAAGGCGCTCGGCGCCACCCGGCGGGAGATCATGTTCCAGTTCCTGGTCGAGGCGGCGACGCTGACGCTGGTCGGGTGCGTGATCGGGATGGCGCTGGGCGCCCTCCTCGCCTGGGCAATCCGGTCCTTCAGCCCCATTCCCGCCACCGTGCCGTTGGTGTCGGTGGTAGCCGCGGTGGCGGCGTCGATTCTTACCGGGGTGCTCTTCGGCCTCTATCCTGCCAACAAGGCATCGAAGATGGATCCGGTCGAAGCGCTGAGGTACGAGTAAGGCCGGACAGCCGCAATCCCCTGCAGTGTGCAAGCCAACCAGTCAGCAGCATCTCCTGTGCTCCCCAAGGAGGCATTGTGCGAGCACAGATCCTAGTGATTGGGCTGCTCCAGGCGGCCCTGCTGATGGCGTGTGACCGTTCCCAAACCCGGTCCGAGTCGACTCCCGATCGGCCCGGCACGGTTGATCAGGCCAAATCCGCCAGTCCGGTGGCCCTGGGAAATGTGGGTGAACGACCTAGGTCGGATACTCAGCCCTCGGCTCAAGCCGAGGAGGTCGAAACCTGGGCCCGGCCGACCGGTTGGGATACCGGCTCCCGTCTCATTGTACGCACAGGGCAGGCCAGCATCGAGGTTGACTCGCTCGAAACCTCAATGGCCGCGTTGAGGCAGATCGTTCAGCGAGTGGGAGGGTTTGTGGCGGATGCCTCGATACAGAGTGGTCGGAATCAGATCCGTTCGGCGACGCTGCAGCTGAAAGTGCCGGCGGCCCGCTTCGACGACCTTACTGAAGGGCTGAGGCCACTCGGCCGGCTGCAGTTCGTCAACGTCGGCGCCGAGGACGTAAGTGAGGAGTTCGTGGATCTCACAGCGCGGGTAGCGAACGCTCGCCGGATGGAAGAGCGGCTGGTAGAAATCCTTCGAACCCGCACCGGGAAACTGCAGGACGTGCTCTCCGTTGAGCGTGAGATTGCGCGGGTGCGAGAGGAGATCGAGCGAATGGAGGGCCGGGTGCGTTTTCTCAAGGCCAGCGCCCAGCTCAGCACCCTTTCGGTCAACCTCTACGAGCCGGCTCCTCTAGTGGCAACTCATCCGGGCCGGAACGTGATCGGCGAAGCATTCAAGACTGCCTGGCGGAACTTCGTGGGCGTGTTAGCGGGTGTGATTGCCTCCCTGGGTTTCGTGGTCCCAGTTCTGGTATTCAGCTGGGGAGCGGTAATGGTAGCGAAGCGGTACCGGCGAAAGATGGCATGAACTGTTCACGGTTCACCGGTTCCGCTTTATTTGGCCGATGCCAGTCGACATTCTCGCCATTGCCGCGCACCGGGACGACGTCGAGCTCACCTGTGCCGGCACCCTGCTCAAGGCCGTGGATGCGGGCTATTCGGTTGGTATTCTGGATCTAACAGCGGGAGAGACAGGAACCCGGGGCAGCGCCTCGCTCCGCGCCGAGGAGGCGGAGCGCGCCGCAAAGATTCTCGGGGTTAGGGAGCGCCGCAACGCCGGATTGCCCGACGCCCATCTTCAGAACTCGGATGAGGCTCGTGCGGCTATCGTCGCCCATATCAGGCACTTCTCCCCGCGAGTGGTCATCCTCCCCTTTCCAGTCGGGCGCCACCCAGACCACCGGGTGGCCTCCGAGTTAGGCCGCGACGCCAGCTTCCTCGCTGGACTCGACCGGTACGATGCCCCGGGCACGGCCCACCGCCCTCACAAGCTGCTGTATGCCCTGTCCTACCGGGAGGATCCGGTGAAGCCCACCTTCGTGGTAGACATCAGCGCGCAGTTCGATCGCAAGCTCGCGGCCATCAAATGCTACGCCAGTCAGTTCGACGGCGCTAAGGCCGCAGGCGAGATCTTCCCTACCGGCCAAGACCTCTACTCCCTGGTCGAAACCCAGAATGCCCACTACGGCTCTTTGATTCGCCAGCGCTACGGCGAGCCTTTCTTTACCCATGAGACGATGGAAGTGGACGACGTCGTGAAGTTGGGGGTCAGAAGCATTTAGGGGGAACCGGGACCCCGAAAACCGCGCTATCTTCCTGTCATGAAGCAGCCCGTCTACCTCGACCATGCCGCCACTACCCCAGTGAGACCGGAGGTACTGGACGCCATGATGCCGTACCTGACCGAGCAGTCCTTCGGGAATCCGTCCAGCGCCCACCGGTTCGGGCGGGCCGCGCGGGCGGGAGTCGAGCAGGCGCGACGGCAGATCGCGGAAGCACTTGGGGCCGAACCCAGCCAGGTGATCTTCACCTCTGGCGGAACCGAAGCCGACAACCTGAGCATCGTTGGCGCCGCGCTGGCAGCGAAAGAGCGGGGCGCGGCGATGTGCGCGGCAGTCTCCGCCATCGAGCACAAGGCCATTCTTGCTGCCGCTCATGCGGTATGCCACCTCGGCGGCCGCGAGGTCCTGCTTCCGGTGGACGGGGCCGGAGTGCTGGACCTCGATGCGCTAGACGCCGCGCTGGCCGAGTTGCCCTCGGTGATATCGGTCATGTGGGTCAACAACGAGGTTGGAGTGGTCCAACCGGTAGCGGAGATCGCGGAGCGTTGCCGGGCGGCCAATGTCATCTTCCACACCGATGCAGTGCAGGCGATCGGGAAGCTCTCGGTGTGGCTCAAGGATGTGTGCTGCACGCTGCTCACTATCTCCGGCCACAAGATCGGGGCTCCGAAGGGGATCGGGGCTCTCATCGTTCGGGATCGCAAGGCGGTGGAGGCCATCCTCCATGGCGGCGGCCAACAGTTCGGCATCCGGCCAGGAACCGAAAACGTCGCCGGTGCAGTGGCCCTGGGCCGAGCCACACAGCTTGCGGTCGCCGAACAGTCTTCGGTGGCGGAGCGGGTCTGCGCGCTGCGGAATGAGCTGGCATCGAGACTCCAGGCGGCGATTCCCGATCTCGTGATCAACGCGGAGTCGAGCGCGCGCGCTCCTCACCTGCTCAGCGTGGCGGTGCAGGGCGCCGATAGCGAGGCCCTGCTCATGCACCTGGACCTGGCGGGTGTAGCGGCATCCAGCGGATCGGCCTGCTCCACCGGGGCCGTCGAGCCATCTCACGTGTTGGTGGCCATGGGGGTTCCGCGCGAGCTGGCACTAGGCACCATTCGGTTCAGCTTCGGCCGGGAGAGCAGCCTGGCGGACGTCGAGCGCGCAGCCGAGGTATTTCCGTCGGTGGTAGCCAAAGTGCGGAAGCTAGCCGGCGTGCTGGGGCGGGCTGCTCAATGAACCCGCGCGTGCTCGTCGCCATGTCCGGCGGGGTGGATAGCTCGGTGGCGGCAGCCCTGCTGGTCGAGCAGGGATACAACGTCGTGGGCGCCACGATGAAGCTCTTCTGCTATGGCGACGAGGTGCCGGATCGCCCCTGCTGCTCATTGGATTCGATCAACGATGCCCGCGACGTCGCCGCCGCGCTGGGAATTCCGCACTACGTGCTGAATCTGGAGGACCGCTTCAATCTCCACGTCATCCAGAACTTCGTGAGCGAATACAGCCGGGGTCGAACTCCGATCCCCTGCGTCCGCTGCAACTCCTTCACCAAGTTCCGGGACCTGTTGGCCCATGCCGACGCGCTGGACTGCGATTACATCGCAACCGGCCACTACGCCATCGCCGAGCAGGGGGCGCTCTACCGGGCGAGCGACCGAAGTAAGGACCAGAGCTATTTCCTGTGGGGGATAGACCGGGCGGTGGTCGCGCGCATGCTGACGCCGGTAGGCGGACTCAGCAAGGCTGAGACTCGGACCTATGCCCGGCGACTGGGACTCACGACCGCTGATAAGCAGGAATCAGTCGAGATCTGCTTCGTTCCCAATGACGATTATGCGTCCGTCCTGGAGCGCCATCTCCCGCCGGACGCACCCGCGCTGACGCCGGGGCCTCTGGTCACCACCGGCGGAGAAGTGATCGGAGAGCACCTCGGCTATGCCCGGTACACGATTGGACAGCGAAAGGGACTCCCCGGCGGAGGCGGCAGAGCGCGCTACGTAGTGGCGATCCACCCGGACCGCCGTGAGGTCGTGGTAGGAGGAGTGGAAGACCTAGCCGGTCACCGGGTGGAGCTCGAGGAAGTCAACTGGCTAACCAACCCGCTCGAGCCCGGCGAGCAGTGTGAGGTGCAAATCCGTCATCGAGCCCGCGGAGCGCCGGCGACCGTGCTGGAGCGCAGGGCCGATCGGCTCACCTTGGCACTCGATGTTCCGGTCCGCGCAATCACCCCGGGCCAGTCAGGAGCGCTCTATGGCTCCGGAGACCGGCTGCTGGGTGGCGGCGTGATCACCTGAGTGGCCGTGCGCTCCCTGCTGCTGCACTGGATCCTGAACGCCGCTGCGCTGTGGGTAGCCGCGGCCCTGATCCCTGGCCTCGACTTCACCGGCGGACCCGGCCGCCTGCTACTGGTGGCGGCGGTGTTTGGTGTAGTCAACAGCACGATCCGTCCGCTCCTCACCATACTCACTTGCCCGCTCATCGTGGTGACGCTGGGGTTGTTCACCCTGGTCATCAACGCGCTCATGCTTCTGCTGACCGGGTGGTTGTCGGCAAGCTGGAATCTGGGCTTCAGCGTGAGTGGCTTCTGGTCGGCGTTCTTCGGGGGCTTGGTGGTGGGGTTGGTGAGTACGATTCTTTCGCTGGCACTGGCGCCGAAAGAGTCACGAGTCGCGAGCCGCGAGTCTAGGCCGCCGCATCAATTCTGATCGGATCCTTCGATATTCCTGACTCTCGACTCGTAACTCGCGACTAGTATTTCAGCCCGGCCGACTCGGCGAACTTTTTCATCAGCTCCTGCTGCTCGGGGCTGAGCTGATCCGGAACCGTGACCTGGACTCCCACCAGCTGATCTCCCCTCCGCCCGTTCTTTTCCAGGCCCTGTCCCTTGATGCGGAACCGCCGCCCCGGTTGGGTGCCGGGAGGTATCCGCAGCAGCACTTTTTTCCCATCTAGCGTCCGAACCCGAAGCCGGGTGCCCAGTGCCGCCTGGACGACGTTGATGGGGACATCGGCCACGATATCGAGTCCCTCGCGGCGGAAGAAACGGTCGGGCTGAACCTGGAAAGTGATTACCAGATCCCCCGCGGGAGTCCCCTGCCCATTCCCCTGCCCCTGCCCTCGCAGCAGGACCCGGTCTCCCGTTTCGGTCGCTGGTGGCACCGTAATGGTGACCCGGCGCTCGGTCCGGACCTCGCCCGCGCCCCGGCAGGTGGGACAGGGCTGGGAGGGGATCCTGCCTCGCCCCCGGCACTGGGGACATGGGCGGTTGACCGCAAAGTTCCCCTGCCCGAAGGAGATGGTACCCCGGCCGCTGCACTCCGGGCAGGTTGACCAGGTGGCCCCGGGGGCGCCTCCGCTGCCACTGCAGGTGGGGCAGGTTTCGGTAATTGGAAGGGTGACCGGCACTTTCCCTCCCAGCATGGCGACGCGGAAGGGGACCTCGACCACCGCTTCCAGAGTATCGCCCCGCGTCTCCTCCCGGCGGCCTCCCCGGCCGAAGATGGAGGAAAAGATGTCCCCCAGTCCGCCGAGATCACCAAACTCGAAGGACTGGCCACCAGTATCGCCGAAGCCGGGACCACTGCCGCGACCGGCACCCGCCCCCTGCGGCCGGCGTGGCATTCCGTCGAACGCCCCGTAGCGACGCATCTGGTCGTACTGCTTTCGCTTTTCGGCATCCGACAGGGTGCTGTGCGCCTCCGAGACCTCCTTGAAGCGCTCAGCAGCCTTGGGGTTGTTGGGATTGGCATCCGGGTGGTACTGCTTGGCCAGCCGGCGGTAGGCCTTTTTTATGTCCTCTTGGCTGGCCGAATCGGGGACGCCGAGGACCTGATAGAAGTCCCTGGCGGCCACGTCAGTGCTGACCCCGCTGATCAGAGTAGACCTGAACCCGAGCCGGGCGGACCAGGGTCCCCTTGAAGGTATAGCCCGGCTGGAAGGTGGCGCTCACCACATGCTCGCTATCTCCATCCGGGGCCGGCGCAGTGGACACCGCCTCGTGCAGGGCGGGATCGAACGGAGTACCCACCGGATCGATTCGCTCCACGCCCGCGTCTTGCAGCTGCTTCCACAGCTTGCGGTCGACGGCGCTCAGACCTTCGCGCAATGTCGGCAGCGGCGTGTTGGGATCGCTGGCCACCAGCCGGTCCAAGTCATCGAGGACATCCAGCAGCTTGGCCACGAAGCTGGCTTGCGCCCGATCGGCCAGCTCGGCCCGCTCCCGACTACTCCGTTTGCGATAGTTGTCGAACTCGGCTGCCAGCCGGAGATGCCGGTCCCGGAGGTCGGCCAGATCATTCTGCAGCTTCTCATCCGACCCTCCCTTGAAAAGCGGCTGGGTGCCCTCGGTCCGGGAGGAGGGTTCGGAGCTCATGTCGGTCGAGGCGATATCATCGGCATCAGCGCTCCGCTCCCCCGCAGGCTCGGTCATCCCGGCGGGAGTATCGATGGGCCCGCTGTCATTGTCGATATCGTTCTTCAGTCCAGTCCGCTTCGCCACGGTGCACACTCACTCTCTTCAGATCAGTCAAAGATAATAGGTACCTCGCCGATCCTTCGGCGTGCGAGGTGGCCAAACCGAACGCGCCAAAAGTTGCACCTATCACCCTCACTACACGAGCTTTACGGTTCGGCGGCGAGCCCCGTCAGAGCCCGGTAGAGCAGGAGTAGGCTGGCCTGCGCGGCGCGAGCCCGCACTTCATGACGGCTCCCCGGGAACACATTGCGCCGGCTCCGGACTACCCCATCCAGGGCGCAGGCGATCCAGACGGTACCGACCGGCTTCTCCTCGGTACCTCCTCCCGGCCCGGCAATGCCGGTGACTGCGACCGCAGCGCGAACGGCAAACCGTTTCGCGGCCCCCTCGGCCATCGCTCGGGCGACCGGCTCGCTGACCGCCCCGTGCTCCGTGAGCACAGAGTCCGGTACGCCCAGTAGCTCCCGCTTAAGTGTATTGTCGTAGGCGATGACCCCGCCGGTGAACACGTCCGAGCTTCCCGGAATCTCGGTGAGCCGAGTACCCACCAGCCCCCCGGTACACGATTCGGCTACAGCCAGCCGGACGCCCTGATCTCGCGCGACCTGGAGCACCAGCCCGGCGAGATCGCTGTTGCCTTCGCCATAAACATGCTGCCCCGCCCGGCTGCGGATCAGGTCGGCCGCCTGACGCAGGCGCCGGTCGGCCTCGCCCGCGGCTATGTCCCAGGCACTCAAGCGGAGGTCTACCCCTTCGAGGCCAGGGAGATAGGCCAGAGTCAGCGGGGCAATCTCCGGTTCGATTTGACCCAGCCGCTCCGCCAAGGCTGATTCAGGGATGCCGCTGGTGCGCAACTGCAGCGATCTGATCACTGTTCCGTTTGCCGCCGTGGCGAGACGCGACACGACTTCGTGCTCCAGCAGCATCCGCATCTCCGAGGGAACGCCGGGCAGCATGATGGTGAGTCCGGGAGCCCCCTGGAGCCACAGCCCGGGCGCGGTACCCCAGCGGTTTCGCAGCACGATTGCCCCCTGCGGTACCTCAGCCTGGCTGCGGTTGCTCTCGGCGGGCTTGCGCCCGAGTCGGGCGAACCGCTCCAGCAATGAGGTCCAGATACTCTCGTCGAAGATCAGCGGGGCGTCGTACAGATCGGCCACAACCTTCTTGGTCACATCGTCCCGGGTGGGGCCCAGACCCCCGGTAGTGATGACGGCACCGGTTCGGCCGAGCGCTTCCTGCACCGCGTCCCGGATCTCCTGCGGCCGGTCGGCGACCGACGTCCGCCGCATTACCCGGATCCCTTTAGCTGCCAGCGCCCGGGCGATCTCGGCACCGTTGGTGTCGACGGTCAGGCCCAGCAGGAGCTCGGTGCCGATGGTGATGACCTCGAAGTTCAACTAGCCACTATCATCCGAGAAGAGCCGCCGGTTGCGATAGAGGTAAAGTACGAAGGAATAGACCGTCAGGGCGGCGGCGCAGGCGAGGGTGACGGCCACGAACCCGCCATGAAACTGGTTCCAGTACTGGGCATACTGGTTGTGCTCCCAACCCATGGGTTTGCGGGCGTCGCGGAAAGCGAACCACAGGATGACGGCGCCGACGAAGATGTTCTGGATGGTGGTCTTCAACTTCCCTGCTCCGGCGGCCGGAATCACAACTCCCCGGCGGCTGGCCCACCAGCGAAACCCCGTCATGGCCAGCTCCCGCCCGATGAGCAGCAGGCAAACCCAGAGCGGAATGCTGCCCCAGATCGGGATATCGTAGAGATCGTGCCGCTGGCGGGAGATCCAGTAGATCGGGATGAGAGTAGCGAAGAGCAGCAGCTTGTCGGCAATGGGGTCGAGCAGCTTACCGAGATCGGTGACTTCGTTGCGGGTGCGCGCGAGATGGCCGTCGTAGATGTCGCTCACCGCGGCCACCACAAAAATGATGAACGCGATCAGCTTGGGCCAGTATCCCTCGATGAACGGCAGCAGCGCGATCACTGGGGTGAAGCAGATTCGAACCAACGTGATGATGTTCGGCAGGTTCCACATGCGCCGACACCTTACCCCAGAGTCTTGACGACGTTCTTGCTGATGGCCTTGAGGGTGTCGAACACGCCTTCCCCGGTCAAGGCCACGGCCTCGAAATAGGGCGCGCGCTCGATCCATTGCCCATTTTCCTGCCGGACCAGAAACTCCGAATCGTGATAGGGATCGGGCGTCACCCGTTGCTTGCCCGGTTCGGTGACGGGCCAGCCTGGATTCAAGGCCGACTGCAGCTCGGCAATCGGTGCCGCGTTGGGCAGGTCGCGCTTGTTGTACTGGATGGCGAAGGGAATCCTGGTGACGTCGTAGCCATGCTGGGTCATGTTCTCGTACAGGTTCTGCATGGCCTCGATGTTCGCGTCCATCCGCTCGATCTGGCTGTCGGCCACGAACACCACCCCATCCACCCCCTTCAGGATCAACTTGCGTGAGGCGTTGTAGTAGACCTGGCCCGGCACGGTGTAGAGGTGGAACTTGACCTTGAAGCCCCGGATCGTGCCCAGGTCCACCGGCAGGAAGTCGAAGAAAAGAGTTCGCTCGGTCTCGGTGGCAAGCGAGATCATTTTGCCTCGCGAGGCCGGCGCCACTTTGTTGTAGACGTGCTCCAGATTGGTGGTCTTACCGCCCAGGCCGGGGCCGTAGTAGACCAGCTTACAGTTGATCTCGCGGGAGGCGTAATTGATCATCGACATGGCAGCGGTTTCCTCAGGACCCGAACAGTTTGTCGATTTCGTCTTCCGCTTCGCCCAGAAACTCGGATTCCACTCCGGGAGCGCTGGTGCCGTCCCGGTTGAACATGTCCGTGAACACCTGGTTCAGCTGAACCACGGCAGTCTTGACGCGGAGTTTGACCATGCCGAGCGTCGTCCGATTGTCGAATAACACGACCAGGATCACCCGCCTCGCGATGTCGGCCAGGTACATCGATTCCCGCTCGCCTTGATGGAACAGCGCCCCGAACTCGGATTCTCCCAGCATCCGGGCGAGCTGGTCATTGGCGCTGAAGTCGGCGGCGGTCAGGGAGGCGAAGGCGGTAGCATCGAACGCCGGGGTCTCACCGGCAGTGGAGACCATCTGCCCGGTCCGATCGACAATCAGTGCCGTGCGGGCGTTGGATTCGCTGAGAAAGGTGCTGAGGATAGACTGAATCCGGCGCGAATCCTCTTCCCGAAAGGACCAGCTGGAAGCGCCGCTCATCTTGACTCGGTCACGCGAGGGTCGCTTCCATGCGGCGCACAATAGCTTCGGCCCGGCGGCGCAGCATCGGCTGGCGCTCCCAGGCCAGATAGTCGCGCAGCAGCCGCACGGTCTCTACCTCGTTCTGACCGGCCAGAAACCCCAATGCGGCAAGCCGCCGCAGCGGACGGGGGCTGAAGAGGTCCCGGCGATGGTAGGTCAGCCGCTGCTGGGCCAGCAGCCACCCCCCGGTCAAGCCCAGTGCCATCCCACCCACAAAGACCATGCTTCGGGACCGCATCAGCTCACTTCCTGCCGGGCTACCAGCGCATGGGCCAAGGTGACTCCGTCGATGTATTCCAGGTCGCCTCCCATAGGCAATCCCCGGGCCAGGCGGGTGACCCGCACTCCCATCCCCGCCAGCAGCTGCTGGATGTAGGTAGCGGTCACCTCCCCCTCCATGGAGGGGTTGGTGGCGAGGATGATCTCCCGCACCCCACCCTGGCTGACCCGCTCCACCAGACGGTCCACCCGCAGCGATTCCGGTCCGATCCCGTCCAGGGGCGATAGATGGCCGCCCAGCACGTGATACCGGCCTCGGAAATCGGTCGAACGGTCCACCACTGCGACGGTCGAGGGCTCCTCTACTACGCAGACCAGTCCCGCATCACGCCGTGGATCGCGACAGATGCCACAGGGCTGCTCCTCGGTCAGGTTGCCGCATTCCTGGCAAGGACGGACCCGCTCGGCGACGGAGGTGAGGATGGCCGCGAGCCGCTCGACCTGTTCAGAGGGTTGCTGAAGTAGATGGAAAGTGAGCCGCTGTGCCGTCTTTCGGCCGATCCCCGGGAGCCTGGAAAGCTCGGTGATCAACTCCTCGATGGCGCTCACCGGTTAGAAGGGGGAAGTGAATGGCAGTGACGGTACCTTGCGCATTTCGGCCTGAAGCATCTCCGCCGCCCGACGCTGGGCCTCGGCCACGGCCGTGAGCACCAGATCGCTGAGGAAGTCGGCATCATGGTCCTGAAAGACCGCGGGGTCGATCCACACGGCGCGCACCGTCCCGCGGCCATCCGCGGTCACTTTGACCATGCCGCCGCCCGAGGAGGTCTCGATGGTGCGGTTGGCCAGTTCGGATTGCAACTGCTGGAGCCTGCCCTGCATCTGCTGGCCCAGCTGGAATAGCTGCTGAAGATCTGCCATGCTATCGGGTAGTCCTGCCATGTTTGTTTGAGTCCGGGGTTCTTTATGCGCGCCTTAGTCTACGATCTCTAAATCTAACGCATCGGCTGCCGTGTCGAGGGCGGGGTCCTTCGCCCGAAACTCCCGGAGCCGCTCGGCTTTGATACTGGAGTCCGAAAGCCGGCGCGGGCGGGCGGGCGGGGCCTCGCCCGAGCTGGGACCGGTCACCCGGAGCCGCACCGGCTGACCGAGGCTGCGGGTGAGGATCTCCTCCACCGTTCGGGCCTCCTGCTCTAGCCGCTCCGCAAACAGCTGGTTGGGCTCTCGCAATGTCACGTTGAGCCAGGGGAGCACCAGTTCGGCCGGTTCCACCGCAGCGAGCAGCTCGCCCAGGAAGCGGCTTTGCACCCGGGCAGCAACGATGATCGCCGGCCATCCGGCCCGAATCGCCTCGATCGACGGCGCGAGCTTGGCCGTGGGGGGAGGGGAAGCGGGGATGCCTGGACGGGGGGAAGCCTGGCGCTGGTCGGATCGAGTGTCGCGGTGAGGCTTAGTCGGAGGTGCCGGCTCCTTGGCCGACTGGGACTTCCCCACTTCCCCGCTTCCTCGCCTCCCCCCTGTGATCACTTCCTCCAGATCGACCAGCCGGTCCATAAGAGCCCAGCGGAGCAGCATGGTTTCCACCGCGAGCCTGGGGTTCACGCTGCGCCTGATGTTGGTCTCGTCCTCGGCCAGAAGCCGGAGCATCCGTAGTACATCACCGGGCTGTAGCTCGCTTCGATACGTCTCCAGCGAGCTGCGGAGAGCCTCGGTCATACCCTCCGGCTCGGCACCAACTTGCAGCATGAGCAGCCCGCGCAGCACCTCGGCAGCCCCGGCCATGAATTCCGAGAGGTCCACCCCGGCCTCGCACAGCCGGTCCACCAGGGAGAATACGGCTGAGGGCTGCTGTTCGACCACCAACTGGAGCATCGCTCGATAGAGCTCGTCGTCGGCCAACCCCAGCACCTCGCGGACCCGCTCCGCCGTAACCTGTCCCTCTCCGAAGCTCAAGCACTGGTCGAGCACCGAGAGAGCGTCGCGCATGCCGCCATCGGCGTGCCGGGCAATCAGCGTCAGGGCATCATCATCCGCGCTGAACCCCTCAGTCTGAAGCACCTGGCGCAAACGGTCTCGAATGGCCCCGGGCCCGATGCGCCTGAAGTCGAAGCGCTGGAGACGGGACATCACCGGCGCGGCTGTGGCGGCAATCTTGTGAGGCTCGGTAGTGGCGAAGACGAAGACCACACCCGGCGGTGGCTCTTCCAGCACCTTCAGCAGCGCGTTCCACGCCTCGCGGGTGAGCATGTGAGCTTCATCGATGATGTAGACCTTGTGATGCCCTTCCTGGGAAGCGGCGTACATGGCGCGCTCGCGGAGGTCGCGGGCATCATCTACCCCCCGATTGCTGGCGGCATCGATTTCCACCACGTCGAGATTGGCCGACCCGCTCCAGATCCGGAGACAGTTCTCGCACTCGCCGCAGGGATCGCCAGAGTCTTCTCGATTGGAGCAGTTGAGCGCCATGGCCAGGATGCGCGCCGCGGTGGTTTTGCCCACTCCCCGCGGCCCGGTGAGCAGGTAGCCGTGGCCTACCCGGTTCCGGGACACGGCCCCCCGGAGTACGGCGGCGACATGGTCCTGCACCAGGAGATCGGAAAAGCGTTTGGGACGGTACCGGCGGGCAAGGGCGATGGTCATGAAGCCATGGCGGTAAGCGGTAAGCAAAAAGAAGTGCCTCAGGCACCCCGAAGCGACACCGGACATCGCTTAGCGCTGCTACCGGCGAGGTCCTGACGCGGTTCACGCGCCGGCGCCCTTCGGACCTGAGGCACCCTAAATATAACTGGACCAAAAGGGCCGGGGAACCGCCTTGCTAGCGCTGGCCGGCGAGGTTGGAGTTATGCATGTTCACCGCGTACTTCCAGCTGCCGTCCGGCTGCTTCTTCAGAATTTCCACGAACTTGCCTTCATCGGCCATCCCGGGACTCGCCCTTTCCTTAGGAACGGCGGTGAAACGATAATGGCCCACGTTGTAGGCCAGGTCGCCCCTCCCCTCGACCGTGTCGGACCCCACCTCGAACTTCAGGGTATAGGCCTTGAGGAGTCCTCCCCAGAAGGCCCTGATCGCATTGCGTCCCCGCAGCGCTGGAGCGCTCGGTGGCAGCAGGACGGCATCGCTGGCATACAGGCCGACTACGGCGTCCACATTCCCGGCGTTTACCGCGGCCATTAATGCCGAATCGGCAGTCCGAATGGCAGCAAGGTCGGTATCACTGAGCGCAGCCGAGGCGCTCGGAGAGCTACCAGACCGGCAGGCGATGGTGACCGACGCGCTCAAGCCGAGAAGCAACGCACGTGAGAATGGCATCGGCCCAACTACCTCCCGCTTTTCGGTTGTGATCAGCCGAGAATGGCTCGCTGGCTATCCAGCATCTTCTTGAGTTCCCAGGTTTCCGCCACAACCGCGCCGAGCAGGAACACGATGGCAGTGTAGTACACCCACAAAATGAAAAGCACGATGGCGCCCAGGTTCGCGTCGCCCCCGAGTCCCTCCAGCGAGGCGAAGTTGGTCAGATAGAGCGCGTAGAGCCGCTTGGCCAGCTCGAACAGCAGCGCCGTGAAGGTCGCTGCCACCAGAGCGGTTTTCCAGGGAAGCCGCCGCACCGAGGCGTAGCTGTAGGTCACATAGAAGAGCGATACTGAGAAGCTGAAGGCCAGCAGTTCGGTAAGATAGCGCCCCAACGTCGAGACGAAGAACCCGAGCTGGGGCACCGTCTCGGCGCCGCGCGCCTGCAGAATGGTAAGACCGGTCGTCAACAGCGTGTTGGCCAGAAACAGTACCACGGTTCCAACGACCATGGCAGCGTCGCGGAGCTTAGCCAGCACGAACACCATGATGAAGCCGCGCTGCCGCTCCGGACGGAGCGAGACATCGTAGATGTCGTTGAGTGCAGTGCGGATGCCGGCGAACAAGCGGGTGCTGAACCAGAGGAAGGTCGGGACTGCATAGAGCGACAGTTGTCCCCGCTTTTCGGTGATCCCGGTCAACAGGCGTTCGACAATGGCGAAAGGATCTCGATCGGGGAGCGTCGAATGGGGCGGTAGAAACCGGTGGAACAGCTCGATGGTGTCGACTTCCGACTCGTGAGTCACCGCCTGGGCAAAGTGGGTCAGGCCGATCAGCAACAGGAGGATGAATGGAACCGACGCCAGCAGCGCGTCGAAGGTCAGGGCGCTGGCAAGAAACGGGACGTTGTCTTCATCAGCGGCTTGGAGAGTCCGGCGCAGGAATCCGGCGGGCGACCGGTGCCACCCGCCGCGCCTGGAGCCGCTCAGGCGAGCGGCTCCTCGAGATCTGCGGGTGACCGGCGGCGAGCGCGGGCCTCGGCCAGGCGACGTTCCAGCTCTTCCCGGGGTGAGGGCTTGCTGCTCCGGCCGTAGCGGCCCGAGCGTTCTTCGTCTTCTAGATCTTCGTCTTCGTCCTCCAACATGCCCTGAAACGATTCCCGGGCACCACCGAATTGCTGGGTGATCTCGTCCAGCTTCTCCTCGGTCATGGCCCGCAGCTTCCAGAGCTTTCGCTGCAGGTTGCGCCGCGTCTCTTCACCGCTGCTGGGCGCATACAGCAGGGCAACCCCGGCGCCGAGGAGTGCACCCCAGAACAGCCACTTGGCGGAGGCGTCCCCTGCCCGCTCGACGTACACTACCTCTCTACCCAGCTTGCGACGCATCGATCCTCCTATTCCCCGGCATCGGGGTCGTCGGCCGCCGCCACCAGCACCGGCTTCAGTGCCGCATGATGCTGCACGGGGGCATGAATGAACCGGTTGACCTGATCCTCGGTTCCATTGACGTTCAACTGCTCGAACAGAAATGCAAACGTTCTCTCCAGATCGGCGGCAATCGCGGAGCGCACATCCTCCGGCAGTGACCAGAGGTCCCGCTTGAATGGGCCGATGGCCTTCTTGCGGGCCTTGTAGTAGAACTGCTCGTTGGTGTCACCGCTCTTTCGCTCGCCCGCGGCATTCTCGTCCAGCCAGCTACGCATCCGCTCCCGCAGCTCGGAAGGCAATTGCGGGTGATCGAAGACGATGTTCTGAAAATTGGTAGCCAGGTGAATTTCGGCGGTCTCGATCCGAGGAAAGTTGCCGAAGGCATTGGACGGAAGTGTGCTGGCCCCGTGCTGGACCGCCCCGGCAAGGCCGTAGTCTTCGCGCGCAACCTTCGACAACGCGGCCAGCGCCTGAAGGTCGAGCTTCACGTCCGCGATGCTCCCGTCCGCAAGCACGACACCGCCGTGTGAGGTCCCCGTCTGGACCGAGATTTTGCTGATCCCGGCACCGTTTCCTCGCGATGCCAGGGTCCGGTTGTATCCCTGCATGAATGCGTGCAGCTCCTCGACGGTGCTGTTTTTCATGCCGACCTCACCAATCTCGGCGCCGACCGAGACGGTAACACCCTGTGGCTCGTGCTGCCGGATGAAGGTCGTGATCTCCGCCGCACGTTCGTAATTGAGCCGCTGCTGCTCGGAGAGCGAAGGCTGGGAGAGATCCACCAGGGTGGACGTATCCACGTCGATGTTATAGAAGCCCGCACCGACTTCCTCGGCGATCAGCTTCTTGACTTCGCCCACCTCTCCCTCGGGATCGGTCTGGTATTTCTTGTGGTTGACCTGGCAGTGGTCGCCCTGAATGAAGAGCGGCAGGGCGTAACCCTCCCGCAGGGCAGCCGCGATCATCACAGCCACGTACTCCGCGGGGCGCTGCTCGGTGTACGCGATCTCGGACCGGGCAATCTCCAGGATAATGGCGCCGGCCTTGCCGGCTCGGGCCGTGCGAAAGATGGCGCGAGCCGTGTCATACGCCAGCATGCGCACGTTGATGGCCGGCACCGTGAAGCCGCCGCACTCCCCTCGTCCCCGGGCCAGGTACAGGTCGTGGATCGACGCCGGCCGGGCCCCGGTGACCTGCCCCAGCTCCCACAGGAGCCAGCGGGCTGCCTCCCGGTCCTCGCTGCTGCCAAAGACCGCTTGCCAGGCCAGCTTGTCGGTGGCCGGGGATCGCAGCTTGGCCTGGTCACGCACCCTTACCCCGCCCGGGACTACCGTAACGGCCCCCTGATACAGGTCTACAACCCGCTGAACTGGCTCAGCCATGCACGCCTATCTCCTTGAAAGCAGTATCCATAGCTCGTCCGCCAAAGCTAGGGCGTGAGCTGGAGACTCGCAACGCGTTGCAGGAGTACCGTAGTCAGGTCTCATCCGAACCACTAGCCGCTCCGCTCGCGACCGGCTCATACCCGGCCCGGCCCATTGCCGCGAACGTCAGCCGCTTACCGAGCTCCACTCCCGGCTGATCGAATGGGTCAACGCCGTACCAGACCCCGGCGTACCCGGTCGCCAGTTGGAAGAACATTAAGGTCTCACCCAGGCTGGTTGAGCTCAGATCCGGCAGACGCAGGGTGCAATTCATTCGGCCCATCTGCCCCAGGGCGGCAGAAGTTGCCTCATACTCGGCGTGCAGCAACTCACCCAGGGTATGCCCCGGGAGATAGGCCAGATCGGGCGGCAGATTTTCCTCTCCAGCATCCGGTCGGGGGATCTCGAGATCCACCCCTAGATCGTCCACCGTGACAAAGGTGATCACCTTGTCGTAAGGCCCCTCCATGAAGAGCTGAACCTGGCTGTGCTGGTCGGTCGCACCCACGGCCGCAACCGGGGTGGGCCCCGCATGTACGGCCTTGCCCTCGCGGTTCGAGCGCTTGCCCAAGCTCTCGGCCCAGAGCTGCCGAAACCACTCAGCCAGCTCCCGAAGCCGGTCCGTGTAGGGCATGAGGACATGCACCCGGGCATCCTCCTGGGTATCCGCTTCGCAGAGAAGTGCGGCGTAGAGCGCCGCCGGATTGTGCAGCAGTTCCGTGGAATCAGCCCGCTCGAGGGCGTGGCGAGCACCCTCCAGCAGTCCCTCGACGTCGATACCCACCAGGGCTGCCGGCAGCAGGCCGACGGGCGACAAGACACTGAACCGGCCACCTACCTCGGGCGGCACGTCCAGGGTGGCGATGTGATCCCGTTGTGCCAGCTCCCGCAGAGCTCCGCGCTCGGGATCGGTGGTGAACACGAAATGACGGGATGCGGCCGCGCCGAGCGCTCGCTCCAGCCAGGAACGGACGATCAGGTACTGGGCCATGGTTTCGGCGGTTCCGCCCGACTTGCTGATGACGTTGACCAGCACGCGTCGAGGGTCGATCCGATCCAGAGCGGCCGAGACTGACGTCGGATCCACGTTCTCCAGCACCGTGAGACGGGGGAAGAAATCCCGGCCTTCGTCGTCTAACTCGTTCCAGGCGGGGGGTCGCAACGCGTTCAGTAAAGCCTTCGTGCCCAGCGCGGACCCACCGATTCCGAGCACCAGCACGTGATCATGGGCCTGCCCCAGCCCTTCGGCGAAACTGCGGATGCCACGCACCGTCGGGCCCTGGTCCACCAGCTTGTAAAAGCCGTATTCTCCTGCGGCCCGCCGCCGCTCAACTTCCGATTGCACGTCGCCAAACCGGCGGGCCAGGGCCGAGAGCCGATCCCGTCTCAATCCATGCACCTGGTCCAAGCCATCTCGGAACAGGCGTCCGTACTGCAGCTTGATCACGTCACCTCCACGGTCAATCCGTCGTAGGCGGGGAACACACCAGCCGGGAGCTGCGCCTCCAGTTCCGAGTGCCCCGTCTCATGGGTCAGATGAGTGAGATAGGTCCGCTGAGCGCCGAGCTCGCGTGCCGTGTCGATGGCCTCGGCGATGCTCAAATGAGTCGGATGAGGTCGCCACCACAGCGCGTTGAGCACCAGCACGTCGAGCCCTCGGAGCCGTTCCCGCTCGGCGGGGGGAATCACCTTTATGTCGGTGATGTAGGCCATGCGGTCGAAGCGATAGCCGAACACTCTGAGGCTTCCGTGCTGGAACGCCAGCGGGAGTACGTCCACGCCCGCAATGCGGACCATCTGCTCGGGCTCAGTCTGGTGCAGCGTCAGCCTCGGCTTCGAGGTACCCTCGTACGGACGGACCGAATCATCGAAGATGTAATTGAACGACGACCGGAGCCGATCCAGCGTCTCCGCTGGCCCGTAGAGCGGCAGCGGCTTTCCCTGCCGCACTGAGAAAACCCGGAGGTCGTCGATGCCGTTGACGTGATCGGCGTGCTCGTGAGTGTACACGACGGCATCGATGCGGGAAAAGCCGGAGGAGATCAGCTGCAGACGAAGCTCGGGCGGTGTGTCGATCAGGATGGTCGAGCCATCCGCTTCCAGCACAGCGCCGGATCTGGTGCGCTTGTCTCGGGGATCGGTGGACCGGCAGACCGCGCAGTCACAACCGATCTGGGGCACGCCAAATGACGTGCCCGTCCCCAAAAACGTCAGACGCATCTCCTAAACTGCTTCGACCTTGAGGAGGTTGGTAGTGCCGGGCATGTCGAAGGGAACACCGGCCGTCACTACCACCCGTTCGCCGGGCTGGGCGAGCTGCCGCTCCAGGATCTGCTGCCGAGCCACCGCGAGCATGCTGTCGTAATTCGTGGTGTGTTCCGTCAGGGCCGACGTCACCCCCCAGACCAGCGCGAGTTGCCGAAAGGTTTCCGGCTCCGGTGTGCAGGCGAAGACTGGAACAGTGGGCCGGCAGGTGGCCACCTTGCGGGCGGTGAAGCCGCTGCTGGTGAAGCACACGATCAGCGGCGCCGACAACATCTCGGCCGCCGCGCACACCGCGACCGCGATGGCGTCCTCGGTGCGGATCGGACCGCCCGGCGAGGACTGATGATGGCGCAAGGCCCCCTGCTCGGCCGACCGACGCCCCAGCGCAGCATCGATGCTGGCCCCACGGGACTGGCGCTGGCTTTCCATCTCCCGCGCAATCCGATCCATGGCCTGGACCGCCTCCAGGGGATACTCGCCGACAGCCGTCTCGGCCGAAAGCATGACTGCGTCGGTGCCATCCAGAATCGCATTTGCCACATCCGAGGTCTCGGCCCGGGTCGGACGGGGCGCGTGCACCATGGACTCGAGCATCTGCGTGGCAGTGATCACCGGCTTGCCGTGCAGGCTCGCCTCCCGGATGATCTGCTTCTGAATCAGCGGCACCTCCTCAAAGGGCAGCTCCACTCCCAGATCACCGCGGGCAACCATGATCGCGTCGGAAGCGTCCAGGATGGCGCACAGGTTCTTGATCGCCGTGTCCTTCTCGATCTTGGCAACCAGCTTGACCCCTGCGGGCACCAGCCCACGGAGTTCCTCCATGTCCTCGGGACGGCGCACGAACGATAGGGCGATGTAGTCCAGCCCGAGCGACGCCACCTGCCGCACGTCCTCCCGGTCCTTCTCGGTCAACGCGGGGGCGCTGACTTCGATGCCCGGAAGGTTCATCCCCTTGTGCGCCTTCAGCTCGCCGCCGTAGTGCACAACCGCTTCGACTCGCTGCTCCTGGATGCCGCGCACTTCCAGGGAGATCAACCCGTCGTCGAGCAAAATCCGGGCACCGATCCGGACATCGCGCGCCAGGTCGTCGTAGGTGGTGGGCAGCTCACCGGCTTGGGCGACCGCTTCAGGGGCGAAGACAATCTGCTGCCCGGGCTCCAGGCGGATCGGTTGAGGCAGGTGGCCGATGCGAATCCGCGGCCCCTGGAGATCCAGCAGGACTGCGGCTGCCTCTCGCCGGCTCTCGAGAACGGTGCGGAGCTGATGAATCCAGCGGGCCCGGATCTCGGGCGTACCGTGAGAGGCGTTGATGCGGACGACGTTGACCCCCGCGTCGAGCAGGGCAGTCATCTGTGGTGGATTGTCCCAGGCCGGGCCGAGGGTTGCCACAATCTTGGTTCGGCGGAGGGGCGTGCGCTGCATGCATGAGTCTAATGGAGATGAGTCAGACCTGCACCACGCAGGTTTTTCCGCCACAGTCGAGAGCCGTTTCTGCACTGCTCACCCGGTTTCCTCCCCGGGAGCCTCAGATCCTGGCCAGGCCTGCTTTCCACATGTGGAAAACCCCCGGAAGTGAATATCTTATTTGCGTGTAAAACCTCATAAAATGGTTCACCTACCCGCATTCAACGATTTGGAGCCAGTCTACTAACTGTTGATTCCAGCAATATTTACGTGCGTGACTTCCAGCGGACTCGCGGGATCAAGCCACTGTCGCCTGTCCCCATTTATTTATGCAGACATTCTAATTATGAACACTTTCGACATCGGGGTTTGCGCCTGACCGGCCAGGGCAGCGGAAAGCGGCAAGAACAAGAGACGGGACAGACAACGCGGCACAAACAACCCGGACCCGTGATCCGGAAAAGGACGTGAAAATGCGTGCGGGCGCGGCTAGTGCTGAAGCCTACCTGAGCGTCATCGGGAGAATGCCAGGTCGCCGGCACCACCAGAAAAGAGAGGCCCAACAAAGCGAATGGGAGAAGCCCTGAGTGCCTTGGCCAAATCCCCCTTCCCTTCCACGGTCAACGATCCCACCAGCGCTCGGCTCCAAGTCGGCTTCATGACAACCCGCCCGGACCAGAGGCTGCCCCGCTGACCGATGACCTGCCAGAACTCTTGGAGGGGTTCGACAACGCGGGTGCTGTCTCCGGTGGGCCGACCGCGCCAGATGAGCAGGGTGCGCTCGAGCTTGATGCTGTAGCTATCGAACGTGGTGTCCGCGGCATCGCCCACGACAGAATGAGCATCCCGCATGCGAATGCCGCTGGCCTCAGCGGCGCGAATCAAACCACTCCGCCGGGCGTACAGGTCGAGAGCCAGGTCGCGCCGAGCGCCGCCCCGTTTCTCTTGCGTGGCGAGGCTCCAGACGCTCAGCATCTGATATTTGCGAGGGTCCTTCTCGACGATCCGGCGGCTCCCCACCTGAAAGGCATCGGCAAAGTAGAAGCAGACATTGGAAGGAGTCCAGGAGGCGAACTCTCGCTGGTCCTGGACCAGACGACGGAGCGCCGGGTGCAGCGTCGAATCTCGTGCTGCCGGCACCAGCTCAAACCCGTCTCTCAGCAATCGGGCCGCTTGCTTCGGCTCGACCAGGAAGCGCACACAGTAGCCGGCTCGGAGGCCCTCGAGGCTCCAGCGCTGCGCTCCCTTGTTCTCTTGCGGGCTCTGCGCCGGGAGAGCAGCCGCGCTACAGCAGGCCGCTACCCCAGCCAGAAAGATCATGCGTTTCAGGGTACCACCTCGACTCAGGGGAAAGTCGGATCAGATCTCTGGGACGATCAACTCCCTCGGGCGGCGGTCCGCACAGCTCCGCGCAGTTCGGCATAATCCTTCGGATCCAGCGCGCTGAAGCTCATGTTGCGGAAGGTCACCCTACCGTCGGGGCCCACGACGTACACCGTGCGCCGGTTGTATCCCTCGGAATCCTTGCTGGCATATTGCTTGGAGACCCGCTGCTGCGGGTCGCTCAGCAGCCGGAACGGCAATCCAAGGCTGGCGGCAAAACGACCGTGGGTCTGTACCGAGTCGCTGCTGATGGCCACGAGCACAACATTAGGCCCGAACAAGCTGTCGTACTGCTCCGCGAAGGTGCGCATCTGGGCGGTGCAGCCCTTAGTGAAATCCCTCGGGTAGAAGGCCACGACGACTGTCTTCCCCCGATCGCTCGCCAGCTGGTAGGGGGACTCGATGGGACCGACGCCGTCGCGGTTGGCCCAGGGCAAAGAAAAATCCGGCGCCCGTTGGCCGATATCGGGACCGCCCTGCACCCGGGCTCTTACCGGTTCACTGCGATCCTGGGCCGCGATCGGGCTTGCCGCCGCGAGGCAGGCGGTCAAAGCGAGGAAAAATCCTGAAACACGCATCATTTCATCCTGGCTGGTGTGGACTGGTCTTGGGTAACAGTGCGCAGTACGGGCTCGAAATCCTGGGTACCGCCGCTTCCGGTATATGCCACCTTTCCTGTCGGATCGACAATAACCACATAGCTCGTGGCCGGGACTTGGTAGGCCCGGATGCTGGTTCCCTCGGTATCGTAGAGGGTGCGGAACCCAGGTTTGTGGGTCTCCAGATACTTCCGAACCCGTTGGGGCGACTGGTTGACGGTGACGTTGACGCCGATGAACTCCACCTTCGAGCCATAGGCCGCCTGTGCCGCGCGAACCTGCGGCAGCAGCTCCTCGCAAAGCTCACACCAGGTAGCCCAGAACTCGAGGAACACTGGCTTCTTCCCGATGTACTGTCCCAAATCCACCGGTTTCCCATCCAGATCGTTGACCGTCACCGCCGGGGCTCGAGCACCTACCGTTATGCCCGACTCCTGCGCCGAAGCCTGGTCGTACCCTGCCGTCAGGGTGAGGAAAACCAGCAGAACCCCGGACAATTTCATAGCACGCTTCCCATTCGGACGAAATAGTATTCTGCCATGGCGAGGAGCAGGACGCCTCCAACCCGCTTCACTGCGATCATCCATCTGCCCGCCCTGGGTAATGCAGCTAGCCCACCGCTGAAGAGACCCACCACGACCAGCAGCGCAGACAGCCCCAGCGAGAAAACGAACAAGTAGACAAAGCCCAGCCAGGCACTGCGCGTGGTACTGACGAAGGTGAGCACAGCCGCGAAGGCAGGAGCGCCGCAGGGGGCGGCCACCAGGCCGGAGGTGGCGCCCAGGGCAAAGACCCCTCCGACCGAATTCCCCTGCAGCCGTGCGACCCAACTGGCCACCCTGCCCGGGACGGCCACCCGAAAAGCGTCCAACATGGCCAAGCCGAACAGCAGGAGGAGATTGCCCATGATGAACAGCGACCAGGGGTTCGAGCTCACGGTGCCGAACAATGTGCCGGATAGCCCGGCGAGCAGGCCCAGCAACGAATAGACCAGCGCCAATCCGAGGACATAGGCCAACGTCAGCGTAGCCCGCCGCCCGGCTGGTCGACCGGAAGCGCCGGCTCCCCCGAGAATGCCGGCCGTAATCGGGATCATCGGATAGACGCAGGGAGTCAGGCTGGTGGCAAGGCCGGCGGCGAACAAGGTGACGGCGGCAGCGAGGGGCCGGTCCTGAAGCAAAGTCTCCAGTCCGCTCACCATGTCCGGGCCGGAGCCCCGGCTCCGTAACGGGTGGCCACGTACTCCTCCAGAATTTCCAGGAACTCACTCACGATCTCGTCGCCCCGCAGCGTCACTATCAGCCGCCCGTCCACATACACCGGCGCCTTGGGCTCCTCGAATGTGCCGGGAAGTGAGATCCCGACGTTCGCATGCTTGGATTCACCGGGGCCGTTCACCACGCATCCCATGACCGCTACCTTCATCTCCTCCACGCCCGGATAGTCGGCGCGCCAGACCGGCATCTTCTCCCGTAGATACTGCTGAATGTCCTGCGCCATCTGTTGGAAGAATGTGCTGGTGGTGCGGCCGCAACCGGGGCAGGCAGTAACCTGAGGAGTGAAGCTCCGCAAACCGAGCGACTGAAGGATCTGCTGGGCGACTCGCACCTCCTCCGCCCGATCGCCACCCGGCTCTGGGGTCAGTGATACCCGAATCGTATCGCCGATACCTTCCTGCAGCAGAATGCTGAGCCCGGCGGTGCTGGCGATGATCCCCTTAGTACCCAGACCGGCCTCGGTAAGCCCCACATGCAACGGGTAGTCACAGCGCGCCGCAAGCAGACGGTACACCTCCACCAGGTCCTGGACACCGGAGACCTTGGCACTGAGCACGATCCGGTCATGGGCCATACCGGCGGCTTCCGCCAGGGAGGCGGACTGCAGAGCACTCTCGACCATCGCCTCCAGGACCACCGCCCGGGTCTCCCGGGGGGCCGCTCGCCCGGCGTTCTCATCCATGAGAGTGGTTAGGAGCGTCTGATCAAGCGATCCCCAGTTTACGCCAATCCGGATCGGCTTCCCGTAGCTGAGGGCCACATCGATGATGGCGCGAAAGTTCTCGTCCCGGCGCTTTCCTCCGACGTTGCCTGGATTGATCCGATACTTGGCCAGCGCTCGGGCACAGTCGGGATACCGCGTGAGGAGCAGATGACCGTTGTAGTGAAAGTCACCGATGATTGGGACCTGGATGCCCTGCCGGTCGAGTTCTTCGGCAATGGCCGGGATCGCCGCCGCCGACTCCTCGTTGTTCACCGTCACCCGCACCAATTCGCTGCCGGCCTGAGCCAGTTCGGCGATCTGGGTTGCCGTGGCGGACACGTCGGCGGTATCGGTGTTGGTCATCGACTGCACCACGATGGGGTGTCCTGATCCAACCGGAACGCCACCGATGAGGGCGGTAACCGTATTTCTTCGGGCAGCTTGGGGCATGGGGTAAATATACTGGAACCGGAAGCCGGGAACGGGGTTCCCTAATAGATTCTGACATGACTGCGCCTGCCGACACCCCACGGGCCGCGATCACCGCGGTAGCCACCTACGTGCCCGAGCGCATTCTCACCAACGCCGAGCTGGCCAGGAATCTCGATACATCGGACGACTGGATCGTCAGCCGCACGGGAATTCGCGAGCGGCGGATCGGGAAGCCGGGTGAGACGACTTCGACCATGGGCGCCGAAGCGGTGCGTCGGCTGATGGCCGAACGAGGCCTCGGTCCCCGCGACATTGATGCCCTGATCGTGGCTACCGTCACCCCCGACATGCTGTTTCCCGCTACCGCCTGCCTGATACAGGATCAGCTGGGCCTGGTGGGCACTTGGGGCTTCGACCTGTCGGCCGCCTGCTCCGGATTTCTGTACGCGCTGACAGTGGGAGCCCAGCTGGTGGCGACGGGCGCTCACCGACGGGTTGTTGTGGTCGGAGCCGATCTGATGAGCTCGATCATTGATCCCATCGATCGAACGACGGCGGTGCTGTTCGGCGATGGCGCCGGTGCGGTGGTGCTCGAGCCCGCAGAGCCGGGGTATGGGATCCTAGATTTTCATCACCTGGTCGACGGGGGTGGCCGACACGACCTGCTCCTGCCCGCCGGCGGCAGTCTCCTCCCACCCAGCAACGCCACGGTGGCTGCCCGGCAACATTTCCTCAAGCAGAATGGGAAGGTCGTCTTCAAGTTTGCGGTGTCCCAGATGGTGGAGACCATCCAGGTGCTGCTGCATCGGAACGGTCTGACCCCGGAAGACCTGGCAATGGTCATTCCTCATCAAGCCAATCAGCGGATTCTGGATGCGGTTGCCGAGCGGCTATGCCTGCCCCACGAGCGGGTGGCCTCGGTCCTGGCCTTGTACGGCAATACCACCGGAGCCACGCTTCCGCTGGCCCTCAACGCCGTGGCCGGTACCCTCAAACCAGGGAACCTGGTCGTATTTGCCGCCGTGGGCGCAGGGTTTACTGCGGGAGCAACGCTGGTGCGCTGGGGGTGAATAAGGTCGGAGAGTTCGGAGAGGTCGGAGTCTCAAGCTCTAGAAAACTCTGCGTTCGTAATGGCTGATAGATCTGCCTCGGAGAGCTCCAGGCTCCCTGCCCCTACACTGTCCAGTGCGTGCTCTACTCTGCGCGCACTGGGAATCACCAAGACGTTGGGAGCGCGAGCCAGCACCCAGGCGAGCACCAGGGCATGAGCTGTCACGCCCAGGCGGCTGGCCATTGGTTTGAGCACAGGGTGGGTAGGGAGTTTTCGGTTGAGTCTCCCACCTCCGACCGGGCTATACGCCAGGAACCCGATTCCTTGTCGGGCGCAATACTCCACCACGCCTTCGGTCAGGGCTTCCCGGAAGAACGGGTTTAATCGGTTCTGTACGGTGGCGATCTGAGCAACCGATTCAGCCTGCCGAATCTCGGCGACCGATACGTTCGACAGCCCTATCCTCCGAACCTTCCCCTCTCGCTGGAGGTCGGCCAGGGCCCGCACACTCTCGGCCAGGGGAACCCGCGGGTCCGGGGTATGGAGCTGATAGAGGTCTATCTGCTCCACCCCCAGCGCCTGGAGCGATAGGTGGCAGGCAGCGCGCAGATGCTCCGGCCGCCCATCCACTTCCCAGCGGCCTCCGGGCCGGCGCATGCCCCCCTTGGTGGCGACCGAAAGCCCCTGCCTGTCGGCCTGGCTGGTGCGCAGCGCCCGGCTGATGAGCCGCTCATTATGTCCGATCTCGTTGTCGTCCAGACAGTACACGTCTGCGGTATCGATCAGGGTGACGCCGGCGTCGAGCGCGGCATGGATGACCCGAAGCGCCTGCTCCTCTGGTGGACGGTTCTGGATCGACAGATGCATGCCGCCGTAGCCGACGGCAGAGACCTGGGGCGCGTTCCGGCCGAGTGACCGGTGAGGAATCACTGAACGCCCAGCGATTTCCGAAGGAAGCGGAGGAGCTCGTCCCGTACATCGAAGTAAATGGCCATGGCGTGGGCCGAGCCGGCAACCAGCTGTGACTTCACGTGGCTGAGGCCCCGGCTCCAGTTGGTGACGTTGGCCCCGCCATCGAAAGGGTCCTCCCGGGACGACGCCAGGAAGCAGGGCACCTTCAGCCGCTCGAGGGTGTTCCGGATCCGCTCGGCGGCATCGGACGCAATGGCAGGCGCGCCGGCGGCGCCCAGGGTCGCGACCGCGCGCACCGAGGGAACGGCGCCAGCAGCGAGCAGAACTCCACTTCCACCGATGCTGGAACCGACGAGAGCGAGCCGGCTGACTTCGATAAAGTTCTGATTGGCGGCCCAGGAAGCGGCCCGTACGATGTCATTCTCGATGTGAACAAACCTTACCTTGGTGGCGCTGCTCATGAATGCTTTGCCGAAGTCCTGCTGAGTGAAGCCCTCGGGGGTGTCTATGACGGTAGGGCCGGTGGAGGAGATGATGGACGCTCCATGCCCCCGCTGGTCGAAGGCCAGGGTCGCGATGCCGCTCGCTATCAGGTCGGCGACGAGCGGCGCGTAACTGTCCCGGGTCGCGGGATACTGGTGGGCCAGCACAGCGAGTGGAAACCCTGCGCCGGCATACTCCTCGGGGTAGGTGAGCGTCCCTTTCAGGATCAGTCCGTCTCGCGCCGGGACGGACATTTCGAGTGGAGCGAGGATCACCCCAGACCCAGCTGCCGGATCAGCCGCTGCCAATCGGCGACAGAGATGACACCCTGATCCTTCAGGGGGCTGAGCGTGCCCAGGATCTCGGCACGGCTCCCATCAATGCGTCGCTCGCGCAGCTCGGTGATCATGCGGGAAAACCGGTGCTCGTATTCGTCGGGAGCCAGCTTGCCCTCGTTGCGCTGGCTACTGAGCTTCTTGAGCTCTTCGGCCACCCGCGCCGGCGTTATCGGCTTGAGTGCGCCCCCCTGATCAGCCGCCATGTCAGCCTCTCTTCCAGACCGTGGTTGAAGGTTTCAGTCTCATCATTATGGGGTTGGGCTAGAGTAGCTGCAAGCACAACGCCCGCCGGCTGGGCCGACGGGCGCTGTCGTGTCACGGCTCGACTAGCTGTGGATGACCACGATCACCCACACTCGCTGAAGCCGCACACGTGGCACTTCATGCAACCTTCGGCGAATTCCAGTTGCGACCCACAATCGGGACAGGCGCCGGAGAGGGTTTCCTGCATGCCGGTGAACATCATCTGCTCGCCCCGGCCGCCGGTGGTACCCTGGCTCACGACGGGAGCCAGCTCCTCCGGCTGTCCCCCAACCCGCTGCTGCCCGGCATGGGGGCCGACACCGGGCAACAGCTCCTGCTGAATCCCTTGCTTCTCCTGCATCCAACGCTCGATCGCGATGCCCACGGCATCTGGCACCGACAGGATCTTGTTGGGCCCCAGCCCAATCACCCGATCGGAGCTGATCCCGCGTAGCTGACGATAGATCTCCTTGATCGGAATTCCGGATCGCAGCGCCAGACTGATCAGCCGCCCCAGCGCCTCGACATCGGCCATCAGCGCGCCGCCGGCCTTGCCGAGGGTCATGAAGACCTCGAAGGGCTGGCTCTTGTCGTCTTCCGTGATCGTCACGTACAGCGTACCGAGCGGCGTTTCCACCCGTCGCGTGGTGCCCCGCAATACCTCGGGCCGCGAGCGTTTCTGCCGCCGCTGCAGGTTTTCCGATTCCAGCTCGTGAACGATCCGCTGCAACCGCTCAGTTTCGGCGCGGAGCTCGGCGATTTCGCCATGTAAATCGGCTGACGAAACGGAAGGGTCCTTGCCAGAGCTAGAGCTCGTTCCGGTTCCGTGCTGTTCCTGCACCTTCTTGGCGGTCGAGCCCGCCGACAGGACCTGCATCTCCCTGCTACCGTCGCGATAGACGGTGACGCCCTTGCAGTTGAGCCGGTAGGCCAGCCGGTAGATCTCCTCGACGTATTCCTCGGTAGCGTCCTGGGCGAAGTTGCAGGTCTTGGAGATGGCGCTGTCGTTGAACTCCTGGAATGCTGCCTGCATCCGAATGTGCCACTCCGGCTTGATGGCATTGGCGGTGACGAACACCCGCTGCCACTTGGCCGGGACCTCGGGGAGGTCGATATGGCCTGATTCCGCAATACGGCGCATCAGGTCGTCGGAGTACCAGCCCTCCGCCCGGGCGATGGCAACAAAGTCCTCGTTGATGTCCGGCATGAGGACACCCGCCTGGTTCCGCATGAACGCCACTGCAAAGAGCGGCTCGATACCGGAGCTGCATCCAGCGATGATCGAGATCGTCCCGGTGGGAGCCACCGTGGTCACGTTGCAGTTCCGCAGCCGGCGCATCGGACGGATCCGTTCACCCTGCTCGTTCCGCGCGCAGGTTGCATCCGGACCCCAGATACTGCGCTCCCACTCGGGGAAGGTGCCCCGCTCCCCGGCCAGCCGCTCCGATTCGCGCTTGGCCTCCTCGTCGATGAACTGCTGGATCCGGCGGCCCAGGTCAACGCCTTCCTTGGAATCGTACGGGATACCAAGCTTCACGAAGACGTCGGCCAGACCCATGACTCCCAGCCCGATTCGCCGGATTCGCTGAGCCAGGTCGGTGATCTCCGGGAGCGGATACTGGTTGGCATCGATCACGTTCTCCAGAAAATGAGTGGAGAGGTGCACCACCCGGCGCAAACCTTCCCAGTCAATTTCCTTCCCCCCGTTCCCGTCTTTTACAAACACTCCCAGGTTGATCGAGCCCAGATTGCAGACGTCATAGGGAAGCAGGGGCTGCTCGCCACACGGATTGGTGGCTTCATACTCTCCCAGGTGAGGGACGGGGTTGTAGTAGTTGGCCTTGTCAACGAAGAAGACACCCGGCTCCCCCGTCTTCCAGGCGCCGTGAATGATGAGCTCCCAGACCTCGCGGGCGCGCAGCTGGCCGGTGACCTGGCCGCTCTTGGGGTGGATCAGGTCATACAGACCGTCGGCCTCGACCGCTGCCATGAAGGCGTCCGTGACAGCAACCGAGATATTGAAGTTGGTGATCTTGGTCGTGTCGTCCTTGCAAGTGATGAACTCGAGGATGTCGGGATGATCTACCCGGAGGATGCCCATGTTGGCGCCCCGCCGGGTTCCTCCCTGCTTCACAACGTCGGTGGAGGCATCGAACAGGGTCATGAAAGAGACCGGCCCCGACGCCACGCCCATGGTCGAGCGCACAATGTCATTCTTGGGACGCAACCGGGAGAAGCTGAATCCGGTCCCCCCACCTGACTGGTGCACCAGGGCCATGGCCCGGAGCGTGTCGTAGATGCCGCTCTTGCCGTTAGACAGCGCGTCATCGACCGGGAGCACGAAACAGGCTGAGAGCTGGCCCAGCGGGCGGCCGGCGTTCATGAGCGTGGGTGAGTTCGGCACGAATTGGCGATTAGCCATGAGGCCAAAGAACTCATCGGCAACCCGCTCGACCGTGCCCGACGACGCGCCATAGCGGTCGTCGGCCTGGGCAACGGTACGGGCCACCCGCCAGAACAGGTCGCTCGGGCTCTCCACGGGCGCCCCGGTCTCGTCCTTCAACAGATATCGCTTTTCGAGAACCGTAATGGCGTTGGACGACAGCCGAAGCGCGTCCCGTGGGGTGGACGATTGCATGGACTCCCCGCTTAGTAGGGTGTTGTCTCAGAGGGCCAGCGACCCTGCTTCTGGATCCTGCCGCCGAAGCGGAAGGCCAAGCTAGGCGGCATCAGCGGGTGAGACAATACCATCAAAAATGCACGTAAATACGTGCAATCCTGCTTCTCACATCACAAATATAAGAGGGATGTAGAGACTGTGGAGAAAGTGGATTTCAGGACTGTCTTTCAACCAGCGGATACTTGCCGGAACGGTGAGCTCTCGCCTCCTTCACGTAATGCTTCCAGGTGGCTGCCACTCGCTCGGCCAGCTCTGAGTCGACCTGGCGAACGATGCGGCCGGGCACGCCCATCACCAGGGATCGCGGCGGCACTTCCATGCCCTCGGGAACGACCGCACCGGCCGCGACCACACTGCCGGCGCCGATTACTACCCGGTTGAGCAGGACGCTGCCCATGGCAATAAGAGCATCGTCTCCGACGGTGCAACCGTGGAGGATCACGCGATGCCCTACCGCGACCCTGGATCCGACGGTGCAGGGTACCCCCGCGTCCACATGCACGATGCTGCCGTCCTGGATGTTGGTCTGCGACCCGATCACAATTGGCGCCATGTCCCCGCGAACGACCGCCTGGTACCAGACGCTGGCCTCTTCGCCGAGGGTCACGTCGCCCATCACCGCCGCGGTTACGGCAATGAAGGCAGTGGGATGAATGTTGGTCACGAAAGGCGGGGCGAGCTGGGAAGGGCCTGCCGGTGCACGGGCGCTACTGCGACTGGGCCGGTGGGAAGAGCATCTGGGTCCATGCCTCCACCGGGGCACCATCCTTGACCGCCGGGTGCCAGGTAACGGTCCAGACGAAGTTGCGCACCGCACGCTCGAACGCCGGATCGTTGGAGGGGCGGAGCCGCATGATATCTACGGTACGGCCTTCGGATGAAACCTTGACCCACAGCAGGCTGGGCCGAGGCGCGGGCGCCGCATCCGGCGGTACCGTCACGAAGGGAGGGCTTACCGGCTTGGGCCGCTCCTCGAAGCAGGAGCCATCGGCATTGTAGCCCGGGCCCGGGACGCAGCCTGGTGCCGCGCGACGCTGTTCATCCCGTTTGACCGGCACTGGAGCACCGATAGGCACCAGTTGAGGCGTCAGCTCCTGGACCTGGCCGGGGCGGACCACGATGGTATCCGAGTAAAAATTGAACCGCGGTGCTGATATGGCCAGCGCGTGGGGCCCGGGAGGCAGTCGGGTAAGGGCTTGGGTAATGGGCTGCTCGTCAATGAGCACGGTGGATCCCCGGGGCAGTCCGAGCAGGCGTATGCCGCCGCTGTCCACTGGTCCGACCACATCGGCCCCTGGCCCCGCACTGGCGGCCGAATCGCTCGGGGGACTCTTCTGTGCCGTATCCGCCGACGGAGCCGGATTCGGAGCCGGGCGCGCCGGATCAGGAGCAGGTATCGGCGCCTGACTGGCTGTGGTATCGCTCAGGGTGACGGTGTCGCCAGCCAGCGTTGGGACAGTGGCACTGGAGTCGCTCGCCACCCTGCCGGGCGCGAACCCGTGGGCCCGGTAGTAATAGAAGGCACCTCCCAAAACCCCGAGCACAGCCAGCAGCAGCCACAACCAGGCCCACGAACTGCTGTGCGGTCGCATTGCGACCGACCGGTCGGCCACCCGCCGGGGAAGCTCACGCCGCTCCCGCGGGGTGAGCCGGCGATTGACCAGGGGCGAGTCCAGTGGGGTTGTGGGTTGGCTCACGATGGGAGGAAGCCCCGCCCCGCCTGCAACCGAGGCCCCTGCGCCCGCCACTGCCGCTGCGGGCGACAGTATGGCGGCGCTGATCCGCACCGCCCCGGGAGCCGCGATGGGATGCCCCTGGAAGGATGCGATCAGCTCCTCGCAGGTCTGGAACCGGTCAAACGGATCCTTCATCAACATGCGCTTGATCACCTCGAACACGCGGCGCTCGTCGGCGGTGACCAAGCTGGGGGTGGGAATCGGCTCGGAGATGTGCTTGTAGCCGATCGAGAAGCTGTCCTCCCCATCATACGGCACGCTGCCGGTGAGGCACTGATAGGCCACGATGCCCAGGCTATAGATGTCGCTGCGGCCGTCGGTCGGCTGGGCCCGCGCCTGCTCCGGGCTCATATAGTGGGGCGTGCCGATGGACATCCCGGTGCCGGTCAGCTTCTGCCCTGAAGCCGCCTTGGCGATTCCGAAATCGGTCAGCATGCTTTGGCCGAATTCGTCGAACATGATGTTGTCGGGCTTGATGTCCCGGTGCACGATGCCACGTTGCGCCGCGTACCCGAGGGCACTCCCCGCCTCGAGCAGGAGCCGACGGATCTCGGGCGGAGTCAGCTTTTTCCGGGCGCCGAGCACCATGGAAAGGGAGCCGCCCCGAAGAAACTTCATGACGAAGTAGATCACCCGTCCCGAGCGGCCTACCCGATAGATCGGAATGATGTTGGGGTGCTCGAGTTGGGCGGCGGTGCGGGCTTCACGCTGAAAGCGCTCTACGAATTCCGTGTCGAACGCCAGAGAAAAGGGCAGAACCTTGACCGCAACTTCCCGCTCCAATTGGCGGTCCTTGGCCCGGTAAACCATCGCCATCCCGCCACGGCCCAGCTCCTCGATGATCTCGTACTCAGCCGCGAGCGAATCCCGCACGAGATCCAGCTCCTGCAGCACCCCAGTCGCGATCGCATGAACCGGGGTGGTGGCCATGAGGTCGAGACCGCAGGAGGGACAGAATTTTGATTTGCCGGTGATTTCGCTTCCACAGCGGGAGCAGAACATGCGCGCAAGCTACCCGCCTGATCGGCTGAGTCAAGCGGAACTCGTGGCGTATCGCGAGAGGGGTTGCGATAAGCGGGTACGCGGGTATGCGGGCATGCGGGTAAGGAGAAGAGGTAGTCTGCGGGCGGCTCTACAGGACAGAGGGAAAACCGCCCGGCTTACCCGCTTACCGGCTTACCCGCCTCGACTGGCACGTCACGTGCAGCGAAGACCGCAGCCACCCGCTACAGCACCCTGGAGACCCCGTGGTACCGTATCATACGATTGCCTTCAGCCAGCAAAAGCTTCGGGCCGCGCTCCGTCGGGCCGCGGGCCAGGAACCGGCCTTCAATTATGGGTTCGTGGTCCACTCCCGCCGCCAGAACGAGCGTCCCACTCTGGGACTCATCACCCTCCACGGTGAGAGCCTCGCGTTCAACGAACGGCTGCTGAAGTCGCTCGAAGGCCTGCCACTGTGGCTCTTCGGACATGCGCGGATCACCCTCCTGCCCGGCGTGACCATCACGCCCGCCGAGGGAGGCCGGACCAAGCAGGCGGATCGCCCCCTCGCGTCCATGCTGATGAACATTGCCACCTTCGATACCAGCACGGGCGTCACCCAGCACCTGGTTCAAGTCGAGGCGGTGGTCAAGGCGGAGAGCCTGGTTCAGCCGCTGCTCATCCTGACGCCAGCTCGACCTGCGGCGTGGCCGATGTAGGCGGGTAGGCAGGTAAGCGGGTCAGTGGGTAAGGCGGCTGAAAAACGAAGACCCTCCGAGTACTTGGAGGGTCTTGTTATTACTTCCCACCGGCCTACCTGCTTAGCCGGTTACCGTCTTACCCGCTTACCCGCCAACCCACTTACCCACTTACCGCCTATCCCTCCCGCTTGGGTTCTTCCACCACCCGAAACTCCTGGGTGCGGCGATCCTTCCGGCCGTTCGCGTCGGTTACCTGCACCTCGAGGACATACTCGCCTGGCTTGAGCCGGTCGAGCTGCAGCAGCCGATGGGTCGTAACCTTCGGAGTGGTGGCCTGTTCCTGGAACTTCAGCTTGATGGCGGCGCCGCCGCCGCCGAAGATCTTGCGGAACAACCCGCCCCCGCCGCCCTTCTTCTTAACCGCAAGCTCCACAGTGTAGGGCGTGGGACGCAGTCCGTCGATCTCGTAGTACAGCTCCATCTCCTCATCCCGCCGGTAGGTGCGGAGTGGATTGAATAGGACGGTATCGTCCGGAGTGCGCCGCCAGGCCAGGTTGGCACTCCGGCTTCCCAGCACCAAATCGCTGAGACTCAGCGCCGCTGAAGTGGCCGGTCCGACCCTGACGCTGTCACGGGGGAGAGTGACTCCCGCTTCTTCTCCTTGCTGGATGGCCAACCGATAGCCCAGCATTCCCGACGGCACCTCGGCGGCCACCCGCCCGACCAGGTGCTCCTTCGGAGGGACCGGCTCAGGCGCCACGAAGTACCGGGTCGTGTCCACCGTCGACACCACCTGGCCACGGGAATCCGTGGCCACGAAACGGAGCCGTACGGTATACAGGTAGCCCCGGGTTACAGTCACCGGCTCGAGGCTGGCGCCGGCAATGGCGTAGGTAATCTGAACCTGTCGTTTACCCGAGTCCGCGCCCACCGCCAATACGTTGGTGTGGGCCTTCAGCTCCAGCGGGAAACGAAGCTCGTAGCTGTCGGTTGTAGTGCCCAGGGCAATGCTTTCCTGGCCGGCTCGCCGCTCCTCGCTTTGGTAGCGGCCGGCACTCATGTGTCCCACACCGTGCAGCCGCCGGTAAATCGGCGAGAGCTGTTCCCGAGACAGTATGAGCTGCTCGGCCATGGAATTCGTGACCGCACCCCGCGCCTGAAGTCCGACTGCATTACTGAATCCCAGGACATCGAACACACTCTCGACCAGCTTGAAGTCCTGGACGTCCTCCCGCGCGATGAAATGGAAGATCAGGTCTCCATCGGCCCGGCTGTATCGCCACGACTCGTTGGGCTCGAGACCTGGCGCGGCGTAGGTTGCGCGACTGGAAGGCTCCCCGTGTCGGATGTAGATCACTCCCCGGTCATCGAAGTCCCGACTGCCTGAGCGATAGCGCTCGACGATATCGTAATGGCGGTTGTTCGTGGTCAGCTGAAAGTTCTTGCGGGCATAGAACAGCCGGCGATAATGCTCCCGCAGGCGTTCGCCCTCCCCGCGCAGCTCCAGGCGGTCGCGCTGGGTCCAGAACCGCTTGAGGTAGGCCGCCCGGTAGGTCCCGCGCTGCTGATCGAATTCGCTCATTATGCTATCGGAAGCGATGGTCGCCAGGTCCGCCCGGTACCCCGAGACGGTGACGGAATCGTCGGATTGAGCTCCCTGATAGTACGGTCGCACACCATCGAAGCGGCCCAGCAGAAACTGGGTGCGAGCCAGCTCCAGTAGACCCAGGCTCTGATTGGGACCGTGCCGCAGATATCCATTGAACGCCGCAACCGCCGAGTCGCCGTCGCCGACTTCGCGCTCCACCCTTCCCCGCGCCAGCAGGACCTGCGGGTCGTTGGCGGCCCCGGTCTTTCCCGCATGACGGAGTGCTTCCAGGGCAACTCCCAGCTTGATGTTCACCCGCTGCCGGAGAGCGGTATTGGCCAGATCGACCAGGCCGCGTGCGAAGGAGGGATCGACTTCGGCCGACTTGGCGAATGCAATCGCGGAGCGGGTGAGCGCGTCCCGCCCCAGCATAGTCTTCAACCCGGTTACGAACGAGACCTGGGAGTCTCCCACTCCGTATTCCGCCAGCCCCATTCCATACCAGGCGTAGGGCCAGGAGGGCTGGAGATCGATGGCCCACTGAAACTCCGATGCGGCGTCGTCATAGTGCGCATGACCACCCAACTCGCCCAGGCGCAGCGAGAGAAACCCGAGCTTCAGGTGCAGGACGCCGTTGTTGCGATCGGCCTTGGCCGACTGGATGAGGTGTTTCTCCAGAAGCAGCAGGCCATTGGAATCCGATGTAGCAGCCAGCGAGTCACGAAAGTGTTCCAGCATGGCCCGGTCGGCCGCCTCCTGCCCCTGGACCGAGACTGGAACGATCGATAGCAGGATTGGGGTGAGGACGGTGCAGACGAAGCGAAAAGACCTCATCACTACCACTCTTTAGGGAGCAACACCCCGCTCCAGGCCAGACCGAGCGGGCGATGTGTTTGGTTGCGCCCTAGGAGACGCCTCCGAAGCCCCCTGGCCCACACGTCGCGACACCTGATCCCGAGCCCTGTCCGCGAGAAAGCGCCGCAGCCCGTCCCGAACACCGCGCGCGTAAGCCCGCTGGCCCTCGCGCGATCGGAGCCGCGCCTCCTGATCCGGCAGAATCACGAACATGCCTTCACAGAGCACCGCCGGCATCCAGGTCGCTCGGATCACCGCAAGATCAGCGCGGCCGATGCCCAGGTCCGGCAAGCGGAGCCGGCGTACCAGCGAACGCTGGACCTCCGCGGCCAGCGGCAGGCTGCGAGGCTGATTATAGAATACGCTGGTACCGTTATTGGTGAAGGGGTTGATGCCGTCGGGCAGCGCGTTGTTATGGATGGAGACCAGCACCTCGGCATTGGCGGCCTCGGCAGTCGCTACCCTCGACCAGAGGTCCACCGCTGTGTCGGCCACGCGGGTCATGACCACCCGGGCCCCCGCGGCCTGCAGCAGGGTCCTCAGCTGCAGTGCTACAGCCAAGTTGGCATCGGCTTCCCGAAGACCGGTGGGCCCGGTGGCGCCGAGGGGAGGATGCCCCGGGTCGAGCGCAATAGTGCGGCCCCGCAGCGGTTCAGTGGCTGAGAGGCGGGGCGGGCGCCTGATCTCCAGCAGCAGGTCGTTGCGGCTCCAGCGAGTGCGGTAGCCCCAAACCGGCTCCGTGAGATCGGCGGCAAAGGTGAGCTCGTCCCCCCGGTTCTGGCTCCAGCTCAGCCGCTTCACCAACGAGTCTCCCCCATACCGGATCCAGTCCACATCTCCTGCCGCACTATAGAATCGAAGAGTCACCGTTCGCTCGTCCTCGATGACCTGAAACGGCACTCGCTGGGTCAACGGAATTCTGATCGACACCCGATCGCGCGAGGGCGTCATCGTGACCGAGCCGGCTATTGCGCTGGGGGCGGGTAGGCCAGGCGGGAGCGGCCGGGCGTCCGCGGTGGGAACCCACGCCTCCGCATCGGGACCAAGCCTGATCCGCAGATCATCGTTGGAGCGAGCCGTCACCAAGGCTCGGGTACCAGTCGGGAAGAACCATTGGTAAGCGCCCTCAGGAACCGCGCGCCCAGGAGTCAGGCTATCCGTCTTCCCGGTTCCGGTCGTGTCATCGTCGAACTCGGTAACGACCGGCAAAGAGTCCATCAACGCGAGCTGCAACGGCCAGCGTACCCGGACCGTGTCCCCACCCATGACCGATTCCACGAGTGCCCAACCCCGCTCTGGAGCGACCAGCTCGGCATAGTCGGTGGGACAAGACGACCCGGTGACACAACGAACCGCAGCCCGGGCGAGCGCCTGAACGAACGACCGCGAGAGCCCGCGCAGGATCGGCCCCGGGTGAGGTCCGAGAGCCACTCCGCGCATGAGGCCCACATACCGCACCTCGTCCGGGGTGCGCAGCTTGGTGGTGTCGTGCTCGAAGGCGCGGATGGCAGGAAGCACTTCTTGGGGCTGGAGCTGGGGCTGCAGCCTGATCGTCACCCCGTTCGGCAGATGCATTCGAACCGTAGATCCTTCGGCGGCTCGGACCGAGAGGCCGAGGTACTCGTTTGCAGGAAGCCAGATCTGGCCGTGGGGCGAGAACGACATGGTGTCGATCCAGGCCTGTCCGACTCGAGCCTCGCCAGGAAGAAAGCGCCGGTCCCGGCGAACGGGATAGACCAGGACGGCCGAATCGCCCTGGCGCGTGGCCTCGATCCGGAAGCGGATCACCGTGTCGGGCGGGAACGGCACCCAGGCCAGCCAGGCGCCGTTGGGCCAGACCTTCACCGGAGTTCCGTTGATCGTCAGCCGAACATCGCCGCTGCCGACCGAACCCAGGAGAAAGCTGGAGTCGGTTACCCGAACCAGGTCCTCCGGGGCGGGATACACCACTCGCACCGCCAAGGGATCCCTGCCCTGCATTCCAAGAGCCCGGGAGCGCGGTGAAGATGACAAGGAAGGCAGGGAGTCCGGCGTCGAAGGGCCGGCGGAAGAAAGCGCCGCCAGAATGACCCCCAGCGCTCCCAGCGAGAATCGCCCGGAGGACATGGCTTGCAAGGTAAACGATGACTAGGAGTTACGCCAAGACGACGTTGACGCTCCCGGTAGCGATCCCTAGATTCGTCACACCTCGAACCCTGACCGCGAAGGGACTCGTCTGATGACCAACGGCTCGGTACGAGTCTCTGTCTTTGGGAAGACTGACCTGGGCCGCACCCGCGAACACAACGAGGACACCTTCCTAGTCGCCGATCTGAGTACCGGGAAAGCCAGCCTCCAGCCCGAAGTGCGCGATCACGCGATCGGTCCACGCGGGTCTCTCTTTATGGTGGCCGATGGGATGGGTGGGGCCGCAGCGGGCGAGCTGGCCAGTGCCATGGCGGCCGATATCATCCACCGGCACATGGCAACGGTTTGGGCCAGCGAAGAAATGGCCACGGCCGCCCGATTCGCCTACCGGATGAAGGAAGCCGTGGAGCTGGCCAACAGCGAGCTCTACACCTATGCCCGCGAGCACCCCGAAGTCCGGGGTATGGGCACCACCGTCACCGCAGCAGGGATCCTCGGCGGAAATCTCTACCTCACTCAAATCGGCGACAGTCGCGCATACCTGGTCCGCGGAAGCGAAGCCATTCAGTTGACCAAGGATCAGAGTCTCATGCAGCGGCTGGTGGATGCTGGTGAGATCACCGAAGACGAGGCGGAACAGAGCGAGCGACGCAACATCATTCTGCAGGCGTTGGGGCCGGACCCCCGAGTCAAAGTGGATCTGACCCACCAGTCGCTCCGGCGGGGGGACGTGTTGATCCTGTGCTCCGACGGACTGTCCGGTCTGGTGCGGCGGGAGGAATTTGCCGCGTTGACGCGACGGCATCCGGATCCGCCGGCGCTCTGCGCGGCCTTGATCGACCTGGCCAATCAGCGGGGCGGACCCGATAACATCACGGTCGTTACAGCGAGATTCGACGGCGAAGGCCTGGTAGAGGCGAACGGGGCGGATGGTGTAGGATACCAGGCCTACGACTTGCCGCAGGGTAATCAGGCCGATGCAGACTCTCAATCCACGGCCGATTCACCGGTCACCGGCTCTCCTGAATCCGCCCTCAAGCTGGACCAGCTTCGCAACCTGGGATTGATCGTGCTCCTGATTGGCGTGTTCCTCCTCCTGCTTGCCGTCTGGCGCTGACATTTGAGTTCACCCCCGGCCCGGAGTGAGGAAGCCCCGTTTGTCTCACCGCTCCGAGCCCGGCTCACCTGGATTGCGGCGCTCGCCTTCGCCTCCGGCTTCCCCTTCGGTCTCATCAATGAGACCGTCCCGATTTACCTCCGCACCCACGGCGTCAGTCGAGTCGAGATAGGACAACTCAGCAGGCTGAGTCTGCCCTGGAGCCTCAAATGGCTCTGGGCTCCGCTGCTCGACCGCCACGGCACCAGAAAGCAATGGATCGTAAGCTGCCTGCTAGGATTGGCTGTCTTGACGCTGGCCATCGCCACGCTGCCGTCGGGCCAACTCGGAATCGCACTCTGGGTGGTGCTGGCCCTCATAGTCCTGCTGTCGGCCACTCAGGATGTAGCCATCGACGCCTATACCATCCAGTCCACCACCACCCGCGAGTTGGGTGTGGCAAACTCGGTGCGGATTGCCATGTACCGCATTGCCATGCTCACGGCGGGCGGACTGTTGGTTTGGCTGGCGGGCCGGACCGGCTGGTCGGGGAGTTTTCTGGTGGGAGGCGGACTGCTCCTGCTGCTCGCGGTCTGCGCCCTGGTGCTGCCGCCGGTGGACCGGATCGCCGAAAAGGCCTCCAGCATATGGGAGCCGTTGCGAGAGCTGCTTTCCCGGCAGGGAATTGCGACGGTCATCGTCTTCGCCCTGATCTTCAAGCTCGATATCGCCGCGCTGGAGCCGATGATGCGGCCGTTCTGGGTCGATCGCGGCCTGTCTCTCGAGGCGATTGGCGCGGTGGTTGCCTCCGGCCGATTGGTTGCCACCATCGCCGGTGCTGCTGCCGGCGGCGTGTTCACCACCCGGTATGGAATCTTTGCCGGTCTGTGGGTGCTGGGGCTGGTCCAGGCACTTTCCGCGTTGGTGTATTGGGCTACGGCTGCGTTTGCCTCCTCCAATTCCGCAGTCGTGCTGGCGGCGTATTTCGAGAGCTTCGCTGCCGGCCTCGGCACCGCCGCCTACCTCGCGTTCCTCATGTCCATTTGCGAGAAACGCTATGCTGCCACCCAGTTCGCGGTGCTATCGGCCCTGCTCGCTGTGACTCGGTGGATCGCCGGGGAGTTCTCTGGAGGGTTGGCTGACCGGCTGGGCTATCCGAACTACTTCCTGCTCACCTTCCTGCTGGGCCTGCCGGCGTTTGCCCTGATCCCTCGACTCCGTCGGGTAACTGGCTAGCTGCAGTCAGACTGACGAGTCACCGAGGCTTGGTAAATCTCCCGCCCAGCCAGCGAGCCACGGCCTCCTGCATAAGCCGCTGCCGATGCCAGGCGATAAGCACCGGAGGCCGGCCGGGCAGCTCGTCGAGCAGCCGGGGATGCCCAAAGAGGATGAGGAGATCGGCACCGGCTCCGTGATGTGCCAGTGCTTCGCGCGACGCCGAACCTAAGTCGGAGCGTCCCTTCCACGCCCTCGGCTCGGCAAAGATCATGACCACCCGGGAGCCACCGGAGTATCGGCCGATCAGTTCCGGACCGAGGGACCGGTGCACGTAGTCACTCGGGCTGGGTGGATACGGGCCCCCGATATCGTCGTCCACCACGACCAGATCAAGCGGACCGACCAAGGTCGGGGGAGCTCCTCGCGCCATCCCCGTCTTCAGCAGCGCATCGGCCAGTGCCTCGGCTGAGTCATAGGGCCCCCGGGTGACCGGCGGTGTGGGTGCCGTCGCCGTGGCCAGCGCACGCTCGTAACGGGTAAGCGACTGGTCCAAACGCTCCCGGCTCAATGAGCCGCTGGCCAGCGATGCCTCCAGGGCGTCACGCACCCGCCGGGGATCGTTGGGATAGAGCAGCAGGTCGGCACCGGCTTGCACTGCTTGCACTGCCGCGTCCGACTCGCGACGGCCGGAGAGGGCGCCATCCATGATCAGCGCGTCGGTGACCACCAGCCCCTCGAACCTGGACTTGGTGCGCAGCTCCCCCAGCAGGCGGCGGGAGAGCGTCGCAGGAAGGTTCGAATCATCCAGCGTGGGATAGGCCACGTGGGCGGTCATGATGGACGCCACTCCGCTTTCGATGGCCACAGTAAAGGGCAGAAGGTCGCTGGATCGAAGCGCCGCGGCTGGCGCCTCGACGACCGGCAGCGCGATATGAGAGTCGACTGCGGTTCGCCCGTGTCCAGGATAGTGCTTGGCGCAGGCCAGAGCGCCAGCCGACTGGCAGCCTTCGATCCACTGCCGGACGCAGGTGGCAACCTCGTTCGGATCGTCACCGAATGCCCGGGTCTGGACGATGGGGTTTTCCGGAAGCACGTCGAGATCAGCCACCGGCGCGAATATCCAGTTGATCCCCACCGCCCGGGCCTCCTGGGCCGTCACCGCGGCGGCCCACCGCACCACGGTCGGATCGCCGAGCGACGCGAGGGCCATGGGCGGAGGGAACTCGGTAAGCCCCGAGATTTGCTGACCGGCGCCGCGTTCCAGGTCCGCCGCAAGCAGAAGCGGCCGGCCGGCGCGTCGGAGAAGGTCGGCGGTAAGTTTGCGGACCGACTCCGCGGTACCGCCAAAGATGATGAACCCGCCTACACCGATCTCCAGCGAGTCAGCGATCCGGCCGGCTTCGTGGCCGAAGCCGCTCAGCGGTTGGGAGCGCAGTGCGGGCAGGATGAGTCTGGCGGGAGAACGATTCGAGGAATCTGGAGTCATGCCGGCGTCACCGCCCCGAGAACCCGGGGCCCTCCGGCGCCAGTGGCGGCGGGGAGGTTACCGGGTTGGCCGTGTAGTGTGAGATAGCCGAGGAGAGCAAAGGCCACTGCCTCCTTGGCGTCGCCTGCAAAGAACAGATCATCGAAGCGCCGGAGCGGGTGGCTCCCCTGACTGGTCAAATGACGGGAGAGGGCGTTCATAAGTATCGGATGATGGCATCCTCCACCAGAGGCAACTACCTCCACCCCTTGTGGGGTCCATCGGCCAATTGCGGCCGCTACGGTGCGCGCTGTCAGCTCGACGGCAGTGGCAACAGCGTCGGTGCCAGGCAACCGGCGGTAGAGAGCCGCGGCATACTCGTCGCCGAAACGCTCGCGGCCGGTGCTCTTCGGGGGCGGCGCCGCAAAGAACGGATCTGCCAGTAAGTCCGACAGCACCGCCTCGTCCACCTTCCCCCGTGCCGCAATGCGGCCATCACGATCGTAGCTAAGGCTCCGATCCGCCATGCGGGCCGTGGCGTCTATTAGGGCCACACCGGGGCCGGTATCGAACGCCAGCACGCCGGCATCCTGGGCTCTCCGTTCCACGTAAGTGAGGTTGGCCATGCCGCCGAGGTTGAGCAGAATCCGGGGTGAGTCGGCTGCGGCAAAGAGGAGTACGTCGGCCATCGGCACCAGCGGTGCGCCCTGTCCGCCCGCAGCCACGTCGCGAGCTCGAAAACCGCTGACCACACGCACGCCGAATCGCTCGGCGAGGATAGCCGGCTCGCCCAGCTGCCAGGACACCACCGGCGGCTCGTGCCAGATGGTCTGTCCGGGAAACGCGATGAGGGAAAGGTCGGACGCGGGCACGCTGCTCTTTAGCAGCAGTTTCTGCACTGCCTCGGCCGCCCATTCAGCCAGCTGCACGTGCAACCGTGCCAGCGTCGCCGCACTCGCGCCATTCAGGGCGGACCGCAACTGGGCTCGCTCGCTGTCGGTATAAGGGCGGGTGATAAAGTCGAGCAAAGTGGCGTGGGTCGGGCCTTCCAGCCGGACCAGCGCAGCGTCCATGCCGTCCAGGGAGGTGCCGGACATCAAGCCAACGGCGAGGGTCGGTCTTTCCGTCATCGTGAACGCACCGGAGGCGGATCACCTACTATTGGCCGAAGCCGGCCGGCGTGCTCGGCCAGGAGCTGCTCGGCCTCCTGTCTCGCCACCCCTCGTCGAGCCATGACGATGGCCGTCTTCACGCTGCCCTCGGCGGCGGCGATTACCTCCTGCGCCGCCTTTCGGTCCAGACCGGTGGTTTCCATCACGATCCGCTGGCTGCGATCAACCAGCTTCTCGTTCCAGGCTCTCAGGTCCACCATGAGGTTGCCGTAGGTTTTGCCCAGGCGGATCATCGCGCCGGTGGTGAGGGTGTTGAGCACGAGCTTGGTGGCGGTGCCCGCTTTCATTCTGGTGGAGCCGGTCACGACCTCCGGCCCCACCAGCACGGTGATGCACACGTCGCACACCCCGGTCAGCTGGCGAGGAGGCTCCGAGCAGGACAGGAAGACCGTCCGCCCACCCCGGCCATGGGCCCGGGACAACGCCGACTGCACGAAGGGTGTGGTTCCACTGGCGGCAATGCCTACTACCACGTCGGTCGAGCTGACTCGAAGGTCGTCGATCGCGGCAGTGGCTGCGCCAACGTCGTCCTCGGCTCCTTCCACGGAGCGAACCAGCGCCGGCGGGCCGCCGGCAATGATACCGACGACCATGTCCGGCGGAGTTCCAAAGGTGGGGGGACATTCCGTTGCATCCAGCACGCCCAGGCGTCCGCTGGTGCCGGCGCCGACGTACACCAGACGGCCGCCCGCGCGGAACGCTGCCTCAAGGAGGTCGATGGCCCGAGCGATGTCCCCCCGGGCTCGTGCGACTGCAGCTGGCACCGTGGCGTCCTCAGCGCCAATCAGGTCGACGATCTCGAGCGCTGAGGCGGTATCGATAGTAGAGCTGCGGGGATTGCGCCGTTCCGTCAGGCGCGAGTCGACGTAGTCGTCAGCCACGCAAGCAGCGGATAGAAGTTCCGGGATTGGAGTCGGGCTAAATTAGGAGCACAGCGAGGTCTGAGGCAACTCTCCATCCCGTCGGGAGTCGATGTGCGCGCATCCCCTATAGCCGTCCTGTTCACCGCTTCCCTGCTCGCCTCCTGCGCCTCGCGCGCGCCGGTCTCCACCCAGCCCGGCGTGGCCCGTACCTGGCCCTACGCCGGCAAGGCGCGTGTGGTCAACGCCCCCTCGGCGATCGTGGTGTCGGGAAGTCCCCTTGCCAGCGATGTGGGGCGCGACATCCTACAGCGGGGTGGGAATGCCGTCGATGCCGCCGTGGCCGTGGGATTCGCGCTGGCAGTGGTCCATCCCGAAGCCGGGAATATCGGTGGCGGCGGGTTCATGATCATCCGAATGCGGGATGGTCAAGCCCACGCCCTCGATTACCGGGAGACGGCTCCCGCGCGGGCGAGCCGGGACATGTATCGCTCGGCCGGAGGGGATGCCAGTGTGACTGGCCATCTCTCC
>CBFGTM010000013.1:0-70254 GCA_965652025.1 uncultured Gemmatimonadales bacterium
AGAGGCGCCGGTCGGAATCGAACCGACGAATGGAGGTTTTGCAGACCTCTGCCTTACCACTTGGCTACGGCGCCGGAAGGACCCGTAAGCTATTCCCTCCCAGGGATCTCCTCAAGCTCAGCCAGTAGATCGTCAGGCCGGGACCCTTGCGGAGTCCGGAATATGGGCGACCATTATGCCAGCCATCGTGAAGCCGGCGCGGCTCGCCGCCAAAGGAAAATCCTAGAAAAGGAGATGGGCGTGCAGGGAAATGTTCGCGAAGCTCGGCTGCGCCCCGAATTTGCGCCGCTGTATCCCGGCTTGGAGCCGGGAGTCTGGCTGCCGGCGAGCACCATCGGTCAGAAGTTGTTGCTCTGGCACCTGGCCACGGCCGCGACACCGCAGGGAGAGCGGTTGATGGCCGAAGAGCACTTCGAGTTCCGCGGAGGCCGCCACGCTGAAACCCGCAACGGTGCTCGCACCCGGGCCAGCGACCAGTACCCGGTCAGCGAGCAGTAGCCCTCAGCTAATGCACCGCCGGCCCGCCCAGCTGAACCTGGGCCCCCAGGGCCGGCTCGGTGGTGGCGTGGAGATACGCATTGGGGTCGTGGTACAGGGCTCCCTCCGGCAGGAACTGATACGCCGCACCCAGCTCCCGCTTGATCCGGTCGGCGTAGAATGCCGGCAGGGTATCTGATTCCCCTTCCAAGTAGTCCCGCACCGACCGGTCGGTGTCGAGCAGGCGCCGGATAGTCTGGTGATAGCGAATCCGGCCGAACCCCTCCGATGAGACCGCCCGAACCACATTCATCCATTTCGGGATTGCCGTCTGGGTGGCGGGGATGCGCCGCGCAATAGCCTTCCAGGAAAACGAGTAGCGGGTGACGTCCACCAGGTGATCGTAGAACTCTGGCCAGGAGTAATTCTTGGGCCGGACATTCATCGCGTGGTTGTTGTTCAGGAAGTGGAAGGGGAACGGCAGGACCCGGCCGGCCCGCTGGTACTCGAGATTCATGGGAGCGGCCCGCCCGAACGCGGAGAGCAACGAGTAGGCTGGAAACGCGCCGGGAGACATATCGATGAACTTCTTGGTCAGCTCGAACGGCTCCGGGCCCATGTCCCCATCGAGACCCATGACGAAGTTGGTCTGGATGTAGGGGATGTAGCGCAGGATCATATTCACATGCTCGGAGACCAGCTTCACCTTGTCCATCCCGGTCCGGCGGGTCTTCGACTTGTTGCCCAGGTCGTACCAGGACTCGATGCCGGGGAGGATGGCGCGAAACCCGTTCTTCCGCAGCCGCTGGAGGTGCTTCTCGTTCAGCAGCGACAGGCTGCTCTCCGCGATGTGGCGGATCCGGCCCTCGGGAACGGCGGCCTCGACCGCCTCCATGTAGTCGTCGAACCGAACCCCGAAGTTGGGATCGTGCCAGCCGACGATGGGGTTTTTCATCTTGGTCAGCAGAAACTTCAGGTCATCCCGCAGCCGGCCGAAGCCGAGCGGCTGATAATCGACCGTCGAATCGATGCAGAAGCAGCAGGTGTAGGGGCACCCCAGGCTCCCGATCATCGGCACCATCTTGATAGTCGGCGCCTTCTTGAGGGTGGCCTCCACGAACTTCCACCGCTCTTCCAGCATCGGCAGCTCCAACGGCTGTCTGGCCGCAGTCAGCTGCCGCCCGGATGGCCGATGAGGGGCACACTCCCGGCAGACTTCGGCGATGGTCTCCCGATCGGTGAAGCCGAGCACGTAGTCGTAGTATTTGCCGGCATCCTCCGGGTAACAGCGGGCATGCGGACCTCCCAGCACGGTGACCGTGCCCCGTTTCCGGAAGAAATTGCTCAGCGCATATGCCAGCTGGGCTGACTGAGTGAAGGCCCCGATGAAGACGAGATCGAGCTCGGCCGGCAGCTCCTCCAGCAGGTCTTCCACGCCGGTATAGCAGACCACCTCGACGTGATGACCCAGCTGCTCGCACCAGACCCCGATCACCTGTGGCATGATGCTGGCGAGATTCGCGTTCATCACGCGACCATACAGCGAAGGATTGGGACTCTTGGTGACCAGATCGAGAATGCCGATGCGAAGCCGGCGCAATGAGTACCTCGTAGGCGGAATTGGCCACGTCCCAACATCGGTCGGCGGCGCGAGAGAAAAAGCCGCACGACATTCTGCTGGTACCGGGTCGGTTTGTCGGTGACTAAGGACCCATTCAGCCAGAGCGGCGAGCTTCAGCGACGTTATCGCCCTGGGGTTGGCAAGCCGTGGTGTCGGGTGGTACGCGTACCAGCAGCGACGCTGGTCTAATTCGGTACGACAACGGTGATTCGAGGGGCACAACTTCACCATCGAGCGCAACCTGCAGCCGCCGCCGACGGGTCTCCACGGTGACCGACTCGACCGCGATCAGATCGAGCTCCTGGACTTGGTCCACTCCCTTCAACAGCACATTCCACGCCAGTTCCAGGAGCCCGATACGGCGCTCGGCGTTGAGAACATACACTGCCAGCTCCCGGTTTACGAGGGACTCGCGCGAGCCGGCCTGCAAACCCACCATGCGATACTGATTGTTTCCGATGAACACGAAGGGCGTGCGCCGCACGGCGGCCTGACCCTTGACGATCAGGCGAACCGCCATGAACGGGTTGCGCCGGAGAACGGTGAGGCCGGCCCACAGCGCGGCGATCCACTTGCCCAACCCGCCGGCCTGGTAGCGTTCCCGCAACCGGACGATTGCCGGATACACCCCCAGGCTGGAGTTGTTGACGAACACTCGTCCGTTCACCTCGCCGACGTCCACCCGGCAGACCACGCCGTCGAGAATCGCCCGGGCCGCATCCTCCAGCTCCAGCGGAATGCCCAGATCCTTGGCGAAATGATTCAGCGTGCCCAGCGGCAGCACGCCGAGCGGTACCTCGCGGTCCACCAGTACGCCGGCGGCGGCGTTGATGGTGCCGTCGCCTCCGCCAGCCACCAGGATCTCACACCCGTCTTTTACCGCACGCTCGATGGCCCCGCGCAGCTCACCTCCTCCCTGTGCCAGAGTGATCCGGGCCTCGCGCCCCGCCGCGGCAAAGATTTCTTCCAGCTTCCGGGCCTTCGAGGCATAATCTCCCGAGCCCGAGGAGTCGTTCAACACCACCGCGATCCAGCCCACTACATCGCCCGCCGGCGGCGGTGGCGCACCAGACGATCGCCCACCGCGATCGCGGTCACCCAGATGACGGCGACCGCGTAGCCGGCGAGGACATCACTGGGATAGTGCACGCCCAGGTACACCCGGGAGAGTCCTACCAGGAGGATGAGGCTCACCGCAATCAGCCAGACCAGGAGCTGGAGCCGGCGGTTCTCCATCCGGTCGGTGAGCAGAACGGCCAAACCTCCGAAGATGCTGGCCGCGAACAGCGCGTGGCCGCTGGGAAAACTGGGAGAGACCGGCAGAGGATAGTCGAAGTAGGAGGCGGGCCGGACCCGGGCAAAGGAGAACTTGAGCAGCCAATTGAGGAGGCCGGACCCGGCCAGGAGAATGAGTGCCAGGAGAGCTCCCCGCCGCCATCCCTTGATCAGGAAGGCAGCGGCCGCGAGAAGCCCGGCTGGAACCAGCACCCCCGGACCGGCATAGAAACTTGCCGCCCGCATGAAAGCGGTGAGCCGGGGAGAGGCGAGTCCATGCACCAGATCCCGGATGCGGAGATCGAAGGCAATCACCTCGCCCTGGAGAATCTCGCGGCCCAGCCAGGTGAACAGCGCCAGGGCCGCGGCGGCGCTGGCCAGCCCGATCAGCAGCTCGAGAGTCAGCAGGCGCCGGGATTCGGTGCTGACCGGCAGCGCCTCGCGTGAGGGCAGTGCTTCCATGGCTCAATTGAGCCTGTCCCGCTGGTCTCCCGCAAGCCGAGCGGATAGTATGCGCCATACAGGAGGTGCTGCATGGCAGTGGCTTCGATTCAAGGCAGACGCGGGATCACGGTCCTGGGCTTGCTGCTGGTGATCATTGCGCTGATGGTGGCTGGCTTCTTCCTGGTGCGGTATCTGCGGACTCGGCAGGGGGCGACGGAGTCGCCGCCGCTCATCCGACCCGAGCGGGGAAGCCTACATCAGCCGCTTGATCAGCTGGATCTGGCCGGTGTGATACAGGTCGTGCGCGGCGACGCCGTGGATCTCCTCCGCGTAGGTCCACACCCCGCGGGGGGAGCGACGGGTTAGATCCGCGGGGCTGAGGCTGCTGACGGTCTCCCGCAGCCTGCGGTGCTCGTTCTCCAGAAACGCGATGTCCCGCTTCCAGGTGCCGGCATCGGAAGGATCGGGGATGTCCGGCCAGTTGCTTGGCTTTCGCTCGAATGAGCCGATGGCCTCGCTCCCCAGCCGCCGGCGCACGACGTACTTCCAGTACGCCGCATGCAGAGTCAGCTCCCAGATGTTGTGCCGCCCGGGCCCCGGTCGCCAGAGCGCTTCCTTTGGCGTGAGCCCTCGGAGCGAGCCGCGGAGCGTGGTACCGTGCCAGCTCTTGCGATCGAACGCCTGATCCAGGATCTCGAGCAACATGGCGATCACGGAATTCGGTGACCCGCTTTCCTTGGTCCGCGCCACAGCCATCCTCCTTATCTAGAGCGATCCCCGCAGCGATCCGGTAAAGGCGAATCCCTTCCCCACGGTGATGACCCAGCCGGCCGGCTCGACATCGTTGGCGAATCGGTGCGCCAGGTCGAACCGCAGCGCCGGGGTGTCGGTGGACCGGCTGGCGCCCAGCCGAAGTCCCACCCCGGCGTCCCAGCCGACTCGCCGAGGAGAGCCGGAATACCAGGCTCCACCGTGATCCACGAAGCCGGCCAGACCAAGTCCCAGCATCCCCCAGAGATCATCCACTACGGTGTAGCGGTACTCGGCGGTTACGAAAAACGAGCGGTCACCGGTGAAGGCGTGGCTGCCGAACGCCCGGGGTCCGCTGCCAAGACCCAGATCGAATTCCTCGCCCGCCACCGGATCCTCGAGCCAGCCGCCTTCGGCGTGAAAGACGGCGGCGTGCCTGGCGGCGGGCTGGAGCACCACGGTTCCAGCCAGTTGGACCGCCCCGGAGTCGAGCCCCACTCCGGTAAAGAGTCCGTTCGCGAGAGCATCGATATAGGCAAAACCCGCCGGCAGCCGGGCGCCCACCCGTCCGGCGATCTCGGGCCCGAGCCCATTCTGGTCGTAGCCGAAGGCTTTGGGAGCGAGCTGAAGCCCGAGCCGAACCGTGGTCCCCAGGTCGACATCCTCTTCCCGGCTGAATCCGGCATAGCCTCGCGCGACCAGGAACCGGGCGCGATTCCATACCAGGTAGGGTCCCACCGATCCGGTGACGCTGTGAGGAAAGGGTGCGGTGGAGCCCACCCGCAGGGTGTCGTCCCGCCGCACCTGCGCGGACAGCCCGAGTCGCAGATACCCTGCGCTACTGGCCTGAAGCGCCCAGGCGCGGGAGCCACGCACTATACTGAAGCGTCGGGTCAGGGTATCAACAGCCTCCTCTTTTCCCTCCCGAAAGCGCAGGACCCGCTCATCCCGATCTTCGGCGCCCAGGCGGAAGCCGTGGCGAGAGGTGAGCGCGAAGAATGGACGCTCCACCTCGATGGCTCCCGCACGGCCATCGGACCGATTCTCGTAGGCGGCACCCAGGCCGACGGTCCCGGCGAAGAGCCGGCGGCGGCGAAAGCCCAGGGCGACACTGGAGCGGTCCGGGTTCTTCTGATAGCGCAATGCCGCGGCGGAGGCGGTCCCCAGCAGGTTGGTTTCGACCAGTCCGATGGTGAAGGCGATCTCTCCCCCGGTGCTGCGAAAGCGCCAGTCAAACTGGGTACTCCATCCGTCTTTGGTCTCCACCCGCAGAACCAGCCCGGAATCGGTCCGCACCGAGTCGATCTGCACTTTCCGGAAGATGCCCAGTGCCCGAAGATTGCGCTCCGATTCCGCCACCAGCGCCGAGTCGTAGACCTGGCCCCGCCGCAGCAACACCTCCCGCCGCACCACCGGCGCGCGGGTCCGGAAGTGCAGCCGGTTGCCCAGCCGGGCGAACCAGCTGCGCTCGTTGGGATCGAAGATGTCGCGCCTCTGAAGGACTACCCGGTGGATCAGCAGTGCCGAGTCGACCGTGGCTGTGGTATCGGCGGTGGTCTGCGCGGAGAGCTGTAGGGGGCCGAGCAATACGGCGAGCGGCAGAAAGTGCCGAAGACGCAACAGAGCTCCAGGTAGAGAACGGCGGCTGAGGGAGCCGGAAGATAAGAGGGTCGGCTTACTCCAGTGCAGCCACGCTATCGAGGATCCGATCGGGATGGATTCCGCTGGACTGCAGAGCCGCTTCCCGGAATTTACCGGTGCGGACCAGCCAACCTTCCAGTCCCGCTTGTTGAGCACCCTCGATGTCGGACCACAGGTCGTCGCCCACCATGACCGTACCCTGGGTGCTCCCCAGACCGAGGCTCCGCACCGCGCCCTGGTAGAACGCCGGACTCGGCTTGCCGGCGATCTCTGCAGTCTTCCCGCTGGCGTACTCGAGGCCACTGATGAAGGGACCGGCGTCGAGCGCGAGCCGGTCATCCTGCTGCCAGTAGCGGTCGCGGGAGAGGGCGATGAACCCGGCGCCCGCCATCAGGTATTCGAATCCCTCCTGCATCAGGGCATAGGTCCACTGCTCGCCCAGGTCACCCACCAGAATGGCGTCCGGTACTCCGGAGCCGGGCCGGCCGCTGGTCCCGCCGGTCAGGTCGAACTGGTGAAGGTCCTCCAGCGCGGGGGCTGGGAGAAAGGGAGCGACCCGCTTGAGGCCCCGGCTTCCGGCCAGCTCGGCAGCGGCCAATACCGCGGTGAAGACGTCCCGAGGTGAGACCTCAAACCCATAGCCGGCCAGGCGCTGCACCAGTGCCGAGCGGGGACGGCTGGTGGTGTTGGTCACCAGCCGGTAGGGTACGCCGGCCGATCGCAGGCGCTGCAGCGTATCGACGGCACCGGGGATGGCCGAGCCGCCGGAGTAGAGAGTGCCGTCCAGATCGAACAGGAAGGCTCGGGCAGGGGCGGGCCTCATGAAGGCAGAGCCGAGACCTCCTTATATTCCGGCTTATGATGCCCCTGGTCCTCTGGGTCGCCCACACCGCCCTCCTCACCCAACTGGCGGCCCCCTATCCGTTTAAGGTGGGTGAGACGCTTCGATACGAGGCCAGGCTGGGCTACTTCCCGGTGGGGGAGGCCTCGGTCTCGGTCACTCGCAAGGTCCAGGAGCGGGGAGAGGAGGCATTCGAGTTTTCGGGGACCGGGCGAGGCGGGCCGCCCGGATGGCGGGTCAGCTACGATCTCACCTCCCGGGTGGCCATCGATCAGTTTCACTCGCTTCGCTTTCATCGGAAGATGGTCCAGGGCGGCAAGGTGGACGAGCACGGCTACGTGATCGTGCCGGATTCCTCCCGCTACCGCGAAGAAGGTGTAGCCGGCGAGTGGATGGCTCCGCCCGACCCGCTGGACGAGCTGGCCTTTTTCTACTACCTCCGCTGGGCACCGCTCGAGGTGGGCCAGTCCTACACCTTGGCGCGTTACTTCAAGACCGGCTACAACCCGATTCAGGTCACGGTGACCGGCAAGGAGATGTTGCCGATCATGGGCGGCCCCAGCGCCTCCTGCCTGGCAGTGCAGGTTACCGCCCGGGGATCCACCATGCGGGTCTGGTTCACCGACGACAAGCGGCGGCTGCCGGCTCAGCTGGAGCTGCCACTCCCCTTCGGCAGCGTGACGCTGAATCTGGTCGGTCAATATCTCCCTAAATAACTCTCAATCTCCCACCGGCTCACCTGCAGGTTGTATTGCGTCACCTCGTTGCGTTTGGCCTCGAGGAACCGTTCGGTCAGGTGCTCTCCCAGCGCCGCCCGGATGACATCGTCCTTCTCGAATAGCTCCAGCGCCTCGTGCAGGTCGCGGGGAAGCTCGTCGATCCGGTACTTGCGTCGGTCCCGATAGCTCATCGCGAAAATGTTGCGGCTCACGGGCTCCCGGGCCTCGAGCTGGCGCTCGATGCCGTCCAGGCCAGCCGCCAGCTGGACCGTGAGCGCCAGATAGGGGTTGCAGGAGGGGTCCGGCATCCGCAGCTCGCAGCGGGTACCGAGCCCGCGGCGGTCGGGGATCCGCACCAGAGGGGAGCGATTCCGCATCGACCAGGCCACGTTGACCGGCGCCTCGTAGCCAGGCACCAGCCGCTTGTAGCTGTTGATCAGCGGATTGGTGATGGCGCAGAACCCGCGCGCGTGCTGCAGCAGCCCCTCGATATAGCTCAAGGCCGTGGGGGAGAGCTGATACTCCGCCTTGGGTTCGTAGAACGCGTTCTCCTTGCCCCGAAAGAGTGACTGATGGGTGTGCATGCCGCTGCCGTTGATTCCCTCTATCGGCTTGGGCATGAAGGAGGCGATGTAGCCGAACCGGCTGGCCACGTTGCGGACCACGAACTTGAAGGTGGTCAGGTTGTCGGCGGTGGTGAGCGCGTCGGCGTAGCGGAAGTCGATCTCATGCTGGCCGGTGGCCACTTCGTGATGGGCCGCCTCGACCTCGAACCCCATCTCCACCAGTTGTTCCACGATGACTCGGCGGATCTCCTCGCCCCGGTCGAGCGGCCCCAGGTCGAAGTACGCGGCCTCGTCATGGGTGAGGGTGGTGGGAGAGCCGTCCGGGGCCTTCTCGAACATGAAGAATTCGGCCTCGCAGCCCGCCATCATGGCAAAGCCGAGCTTCCGGGCCCGCTCCACCTGGCGCTTGAGCGTGGTGCGGGGGCATCCGGCGAACGGTTGCTCATCGGGTGTGTAGATGTCGCAGAGCAGGCGAGCGACCCGGCCACCCTCATCGTCGTACGGGAGGATGCGGAAGGTGTGCAGGTCCGGCTTGAGCAGCATGTCGGACTCCTCGATCCGGACGAATCCCTCGATCGAAGAGCCGTCGAACATGATCTCCCCTTCCAGCGCCTTCTCGAACTGGCTGGGGGGCACCTCCACGTTCTTGTTGACGCCCAGGATGTCGGTGAACTGGAGCCGCAGGAAGTCCACCCGGAACCGGCGGGCCAGCTCCAGCACATCGTTCTTCCCGGCGTTGCCGAGGTCGCTGGGGAAGCCCTCGAGGCTGGGGCGCTCGGGAGATGCAGGAAGACGCGGTTTGCGCTCGGGCATAGTTAACCGACAGCGAGAGCCGGGAACGGTGAACGGTGAAGGGGAAAGGTAGGCGGTCAGCGGGTAAGCGGGTATGCAGGTATGCGGGTAAGGGGATATGCGGTAGGCGGGTACGTGGGCAAGTCATTGCGAGGGCCGCAGGCCCGAAGCAATCCGGTTGGTGTCGTATTCAGATTGCTTCGGCACTTTGTGCCTCGCAATGACTACTCCTCTCCGCCCCTCCGACTCTCCGCCTGTCCGACTCTCCGCCTCTCCGCCGCCGTTTACCGTTTACCGCTGACCGTTTACGCTTCTGCCCATGACGTGTCCTCTCTGTGGCGCGCCGGCCAGCGGAAACTTCTGCAGCGCCTGCGGCGCCAGCCTCACCGACCGGGCCTGTGCCGCGTGCCGGGCCGAGCTCTCACCCCAGGCGCGGTTCTGCCATCGGTGCGGGACTCCCGTGAGCGGAGGCTCCCGGGGTCAAGCGGCTTCGGATCGCACCGCCTGGATCATCGCCGGTGTGCTGTGCGTCGCCCTGGTCGGAGGGATTGCCTACAAAGTCTCCAGCGCGTCACCCCAGCCCGCTGTGCCCGACATGGCGAACACGGGGGCGAGCGGGGGCGACCGGGCCCCCGACATCAGCAGCATGAGTCCCCGGGAGCGGTTCGACCGGCTGTTCAACCGCATTATGCAGGCAGCGGAGCGGGGTCAGCCGGAGGAGATCGAGCGGTTCACCCCGATGGCGCTGGGTGCCTACGCGCAGCTGGACACCCGGGATGTGGACGCCCGCTACCATGCAGCGGTGATTTACCTTCAGGGAGGCGGCATTCCTCAGGCTCGCGCGCTGGCCGACACCATACTACAGGAGTCGCCCGGGCACCTGTTCGGCTACATCATCCGGGGAACCGCGGCCCGAATGGCGGGAGACACCAAAGCCGAGGCGCGGGCGCAGCGCGATTTTCTCCAGCACTATCCAGCCGAGTTGGCCGCCAACCGGGTCGAGTACCTGGAGCATAGGCCGGTAGTCGAGGAGTTTCGAGCGGAAGCCGGCAAGGGTGAAAAGTGAAGCGTAAAGAGTGAAAACTTCTTCACTTTCACTTTTCTCCCTTTACGCTTCACTTTTCACTCTTCACTCTTCACTCTTCACTTTTCACTCGTCACCCTGACGCTCGTCATGCAAAGACGAACCATCCACGTCGCCCACAGCCCCGACTCCGACGATGCCTTCATGTTCTACGCCCTGGCCGAAGGCAAGCTGGATACCGGCGAGCTGCGCTACGTCCATGAGCTGGCCGATATCGAGTCGCTGAATCAGCGCGCGCGCCGGGGCGAGCTGGAAGTAACCGCGGTCTCGATTCACGCCTATGCCTATCTGTGGCGGCAGTACGCCTTGCTCAACTCGGGTTCGTCCATGGGGGACGGCTACGGACCCCGCCTGGTCTCCACCCTTCCGCGTCCCGCCGATCCGCGAGAGGCTCTCCGCGGCCGGCGAGTGGCGATTCCAGGCCGGTTTACCACTGCCTGTCTGGCACTCCAGCTTTATCAGCCCGACCTCGTGGCCGAGGTGGTACCGTTTGACCGGATCGAGGAGGCGGTTCTGGACGGTGATTACGAGCTGGGCTTGTTGATCCACGAGGGCCAGCTGACCTACGCCGACACCGGGCTCCACCTCTGGGCCGACCTCGGGGCCTGGTGGCTGGAGCATACCGGCTTGCCGCTGCCGCTGGGCGGCAACGCGGTTCGCCGGGACCTCGGGGACGCGACGATCGCCCAGATCGCGCGAGATCTCCGCGCCAGCATCGAGTACGGGCTGGAGCACAGGGCGCCGGCGCTGGCGCACGCCAGGCAGTTCAACCGGGGAATCGGGGACGAGCGCACCGACACCTTCGTCGGCATGTATGTCAATCACTGGACCGTAGACTATGGCGACCGGGGACGCCGAGCGGTGCAGACCCTCCTCGACCGGGCCCACTCGGCGGGGCTGATTCCGGAGCGGGTAGCAGTGGAGTTTGTGGGGTAGCAGCCGATAACTCCAACGAGTACTTTCACAAACACCCTGAGATCAAACCATCGTGCCTCTCGAGCCTGTCAGGTAGCCCCTGACCCGGGAGAGGAGTCCGTGTGCCTCTTACGGATGAGCCGGTCACACTCCTCGTCGTCGACGATGAGGAAGCCATCCGGAACGCGCTCCGGCGGTTTCTCCTGCAGCAGGGCTATGACGTGGCCACCGCCGCCGGCGGCGAGGAAGCGCTGGCCATCCTGCAGCGCCAGAGGATCACCGGGATGCTCCTGGATGTGAACATGCCGGGCATCAGCGGCGTGGACCTGGTCCCCCAGATCATGGAGCTGGAGCCCACCATCGCCCTGCTGATGCTGACTGCAGTGAATGACGCGACCAGTGCAGCTCTTTGCATGCAGCGAGGGGCCTACGACTACCTGGTCAAGCCCATCGACCTGGGCCACCTGAGCCGGGCCATCCACCAGGCCCTCCAACGCCGCCATACGCAGCTGGAAGGCCAGCAGATCAATCAATGGCTCAAGGAGGAGGTCACCGCCCGGGTGGCCGAACGGAGGCTGGAACAGGCCAACCAGGAGCGCCTTTCGGTGGCCACCCTGGAGGCGCTGATCAACGCCCTGGAGGCCAAAGATCCCTACCTGAGGGGCCATTCGGCCCGGGTAGCCGACCTCTCCGCCATGGTGGCCGCCCAGCTCGGCTGTACCGACGAGCAGATCGAGGCGGTGCGCACCGGTGGGCGGCTGCACGACATCGGCAAGATCGGCATCCGGGAAGGCATCCTCAACAAGCGGGGCCGCCTGACCGATGAGGAGTACGATCAGGTGAAGCAGCATGTCACGGTAGGCTCCCAGATCCTGGCTCCCCTGGTCCACCTCAACGATGTCACTGCCTTCGTTCGCAGCCATCATGAGCGGTGGGACGGCAAGGGCTATCCGGACCGGCTGGCCGGCGAGGCCATTCCGCTGGGAGCCCGAATCGTGGGCGCGGTGGAGATCTACGATGCCCTGACCACTGCGCGATCCTACCAGGAACGGATGAATCCGGACGTGGCGCTGGGCCGCATGCGAGAATTGTCCGGTACGGTCATTGATCCCGAGGTTCTCCAGGGACTGGAAGCGGTTGTCTCCCATCGCCAGGCGCTGGTCTTCCTCGACGACGCCCGCGTCTGAACCCGCCGGTATGTCTCCCGCGCCGCCGACTCAGGTCGGCCCGCCCGTCGCTCCATGAGGGGCGCCGATATCGTTCTCCTGGCCGCGGGTGTCATGCTCGCGGCCGGTCTCGTCACCGTTCTGGCCTGGTTTCTCTACAGCTTCTATCTCGACTGGGTTGAGCGGCGGCTAGACAACCGTAAAGGTCTGTATCGCGAGCTGGTGGCCGAGCTGGCCACCCGCGATCGCACCCTCCTGGAACCGACCATCCACCAGATGCGAACGCTGTACGACCTGGACGCGCTCGAGGCGGTGCTCGAAGAGCAGGCTCGCACCGCCACCGGCCGCCCCGGCTGGCTGCTCGACGTGTATGATCACCTCGGTCTGGTCGACCAGTACATCGAGAAGCTTCGCACCGCACGGAAATGGCGGGACCGCGCCTTTGCCGCCGAATTGCTGGGCCGGGTCGGCAGCGCCAAGGCCGTTCCCGCACTCCTGGAATCGGTTCAGGCGACCCAGACCGAGGACGCCGACGTACGGGAGATCGCGCTCCGCGCACTGGCGCGCATCGCGGATCCCGCGGCGGTGGAACCGCTGGTGGCCGCCCTGGCCCGGGCGGAAGTCTGGCTGGCCCCTCGCCTGGCCGACATTCTGGCCCGCCATGGTGAAGCTGTCGTCGACCCCGTTCTTCGGCTCCTCACCGGCGCGGGAAACAACCCGGCGCGAGCCTGGGCCGCCAACGTACTCGGCGAGGTGAGGGCAGCGCGCGCCTTCCCTGCCCTGATCCAAAGCCTCGATGATCCGGACGATGAAGTGCGGGCCAAGTCGGCCACTGCACTGGGCCGGCTAGGGGACCGCCGGGCGATTCCTTCGCTGCTCGATCACCTGCTCTCCGATCCTGCCCCATTCGTGCGGGTCCGGATCGCGTCCACCCTGGGCCAGTTTGGCGGCCCGGAAGTGGTGGATCGGATGGTCCGCGCCCTGGGGGACTCCGCCTGGTGGGTGCGGATGCGAGGAGTGGAGGCGCTGGAGCAGATCGGTCCTATAGCCGAGGGACCCTTGCTGTTGGCGCTGGGTGACTCCGACCCGGAGATCCGGCAGCGCGCCGCCGTGTCGCTGGAGCGGCTGGGTCTCTCGGCTATCCTGCTTCGACGAGTCGAAGAGGGCCATCGGGTGGAGGAGGCGCTGACCACGCTGGCCCAACTGGCAGCGGCTGGCACCCGCGAGCTGATTGCGGAACTGCTGCTCCACCCTTCGCTCCCGGTGCGTGCTACCGTCATCTCCGCCATCCGCGAGGCCCGGCGCTCGGACCTCTCCGCCGAGCTGAGCCAGGTGGCCTCTCGGGATCCGGATCCGGCGGCGCGGCGGGCTGCCTTTGAAGCACTGCGCCGCATCCGCACTCGCACCGTGCTCACCGCCGGCCTGGCCGGAGTGGCCGATCCCGATCCGGAGGTTCGAATCTCCGCGCTTCAGCTTATCGGCGAGGTGGGAGATCGCGGCGCCATCGAGATTGTCCGCTCCCAGGCCGAGAGCGCGGAGCCCCGAATCCGGGCCGCCGCGATCCGGGCTCTGGGCAGCATTGGAGCCAAAGGAGTCCAGGCCGATCTCTCCCGGGCCATGACCGACCGCGAGCCTCTGATTCGAGAGGCGGCCGTTCGGGCGGCCGCCGAGGCGGGCCTGCGCCCGCTGGTGCCAGAGCTGGTCGGGTTGCTCTCCGACCCGGAGGAGCGGGTGCGGCTGGCCACTGCCAACGCCCTCGGTGTGCTGGGCGACCCCGCGGCGATGCCGGTACTCCTCCAGACCTTCGAGTACGCCTCGCGCGATCTGCGCAGCATCATCACCCTGGCGATAAGCCAACTGGATCCGGATGCGCTGAGCGAGTTAATCGAGCGCCTGAACCAGGCAGACGATGTGGAGAGCCGCCTGGTCCTGGCCCACACCCTCGACCGGCTGCGCTGGGCCGGCGGGCTGCAGCACCTGGGCCGCCTCGCACAAGATCCAGCCCCCGAGGTGCGAGCAGTCGCGCTCCGTGCAATGGGCCGAAGCCTCCACCCCTCCGGCCCTCCGCCCGAGATCCTCGTCGGAGCGGCCAGGGCCGGGTTGCGCGATCCGGTGGAGACCGTCCGGGCGGCTGCCCTCGACCTCTGTTCCCGCCGCTGTCTGGAGGAATTCGGGCCGGACATCGTTGCCTTGCTGCAGGGCGATCCCTCCCCGGTTGTTCGGGAGCGGGCCGCCCTGGCGATCGGTCTTCTGCGCACGCCCGCCGGCGAGGCGCCGCTGATTGCGGCGAGCCACGACGCCGAGTCGCCGGACCTGCGCGCGGCAGCGTTTCTGGCTGCTGGAGCCTACGACCGGCGCAGCCTGGTGACCCTGATGCTGGAGATGCCGGATGAGACTGCGATGCGTGAGCGGCTCCGCCATCGAATCAAGACCGATGCCTGGTTCCGGCTTCTGAGCCGAAGCTTGCCGCGGATGAGTGGGACCGAGATTCGCGCCCTGGTCGCACCGACAGCCGCCGACGCCCAGCGTTCCCTCGCCACCGGGATTCGCAGTGTCCTGGACGCCGGGGAAAGGGTCCGCCTGATCACCGGCCTGAGCAGCTTCCAGGGAGAGCAGAGCCGCGATGCGCTGTTACAGCTGATCCGGGTGGACCCCAATCCCGAGGTGCGTACGGCCGCATTGACCAGCGTCGCTGAGCTCCTGGACCCGGACGAGCTGCTCGCATTCGGCAGCCGGGCGCTGGGAGATCCCAGTATCATGGTCCGGCGTGCCGCTGTCGGGCTGTTCGCTCCGGTCCCGCCCGATCGGGCATGGCCCCGGCTGATCCGGGCGCTGCGGATGGACGATGATCCCACCGTGCTCGCCTCGGCAGCTGCCCTGGCCGAACAGCAGTTCGAGTCTTTCCGCGACGCTGTCCTCCAGACGCTGGAGGACGACCGCGCGGTGCTGGTGGCTCGGCTCTCCCGGTATGTTCATCATCCCGATCTCGCAGCGTTGCTGTCCCGGCTCGCCCGGAGCCCAGCGGTCGAGGTGCGGGAAGCGGTGACAGAGGTATGGCGCCATCGGCCGGATGCCTGCGATTCACTCGCCCTGGAAGCGATTACCGGGGATCCCGTCGTCGCGGTACGCCTGAGTGCAGTCTGCGCGGCGTCCGCCGCTCACCGCTACGATCTGCTCGACCGGATGACGCAGGACCCGGAGCCCGAAGTCCGCCGCGAAATTGCGACTACCTTGAGCCGGGCTACCGAGGTCGCCCCCCCGGGCTTTACGGTACTGGAGCACTTGGAGGCTGATCCGGAGATGGCGGTACGGACAGCCGCGTACGCGGCTCGGCTGATCCAGGGTGAGCCGGTACCGCTTCCTCCCGACCTCGACCCCCGGATGGCGGCGGACGCGGTGCGGAGCGGAGCGGATCTGGGAGCCCTGAGGAACGCGGCCCGCACCGGCGCATCAGAGGACCGCCGGCTGTCGGCGGCGCTCGCGCTGGCGCTGCTTCAGGACGAGGTTGCCCGGGAAGTGGCGCGATCCGATCCGGCCCCGTCGGTGCGGCACCGGGTGGGCGGCGCACTCGATCTGCTGCTCGGGGTCCCGGGAACGCCGGCATGATCGATACCTTCCTGCGGCTGCTGATCGAGCTTGGGCAGGCGGCTCAGCCGATCTTTCTGGTGTACTTCGTCCTCTACAACAGCTACACCCTGTGGCTGATCGCGCTATCGGCCCAGCAGGTCCGGCGCCGGGTGGCCAGTCATTTCATCGAGGACCTCGACCTCATCGATGAGCGGGATCTGACCAAGCCGCTCACCATGATCGTACCGGCCTACAACGAAGAAATCACCATCGTCGACAGCGTCACCGGGCTGATTCACTGTGACTACCCGCGCTTCGAGATCGTGGTGGTCAATGACGGTTCCACTGATGCTACCCTCGACCGGCTCCGCCAAGCCTTCCAGCTACGGCGGACCGACGCCCCCTACCGCCCGGCGCTCGCCACCGCTCCGGTGCGGGCCATCTATCGGGCGGCGATCCAACTCCCTACCAGCGTGACTCAGCTGGTGGTGATCGACAAGGAAAACGGTGGAAAGGCCGATGCCCTCAATGCCGGGATCAACGTGTCCACCACGCCTTACTTCGTGTCGCTGGACGCGGACTCCATCCTGGACCAGCGCGCGCTCAAGGAGCTGATGCGCGTCATCCAGGAGGACCCCCGAGTAGTGGCGGTGGGCGGCCAGGTGGCCATCGCCAATGGCTGCACCGTGCGCAACAGTCACGTAGTAAAGGTCGAGCTGCCGGACCGGTCCCTGCCCCGGTTTCAGATGGTCGAGTATCTCCGCTCCTTCACCGCGACCCGGACCGGACTGGATCGAGTTCAGGCCATACTCATTCTGAGCGGCGTCTTCGCCGTCTTCGAAAAGGAAACCGTAATCCGGGCGGGCGGCTATCTGACCCCATTCCTCCGGCATCGGCTTACCCAGGAGTACGTGGGCTGGGGGCTGGGGACCGTCTGCGAGGACATGGAGATCATCGTGCGCCTGCATCGATTCATTCTGGATAAGCAGCACGACCGCCGGATCGCGTTTCTGCCCCACCCGGTGGCCTGGACGGAGGTGCCCGAAACCTTCGAGTCACTCCGCAAGCAGCGGGGCCGCTGGTACCGGGGACTGCGGGAGTCGCTCCGCTATCACCGCGCCATGCTGGGCCGGGCCAAGTACGGGCGGATCGGATGGTTCGCGCTGCCGGCCTTCTGGCTGTTCGAGTATTATGGGCCCCTCATCGAGGTGGCCGGCTACTGCTTCTTCTTGTTTCTCTTCATCATGGAGCGGGTGCTGGAGCAGAGCCTGATCAGCTATCCCTATCTGCTGGCGTTTCTGCTCGCATCCCTAGGGTACGGCGTGTTGGTCAATGTGCTGGCGGTGCTGGTCGGTGCCTGGCGGTTTCGCTATGGGTTGGCCGACCGCCTACAACGCCATCTCCTTCCATTCAGCCGGCGGCGGGAAGTCTTCATCCTGCTGCTGTACGCCGTGCTGGAGAACTTCGGCTACCGGCAGCTCACCTTGTACTGGCGGCTGCGGGGTCTGTGGGATGCATGGCGGGGGAAGACCGGCTGGGAGAAGTTCGCACGAGTTGGATTTCGGCCTGGCGAGGCAGCGGCCAATGGCTGAGCCCATGTCTCCCCGGATCCTGCTGGTGGACGACGATCCCGACATTGTCAGGCTGGTCCAGCACGTTCTCCAGACGGCAGGACTCGGTGCGGCGACTCAAGTGAGCACCGGCCGGGCAGCGCTGACCGCGCTGGCTGGGATGGACATCGTTCTGCTCGACCACCAGCTCCCGGACACGAGCGGCCTGGACGTGCTGCGAGCCATCAGGGCGCTGCCATCGCCTCCGGCCGTCATTCTCGTCACCGCGCACGGCAACGAGTCGCTGGCCGCCACGGCACTGCGGCTTGGGGCCGATGACTACCTGGCCAAGGACCCGGCCCTGGCCGACCTGTTGCCCCAGATCCTCGAGCGGGTGCGCCGCAACCGTGAGCTGCGCAAGGCACTGGCGGCCGCGGAAGCAGACCTCATGCGAGCGGAGCGACTGGCCGCGATCGGCGAGATGACGGTGACGCTGCACCACGAGATCAACAATCCGCTGATGGCGGCCTATGCCGATGTGGAGTTGCTGCTGGCCGATCCTCAGGCAGCGGCGGACAAGCGAACCGAAGGGCTGGAGAGCATTCGGCAGGCACTCCGAAGAATCCGGAACATCATTCAGCGGGTGGGCGGTCTGCGCGAAGCCAGGAGCAAGGATTACCTGCGGGGACTCCGGATGCTCGACCTGGAAAACCCGGATCAGACGGTTCCCGGGGTCGACCGCGGGATGGCCCTGCTCTACCTGCCGGAGGAGGATGTGGCGCGGGTCGTGTCCCTGCTGCTGCGCCAGGCCGGGTTTCAGGTTCGCCGGGTGGACTCGATTGGGGAGCTGGAGAAGTCCGCCGACAGTATCGGCGTGAGCATAGTGGTGGTCGCGGGAGGAGCCACGACGCCGGGCCTGCATCCGTTGAGCGGCTTCCGACCCGGGGCGGAGCGAGACTATCTGCTGGTGGCGCTGGTAGCCGGCGGGGAGTCGGCTGCGCTCGCGGCGGGCGCGGACCGCGCGGTGCATCTGCCCTTCGACCCGGGCACCTTCACCACCGAGATTCTTGCCGCTCTCGACGAACGATCTATCCCGCCCGCTCGATAAGCCCCGCGTCGGATCCGGTCAGCTTGGCCTGCTGATATGCCATTCCCTTGAGCCGGATGATGCGCTGGCGGATGGGTGGATGTGACGCCACGAAGTCGGCCAGAAATCCTTCCTTCGAGGCGAGAGCGGTCGGGGCCGGATCGATGATGCACAGATGCGCCGCACCCCGAGTAATCGAGCGGGTCGCCTCGCCGGCACCCTCCAGCTTTTCCAGGGCGGTGGCCAGCGCCATCGGATTCCGGGTGAACTGAGCTCCGGTGGCATCGGCCAGGTACTCCCGCTTGCGGTTGACCGCCATAGCCAGGAGGCGGGACACGACGGGCGCGATCACCAGGGTGACGAGCCACAGCACCAGAATCACAATCCCAAGCGGATTGCTATCCTTGCCGCCGCCTCGCCGAGCTCCGGCTCCGCCCAACCGCACCGCGGTCCTGCTCCCCCGTCCAATCATGCGGCCCAGTCCCTCGGACAGCAGCGCGATTGCACCCACCATGCCCGCCAACAGTGTCATCAGGCGGACGTCGAGGTTCCGGATGTGGGCCATCTCATGCGCAACTACTCCCTGCAGCTCGTCCCGGGAGAGACTGCGCAGGAGTCCCTCGGTGACGGCAATGCTGGCGCTAGCGGCGTCGCGCCCGGTGGCAAAGGCGTTGGGATCGTTGTCGGGAACCAGGTATACCGCAGGCCGGGGCATCCCGGAGGCGATGGCCATCTCCTCCACCACATTCATCAGCTGCTTCTGCTCGGCGGTGGCCGGCTCGATCAGTTCCCAGGCACCAGTGGCCCAGAGTATCCGCTTGGCTCCATTGCGCCAGGAGTACCAGCAGATCCAGGCAGCCGACAGGGTGCTGACGATGCCGATGATGGGAATGACATGGCGATAGGAGCCTGGAGGGGCGTCGAGCGTCATCAAGTAAAACGCCAGATCACCGCCAAAGCCGACCCAGGTAAAGAACAGAATAAAGCCGATTACCAGCCACCGCGAACGCCGTCGATTGGCTTCCTGCTGCGCGAAGAGATTCGCGTCCGTCACGCGGTTGGTTTGTTGAGCGACAGGTCAACCGTTGGCAAGGCCCGCTCGCCGGCGTCCTCGATCTCCCACAACTCCGCGGGAGACGCCTTGGCCAGCCCGGCCACCAGGTTGGTGGGGAATTGCATCTGCTTGGTGTTGTACTGAGTGGCCACGTCATTATACAGCTGTCGGGCGAATCCGATCTTGTTCTCCGTACTGGTAAGCTCCTCCTGGAGGCCGGCCACATTGCCGGTGGCCTTGAGATCGGGGTAGGCCTCGGTGAGGGCAAACAGCCGGCCCAGGGCCTGGGTGAGCTGTCCTTCCGCCTGCGCGGTCTCCCGCACACCGGTAGCACTGACGGCACGATTCCGGGCCGAGATCACCGCGTCCAGCGTGGAGCGTTCGAACTCCATGGCACCCTTGACGGTGTTCACCAGGTTGGGAATCAGGTCGTGCCGGCGCTTGAGCTGCACGTCGATCTGCTTCCAGGCATTGAGCACCTGATTCCGCAGCGCGACCAGACCGTTGTACGCGCCGATCACCCACAAGACGATCACCGCAAGGACGACCAGCAGGACGACCGTGCTCATGTGCGTTCCCTTATGTGAGGAGGACTACCCCGGGCGCTCGGTTTCCAGGGCCGACTCGTGGAACATTTCCGACTCCGGCCGGGATTCGCTCCAACTGGAAGCCACAGCAGACTGAAGCTCCGGGACCGGGGCCGGGGTCGCATCCAAACCTACCAGCGACGCCAGGGTCTGTCGGAGCGCTTCGGCAATGACCGTCGGATCGCTGTTGAGGCGCAGCGCTGGATGCTGCTCGTCGATCAGCACCTCGACCCCGGGGGCAACCGGAATGCGGCGACAGATTGAGCTGGCGGTGCTCAGTCCTTCCACCGGCGCGAGCCAGGCCATCACCGCTCGGCCCACCCGGCCCCGCCCGGTGCCCGGCGTTCTGAGCAAGGGGAGCTGGTCCGGCGGTGGCAGCCCCGGGCCCAGCGCGCTGGCCGCGCGCCGCTCGATGAGGTCACCGGTCATGCCGGCGAACTCCTTGGCCATGGATTCGAGGGTGGCGCCTTCCATTTGTCGGAGCTTGATGGCAAGAACTTGAAGCAGGTGGCGGTAGGAATAGACGGCGGCGGTGCCTCGACCATCAGGTGGGCTCACCAGCCCCCGAGCGACGTAGAACCGAATGGTCCGCTCACTGGGCCGGGCCCGAGCGGCGGCATTGACCGGGACAACCCCGGACGCGTCCAGAATACCGCCGGCCAGAGCTGCCAGGTCTCGAAGGCCCCAGGGTGCCAGGGCTCGGTATTCCCGCAGCGTGGCAAGTGGATCCGGCGGGGCAGCTGAAGGTGCAGAGTTCATAGGTGCCCGTTTCCCTCGAGGAGGTCCGGGTCAGACCGGTTGGCGGTGAGCACATCGGCGACGGTGTGCATCAGAGTATCGAGTTTGAAAGGTTTGACCAGGATCGGACAAGCCGCCAGCTCGTCGGGCCATTCCGGTTGCCGGGGGCCCGGGTCGCCGCTCATTAAGATGACTCGCCCGCTGAGAAGTGGCCAGCGTCGAACGATGGCGAGAAAGAAGGTGTCTCCCGGCATTTGAGGTAAGCGGAGATCCAGCAGAACCAGATCGAAGCTGGATTCGGCCAGAATCTGATAGGCGGAGTTCGGGTCGCCTACCGATACGACCTCGTAGCCCTGCGCCTTCAGCGCGCGTTCGAGGGTGCGGCGCAACGCGGGCTCGTCATCCACCACCAGAATTCGACTGGTCATGAGGCGGCTTGGGCGACGGCCTTGAGGTACCGATCGGTCACCATCATCAGGGCCTCTTCGGTCGAGAGGGAGACACGCAACTCTCCTGCGGTCACTCCGAAAACCGCTCGCAAATGCATCTGAAGAGTCTTGGTTTTGCTGTAACCTAACTTGAGTGCCACGTCCTCGACGGTGTATCCGGGATCCAGCAGCAGCCGGTGCGCGTACAGCAGCCGGGTCAGAACCATCACGGTCCGAGGCGAGGGCAGCCCGACTTTGGTGAACCAGCGTTCGCAGGTTCGGCGAGTCAGCTGGGCCCGGTGAGCCAAGGCGGTGACGGTAGGGGCCTCGTCCCCCGCGTGCAGCATTGCCTCGAGGGCGCGGAGCAACTCCCGAGGCAGTTCCTGAAGCGCGCCCCCCAGCGCCTGCATCACGTGCTGCGACGCGGACTGCTCCAGCTCGGCCTGGAGAGCGATGCGCAGCGACGCCGGGGCATCCTCGAACCGGTGGAAGACGACGCGGCGGATCCCGGAGCGCCCGAGTTGGAGCAGTACCGATGCGGTTGCGGGGGCGAGTTCAGTGTACACCAGCAGGGGCAAGGAGGGGAAGAGCAGGCGGATCCGTTCGATGCCGTGGGCCCGGGCCTGGCCCCCGAGCAGGGGGTCTACTACGGCCATTTCTATGGGTTTGGCCCGTATCGCCTCTACGACTTCCGGCCACCCACTCCCGGAGACCCAGTGATATCGGTCGGGATCGAGCGAGCGAAGCCGCATCAGGCGTTCGGCGGGTACTGCGGCGAGGAGCAAATGTCGCAAAACGGCCCCTATTTGTCGCAAATGGGCCCTAAAACGGGAAAAGATCGGCCCCCAGATTGGCCTAGCCCATCCTCCTCCGGGCGATCACCAGCCACTCTGAAAGGGACCTCATATGTCTCGCTCCAAGTTCTACGGACTGGTTCTGGCCCTACTCGCCTCTACTGCGTTGAGCAGCGCTTGCACTCGCACCGATGCTACCGGCCCGTCGGAGCAGCCTCAGGCATCCTTCCAGGAAGGGCAGGGCGCCAACAACTAATTCTTAATCAGAGGTACGCGAGAGTGTGCCCTCGCGGGGATTTCACACTGCCGCTGCCAGCGCGTACTCCCGCAGTCCGAGCTCCATTTCCCGAACGGCCGGTGCCGCGCTGAGGTTGGATGTTTCGGCGCGGGGCTGGTCGTTCTGATTTTGGTCCGCCGCCATGGCCTGCTCGATCTTGAAGTACCAGGCATTCAGATGGTGGCTCTCGGCCAGGGCCAGCGCCTCGGTGAGCGCCGCACGACTCCTTCCCAGCTGGCCGAACCGCCCCAGCCCTCTACCCAGCTTGTAGGAATAGTCGACCAGCATGCTGGGGGACATACGACTGCGGAACTCTTCGGCCGCCCCCCGGCACCGCTCGAAGGCCACCCGATTCCCTACCGTGGATTCGAGATCCATCAACTCCAGCCAGGCGTTGGCGCGGACCAGCAGGCTGGCGGAGGATTGGGCGACGATCTTGAACGCCAGTCGCGCGGCCTCATGCGCTTCGATCTCGGCGAGACCGATCCCGAGGTCGCCCAGCGTGCGCATCCGATCCATCGGATCCGGGTGTAGCTGGAACGCGCGGTAGTGCGCTTCCAGCGACTCCAACCGCAGGCCCTGGAGGCTGTAGGCCACGCCGAGGTCCGCATAGGCGAGGGCCTGGACCCCGGGCAGCTCCAGCTCGCCGGCCTCATCAGCAACGTTTTCGGCGACCGCTCGCGCTGCGGGCAGGTTGCCTTTACCCCGCTGCACAGCGCCTTTGCCAAGCCGCCCCCGGAGCATGGACACCGGATCGCCTGACTGATAAGAGACCTCTTCAGCAGCCCCATAGCAAGCGACTGACTGGTCCCAGCGCGCCAGCAAGCGGTTCAGCCGACCGGCGAAGAGGGCATAGCCGGCGAAATCGCGTGGGCTGATGTCGGATCCCTGGCAGCGAGCGGCCAGGGACAGCATCTCGAGGCTCTCTTCCAGCCGTCCCTCATGCTCCAGGAAGTAGGCGTACGCTGTGAGGCTCTTCCACAGGGTGGGCGACGGAGGAGGGCCCTCGGCCGGAATGGCCTCGACGACGCCGGCAAGGTGGGCTGTTTCCGGCTCGGTGGAAGGAAGCTCGTCGATGTGACGACGCACCGATTCGAGCTGCCAGTGGAAGCCTTCAGCAGAGTGTTCGTCGGTTTGGAATGAGAGCAGTCGGTCAAGCAGACGGGCAACAATGTACGCGCCCAGCGCGAGACGCGCGGACCCGTCACGTTCTTGCTCCCGCTGGAGCCGGGCACGTTCGAGAAACGGCTCGTGCGTGAGAACGTCCGAAGACCACCCGACCTCGCCAAACAGGCGCTGAGGCGTATACAAGGCACTCCTTCCGTATTCACGGGCGCAGGGGTACAGCTAGTATCGCGGCCCGGGTCCCACCACACAAGGGTCAAGTCTTGCATGGGTTTGAGGCTCGCCCTTTGCCGCCGCTCATCGCACAAAAACGGTGCCGTGCGAGGAGCAATACCCGCTATTCTGCGACATGACCCGCGGCCATTCCGTCCCCGAGCTCATGCTGGTCCTTGCAGTGGTCGGACTTCTCCTCGGCATTGCGGTTCCCCGATTTTCCCGGGTCATGGACTACATCGCAGTCGAGGCAACCGCCACCGGGGTAATCGCCGCGCATCAGCGGGCCCGCATGATGGCCATCGTGCGGGGGCAAGTCCTCACCCTGGACATCGACTCGACCCAGCTGCGCATCGCGCTGCCGAGTGGCGTCATCCCACTGTGGCTGCAGGACGGTCCCGTCACCTCCGGTGTCAGGCTCAGCGGACCAACTCGCCGCTTCACATTTTCTCCCACCGGCATCACCCTGGGGCTCTCTAATGCATCACTCCTGCTCTCCCGCGGCCCCAGTACCCGCACCGTGGTGTTCTCCCGCCTCGGCCGGGTTCGCGTACAGCGATAAACGTCGGACGCCTGGAGGGCGACGGCCCCTTCAGCGGACGGCTGGTCCGGCGGCCAACGTGGCGCCGGGCCTTTTGCGTGGGTGTTAACCTGACGGCGTGAGCCGGAACAGAACGTCGGCATGCACCACGATGTCTTCATACATTCTGAGCACGCCAAGCAGCTTGCTGAGCCCGCCGATTCGGTAGTCCTTGAGATTCAGGGGAAAATCGCTGCGGACCCGCGCGTCGGATCCAGTGAACTGTATCGTTCCCGGCAGCTCGACATTTCGGGTGACGCCATGAATCCGAAGCGCACCCTTGAGGATCACCCCTACGCTGTCCGCCGAGCCGCCGGTGCGGGTAATGCCGGCCAGATCGAAACGGAGCACCGGATACTTCTCAGACTCCATCGACTTGTTGAGGTCCTTGTCCCGCTTCCGGTTTCCGGTCTTGAGCGTGCTGACCGGCGCCTCGACCCATCCCCGCACTCCCGGAAGGCTGGAAGCCCCCTGCAGCTGGCCGGAGACAGTTTTCGTGGTTCCGGTAAAGTCGCCGGCGGTGGCGTGACCGTCGAAGCTCAGCGTGCCCGCGATGGCCCGTCCCGGGGGGATGGGACGGGATTCCTGGGCCAACCCCGGTGTGCCCGACAGACACGCCAGCAATGCGCCCAGCACCACGATCGCGTCAGGGAAGATCGAGTCCATACTTCCGAACCTTGTGCAGCAAGGTCGACCGGGAAATGCCCAGGATGTGAGCAGCCTTTCGCTTGTTGCCTGCGGTGAACTGCAGGACCCGGGCTATGTGCCGGCGCTCGGCGGCGTCCAGCGAATCCGGCTCGGTCTCGCCGAGCGAACCGATCGCGCGGCGCAACGTGGCCAGGTCGAGGTCAGGAAAATCGAGGTCGAGCAACAGGGTGTCGGCGTCCGCTCCCATGAGCCCTGCTGCTGCCGACGGGGTGGTGACCGCTATGATTTGGTGATCGGCGCGGCGCAGGAGCTCGGCGAGCTCGTCCCCTCGGGCGGCATCGCGATGCGCTACGAGAATCCGCAGCGGCTTCATGGGTGCAATATACGGCTTCGGAGGATACAAAACGGAACGGCCGTCTAGTCGTGGCTAGACGGCCGTCCCCCGCATGGACTACCCAAGGTCGTGGCGTGTCAGCCGCCGTTCTTCTTTCACCTGCCACCGGTTGGCTGGTGCGCCGCTCGGGAGGGCTAGGTGAAGCCTTGGCTTCGATCCCCAGGCCGGATGGCCATCCCACCTGGTTCGTCTATGGGAGCGCTGCGAGTCAGATCGGGTCGCGGACCGACCTTTCGCACTGCACCCCGAGGCGCTAGATCGGGGCGGGTGAAGCACGCGACTGGCTTCACCTGCTTGAGCCGGGGTGATCACCGGGATCTGCGAGTGCCTGAGCCCTTGGTTGCGTCGGCCCTCTCCCCCGATATCCCGCTCAAACCCACCTACCGGCCGCCACTGCGACTGAGAGTCCCAGCACGTTCCTGTAAGCGCGTGGGCCAAAGATAGGTTTCGGCCGATATCTCGCAAGTGCCCATGTTTCTTCGGGTTAGGCTACTACGGAGTGGAGCTGGTGTGGATAACTAAGGTATGGAAATCCTTCAGACTAGGCCCTTCCATCCACACGATGTTGACATGTGAATCCACATCCTAACCGGCCGAAGGGCTCCGGGTAGATCCGGCGGGGAGGACCCGAATTCCCATGATCTGCAGAAAAGACTGGAGGCTGTGCTCGTAGCTGCGGATTGAGCGCTGGACCTTGATGGCGCGATCGTTCCCGTACCCCCTCACCCGCTCCCCCTGATCTTCCTGGCTCATGGCCGCGAACTCGGTTTCACAACGGCCCAGGACGGTCTTGAGGGTGTCGAGGGCAGTGACCAGCTCGCGCCGACGGGCCAGTTTATTCTGGTCACTCAGCTCCGCCGACTGCACCACGTCGCGGGTCGGCGGAACGGCGCGGCGGGAGCGGGCGCAGGCGTCGCGCATGACCCGTGCGCGGGCAACCAGAGCCTGTCCGGAAGCAGTCGAGTAGTCCCGCTGGAGCCTCGCTGCCGCACCATCCACAGTGACCAGCGAGTCGCGGAGCACGACGATAGCATCCCGGAGCGTCGCCCGCGCCGAGTCGAGGGGGGGAGCTGGACGCACGACAGTCTGCGCCCCGAGCTCGGGGGCGATGAGTAATGCCATCACCCCCACCATCCTGAGACAGTTCATGATTCCATTCCCACTTCGATGTAGCGGTAGCTCGGTTCGCCTTCGGGTGAGGAGAAGAGGCAGCCCGCCGAACTGGAGGCGAACCAGCCGGCAACCAGCGGCCTCGGGAGGTCCAACTCGTTGATAATAGCCCCCAGCCAACGCCGCAGATGGCGGATCTCGGGTGCACGACGACTCAGCAAGGCCAGTAGCGCACCGGCGCCTGATGTCGCCCGGAGAAAGTGGGCCAGCCCGTGAGCCCGCTGAGTGAACTCGACCGCCTTGACCCCCGGCTCGTCGAACAGAATGGCTCCCTCGAACACATCCATGGGCGGAGCGTCCAGCCGGGGGCCCAGATAGACATAGCGTCTTCCCCCCTGTCCCTTCCGCTCGATTACGGCTGCTGCCGTTTCACTGGTGAGTCGGGCCGCATGGAGCAGGTCATCGTCCTGCAGGATCCCTACCGCGCCGGTCCACTCCAGGGCCGCGAGGGCCGTCTCGAGGGGACACCCGAGGGCATCATCGAACGCCAGCAGCCGAGGAGCTTCCCCGGCCCGAAGGACGAAGTGGGAAAGCCCCTCCGCCCGATCGGTGAAGGTCCGGACGGAGAGGGTCTGTGGCGCGGCCATGTGGTAAATGTACCCGAAAGTAGAGAACCAGGGAACGTTCCCTGGTTACTTTCCTCGCGCTAAGTTAGGTCATCAGGTCGAAATCGCAGAGGACGGGATGCGTGTGGAGTGGACGTCGTACAGCTCGCCCATTGGCGCGTTGACGGTGGTGGAATGTGAGGCCGGCCCTCTCGTCATCGAGTTTCCCAATCGGGCTGTGACGATCAAGTGGGCGGTCCGCCTCCGGGCCGCCGTGCCGGAGCTCCACATTGCCCAGGGTGAATGTCGTCTGACGACGGTGTGGCTGGATGAGTACTTTGCCGGCGCTCCTCGGCCATTTCCCTTTCCCGACTATCTGAAGCGCTGGTTCGATCTGTCCCCCGCCCAGATCACCGTCTTCAAGGCGCTCCGAAAGATTCCCCTGGGAGAGACCCGGTCCTACGACGCTGTGGCCCGGGCAACCCACCTGCACCCGCGGCAAATCGGCTGGCTGGTGGCGGCCAATCATCTGGCCATCCTCATCCCCTGTCATCGAGTGGTGGGAAAGGACGGCGGGCTGGTGGGCTATGGGGGTGGATTGGCCAAGAAGAGATGGCTGCTGGATCATGAGCTGAGAGCGGCCGGCGTGGTCTTGAGATAGTCGAGCAAGGCTTTGCGCTACTGACGAGCGCGCGACCCGAGACCCGCAACTCGCGTCTACCCCGTTGACAAAACCGTGCTCCCGCATGACCTTTTGGCATGCAGAACGCTGTTCCTCCCTTCTATTTTTAAATAGCTTGGGCCGTCGGACGACATGTCCGGGCGGCTTTTTTTAGGGGTTTTTAACCCAGCCACACCGGCTGGGGGTTTTCCCCCCGGGGCCTTTGGGTCCCCTTTTCAAGAGGTTGCAGCAATGGCGAAGGGCACGGTCAAGTGGTTCAATGATGCGAAGGGGTTCGGCTTCATCGCACAGGACGGTGGCAAGGACGTGTTCGTGCACCACACGGCAATTATCGCAGATGGCTTCCGTTCGCTTTCCGAAGGAGACAACGTGGAGTTCGAGGTGGTCGAGGGTCCCAAGGGACTCCAGGCCTCGAACGTCCGTAAGGTCTGACACCCCAGCGCCCTTCCCATTAATCGCTAGTTAACAGCCACCCCCCGCCATCAAAGGCGGGGGGCTTCTGGCATCTCTCCAGTTACCGCCTGATTGACCGATACTCCTCGTATCTCGTACGAGGTCGTTTGTCCCATGCTGACAGCGGTCCGCGCCAGCCTCATCGCAGCTCTCCTGCTCCTGCCATCGGGAGATCACGTCAAGGCCGCGCAGGCGGTGGGCGACAGCACCGGTCTCCAGTTCCTCGGGTTTCGGCCCGGCGCCCGGCTGGAGGAGCTCAACCGGCAATTGCGCAGCGTCGGTGGTGGCCCCCTTCGCTGTCGCAGAGCTCGCGCCGATCAACGAGTCTCGGAATGCCGAGGGATTGTCGAAAGCCCGGACTCCCGGCCGCCGATCGAGGTGTGGGTCTCGGCCATCGACAGCGCCGCGGGTGTCATGACCATCTCGGGACGGGTGGACTCGACCCAGCTGGAGGCCTGGCGGAGAACCTTGCAGGATCGCTACGGCCGAGTTGGGCTTCGGACCCAGGGAAAGCAGTCGATGCTGCAGTGGGTCAGGCGCGGCCGCATGATCCGCCTCACGTGGCGGTGGGAACGGCGGGAGCAGGTAGCATCCGTGAGTCTGGTCGACGGACACGTGCTGGACAGTTGGGGGAAGTCTCAGGTGCGCGCGGCGGCCACCGACACCAGTCGGCCAGCAGCCAGTCAACCCGACAGACGGACCAGGTAACTCCCCTCGGTGTCCTCCAGCTCATAGTCGCGCACGATGCGACCCGACTCTTTCAAAGCGCGCAATAGGGCGCGAACCCGTGAGCGTATCGGCGCACCACCGCCGCCCCGACCTCGACCCGTGATCAGCCGGACCACTCCTCCCTGGCCGCGCTTTCCCTTGGGCTCGAAGGAAGCGCTCGGCATTGCTGACCGCCTCGAGCAGGCTCTGGCCGTGCAAGTCGAAGATCGCATCGGGTGAGCGGTCGGTCCAATCAGGCATGCGGAAAGCTACTATGAGCAGCAGACTGCTGATCGGATGGCTGATACTCTCCCTGAGCGCCTGTAACTGGTCTCAGGAGCCGGTTCGAATCGGGCTGGCCGGCTCGCTCAGCGACCCGGTCGGCATTCCCATGAAGCGGGCCGCCGAGCTGGCCGCCGAGGAGATCAATGCCCGGGGTGGGATCGGGGGCCGGCCGCTGGAGCTGGTGGAGCGCGACGACTACGCCGATCCGGATTCCGCGGTGTTCGTGGCCACCGACCTCTACGAAGCCGGCGTGTCCGCCGTGATCGGGCATCTGTTTTCCACCACTACCATCGCGGCCTCTCCGGTATACAACGGCGGGCGAGACCCGGTGGCCGCGATTTCACCCTCCTCTTCGTCTCCTGAGATCTCGACCGCGGGAGACTATACCTTCCGCATCTGCCCCAGCGACCTGGCCCATGGTGGCGCGCTCGCCCGGTGGGTCTATGACACGCTTGGCCTCCATCGCGGTGCGGTGCTCTACCTCAACGACCAGTATGGCCGGGGCGTCCGGCAGGCTTTCGTGCGGGATTTCACTCGCCGAGGTGGCGAGCTGGTAGCGATCGATCCCTATCTGGGAGACACGCCGGCGGTGGGGGCCTATCTGGACCGGCTGGTCAAGCTTGGCACGGCCCAGTTCCTGGTAGTTGCAGGGAATCGCGCCGAGGCCGAGGAGATCTTGCGGCAGACCCGGACCCGCGGGCTGCGGGTGCCGGTGCTCGGTGGCGACGGCCTGGAAGGCATCGAAGAGGCCGGAGCTATTGCGGAGGGCGTCTATCTCTCATCGGCCTACCTGCCCACCCTCAACACCCCGGCCAACCGGGCGTTCTTGCTGGCTTATCGCAAGAAGTACCCCAGTGCCGGACTGCCCAACCAACCGGCAGCGGCGACCTACGATGCCGTCTACCTGCTCCGGGACGTAATTGCCAGGGCAGGTCCCAAGCGGCAGGACGTGCGCCGCGCACTGGCCCGCCTCGGTAGCCAGGACCCTCCTTTTCGGGGAGTCACCGGCACAGTGGCTTTTGATATCCGGGGCGATGTCCCCTATCAGGCCGTGTACATCGGCATCGTCCAGGACGGCGGTGTTCATCTCGCGAGGACCCGGTGAAAATGCTCCAGAGTCTTCGCAGCCGGGTCATGTGGGGGATGGTCGTGCTCCTGGTCCTTGTGGCCGGGATTGCCCTGCTGGGGGTCAACTCTATCAGCTCTCTGAACCGGTCGGTCGATCAGGAGCTGTCCCTGCTGCTGGAGACCACCGATCTCAGCAACGGTCTGATCGCGTCGCTGAGCGGCGAGGTTCGTTCCGCAGAACAATATCTCCTGCGACCCACCGAGGCTGCCCGGCGGCGCTTCCGGGATGAAGGCGACTCGGCCTACGTCTATCACCGTCGCTATCGAACCCTGCGAGCGCTCACCACCTCCGATCGCTATATCGTCAACAAGATTGCCTCCAACCAAGCCCAGTTGGAGGTGAACTACGCGATGGCTCACGCGCTGGCCGATCTGGGCCGGGTCGAGGAGGCGCGACGCGAAGCGGAGCGGGCGCGAGCCCCTTCGGACACTCTCCTGGGTGACGTTCGGGCACTGGCCCTGGCGCAGACCAACCGCTCCCTGGTGCGAGCCAACGAGCTGCGGCGGGAGGCGCAGCAGCGCCGCTCGCTGCTCTGGCTCCTCTTCTGTACGTCCCTGGCCCTCGGTGCCATCACTTCAGTGCAGACCGTCCGCTGGGTGGATCTGCCGTTGCGACGCCTGGTCGGGGCAGCGGATCGGTTTGGCGCCGGCGACCTGCGTCGGGTGCAGCTGGGCAAGATGCCGACTGAGCTGGAGCAACTGGCTCGGGCCATGGACAGCATGGCCGGACGTCTCCGTGGGGTCGTGGTCTCGGTGGTGAAGGAAGCGAGCCAGATCGGCAACAGCGCCACCGACTTCTCGGCCATGAGCGAACAGCTCGCCGCGAGCAGTGGCCAGATCTCGACGGCCATGGTCAAGATCGCGTCCAGTGCGGAACAGCAGGTGCAAGGGATGGAGAAGGCTGATGCACTGCTGCTCAGTCTCCGCCATATCGCCGAAACCAATGCCACGGCGTCGGCCAAGATGGTCGAGTTGGGAGATCGGATCCGCGAACTGGCCGCCCGGCATCAATCGGATGTTGCCGCGGCCGGCCAGACCCTGCTCGACATCCAGCAGATCGTCGCCACCTCGGCCCGCCAGGTGCAGGAGCTGACCCGGCTCTCCGAGCCGATTACCGCGTTCATCGATCTCATCCGCCAGATCTCGACCCAGACCAATCTGTTGGCGCTCAACGCCGCCATCGAGGCGGCACGGGCGGGGGAGCATGGGCGGGGATTTGCTGTCGTGGCTGAGGAAGTCCGGCGGCTCGCCGACTCCAGCGCCAGTGCCGCGGAAGATGTGGCCAAGACCGTCCAGTTCATCCGGGGTCAGGTCCGGGAGGTCTCCACCACCATGGATGCAGGTTCAGCCCGGGTGCAGGGGATCGAGCTGGTGGCCAAGGCGGCGGCGCGAGCACTGGAGGAGATCGCAGCCGCGGTACAGCAAGTCCACACCGCGGCCGGAGAGGTGGTACGGGAGGCCGAAGCCAATCGAACGATTGTGGCGGAACTGGGAGAGCGGACTCAGGAGGTAAGTCAGGCAGCCAGCGAGCATGCCTCAGCCAGTGAGCAGGTCACCGCCGCTGCTGAACAGCAAACCGCCTCGACTCAGGAGATGGCCGCGTCTGCCGGAGACCTGCTCCAGGGGGCCACTCGTCTGACGGCCTTGATGCAGGACTTCAAGACGTAGCCGCCAGCAGCTACTTCTTGCGGCGGGCCTTTACCGGCTTCTTCATCGCCTTGGCCGGGCTGATGCGCTTGACCGGCTTGCCCTTAGCCCGCGCCTTGGCCCGCTGGCTCCGCTCTCGATCAGCGGCCTTGTCCAATCGCTTCTGCTCTGCCGCATGGACCTCAGCCAGAATCCGGTCCCCCTCTTCCATCCCCAGCAAACCTCGCCGGGTGGCATATCGAATCAGTTCCTCGGCGTCTGCCACGTTGAATTCCCCGACCCGCGCCGCGGCCCGGATGATACTCCCGAGGGCATCAGCCACCGGGCTCCGAAGGACGTTGGCGATGCCGGGAAGCGTTTCCAACAAAGTTGAGATCTGTGAACCACCGAGCTCCGATACCACTGGGGACCTCCTGCTGACGAACTAGGAACCGAACGACCGGCCGCCGGCCTCACCCGGGCGATTGCCACTGGGGACGGAATTCTCACACCATGGACACGGCGGCGCTAGTAGTATGGATTACTACTTCGTAATTCGGAGCTGAGCCCGCTCGTCATAGGCCCGATGCGGGAGGCAGTAGAGTTGGTAGATACCGGGGGGGACCCGGGGTACGACAATGCGGTACTCGGCGCCTTCCGACGTGAGCAGCGGACTGCTCAAATCGGCGGTTCGACGGTTCATGGCTCCGTTGAGTGCTTCGCGGGTAGCCTCACTGAGACCGGCTCCCTCGAAGACAACGCTATGGGGCACCCCGCCACCGGCCCGGAAGCGGAGAACGTCGCCCGGGCGTGCCGTAATGAGCGGAGGGGTAAACCGGTAGGTTTCCTTCTCCGCGTCGGCTTCGATTCTGATGTCGTGAAGCCGTTGGGCATGGGCCTGAGGCACGGCCAGGACAAGCAGGCCGGTCACGCTCGCGAGAATCATGCGGATCTGCTGCATCTACACTCCTCGAAGGTCTGCGGATGCTTTCGCGGAACCAGGATTTTCCATACATTGAGAGTGGCGGGTTGAGCCAGTTTCATGCCACCCAAACCCGCTGGAAGGACCGGCTGTGGGGCGTCGGGGCATTAAGGAATACCGAGCGCCCGAGGCGCTCATCCTGATCGCGGCGGACCGAGACCAGAAGCCTCTGGTTTGTCCCTCCTGTAGCTCCCTCGAAGTCGATAGAACCCCGGAACGCTCCAGCTCCGAAGACGCCCCTGGCGGTCGAGTTACCCTGCACTGCACCACCTGTGGTCGGATCGCGGCCTACATACCCCGCACTCTCAGCCGCTCGTCTCTACCCGAGTCCCCCCGGCCTTCACATACGACCTGACGGGAAGATCCGTTCTTCCTACTCGGGCGACGTAAACAACCGTCCCCACCGAACGGCGGTCAGAAAGGGCAGAGCCCGCCAACTGCTGGGATCGTAGCTGAAGTAGACGACCAGTGGCTTTCCCCGCACGTTCGTGCGAGGCAGGAACCCCCAATATCGACCATCATAGGAGCTGTCCCGGTTGTCGCCCATCATGAAGAACGAGTCCCTTGGCACTACGATGGGACCCCATTCCTGCAGATCCGGCTGATACGTGGAGGGGTTCCGATTAACCAGGTGCGGCAGCTGCCACTCCCGCATCTTGGCGCGCTGGATCGGGTCTTCCGAGCGGGTGGGGTCGGAGTGCACCGCATAGGGCTCCTGAACCCGCTGACCATTCCGAAAGAGCTCGCCGTTCTCCATGCTGAGTGTATCACCAGGCATGCCGATCAGCCGCTTCACAACCTTGAGTCCCTCCTCCTCCACCGAATCGAATACCAGGATGTCATCCCGCCGAGGCTCGCGAACAGCTGGGAGGCGGGCGTGAATGAGCGGCACCTCGGCTCCGTAGAGGGCCTTGTTGACGAACAGGAAGTCGCCGATGAGGAGCGTGTTTTCCATGCTGCCAGACGGAATCCGGAAGGCCTCCACCAGAAACGTTCGGAGAAAAAACCAGACCACCAGAGCAACGACGATCGATTTGGTCCAGTCCCAGAGCCAGTGAATCAGCGACCGGGTGTGGGCGGCAGTTCCTGCGGTCATGGCAACAGCGTCCTCTGGTTGAAAGGGGTCTGCGGCAGACTGGAATTTACCACCGCGGCACCCGCCCTATGGAACCGCGGTGAGTGGGGCGGTGATGGGCGACTCCAGCCGGGCAATCGGATACCGGGATCCGGCCCTGAGCTCGCGATCCAGCAGGTTCCAGGTCACGAATCCGTCCTCCGATTCAGGCTCCAGCAGATACGCCGCCAGAGTACCGAGAGGCTGGTCGGTCCTGACCAGAAATACTCCCTCGGGGACCAGGCTGTCCACGCTTCCCGGCTGCCATCGGCCTTCTAGCAGTACCGGCCTATGTCCCTCGAAGAGGGAGTCGGTCTGGACCTTCTCTACTCGGAATAGCTGCAGCTGGGTACGCCACGGTGCCGTCGTCCGTTCCACCGCGACATCATGACGGCGGAGCAGGGCTACCAGCCGGGAGAACCGTGCGGGCAGAAGGTAACCGGCAGGTCTCGAGACGCTGCGGTCGGCGATGAACCGGTCGTAGACCGGCATGCTGATGGCGCGATACACTCCGGTGCGCTGGCGGCGGGCGTAGCCTCCCGCCCCTTCACCTGCATCCCGGGTCAGCTCGGCGATGACCGGCAGTGTCCGCGGAGGAGCGAGGCGGGACCGGACCGCAACCGAATCAGCCCTTTGGCCATCGGACGCCTGGACCAGGCGCCGAATCACTTCTTTTTGCTCGGCGGCCAGCTGCAGGATCTCGGAGACGAAGTTGTACGTGGCCCTGATCCGGGTCCCGAAGTCGGCGTTGCTGTAGCCCTCACTGAGAATCGAGAGCCGGCCGCGGAGACCCATCCAGTTGGTGCCGAACCGTGGCCGGGCATCGTAGGTCTCCCAGCCCAGCGCCAGGGAGTCTGGATTCTGGTTCCGAAAGTTGCCGTAACTGAAGGTCTTCTGGCGATGCCTCTGCTCCATCCGACGCTGTACCTGCGGCAGGAAGCGGTCCCGCACGAACGTGACTGACGGATTGGTGTTGGGGTTGAGGCCAGGAGCGTAGGTGAGAACGTACCCGTGATAGCTGCCGTTGGTGGTATGCAGGTCGATGAAGAGGTCAGGATCCCAGGACGCTATCAACGAAGCTGCGCCTCGGGTCTCGGGCGCTTCCATCTTGACGTAGTCGCGATTGAGATTGAGCCCCTGGCCATTCGGGTTTTGACCCACTCGGTCAGGCCCATTTTGGCCCGGTCGATTTTTCTCTCCCGGACCCCACTGCTCGTTTCCGTCGGTGTTGTAAATCGGGACCACCAGCAGGATCATGGCGTCGAGGAGCCGGCTCAAGGGCCCGGTGGCGAGGTCACGCAGCAGCATCTGGGAGGCTTCCTTTCCCTCTACCTCGCCGGCGTGGATGTTCCCCTGCAGGTAGACCACCAGCTTGCCGGTCCGACGGGCGTCGGCGGCAGTGGACACCATCGGCCTTGAAACCACTACGTAGGGCACCCGGCGGCTCTTAGGGCTGGTGGCTAGAGTTTCCATTCGGACGTCGCGGGAGCGCCGCTGCAGCGAGTCCAGGAAGGACCGAACGTCGGCGTAGGCTGAGGTCTCCCGAAAATCGGTGCGCTCCGGCCTGGTTGTCTGTGCCGCCAGAGGTGGTGCCAGCAGGGCCAGCAGCATACCCACTTCAACGCACCGCATCAGCCCTCGCCGGAACCAGAATTCGGGTCGTCACCACATCCGGAAAATCTCGGTCCATCGTAAAGGTCACCTCCGGCGTCAGGATCGGGTACATCGAAGTCCGCAGTGTCTGGCCGGAGGAACCGTTATACCGGGCCCAGGCATTGCGCAGCACCGGCTCCGCTGGAATGCGCGAGGGATCCTCGGCGTGGCGCAGGAGCAGAGCGGTGGTCGCCCCGGGAGCGGGGAGTGCCTCCCCCAGGGCCCGAATCAGGGCATAGCCGATTGTGTGCTGGTCCTGTGACCCCGGCCGGGCCAGGTCGGCCCGCTTCTCCAGTTCGCCGAGCGTGAGGAGCGGCCACCGGACCGCGACTGGCCCAAGGATCCGCTCGGCGCTCCACTCGGCGAAACCCTCGGCCAGGTGAGGCTGCACTCCGGGCAACTCGACAAAAGCAGAGTCTCGTGGTGCCAGCCCGCGGGCAAACAGCTCGAGCTGACGACGGCGGAATAGCAGGTGCTGCCATTCATGAATCACCGCTCCGATGGCCAACAGGGGTGAGTATCCCGGATCAATCGCAACGGCATCGCGAGGCTCGAGAAAACCGTTCAGACTCTCCCGGGATTGCCGCGGGACTGTAGTAAGACGGAGATTCTCCGAGCCGTTACGCAGAAGCGTCAGGCTGGTATCCCCTCGTGGCAGCCAGCGCAGACTGCGCAGCAACGCCCCCTGTCCGTGCTGCCGGAGCCACTCGGTGGCATTCGGATTGCGGGCGGATACCAGCCGGGAGAAGAGCTCCGGTGGTATTCCATACTGGGGGACGGCCTGGGGATACCCGAACCACCGGGTCTCTATTCGGGGCAGGTCGGGGTCGAATCCCTGGCCGGCTACGGAAGTCCAGTCGGTCCGAACCAGCTCCCGGAGTGATTTGGCCTGTGGCAGCCACGGTTCATTGAGAAAGAACCCGATGACCTCGGTATACCAGTGGAGCGCTTCGGTGTACCCGCGAAGGAATATCAATACGGCGGCTGTGGAGTTCGAATCGGAGCGCCACATGTCCGTGCGAGTGGCGGCGAAGGCGGAGGAGTCGGTGGCCGCCAAAACCGCCAATGCATACATGCCCCGGAGCAACGTCTCCTCGTTGACCGAATCGACCGCTGAGGGAATTCTGTGGGCAGCGCCGAGCGCTGCGCGGACAGCGCGCCAATGGATCCCGGGCATGCGTAGCCGGGCCCAGTCGAGCGCGGCATCGTGAAGGTCTACGATCCATTCGCCGCGAGGACGAAACAGGCGATCGAATCGAGCCCTCGTCGTGTCCGACGGGATAGAAGCTCGGATAGACTCGAGGGTGCGGCGGCTGGCCTGGAGAAGCTCGGTCCGGCGATACAGGCCCATGACATGGAACGAGCGCTCGGCCGAGAGGGCGGGGTCGCTGAGCGGCTCTACCCCGCTCCATCGTGCCGCCTCCCGGTAGGCACGAGTGGTGAATGAATCCGGAAAGGCGCTGGCCGCCGCCCTAGCCCACGGACCGGGGATCCGGATAACCGAGTCGTTGCGACCCATTATGATTTGGCGCAGCGTGAAGCGCGGAAGTTCGGCTACCTCAGTGCTGGGAGGAGGTGCCTGAGCCCCAGCCAGAGAGGCATTCCATGACAGCAGCAGCCCGAGCTGGAGGGTAAGTGCGATGACTGACGACCCGAAGCCGGCACCCCGGCGCCAGGTGCCGCCGCTAATGGACCGGCTGGGCGAACTGTGCAAGGCAGGAAAGGATAGTGCCACGTATCTCTGGCAGGTGCCGGATGACGAGAGCGTTCGGCGAAAGATCGCAAGCATCCTGCAGGAGATCAAAGCCGAGGCTGCCAAGGGCGGGCGGCAGGAGATGGGACGGCTGGCCACCGAGCTGGAGGGTGCTCTCCGGGTGTCGGCCAGCCCGCAGCAGGTCGAGCTGCTCCAGGACGGGTTCGACCGGCTGCTTCGGCTCTGGGCAGCGGCGAAGAGCGGGCTGTTTTAGCGATCCGGCCGGGCCGCCCCGACGTCCTCAACGGCGGCATTGGCCGGACGGCGCTCCACCAGCTTGGCTTGCACCGGAGCACCTTCGGCTAGCCGTTCCTGGCCGCCTACCACTACCTGTTCAGCGTTTTCCACTCCGTTCTTGACTTCAACGAAGCCGGGAGTCCGTACCCCCAGTTCCACCTGGCGCCGGGTTGCCTTCCCACCGTTGACCACCCACACGAAGCTGGCTCCCTGCAGCGGGAGTATCGCGTCCTCCGGAATCACAACGGCGTTGGGTCGCACGTCGGTGGCCAGGCGGGCTTCGATGAACATACCGGCCTGGAGCTCGCGCCGAGGGTTGGGAACCCTGGCTTTGACCGTGATGGTGCGCCCGGGGAGCTGGACCACTGGATCGACGAAGTCGACCTTGCCAGTGAACTGTCGGCCCGGCAGCGCGGCCACCCTGAAGCTGACCTGCTGTCCCACTTTCAGCTGATCGGCGTAGCGCTCAGGAACCTGGAATGAAGCCCGCTGAGGTGAGACTGTCTGGAGCGAAACCAACCGGGTATCGGTATTGACGTAATCGCCGAGACTCACGAAGCGTTGTCCGATCACGCCGGCAAAGGGCGCCCGTACCAGGGTCCGATCCAGCCGCACCTTGAGCCGCTCGAGCTGCGCCTCGTTGCTCCGCATGGTCGCCTCCGCCCGCTCCAGCTCCGCCTGGGAGGACGCCTTCTGCCCCAGCAGCTCCCGGGTGCGAGCCAGCGATTGACGAGCCAGGTCGCGGTCGGCGGTGGCCTGAGCGACCTGCGCACGCAGCTCGGCATCGTCGATCTTGAAGAGTGGGGTTCCCCGGGCCACGGGGCTGCCCTCCCGCACCAGGATCTGGACCAAACGCCCTTCCACGTCGGGCTTGAGCTCGATCGATTGAAGGGCTTGGATCTGACCGGTGGCCAGAATGGCGTCGATAACGGTATCGGTGCGCGCGGCAGCAGCCTCCACCGGCATGGCCGGCGGACCGCCGCCTTCACCTCCGGCGCCGCCCGGTCCCTTCCCCGTGGACTCTGCCTTGTTACACGCCGCGAGGGCGAGCATCAGAATCACTAAAACGGATGATCTCACGGAGTGTCCTTGTTGGAAAAGAGTCTTCGGCCGAGAATGGCCTCCAGCTGGGCCAGCGCCAGGCGGGTGGTATACCGCGCCTGGACCACCCCAGCTTCGGCCTCGGCAACGCTCACCTGCGCGTCGAGCAGGTCCAGAATGGTGCTGGCACCGGAGCGATAGCGCAGCGACTGCATCCGGTAGTTCTCCCGGGCCACGGTTCCGGCAACGTTGGCCAGCTCGACCGCGGCCTTACTGGTTTCGTATGCATCGTACGAGCTGGTGACGTCGCGCCGCACCGCTCGTTCCAGATCTGCCCGGATGCTGCGGGATACATCGCGGTTCACCCGCGCCCGGGTCACTTCGATCTCCCGAAGGCCATTGTCCCAGACCGGCAGCGAGACCCCGAAAGTGACGGAGGTGATGTTGGCGGCACCCGGAAAGAGCTGGGTGTCGTAGCGCTGATGCACCGCGCCGATTCGGATGGTCGGCAGGTAGTCTCCTCGTTGGGCCTTGAGTGTGGCCTCCGCGGCCCGCTCATTGGCCTGGGCTGCCTGATACTGCGGCCCCTGCTCCAGTCCCACCCGCAAGGCTTCGGCCAGGCTTATCGGAAGCGGTGGCGCCGGCAGGGTGTCGGCGGGTACGGCACCGACCGGACCGGAGGCGCCGACCCGACGGGCCAGGTCCAGCTGGGCAGTCCGCAGTGCGTTATGCTGCCGGAGACTGTCCACCTGAGCCCGGATCAGCTCTAGCACGAGTTGAAGGGAGTCGGTCTGCACCGCCGCTCCCGACGCCACCCGGGCTCGGGCGACCCCCAGAGCTTCACGAGCTCGAAACGCCCTCTGTTGCGCCACCCGGGCCAGCTCCTGGTTGACCAGCACGTCGTAATAGCTCGACTCGGTCTCCAGGGCCGCCTGAAACCGTTGTTCCAGCTCCCCGGCATCCGCGCTGGCGAGTTCCGCCTTGGTGCGGGAGATCTCACTGAACTTCCGGAGGCTGAAAATCTCGTAATCGGCGCTGGCCCGTCCCACCACGAGCGTGCTGGTGGGATTGGCCGGGTCCGCCGGGTTGAAGAAGCTCTCCGAGTACTTGGTCTCATCCAGCCCAACCTCGACGGCCGGCACTACGAAGGCGAGCATGGCGGCACGCCGGCCCCATTCAGCATCCTCGATCCGACCCAAGGCACGGACGTAATCCGGATCCAGCTGGGTGGAGCGTCGGATTGCTTCGGCAAGCGTTATCAGGGGGATGGAGTCGGCCCGTGGCACCGAGTCCCGGGGGACCGGCGCCGCCTGAAGCATCAGCAGCAGCAGAAGCATCACTCGGCCTCTGCCGGAGTCAGAGCCGGTTGCCGCGCGGCACTCCGGCGGCGGGAGCGCTCCACCAGTCCGTCAAAGATCAGGTACACTGTCGGTACCACGTAGAGAGTAAGCAGGGTGGAGAAAACCAGGCCGCCCACGATGGCATAGCCCAACGGGCGCCGGCTGAGCGACCCCGCCCCCAGGCCCAACGCGATCGGCAGCGCGCCCATGACGGTTGCTACCGAGGTCATCAGAATGGGACGCAGCCGGATGCGACCGGCTTCCTGCGCGGCCTCCACGGGCGTCATGCCCCGTTCCTTGAGCTGATTGATGTACTCCACCAGAAGAATCGAGTTCTTCGACACCAGCCCGATCAGGAGAATCATGCCGATCTGGCTGTACACGTTCAGGGTGGATCCGGCCAGCTTGAGGGTGAAGAGCGCCCCGGTGACGGCCAGCGGTACGGCGAGGAGCACGGTGAACGGGTGAACCAGTGACTCGAACTGGCTGGCCAGGACCATGAAGACGACGACCAGAGCCAGAAGGAAAGCGAAGTAAAGCGCCGAACCACTCTCCTCCAGCTCCCGGGACTCACCCGCAAGCGCTGTACTGCTCCCTCGTGGCAGGACCTCGTCCGCAATCCGGGTCAGCGAGTCGAGCGCCTCGCCCAGGGTGAATCCCGGTGCCAGGTTGGCAGTGAGAGTGGCGGAGCGGACCCGGTCGAAGTGGTTGAGCTCCCGAGGCCCCACCCCTTCCTGGATCGTGGCCAGGGCCTCCAGCTTGACCAGCTCGCCTCCCCGACCACGCACGTACAAACCGGTCATATCACTCGGTGTCGCTCGGGCGCGCGGGTCGAGCTGGACGATGACATCGTACTGCTTGTTGGCCCGGGTAAAGGTGCTGGTCTGATTTCCGCCCAGCAGCACTTGCAGGGTTGTGGCCACATCCGAAACCGGGACACCCAGGTCCTCTGCCCGATCGCGATCGAAGCTGACGGTGAGCTGCGGCTTATTGACCCGGAGATCGCTGTCCACGTTGATCAAGCCCGGAATCTGCCTGGCTCGGGCGAGCAGCGTATCGTTCCCCCGGGCCAGAAGGTCGAAGTCAGGATGCTGGATAACGAAGTTGACCGGGCTGCCCCATCCGAAGGCCGGCGGATTGTTGGCAAAGGCAAACACTCCCGGGATTCCAAAGAACTGGCCCTGGACTTCACCAATGATCTCCTGGACCGACCGATTGCGTTTAGACCAGTCTAGCAGGTTGACGAAGATGATTCCGCGGCTGACCCCGTCGCCGATGTTGACTACGCTGAAGTAGCTATCGATGCCCTTGGTCTTCGCCAGGATCGCTTCGGCCTGACGCTGGTAGCTGTCGGTGTAGGCCAGAGAGGAGCCTTCCGGAGCGATAATGAAGTTGAAGAACCAGCCCCGGTCTTCGGGAGGAACGAACTCCCGCTTCATGGAGCGAAATACGACCACGGCTCCGAGGGTGACCATCACTGTCACCGCCACAATCACCATCCGGTGGCGGAGAGCCAGGGCGAGGGTGCGGGCGTAGCCTGAAGCCAGCCGATTGAATCCCTCTTCCAGCAACCGATACATGCGCCCGTGGCGAGGGGGCACCCGCAGGATCTTGGCGCACAGCATCGGGGTGAGCGTCAGGGCCACGAACCCGGAGATGATGACCGCGCCAGCCACCGCAATGCCGAATTCGTTGAAGAGGCGTCCAGTAGAGCCCTTGAGGAAGGCGAGTGGGGTAAACACCGCCACCAGCGAAATGGTGGTGGCCAGCACCGCAAAAGCGATTTCCCGGGTGCCGTTGGTGGCGGCCTCAGCCGGACTCTCATCCAGCTCCTCCTGATGTCGGTAGGCGTTCTCCAGTACGATGATGGCGTCGTCGACCACGATACCGATGGCCAGTGTCAGCGCGAGCAGGGTGAAGTTGTTGATGGAGAATCCCAGGAAGTACATGATGGCGAACGCGGCGATGATGGACGTGGGGATCGCCAGCCCCGGGATGATGGTCGCTCGAAGATTGCGGAGAAACAGGAAGATGATGATGACCACGAGAATCGCGGCGATGCCCAGCGTCTCCTCGGCCTCCTGGATCGAGCGCTTCACGAAGATGGACTGGTCGAACGCCGTATTGATTGCTACGCCCGGGGGAAGCGATGCCTGGATCCGGGGCAGCTCACCCCGAATCGCTTCGGCGACCGAGATGATGTTGGCCTTGGACTGGCGGATGACACCGATGGCCACGGCGGGCGTCCCCTTGAAACGAAGGGCGCTTCTCTCGTCCTCGGCACCCAGCTCCACCCGCCCCAGGTCCTTGAGCTTGACCAGAATGCCGTCGGTGTTGCTGACGACCAGATTGCTGAACTCCTCCGGCGTCTTGAGCTCGCCCAGGGATCGGACGGTGAATTCCCGGCGTTGGGATTCGATCCGACCGGCGGGAACCTCGACATTCCGGGTTCGGATGGCCTGCTGGACGTCTTGAACGGTCAGGCCGCGGGCAGCCAGCTCGGAGGCGGAAAGCCAGACCCGCATGGAGAACCGCCGTTCTCCGAAAATCCGGGCCTGTCCCACGCCGGGAAGACTTTGGAGCCGGCTCTTCACCAGGCGGTCGCCGATGTCGGAGAGCTGCAACAGATCGTAGTTCTCTCCCGAGAGGGCGAGCCAGAAGAACGGCTGGGCATCCGCGTCTTGCTTGGCCACGACCGGCTCCTCGATGTCCTCCGGGAGCCGCTCTCGGACCCGGGCTACCTTGTCCCGGGTATCCTGTGCCGCCGCCTCCACATCGCGATCCAGATTGAACTCGAGGGTGATGTTGCTGAATCCTTCCGCACTGGAGCTCGTCAGGGTGCGCAGACCCTCGACCGTGCTGAGCTCCTCCTCCAGAATGTCGGTCACCGCTGATTCGACGACCTGGGGGTTGGCACCCGGCAGGCCGGTGCTAACCGAAACGATGGGCGGATCGACATCGGGAAACTCCCGTACCGCAAGTTGGGTGTACCCGATGGCGCCGAAGAGCACCAGCGCCAGGCTAAGCATGCTGGCCAGCACGGGCCGCTGGATTGAGAGGTCGGAGATCTTCATGGCTTCAATTCCCCGTCATGGGTCGAGACTGCCGGTGAGCCGGCAACCCCATCACTGGTTAGTCGTTCGAAGCAACCGAGGATCGACACCGCAGCGGTGCCGGGGACGGACACAGTTAGATCGGGCAATGTCCGAAAGCGTTCCTTACGGACAAACCCGCTCCAGGATTCAGTCTGAGACAACCTTGGAGGCCCGGACGAATTAGATTGGTGAGCCCCTAACAACTGAACGATGCCGCCGAAACTCTCCAGTCGCCAGCAGGCTCAACTCGCCTTTCTGGAACAGTTGCCGCCGAAGTTCCAGCGGATGCACAGCATCATCGAACAGATGACCAGCCTCAATGTCGATGAGACCATCCTGCGGGGCTTCGGCCGGATCCTGGACGAGATCAAGGGCAAGGCTACTGCCCTCAGTCTCAACGGCTTAGCCGAAACGGCAGGGCTGATGGGGACCATGCTCCGGCGGGGCGGGGGCCTGCAGTTCAGGGTGCGGGGACTGCGAGAGCTGCTGGGCAGCCTGAAGAACAACTTCGATGCAGCGCTTCGGGAGGCGACTACCCCGGCGGGGGGTCCGACCGAGCCTGAGGCTTCGGCTTAGCCCGCGCGGCTCCTTCGGCGAGCCAGCATCCGATCGATCAGCGGCCCGCACATGAGAACGATCATGCCATTGATGAGGCCCCCGATCAGTGCCGAAACAAAGGTGAGGGCGCCCAGAATCAGGGCGGCACCGATGAAGGCGAGAAGCACTCCAATCCAGGACATCATCAGTCTCCCAGAAAGAACGTGGACGCGGCCGGCCAACATTAGCTGAACCGGTTCGGCTCTCGCAAGCCTCACCCTGCTACGGACAAGAGCCATGAAAATATCAGCTGCTCAGATTCTGACGCTCACGCTCCTCGGCTCGCCCCTCGCCGCCCAGACGGCCGACTCGACCCGGACCGTGCCCGGTGGCGGCGAGCTTCCTGCCGGATGGAGTGCCCGCCCTGACGATAAAGGCAATTCGAAGGACATCAAATTCGTGGTCATGGAGCCGGGCTACCACCTGACGCTGGGGCCGGCCACGATATTGTATCGCAAGGAGGACCGGGCCCAGGGACCCTTTCACACCCTGGTCACCATCCATCAGATGAAGCGATGGGAACACCCGGAGGGCTACGGTCTCTTCTTTGGGGGCCGGGATCTGGAGGGGCCTAACCAGTCCTACACCTATTTCCTGGTACGGGACGACGGGACCTTCAACATCAAGACCCGCAGAGGCGACAAAGTTTCCCAGGTGTCGGAAGGCTGGAAGCCGAATTCGGCAATCAAGAAGGCCGACGCCAATGGGGCCACCAGTAATCTCCTCGAAATCGATGCCAAGAGAGATCCGAAGCGGATCAGCTTCAAAGTGAACGGGAAGGAGGTCTACTCCCAGCCGGCGCGGTCGGAGGACCTGAAGGGCATTGTCGGCCTCCGGGTGAACCACAATCTCGACGTTCACCTGGAAGGCTTTGCCCTCCACCAGTGATCGCCTGCGCTCAGTGGCTTGACGCTTGCTCAGGCAGCCATACATTAGCCTCGTGCACCCCTGGACTGCTCGAAACTGGAATCGACTTTCCGCCTGTGACGCATTTACGTAGTCCGGACATGGGTGCGAGCAGTAGTCTGTGGTGATGTATCGGCCCGCTCGTCTGTGTAGCGGGCCGTGTTTTTAGGAGATCGCGCGGGCCGTATTCCTCAGTCCCTGGAGACCGCATGCCGCGAGCAAATCTTCTGGTCGCCCCGTTTCTCTTCGCCGCCGCGACTCTGGCCGGGGTGCCTGCCGCAGCCCAGACGGAAATAGGCGCGGACCTCGGGCTCTTCAGCTCGTACGTCTGGCGCGGGTTATCGCTGACCAACAAACCAGTGGCACAGCCGGCCGTATGGGCCGCCATTCCGGTGGGGAATGCCTCGGTCACACTGGGCCTCTGGTCTTCCATCGACCTGGGTCAGTACGACGACCCCAATGATGACATCAGTGAGAGCGGTGGAAGCTCGAGCTTCAACCTGGCAGAGTACGAACCCTACGCGGAAGTGAGCTTTAACGCGGGGAAAGCCACGTTGACCGCTGGGGCACTTGGGTACATCTATCCGAACGATGAGGATGCACCCGCCGCCGGTCTGCTGACCAATGACGCCAACACTCTGGAGATCTACGGAAAGCTGGGGTTGGATGCCGCGTTCAGCCCCGAGCTCTCGGTCTACTATGACGTCGACAACATCAATGGGGCCTATATCGAAGGGGGAGTCACCTACTCGCTGGCGGCGAGTGAGAAGGTCTCGATCGACCTCGGTGCGCTCGCCGGTTTCAATGCGGGACAGGGTGTATCGGACAACCCAGTGAACGATGAGTCCGCCAACTTCGCCGACGATGGTTTCACCCACCTCGACGTCTCCGCCGGCGTTCCGTTCAGTGCCGGTGCCCTATCCATCACGCCAGTCCTGCACGTTGTAGTGGCCGGGGACGATTTCACTAAAATCACCTCGCCCACGGATGAGAGCGACGTGAAACTGTGGGGTGGGGTCTCGATCAGCTGGTCGAGGGTGCTTGGAGGAGTGCCGGAGGAAGAGGCCGAGCCCTGAGGATGAAGTCGGTCATAAGCTGTGAGCCACTTCCTCGAAGGTTTCTTCCAACCGACCGAGCATCTCTTTCAACAAATCCATAGGAATCCCCAGCGCCGGTTCGATCCTGATCACCTGCGCCTTGGAGTAGGTGCCTGCCACCAGGACACCCCGCTTGAACAGGCCGGAGGCCACCTTCCAGCCGATCTCCTGGGCCGGAAATTCCATTCCGATCAGCAGTCCCTTCCCTCGGGTCTCCTTCAGCACCTGAGGATATTGCTGCTGCAGGCAGCCCAGCTCGCGGAGCAGGAACTCGCCCTTTATGGCAGCCTGCCCCGGCAGATCTTCCTCCAGAGTGACCTGAATTGCTGCCAGGCCCGCGGCGCAGGCGAGTGGATTGCCGCCGAAGGTGGTGGAGTGGATGATTGGATTGGGGATCATCACCTCCCAGATTTCGGACGTAGAAATGAACGCCGACAGCGGCATGACTCCGCCCCCGATCGATTTCCCGACGCACATGATGTCTGGCACCACATTCCAGTGGTCCACTCCCCAGAGCTTCCCCGTTCGGCCCATGCCGGTCTGGATCTCGTCCGCAATCAGCAGGGCTCCATAGCGACTGCATAGCTCGCGCGCGCGAGGGAAATATTCGGGGGGTGGAACGATGCCGCCCGCTTCACCCTGGACCGGCTCCAGCACTACCCCCGCGATGTGGACGCCTACTGCCTCGCAGCTGCGGAACTCCTGCTCCAGGGCGTCGGCATCTCCATAGGGGACAAACCGCACGTCCTGGAGCCCTGATTGAAACGGCTCCCGGAACGAGGCCTTGCCCATGAGCGAAAGTGAGCCCATCGACTTGCCGTGAAATCCACCCAAAGTCGAGATGAAGGTGCCACGCTTGGTGTACAACCGGGTGAGCTTGATGGCCCCTTCAATGGCATCGGTCCCGTTGTTGATGAAGAACGAGTTCTGCAGATCACCGGGCGTGATAGCCGCCAGCACTTTCCCCAGGGCTGCCCGCCAGGGCTCCAGCAACTCCTGGCTGTTCAAAGCCATGCGCTGGATCTGGTCGGTTACCGCCTTGACGATCCTGGGGTGGTTGACTCCGGCGCTGAAGATCCCGTACCCGCCCAGACAGTCGATGTATTCCCGGCCCAGAAGATCCTGGAGGTTGGAACCCTGTCCCGACCACTCCAGCGCAGCAAACTGTCCCGCCTCGGTGACCGATTTTCGGTAGGTTATGAAGCCGCGGTTGTAGTACTGCTCGTAGCTTTCGACTGTCTCAGCGATGAAGGCCTGTTTTTCCTGCAGCGTCAGCTCTCCACCGGCGATGAGGTCCAAATACCGCCGGGTCTGCTGCAACACTTGATCGTTCGATAGCCGCAATTAATCGGCGCTCCTTAGGCTGACTTGATCTCAGTCCAGATCTGATCCCACGTCGCCGTGTCCTTACCCAAATCGACCTGGTACTCCAGCCGCTGGAGCTCCGCCTCCGTGGGATAGGAGACCGGGTTTTTCATGACCTTCGCGGCCGCGGCGTTCGGCGTACCATAGCCGGTAGCCTCCGACAGGGCGGCACCCACCTCCGGCCTCAGGATGTAGTTCATCCACTCATGCGCCGCGCGCTTGTTCGGCGCACTCTTGGGAATACACATGGAGTCCCCCCAGATGGTGCATCCCTCTTTTGGGATCACATAGCCGAGATTCGGCTGCTCCGCTTGAGCCTGGATGGTATCGCCATTCCACAGTTGGGACACCCATACATCGCCCGAGATGAGCTGTGCCTTGACGGGGGCGGAGATATAGGCCTTGAGGTTCTTCTTGGCCGCGATGGAATCGGCCTTGGCCGGGGCTAGCTCGGCCGGTTTGGTGGAATTCAGGGAGTGTCCCCGGTAGCGCAGCTGGGATCCGATGACCTCTCGCCCATCATCCATCATCGTCATCTTCTTGGCGTAGCGCTTGTCGTGAAACACGGCCCAGCTGTCGATCGGGGTCTTGATCTTGTCGGTCCGGTATGCAATGCCACTGGTGCCCCACTGCCAGGGGATAGTGAGCTTGTTACCCTGATCGGTGGGCAGATTCTGAAAGATCGGCGAAATGTTATTGAAGTTGGGAATGTATTCCCTGTTGATTGGGCTGATCAGGTCGGTCGCCACCATCACCGGGATGATGTACCCGCTGGGAACGACGATGTCATACCCGGTAGCTCCGGCCTGTAGCTTGGCCACCATCTCTTCATTGCTTTCATAAGTATCGTAGGTGACCTTGACCCCGAACTCCTTCTCGAAGTTGGGGACGGTATCCTCCGCGATGTAGTCGGACCAGTTGTAGATATGCAGCTCCTTCTCGATCGGCCCGAGATCTGCCAGGGACTGGGCCGGCGCGCTGTTGGTCCCTCCCCGGGAAGGCCGGTCGCCCCGCTGACAGGCCTGCAGCAGAGCACCCACCGATCCCAGACCCAGGCCCAGGCCGAGAGTCCGGAGTACGAATTCCCGTCGAGGGATGGCACCACGCTCGAGTTGCTCCAGCAGGCAGTCGACTTCGGCGCGCTTGCTCACGATTCTTCTTATTAACCGGTTGTCCCGTGCGCCCCACGTCGGCGCCCCGGGCTACCCCAACAAGTCACGGGTTCGATAGTACCCTCCCACGAAGGGAAGGAACCAGGGAACTCCGTTGTACAATGGAATTGCTCGGAACTTCTTCGTGCCCAGATCGGGAATCTCTCCGTCACCCGCAATGACCTTAGCCATCCGGTTTCCCAGATAGGTGGCGAGCGCCACACCGTGTCCGCAGTATCCCATGGCGTAGTAGATGCCAGCGTGGCGCCCAGCATGCGGGAGGTGATCCATAGGGTAGGCCACCTTCCCGGACCAGGCGAACTCGACTCTGATGGCCGCCAGCTCGGGAAATACCTCTCGCATGCCGGCTTCCAGAATCGCCGCACTGCGCCGGATGCCGGTCGGGGTGAACGAAGCCCGACCTCCAAAGACCATACGCCGGTCGGGTGAAAGCCGGAAGTAGTAGAGCAGATTCTTGGTGTCGCTGAACACCCTTCCGCGGGGGACCAACCGCCGAGCCACTTCAGGAGCGAGCCGGCTGGTCGCAATCTGATAACTCCCGATGGGAATGACGCGGCGGCGAAGGGCCGATAGGGCGGGCGGCGTATAGCCGTTGGTTGCGGCAAGCACTTCTCTCGCCCGGATCGTGCCATCCTTAGTGGCGATCTCGAACCCGGCCGCTACTCGCCGGACCCCGGTGACCGTCGTGTGCTCCAGGAGCCGAGCACCGGCTCGTTGTGCCGCAGCTGCCAAGCCATGGACGTACTTGGCCGGGTGCAGGGACCGACCCCCGGGATCCACCAGGCCACCGTAATAGCGGTCAGACCCGATTTCCCGGCTCAGCTCACGGGGGCCGAGCAGCTCGGTTGCGTACCCTAGGCGGTCCTGCAGGAAGCGCCCGCTCTCTTCCAGAGTCCGAAGGTGGCTCGGTTTTGCAGCCAGGGTCACCGAACCGCACTGAACGAAGTCACAGCTGATGGCTTCCTCGACTATGACTCGCTCGAGAAAGCCAATGCCATCGAGGGTGAGCTGGAACATGCGGGCGGCCCGCTCTTCGCCTAACCGCTCATACAGCTCTGCCATCTCCGGCTTGTAGCCCGGAAGCACGAACCCACCATTTCGCCCGCTGGCTCCCCAGCCCATCGTATGCTGTTCCAGTACCGTGGTGTCAATTCCCCGCCGGGCCAGCGTCCGAGCAGCGGAAAGGCCGGTGTAACCGCCGCCGATCACGGCTACGTCGGTGGAGGCGGGCAGGGGACAGGCTGGTAGGCGGGCGGGCTCCGTGCTTTCAGTCCACAGACAACGCTCGAGCATTCCGGGTCCCGCCTACCTCTCGCGAAGCAGCCGGTCGGCTACATAGATCAGGATCGCGGTGACCAGCAGAATGATGGTACTGATGGCGTTGATGCTGGGCTCCACGTTCCTCCGCACCATCCCATAGACCACAATGGGCAAGGTGGAGGACCCGGAGCCTGATACGAAGGAGGTGATCACGAAATCATCGAACGACATCGTGAAGGCCAGCAGCGCTCCCGCCAAAATCCCGGGCCAGAGCTGCGGGACGGTCACCCTCCAGAAAGTGGTGATCTCGTCGGCTCCCAGAATCATCGCCGCCTCCTCCAGGTGCCGGTCCATTCCCTCGAGCCGGGCCAGCACCACGATGACCACGAAGGAGATGCAGAAGGCCACGTGGGCAATGGTGATGGTGGTTACTCCCAGGGGAAACTTCAGCAGAGCAAACAGAATCAGCAGCGAGATGCCGACCACGATCTCGGGTGTGACTACCGGCACGTACAAGAAACCTTCGAAAAGGCGGCGCCCGCGGAACCGGTGACGCGCGAGGGCGAGGGCAACCAGGGTACCGAATACCGCCGAGATTACCGTCGCGGCGACCCCCACGATCAGACTGATCCTTAGCCCCCGCAGAATGTCGGGGCGCTCCAGCAGCCGGTGATACCATTGCAGCGTAAACCCCCGCCAGTCGACCGAAAACTTGGAGTTGTTGAAGGAGAAGACCATCAACACCAGGATGGGAGCGTGGAGGAACAGGTACACCGCGCCGACAACCGCGACCAGCCAGCCGGGGATCCGAAGGTTCACTTACTACTTCCTCCACCCGTCTGGTCTTTCACCCGCAGGTAGATCATGACCGCCGCCAGCACCAGCGCCATCACGATGAACGAGGCAGCCGATCCGAAGGGCCAGTTGCGAGCCGAGGAGAACTGGTTCTGAACCAGATTCCCTATCATCATCTGTTTGGCACCCCCCAGCAGGTCGGAGGTCAGGAACGACCCCAGCGCCGGGATGAACACCAGCAGGCAGCCTGCGACCACGCCCGGCATGGATAGGGGCAGGGTCACCCGGCGAAAGCGGGCCCGCGGCCGAGCCCCCAAGACTTCGGCGGCTTCGAGCAACGAGGGATCGAGTTTCTCCAGTGAGGCGTAAATAGGAAGGATCATGAAGGGCAGGAACCCATACACCAGCCCCACCATGACCGCAAACGGCGTGTAGAGGATGGTGAGCGTCTCATCGATCAACCCCAGCTTGAGCAGCCAGTTGTTGATCAGGCCGGTATCACGCATCAGGAAAATCATGGCGAAGGTCCGGACCAGAAAGCTGGTCCAGAACGGCAGGACCACGAGAAAGAGCAGCAGGTTTCGCCAGCGGCCGCCCCGAACGATCGCATAGGCCACGGGATAGCCCAGGACCAGGCAGATGATGGTACAGCCGATTGACCACAGGAAGGTGCGCTGGAGAACATCCAGGTAGAGCGGGTCGAAGAAGCGTGCGTAGTGCTCGAGGGTGAAACCGGGCTCCACGCCGCCGTAAATTCCCCGGGGCATGAAGCTGTACACCAGCATGATGAGGATGGGGATCAGAAAGAACAGGAACAACCAGAACCCGCCTGGTGCGAGCAGGGCCCAGGCCTGAGCCTCCGGCCTTCCATAGAGCCAGGCCAGCGCGCGCTCCCGCCCGCTCACTGGTCCTCTTCCAGTATTTGGCAGTCCTCCGGGAGCCACGCCACGGCGGCGGTGTCTCCCTTCTTCCATTGCAGCGGCTTGATCAGCTGGCCCTCGTTCCGCAGAGCAACCGTCACATCACCCGCCCCGGGAACACTGACGATCACATGCATCGTCTCGCCGAGGTAGATGATGTCGCGAACGGTGCCGATGAGGGCGTTCTCGCCTGGCGGTACGGCGTCGGGCCGGAAGACGTCCATCCATTCGGGGCGCACTGCGATGCGGACGCTGCTGCCGTGACTGAGACTGGGGTGACCCGGCACCTGAAAGGAACCCTCTCCGCTCTGCTGGACCCGGCACTGGCCACTGGATGACTCCACTACCCGTCCCTCGAAGAAGTTCGACTCGCCGATGAACTTCGCGACAAATGCGGTGCGCGGATTCTCGTAGATCTGGGCTGGTGTGCCCAGCTGAGCCACCCGGGCATTGTCCATGACCGCAATCCGGTCGGACATGGTAAGCGCTTCTTCTTGGTCGTGGGTGACATACACGAAGGTAGTCCCGAGCTGCTTGTTGAGGGCCTTGAGCTCGAGCTGCATCTCCTTTCGAAGCTTCAAGTCAATGGCCCCGAGCGGCTCGTCCAGCAGCAGGATGGCAGGCTCCAGCACCAGCGCCCGGGCAAGGGCCACCCGCTGGCGCTGGCCACCCGAGAGCTGACCCGGCATCCGGTTCAGAAAGACATCCGGCTTGAGCCGAACCATTTCGAGCGCACGCCGCACCCGATCACCGATCTCCGCTTTCGGCGCCTTACGCTGCTCCAAGCCAAAGGAAACGTTGCGCGCCACTGTCAGGTGGGGGAACAGGGCATAGTTCTGAAACACCATAGCGACCTGACGCTCGTACGGTCGCTTCTTGTTCACCGTTTGCCCCAGAAGCCGTACTTCTCCGCCGTCCTCATCGGGCTGCTCAAAGCCGGCGAGCAGGCGGAGGGTCGTCGTCTTGCCGCAGCCGGAGGGGCCCAGGATCGAAAAAAATTCGCCCCGGACAATGTCGAAGGAGACCTGATCGACCGCCTTGAGCTCCCCGAAGCTTTTGGAGACCTTCACTAGCTGCACCACGGGGTCCGCCTTCGGCCCAGCGGTCACGGAAGCGCCGATTCAAGGGCGCTCTCCAGAACCGAGAGTCCTTCGTCGATGACATCGTCAGGGGTGGTGAGCGGGGCCAGCACCCGGACCGTGTTGCCGAAGGTGCCGGAGGAGAGCAGGATCAGACCCCGTTCCAGCGCCGCGGCCAAAATCCGGGTGACGGAGGACTTGTCGGGGGCTTTCGACCTACGGTCGAGGACCAACTCCATAGCCACCATGGCTCCCAGACCCCGGACATCGCCGATGGCGGGATACCGGACGGCCCACTGGCAGAAGCGGGAGCGAATGCGCTCTCCCATGAGGGCAGCCCGAGCCGGCAGACCTTCGGATTCCATCGCGTCGAGGACTGCCAAGGCGGCGGCGCACGCCAGGGGATTGCCGCCGTAGGTGCCGCCCAGCCCCCCGACATGGGGTGCGTCGAGCACCTCGGCTCGACCAGTGATAGCGGCCAGAGGGAGGCCGCCGGCCAGTGACTTGGCGGTGACTATGATGTCGGGCACCAGATCGTAGTGCTCGCTGGCGAAGAGCTTGCCCGTTCGGCCGAAGCCGGTCTGGATTTCGTCAGCGATGAACAGGATCCCGTGATCCCGCGCAAAACCGGCCAGCGCATTGACGTACTCCCGGGGTGCCGGTACGAAGCCGCCTTCTCCCAGTTGGAGCTCCATGATGATGGCGGCCACGGAATCGGGGTCCACCACCGACGCGAACATCTGTTCCAGGCGCTCCCGGCTGGCCAGGCAACAATTCCCTGCACCTCCGCCTTTCCCGGTCCCGGCTTCCCCGCATCTATAGCAATACGGATAGGGGATTCGGTACACCTCGGGAGCAAAGGGGCCGAATCCCTTCTTGTAGGGCATAGCCTTAGAGGTGAGTGCCAAAGCCAGGTTGGTCCGGCCGTGGAAACCGTGCTCGAAACACACGATGGCCTGCCGGCCAGTGTAATAGCGCGCCACCTTGATCGCATTCTCCACCGCCTCGGCGCCACTGTTGACCAGGAAGGTGCGCTTGGGATGCTCCCCTGGGGTGATCTGGTTGAGCCGCTCGGCAAGCTCGACGTACGGCTCATAGCTCGATACCGGGAAGCACACGTGAGCGTACCGGTCCAGCTGTCGGCGCACCGCCTCCACCACCTCGGGATGACGGTGACCGGTGTTGACCACGCCGATTCCGCCGGCAAAATCGATCAGCCGGTTGCCGTCGGCATCGGTAACCACGGCGCCCTCGGCGTGCACGACTGCAATCGGCGTGACCGAGGGCACCCCGCGCGGCACTGCCTGGACCCGACGAGCCTGGAGAGCACGGCTCTTGGGGCCGGGGATCTCGGTCACGAGCTGGATGACGCCTGACATGGGGAGCCCCGGAGGAAAGAAAGAGTGAAGATGTACGAGCGCTGGCTTGCTTCCGCCACCCCTGGGCCCGTGAAGAGCCACCGAGTACCATCGGGCTGCCCCGCCGAGTGCATAAACATGCAGCAGGACCTATGATTGCAGTGGGATAACGCCTTCTCTCTCACTAAGTTCGTCTCTTACATACAGATGCGGCCAATTTCGTCGGCCAGTGGCAGGTGACAAGGGGGCTAGACAAGGGGTGGGGGGGCGGAGCTACTATGGCTGAGTACCGGCTTCCCTGGAGGCGGGTACGTTTGCATCCTCCGACCAAGCGGAGGGTCCACTCTCACAGCTGACCATCTCCTTGAGCTGTGAGCCCCCATCAGCGGCGGGGGCGAGGTTTCGCAGGCGACAGGGCTCGCCGACGGGGCCAGACCGAGTGCCGCGCCAACAATGAAAAGAGGAGTTTGTGAAAGTCCTGGTGCTGGGCGCCGGCGCGGTGGGGACCGTGTCCGCCCTAAAATTCGTCAAGGAAGCGGTGCTCGAGAAACTCGTCATCGCCGACGCGGTGTCCGCCCGCGCCTTCCTCCTAGCGGACCGGCTCAACGATCCACGGGTCTCGGCAATCGAGCTGGATGCCGGTGACCAGGCCGCAGTTGCCCACGCACTTCGTCAAACCGGCAGTACCGTGATCCTGAACGCGGCGCTTCCCGCCACCAATCTGGATGTTATGCGTGCCAGCCTCGATGCCGGCGCGGATTACATCGATCTGGCCAGCGGGGGGACTGACGCGGATGGCATCCCCAAGATGGATGACCAGTTCGCGCTGGACGCCGAGTTCAAGGCGGCCGGCCGGCTTGCCCTGCTGGGAATGGGAGCCGACCCCGGCACTACCAACGTCTATGCCGCCTTTGCGGCGAAACACCTGCTCGACGTCGTGACCGAACTGCGAGTTCGCGACGGCGACAATGCCGTGTGCCATGGGCACGATGGGTTCATCGCGCCGTTCAGCCCATGGGTCATGATCGACGAGTGTCTCTGCAAGGCCGTCTCCTACCGGGACGGGCGGTACCAGCTGGAGGAGCCCCTCACCGGTCTGGAGCAGTTCGATTTCCCGGAGCTGGGTGTGCTCAACTGCTATTACGTCGACCATGAGGAGAGCAAGACACTTCCCCGATTCTTCCCCACTGCGCGGACCATCGATTTCAAGCTGTGCATGGCGGACAGCACCGTGGAAACGCTGCGGGTAATCAAGCGGCTTGGCCTGTCGAGCAAGAAACGGGTGCTGGTCGGCAATCATTCCATTGCCCCTCGCGATCTGGTGGTTTCACTCCTGCCACAGCCCAAGGATCTGGCTGGACGCATGCACGGAAAGACCTGTGTGGGTACCCTGGCCCGGGGATATAGGAACGGAGAGTTCCGGGCGTACTACATCTATAATGTGAGCGATCACGAGGCCGCCTTCCGCGAGCTTGGCGTTCAGGCTACAGCGTACCAGACCGGCATCCCACCGGTCATTGCCGCCCGCCTGATCAGCAATGGCACGTGGCGCGGAGCTGGGGTGATGTCGCCGGAGCAATTCGACCCCGACCCCTTCCTGCGCTGTCTGGCGCAGGAAGGAATGCCCTGGCGCGTTCGGGACGATACCCTCAGGCTGGGTGCGCCCCGGGTCTCCACCCGCCCCTCGCGAGAGACGGTGGCAGCGGCGTAGACCGCAGGGCAATCTTCGGGAGGACAGCACGGAGGGCACGGCCGGTTCCGGTGCCCTCTGTGCATTTGTGGTATCTTCTCAGCTATCGACCGAACAAATGGCGTACGGGAGGAGCCGATGACCAGCACGGCAAGCGCTCCGGGAAAGAGCCGGAAATCGCAGATAACCCCTTATCAGATGTATATCGACGGGAAGTTCGTGGACGCCGCCAGCGGCAAGACCTTCGAGGTATTCGATCCGGCCACGGAGCAGGTAATCGCCACCTGTCCGGCCGGTGATGCCAAGGATATTGACGGCGCGGTTCGGGCAGCGACCAAGGCGTTTTACGACGGGTGGAAGAATGTGACGGCCCAGGAGCGGGGGCGGGTCCTCCTGCGCTTGGCGGAGCGGATTCGTGCCCGCCGGGCGGAACTGGCCGAGCTGGAGACCCGGAACTCGGGCAAGCCGATCGTAGAGTCCGAGTACGACATGGACGATACGGCAACCTGCTTCGAGTACTATGGTGGGCTCGCCACCAAGATCAATGGCGAAGTGCTACCGGTGCCGGCGGAGGCGGTGGCGTTTGCCATGCGGGAGCCGGTCGGGGTGGCGGGACAAATCATTCCCTGGAACTACCCCATCATGATGGCGGCCTGGAAAATCGCCCCGGCACTCGCGGCCGGATGTACGGTTGTTCTCAAGCCGGCAGAGCAGACCCCGCTCTCCATCCTGGCCCTGGCCCGGGACTTCGAGTCGGTCGGCATACCTCCAGGGGTGGTGAATATCGTCACCGGCGATGGGCCCTCGGCGGGGGCTCCCCTGGTGACTCATCCCGGCGTCAGGAAGATCGCATTCACCGGGAGCGCCGAAGTCGGCAAGCTCATCATGCGCAATGCGGCCGACCAGCTCAAGCGGGTTTCTCTGGAGCTGGGCGGCAAGTCACCCAACATTTTTTTCAGCGACGCCGATTTCGAGAACGCGGTCGATGGCGCGCTGTTTGGCACCTTCATCAATCAGGGAGAGGTCTGCTCGGCAGGAAGCCGGGTCCTGGTGCAGCGGGACATTTATAAGAAGTTCATCGACGCCACCGCTGCCAAGGCCAAGACCATCAAGCTGGGCAACGGGCTCGACCGGGAAACCAAGATGGGACCGCTGGTCAGCGCCGAGCAGCGCGACCGGGTGGCAGGGTACCTCGAGGTCGGCCGGGGCGAGGGCAAGGTCGCGGTGGGCGGCGGCCGGCCCAAGGAGTTCGACAAGGGCTGGTACGTAGAGCCGACCATCTTCTACGATGTGGACAATTCGGCCAAGATTGCCCAGGAGGAGATCTTCGGTCCGGTCATGACCGTGATTCCCTTCTCCGATGAGGCCGAGGCCATCCGGATCGCCAATGCAACGCCGTACGGCTTGGCTGCCGCGGTCTGGACCCGGGACATCTTCAAGGCATTTCGGGTGGTGAAGGCATTGGAAGCCGGAATCGTCTGGGTCAACCACATGCAGCCTACTTTTGTCGAGGCCCCCTGGGGCGGCTACAAGGCCTCTGGATTTGGCCGCGAGCTAGGACACTGGGCGGTGGAAGAGTATCTCGAGACCAAGCAGGTCTTCATCAATCTCGACGAGAAGCCGATCGGCTGGTATTAGAGAAAGTGAAAAGTCAAAAGTGAAAAGTGAAAAAAGGGAACTATGAGGCGAGAGCGACCTCCCATTTCCACTCTTCACTTTTCACTATTCCCTTTTCACCCTTCATTCCCCACTAGTTGCACTCGCGCAACGACGAGTCGCCACTAGCCCTTCTGCAAATCCTGGCAGCACAGCGATAGTCCGTTGTTCCGCAAACAGTTCGGCGCACTCGCGCCGGGCATGAAGCTCGCACTTCCCCCGACCGACATCGACCACCACCAAGCAAGAATCTGCACCGGCAGCCACCCGGTTCCTCGAACCCGCGCGTGATGGAAGACCTGCTGGGCCGGCCACCGGTGACTCTGGATCTCAGCGCGGTTCGCGCCGATCTGGAAAACCGGGTGATTCTTCTGACGGGGGCGGCAGGCTCGATCGGGTCCGAGCTGGCGCGGCAAATCGCTCCATTCAAGCCCGCTCGGCTGGTGCTCCTGGATCGGTCGGAGAGCGATCTCTACTTCCTGCATCTGGAGTTGCGGGAGGCGCATCCGGGACTGGATCTGGTACCGATCCTCTGCGACATCACCAATCAGACGCGGCTGTCCCAGGTCTGCGCCCAGCACCGGCCCCAGTACGTAATCCATGCCGCGGCGTATAAGCACGTGCCGTTGATGGAGACCAACGTGCTCGAGGCAGTGCGCAACAACGTCTTGGGAACCCTGCTCGTTGCCACGACGGCAGTACGCTATGGGGCCGCCAAGCTTCTGCTGATCTCTACCGACAAGGCGATCCGCCCCTCCAACGTCATGGGGGCATCCAAACGAGTGGCGGAACGAATCATCTTCGGCCTGCCCAACCTCCACCGCGCCGGCACCGACTTCCGGGCGGTCCGGTTCGGGAACGTACTGGCCTCCAAGGGCAGCGTCATTCCGCTCTTCGAGCGGCAGCTCGCGGCGGGAGGCCCCATCACCGTGACCCACCCGATGGTGACGCGCTACTTCATGACCATTCCCGAGGCGGGGCAACTGGTCCTCCAGGCCGGCGCGTTGCCCGAAACGGTCGGCGCCATTGCCGCGCTGGAGATAGGGGAGCCGGTTCGGATTCTGAATCTGGCGGAGAAACTCATTCGGTTGTCTGGCCAAGTTCCCGGCAGGGACGTCCAGATCGTCTTCACCGGGCTTCGACCGGGAGAAAAGCTCAATGAAGATCAGGTCTCGGCGCCGGAGGCGGCCGTTCCGACTTCGGCCGAAAAGATCCGGATCAGCCACCCTCAGGAAAACGCCGGACCGGAACTGGTCCAGGGGCTCGCCCGACTATTCACCTATCTCGAAGCCGGTGACCAGGAGGGCTCGCGTACGACTCTATGCGAGCTGGTACCGGAGTGCGTGCCCCCGTTACGGCAGTTCGAATACCCCTCTGCTCCTCTGGCCGAGAACCACCGAAGCGCAGCCTGGGCCAGCCTGGTCATCCCACGGGAGACCGGCTGGCGCGAGCGTCGCCGCGACGCGCCGCCCACTGCCGAGCTGCCTGACCCTCTCGACCGGCGCGGAAGCGTTGCATGCCGCCGAAAGACCCCGCGCGTAGGTGGCCGTCGGCGAACTGACATGGGAGTGCTTCTGGCGAACGGAACGAGAGCCCTTTCATGACTGCCACTGGCCTCAGCACCAGGGTTCAGGTTCGAGAGCTGAGCGGAGGGGAGCTGGATACCTGGGATTCCCTGGTTCGGAGGTTTCCGAATCACAGGGTGGTCCACACCATGGCCTGGCTGAAATCGCTGGAGTCATCCGGGTTCGGGGAAGCCCGGTTCCTGAGCTTCGAGAAGGACCGGGAGAGCGTGGGCTGCATACCCGGACTCATGAGCGAAGTGGGCCCCCTGCGGGTGTTCGGCTCCCCCCCACCGGGCAGTCAAACGGTCAGCATGGGGCCTGCATTCGACGAGCATAGGGTGACCACGCCGGAACTGATGGATGCACTCACGAACTTCCTCGAGCGGCGGCTCGGTGTGCACCACATGGAGATCGTAAGCCCCGACTTGGATCCGGCCACCATGCCGGGGCTGGGATTCCGGGGTGAGCCATGGCCGACCTATCGCACTCGGCTGTTTCCGGCGGACGAAGCCAAAACCCTGAAGCAGCTCAAGGACTGCGTCCGGCGGAACATCGCCCGCGGGGTGAAGCAGGGCCTCGACGTTCACTTCGAGACCGATGAGAGCTTCGTGAACGAGCACTACCGGCAGATCAAAGAAGTGTATCTGCGGAGTGGACACGTGGTGAGTTTCAACCGGCAGCGGGTCCTGCAGTGTTTCCGCCAGCTCCGCAAGTCGGGAAATCTGGTAGCTGTGTCGGTGTACTTGCCCAACCGGGTCAACATCGCCACGGGGATGTTCACTATCGAGGGGACCGAGCTGCTCCTCTGGACCTGGGGCCAACGCACCAGATACCGCTGGCACCGGCCAACCGAGCTGATGACGTGGACCGTGATGCAGCGAGCGGTGCGAGAGGGTTGCGAGCGGTTTGACGTCAGCGGGATCGGCGAGCTCAAGACCAGGTTAGGGGCCGAGCTCGACAGCCGGAGACATCGCTGGATCCGGAGTCGCTACCGGTGGCTCCTCGGCATGAGAGACCTCGCGGCCAAGAGCTTCCATTGGCAGCAGATGGTGCGAGGCCGGGTGGCACGCCTGAGCCTGCCAGCAGCATTCCAGGGACTGGAGCCAGTCCCCTCCATCCGCGATGTACTGCGCAAGTAGCCCCGGCAGCCGGGAGCTCACTGCCACTCTGCCAGCGGAGTCGAAGCAGAAGGGCGGTCGCAGCTTGCGGATCCTGCTGATCGCCGAAGAAGCGGCTGGGGTTCAGACCTTACGGATGCTCGCGGGATCGAGCCACGAAGTGGTGGCGGTGATGACCCAGGGCTTGGGCATCGGTGCCATTGGCGCGACCGTCGCCGGCGTTGCATCTCGGTTGGGCTATCGACTCTGGCCCGTCCAGCGAAGCCGGGAGCCCGGATTTGCCGACGTTATCCGGCAGGAGAAGGTCGATCTCCTGCTGAACGTGCACACGCGGTATGTCCTTCCGCCGGCAGTGGTCGCGGCTCCGCTCATCGGAAGCTTCAATCTTCATCCCGGCCCGTTGCCTCGCTACGCGGGGCTCAACGCTCCCAGCTGGGCGATCTACCACGGAGAGCGCACCCATGGGGTTACGGTGCATTGGATGGATCACGGAATTGATACCGGCCCCATTGCCTTCGCAGCCGAACTGCCGATCGAGGACGACGACACGGGCCTGACCCTGAGCAGTAAGTGCGTCCGGGCGGGCCTGCCCCTGCTCCATGATCTGCTGCAAGCCGCGTCCCGTGGAGCCGTGCCGCAGCTGGCTCAACCCCTCGGGCCCCGGCGCTACTACGGACAGGAGGTACCTCATCAGGGCCGCTTGATCTGGTCCGAGAGCGCGGCGAGGATAGTGAACTTCGTTCGAGCCTGTGACTACGCACCATTTGCCTCACCTTGGGGCGTCCCTCGCGCCTATCTCAGTGGCCGGGAGGTTGTCCTGCTGAAAGCGGCCCGGACCGGAGATCCGACCGAGGCGGAGCCCGGCACAGTAGGGCGTCCGGTCGGCAGTGAGATGCTGGTGGCCGCACGGGATGAGTGGGTGAGGGTTCGCCGGGTTCAGATAGGCAGCTCGATCTTTCCTGCGGCGGACGCGCTTCGAGAAGGTGACCGCTTTGCGCTCCCTGCTTCAGTGGAGGGCTCGCCCGCAGCACGGTAGTTCCTATCAGGGGCATGGCGTTTGCCCCTCCCAGCGCTGAGATCTGAACCCGCACCGATCCAAATCGTCATAGCCTCGGCTTCCCGCCGGGGCCGAGTGCAAAAGCTGGCGTGCTAGGGCAATCACGCGGCACTCGAGCCACATACGCTGTTGCGCGGCTTTGGGCTTCGTTGCTTCCGAGCAACAGCTATCCGAGAAAGGCGAGGCGCCGGAGTGTCATTGAACCGGTTGAGTGGGCAGGGTTTCGAGGCTGCGTTTCACCGGGAAGATCAGCCTATTCGCTCTGCGTATGCTGCGCGGAAGGCCGAAGCATCTTACGCCGACTCGCTGGCCGGTCGCTTTCAAATCCAGGAGCGGGAGCGGCATGTGCTTCAGCTGCTCGACCGCTACGGTCTGATGCCTCTGGCGGGAAAGCGAATCCTCGAGGTTGGGTGCGGCACCGGCAAGTGGCTACGCGATCTGGTTGCTTGGGGTGCCGACCCGGACCACCTCTTCGGCGTGGAACTGCTCCAGGCCTCGGCCGTTCGAGCCCGCCGCCTCTGCCCCCAAGCGGTGACCATCGAGTGCGGGAACGCCGCTGAGCTTCGATTCGACGGTGGCTCCTTTGACATCCTGCTTCAGGCGAATGTATTCACCTCGCTCCTGGATGAAGACATGAAGCAGGCGATGGCGACGGAAATGATTCGCGTGTTGCGGCCGGGTGGGGTGATCGTGTGGTACGACTTCTTCATGAAGAATTCGTGTAACTCTTACGTGCGGCCGGTGACCCGAACGGACATCCAGCGGCTCTTTCCGGGGTGCTCGATCGACCTCCACCGAATCAGCCTGACGCCGGTGTTGACCCGGCTATTGGCCCCTCGGTCGTGGACTCTGTGCTCGATGCTGTCCCGGTTCCCACCCCTTTGCACCCACTATTTGGGCGCCATTCACAGCACCGTGAGCCGCCACTGATGGCAATGATGTCGCCCCAGCATGCCCCCCTCACCGCCGGCTAATCCGTTCGTGCTGCCTCCGGAGACAAAGACGCCCTCCGAGGGGAAACCGTCCGCTGGAAGTCTGCTCCAGCAACTCGCGACCGCACTCGAGTCATCCGGCGTGAAGTATTGCCAGTGGAAGGGCCATTGGAGCAGCCACCGATGGAGCACCGGATTCGGCGACGTGGATTTGCTGGTCGTACGGGGGGAGTTGTCTCGCTTTCGAGCACTGGTGGCAGAGCTGGGCTTCAAGCCGGCCCAGCCGCACGGCCATCGGATGATACCCGGCGTAGAGAGCTACTTCGGATACGATCCGGCGGTGCCCCGGCTGCTGCACCTTCGCGTGCAGTACCAACTGGTGCTGGGCGATTACTGGAAGCCGGTTTATCGGATCCCTTTCGAACGGGAGCTACTGGACCGCTCGGTGCCTGGCCAGTTGTTCCGGATTCCCGCTCCAACCGATCAGTTCCTGGTGTTCGTGCTTCGACTGATGCTGCGGCAAGTGGGACGTCCGCTGCTCTCGCTGCAAACCCGATGGACCACTGGTGTACGCATCCAGCTCGATTCGCTGGAGGCGGGTAGTGACCGCGAGGAGTTGGCGGCACTCCTGAAGCAGCACCTGAATCTCGATTGCTCGGTGTTCGACCGCTGCGTACGATCGCTTCGGGATGAGTGCGGCAGACTGGAGCGGGCAATGTTGCCCTGGCTGATGCATCGCCAGCTGCGGGCGCATGCCCGCCGCCCTCCGGCGGCAGCCGTATTCTCCGCCGCCGCAGAGAAACTGGTCCCGGCATGGGGGCAGAGTAGCCGCGGAGTCTATCTGAGCAGCGGTGGTTCAGTGTTTGCCCTGATAGGCGGCGAGGGGGCTGGAACCTCCACCGCTTCCCGCGAACTGGTCCGCTGGTTGGCACCGGCGTTTCCGACCATGCGCGCCGATCTGGGGAATCCGCCGAGATCGCTCACGACGCTGGTGGTCGGTGCAGCTCTCGAGCTCCAGCACCGGATTGCACGACGGCTGAAGCGACCTCACCGCGCCGGCGGGTTGATCGAACTGCTTCGCCATCTCTGCACTGCGCGAGACCGGCACCGGCTCTACCTTCGGGTCCAGCGATTCGCGGCTGCCGGCGGTATCGCCATCTGCGAGGGGTATCCGGTCGAACAGAACCGAGCCCTGGTCGGGCCGGCTATTCCCGGGTTGCTGAGCGGCCAGATCGAGCCGGCGGCAGCCTGGATGCTGCGGGCCGAGGCCTCGTACTACCAGCGCATTCTCCGTCCCGATGGCATCCACGTGTTGCGGCTCGATGATGCGGGCCGCCCGTTTCCCGAGATCCTTCAGAGGCTCAAGGCACTTCTCTGGTCCATCCTCTGACATCGCTCTCGGGAGAGGCCGAAGCCCTACATTGGTGAGCCGCCCCCGCCAACCATCGCGCGCCTGACCAACGGGATAGGCGGCCCGCCGTACGAGAGGAAGCGGTCGTGGAACTCGCGCCAGGCGTTCCGACCTCCACGATCCTTGGTCCAGTCGTCCCGTAGTTTGCGAACCATCAGCTTGCCCATCGTGTAGTTCAGATAGGCCGGGTCGTAAGTGCCTCGCAAGGCCTGCTGCCGTGCGGTGCCCGGATCCTGATACGCCTCCCGAAACAGCTTCTCCGACTGAGCCACCGTCATGCCCTTGGTATGGAGCCCGATGGCCGAGAGGTATCGGGCGTTGCGCAAGAGCGCCTTCATCAACTGACCGATGTGTACCTCCGGATCACCATTCCCGAGGCCGGCGTCCCACATCATCTCTTCGGTGTAGTGAGCCCATCCCTCGGCAAAGGCATACCCCACAAAGATCCGCCCGAACATCGACCGGGCGCGGTTGGAATGGAGGAAGTTCAGAAAGTGACCCGGCCAGACCTCGTGCACGCTGGTAAAGAGGAGGTCGGCTGCACCGGGGATGTACGCCAGCTGCTCCGCCCTGGGCCAGGATGGATCGGGTGGGGCGATGTAGTAGATCGAAGGCAGGCTCTTCTCATAGGGGCCCGGGATGTCGATATAGGCAAAGTTGAACCGCTGATAGGGCGGTGCCTCGTGCACCAGTGCCCGCTCGCTTCCCGGGATGGAGACCAGGCCCCGAGACCGCACAAATTCTTCCAGAGTGTCCAGTTGCGCCCGGGCGGCCTCGACCGGGCTCCCCGGCGGCTGGTGCGCATTCATCCGCGCGACGCATTGGGCAATCGGCTGTCCCGGCGCATACTTCCCGCAGGCTTCCTTCAGCGCACGAAGATTCCGATCCATGTCTTCCCGACCTATCCGTTCCAACTGATCGACGGGGAGGTCTACCCGCTCAGTCATGCGTAGCATCTCGGCAAAGCGCTCGGGTCCCAACGCGTAGTCGTTGGTGCCCTGCTTGAGTTGCTGGTCGAACCAGGCAGTCAGCTCCAGCAGCGCTTTCACCGCTCCCGCATTCGCGCTGGAAAACTCCCGCCGGACCGCCGGATCCTGCACCGCTCCGAAAACCTTCGGGACGTCGTTCTTGAGATAACTGGCGAGGCCCGCCGCCCGTCCTTTGCCTATTTCAGCGAACGGCTTCGGCATGGGCGTGTGTAGATTCGCCTTTGCATTGGCCAGTGCTGCCGGAAGATTCCTAGCATAGCGGGTAAACGCCTGCATGCGCTGAGGCAGGGGGGCGTACTCCCGGGCGATGTAGACATTGGGATCAAGCGCTCCGCTGTAGAACTCGGGGTTCCAGTGCGGCAAGTCCGCCCGCTCGAGCCAGAACAGGTCCCGGTCGATCACCGCGATGAGATAATCCCGCTCCAGGCCGGCCGCATCGGAGCTGTCAATCGAGAAGGCGGCGGCGCTGTCCCGCAGCTGATGCAAGCGGGTCCTCCACGCCTTCAAGCCGGCATCGGTCCAGTCGGGAAGCCGCCCGTCGAACTCGTGTCGCCCTTGGTAGACGGCCAACTGGGGATTGGCCTCGAAATAGGTCTCGATGAATGCCGACAGGAACCGCGGCCACTCGCCGTCAGACGCGGACTGCTGTCTCCCACAGCCGCTGCAGAGGGCAACAGCGCCAATCATCAGCGATGAACCTGCTAGGCGGAGCATGTAGTCTCCTCGTTGGCTGTTGCGCCGAGCTGATTTTTCCCGTTTGTTTCGATTGATGCAAGGCACTCCCGTCCCAACGTCTGCTATCGAGCTCGACGCGGCGCTCCTGCAGGCAGCGATCACGGCCGCCCTGGCGGCGCTCTGCGCCTTTCTCTATAGTCGCTACCGCAAGGCCTACTTTGGCTGGTGGGCTGCTGCCTGGGGACTCTATCTCCTACGCATAGGCGCCATCACCAGTTTCCTGCTCACGTCGCAGCGCATCTGGCTGTACTGGCACCAGGTCATCACCGGATGGACGGCCCTTGCTCTGCTCTATGCCGCGCTGGTGTTCTCTCAGCAGGTTCGGTGGCGGAGCTGGTTCGTTCTCCTAGTGCTCTTCCCCCCAATCTGGTCATACGTAGCCATATATCAGCTCCAGCATTTTCTGTGGGCGGCCGGTCCCGCCGTTCTCTTCCTGAGCTTGGCCACGCTATGGACCAGCGCAGTGTTCATCCGGTACCGCCGGAAGGTGACCTCCAGCGGCGCAACCCTGCTGGCGGTCTCCTTTGGACTCTGGGGACTGCACCACCTGGACTATCCATTCCTTCGAGCCCGGGGCAGCTGGGCTCCGTGGGGATACTATCTCGACATTCTGCTGGCGCTGGCGGTCGGCGCCGGAATCCTGCTTCTGGTCCTCGATGATCTTCGCCGCGGGCTCGGCGCGCTGTCCGCGCTATCGGGCGACCTCCAACGAGCGGGCAGGGAGCAGGACGTGCTCGACGCACTCCTCTCCCGGCCTCTCACGTTGCCGGCGGTGAGTGGGACCGCCCTCTATGCGACCGAGGGATCCCCACCACGCCTGATTCGAGGAGCAGGGGTGTGCGCCTCATGGACCGATCAGGGCTTGTTGGCGCCGGCTGCCGCGGTACTGGAGCGGGTGATTGCGACCGGCCGGCCTCAGGTCACCAGCCAATGGAGCGTGGCCGGGGATAGCGGGTCGGGCTATCCCTACGCGGCCGTGCTCCCCATTCTCCGGGGGGAGCGGGTGCTGGCCGCCCTGGTATTGGCAGGTCAGGCTCGGGATCCGTTCACCGCCCTGGACGAGAGCTTCCTGGTGGCGCTTGGCCAGCAGGTCGGCGCGGCGCTGGAGAATGCGGACCTGTACAGCCGGCTGGAGACCCGTACGCTCGAGCTGGCCCGGCTCTCCACCCGGATGGTCGAACAACACGAGGAACAACGCCGCCGGCTCTCCCGCGAGTTGCATGACGAGACGGCGCAGGTCTTCTCCGCCGTCAAGATGGAGATCGGCGTTCTCCGGGAGAAGGTGCCTGCCGAGCAGACGTCGCGTCTGGACCAGGTCCTGGAACTGATCGATACCGGCATCCGAAGCATTCGAAGCGTTACTAACGATCTCCGTCCATCGCTGCTGGATGACCTCGGTCTGTTGCCCGCACTCCGTTCGCTGGTGGCGGACTTCAGCGAGCGCAGCGGTATCCGGACTGAGTTGGCTGTGCCGGCGGTAATGCCGCCGCTCTCCCGTGATGCCGAGCTGGCACTGTTCCGGGCTGTTCAGGAGGCGCTTTCCAACGTGCTCCGGCATGCTGACGCTCGATCAGTGGACATCGGGGTCTCCGTGGCGCCCAACGAGGTCCTGCTTCGGGTGAGTGATGACGGCCGGGGACTTCCCGATGGCGTCAACCCGGAACGCCTTGAGTTGCAGGGCCATATGGGCCTCGCCGGCATGCGGGAGCGCATCACCGCGCTCGGTGGCACGGTTCGCTTGCAACGTCGCAACGGGTCCGGAGCCCTGCTCGAGGTGCGAGTCCCCGCCACCGTGGCTGGCGGCTCCTGATGCAAAGGCCGATCCGGGTACTGGTCGCGGACGACCACATGATTGTCCGCAGCGGAATCCGTCACGTGCTCGAAAGTGAGTCCGGCTTCGAGGTGGTAGGAGAAGCCCAGAGTGGCGGGGAGGCGCTCGCCCTCACTTCAGAGCTGAAGCCCGACGTAGTTGTGCTCGACATTTCCATGCCCGACCAGTCGGGACTGGAGGTCGCGGCCCGAATCCGGGAAAACCCGGGAAGCGCGAGGGTCCTGATTCTCAGCATGCACAACAATGCCGAGTATGTGTTGGAAAGCGTCCGGGCGGGAGCGCACGGGTATCTGCTGAAGGACACCGCCGCAACCGATCTGCGCGAGGCCATTCGGGCGGTCTGCCGGGGAGAATCCTACTTCAGTCCTCCCGTTGCCAGCCGGCTGAGCGCCGCAGTCCGCGGCGAGCATGAAAGCCTTCACCCCGAGCTGGACCTGCTCACCGGCCGGGAACGTGACGTGCTTCTGGGTATTGCGCGGGGACGGACCAACAAGGAGATAGCGGCAGAGCTCGGTATCAGCCACCGCACGGTCGAAAGCCATCGCGAAAGTCTCATGCGAAAGCTGCAGATCCGAACCGTGGCCGAGCTGACCCGCTTTGCGATCGGCGCCGGGATCGTGCCCACTTGACCGTGATTATGTTGCTGCCATGACCGAGGTCCAGCCCCACTCGCCACCGGCCACGGCTCGCCCGAGCGCCGGCACCAGGCCGAAGACCGGCATCGTCATGCTGAATCTCGGTGGTCCAGCCACGCTCGACGATGTGCAGCCCTTTCTGCTCGAGCTCTTTGCCGACCGGGAGATCATCCAGCTGCCGTTCCAGCGGTGGCTCGGCCCCTTCATCGCCCGCCGTAGAACCCCGAAGGTGCGGGGACTCTACGCCAACATCGGTGGCGGATCACCCATCCTGCGACATACCGAGGCGCAGGGCCGTGGCATGATTGCCCGACTCGACCGCCTGACTCCCGAAACCGCGCCGCACAAATTTTACGTCGCCTTCAGGTATACCCGTCCCAACAGTGACGATGCCCTGCGCGCCATGCGGGCTGACGGAATCGAACGGGCAATCGCCTTCACCCAGTACCCCCAATTCTCCTGCAGTACCACCGGCTCCAGCCTGAACGAGCTATGGCGCGCCGCGGACCGAACCGGACTCCGGGATGCCTTCCGCTGGAGCATTGTGGATCGCTGGCCGGTACATCCCGGATTCATCGAAGCGATGACCGAGACGGTGCGGGAGGGTCTTCAGCAGTTCGAGCCGGCGGATCGCGACCGAGTCGTAATCCTGTTCAGCGCCCATTCCTTGCCGCTGGACGTGATCGACCGGGGAGACTCCTATCCCCAGGAGGTAGGCGCCAGCGTGCAGCGGGTTGTCGAATCCCTCGGCGGGGCCAACCCGTACATCCTGGCCTATCAGTCAGATGTGGGACCGGTGCGATGGCTGGGCCCCAGCACCGAACAGGTGATTCGCCGGCTAGGGACGAGGGGACACAAGCATCTGCTGGTGGTCCCCATTGCCTTCACCAGTGATCATATCGAGACCCTATCCGAGCTCGACCGGGAGTATGGAGAGGTGGCCCACGAAGTTGGCGTCACCCATTACGTGCGCGCTCCGGCCTTGAACGACCGGGCCCGCTTCCTGGATGCGTTAGCCGAAATAGTGCGGGATCATCTTCGGGCTGGAGTACCCTACAGCAGCCAATATCCGCTGCGTTGCGCCGGCTGCACCAATCCGCAATGTAGGAATGTTCTGAATCCGGTTGGCAGCAATCGCGAGTCGCGGGTCTCCCGTCGCGGATCCTGAATCAATCGGGAGTCCGCAACAGAGTTGGCTCGTGCTGCTCGCCGCTCGAGACTCGCGACTCGCGACTCGTGACCAGCCCACGCAGACTTCGACTCACCGGATAGAGCACCCGTCGAACCAGGCGTTCCGCCATCTGCCGCACCACCTCTTGTCCGCTCTCGGAAAGCTCCAACTGGGATAGAGCCCGCGCCGACTCCTCCTCCGCCATCTCGAGGCTGAGCCGGTGTAGGTCCGCAAGTTGAGGTGCGGCCAGCCGGTTCCGCAGGCCTAGCGCTAGTCTCAGCAGCTCGTCCTCCACGATCGCCTCTGCCTCCGCCAATGCTGCCGTGGCCACGCCGGCCGTAGGACAGCAGAGCCGCTGCAGGTCGTCGAGGTCGAGTAGCTCGATGCCTTTGATGCTCCGGGATGTTGGCTCGACATTGCGCGGCACGGCGAGGTCCATCACCAGTAGGGGGCGCCCGCCTCGCGCCCGAGCAGCCTCCTCGAGCAGGCCGGCAGTGATCACCGGACGAGTGGATGCCGTTGCGACCAGCAGCAGATCTGCGGTTTGCAGCCCTCGATCCAGGTCCTCCCATGACTGGATCTCGGCACCCCAGGCCGTGGCGAGAATCCGTGCTTTCTCAACGTGCCGATTGAGCAGCGTGACTCGAGAAGCACCCTGATCCCGCAGGGCCCGCAGCACTCCTTCCGCCGCTTCTCCGGCGCCGAGCACGACTACCTCCCTGCCCTGATAGCCTCCCAGTTGCCGCAGCCCGAGCTCAACCGCGGCTGAACTCACCGAAGCTGGATGGCGGCCGACCAGGGTCTCCCGGCGGACCCGTCTTCCGGCAGAGAGGGCTGTCGAGAACATGAGTTCCAAGTCGCGATTGGTCGTGCCCGCCAACCGCGCCTCCTCGTAAGCCCGACGAATCTGACCCAGGATCTCACTTTCACCCAGGATTTGTGAGTCCAGGCCTGCACTGACGAGGAAGAGATGCCGGGCCGCAGCCATCCCGTGGTAGCGGTGGAGTGGAATGCTCAGACCGTTTCCTCTGACCTGGGCCAGCTCCAAGAACCTGGCCTCGCCATCCTCAGCCCCCCACCAATAGAGCTCGCAGCGATTACAGGTAGAGAGAAGCAGTGCGGCGATCCCCTGCTGCCGGAATTGCTCCAGAGCCGAAGCAATGTGGGAAGGGGAGAAGGCGAACTGCTCCCGCTCCTGAACCGGAGATGTATGGTGGCTTACACCAACGACATGGAAGGATGGGATCGGCGGCACGCTCAAGGGTAGGGACGGGCCGGTTGCCTCACAATCCGCGTTGCTGCGGAGGCCAACTCCGTAAGGATACGGAGCAAGCAAACCCCCCGGCGGTGGGCCGCCGGGGGTCGAATGCTCTTTTGAACCCAGTCTTAACGGCGGCTCTTCGCCGCAGAGCCTTCCTCTTCAGGATCCCGCGAACCGCTGCCGCGCTCCTCTCGCTGTGAGGTCGCGCCGGTCACGCGCTGAGACTGCGCGCCAGTGCGGACCTGGGTCGAGCCCGAGGTAGAGGTGCTGACCCGAATTTCTCTGGGCTTGGCGCGCTCCGCCTTGGGTATGGTTACGAATAGCACGCCATTCTCGTAGCGGGCCTCGATGTTGTCAGGATCAACGGTGTTCGGCAGTACGAAGGTCCGCTCGAACACACCGTAGGTGCGCTCGAACCGATGCACCCGCTCGTTGTTCTCTTCCGACTGCTGCCTCTTCTCGCCCCGAATCGTCAGGACGTTGTTCTCCAGAGAGAGGCGGACATCGGA